>NZ_FNZO01000008.1:0-281838 GCF_900109305.1 Paenibacillus sp. cl141a
ACAAAAACTAAACAACCTTAGTCCAATTGAGTACCGAACTAAGGTTGCTTAAGGCTGCTTTTTAAGGTTGTCTACTTGACAGGGTTAAGTTCATTAACCAGCAGCTTTCATCCATAAAGATCGATTACTGAAAGTTGTTTATGGCGTCAATGAAAACCCTAACCGGATAAATCTCCCTTGTTTCTGCGCGAAGCGAAAACGTTTAATAACTTACCAATTACACTGCTTCCGAAGGAGGGGTGTCCATGGATATGTTTATCGATTTAGGAGTCAAACTGATCATCAGCTTTTTCGGACTATGGATCATCACGTTTGTTACTGGGCGCAAAACCATCAGTCAGCTTACACCGCTTGACTTCTTATCCTCCTTAATCCTGAGTGAAATCGTTGGGGCAAGCCTCTATGATGATAAAGTAAAATTGTCCCATTTGTTATTCGCTTTAGCGTTATGGACAACCATGTCTTTCCTCTTCGAGAAGGCAACCACGCACTTTGTCAAGTTCGGCTATTTAACGGAAGGACGGGCGGTTCTTCTGATCGATAACGGAAAGCTCAACCAAAAGCTGCTCGATAAATACGACATGGAATATAAACAGCTGTTGTCCATGCTCAGACGGCAAAATATTTTCTCATTAACCGAAGTCAAATACGCCATTCTGGAAACGGACGGCTCGCTATCCGTCATGCGCAAACCCGAATACGAGCCGCCGACGGCCCAGGATCTTGGCATCGAAGCCAAGCCGGATCCCTTTACGGTAACGGTTGTCGACAAGGGAAGGCTGCTCGAGGAATCCATGCTGGGCAAGCACATCGAACACGATGAGATTCAATCGAAAGCGCGGGAACAAGGTTTTGAATCCTTGGAGGATATCGCATACGCGGAGTATGGGGATGACGGAAAGCTCTATGTATTCACCAAAAAAGAGGTTCAGGATTGAACTTATATCCTTAGATGATCACAACGCAAAAAAAGCCTGATTCCCAGGCTTTTTTATGTGTTTCATATATTCTAACGACAAAGTGAATGCGACGATACTCTTCCGGAGCACCAAGTCTATCCCTTTCTCAAAAGAAATCCATGAGGTAGGTTTGGCCTGCAGGAATCATCGTTTCCAGTTGTGCGGCAGCCTTGGCATCTCCGGTCAGGCGGTGGATGGAATACAGTGCCTGCGGTCTTTTATATCCGGTAAACAAGGCCGACAGTGTCTGAATGTCGGTAGACAGGTCCGCCTGCTCCCCTCGATCGGCTGGGAGCTCTGACAGCTCCGCTTTCCCCTCCCCATTCACCGACAGCCTCCACAGGCCTGCATTCCAAGGCGCTGCGGAATCCTCCACCTCGATGGTCAGGACAGCTCCCCGGCCCGCTTCAAATGCATACTGCTCCACGAAGAATTGTAAATCCACGATACGGGCCATGAAGTATGGGACCGTTTCCCGGGTAACGCGGGGATCCGGCAGCATGTAGGGCAGCTGGTCATCCGTCGGCACCATCGTCATGGTCACCTGCTCGATCCTGGAATCATGGTTTGCAAAAAAAGTCCAGAGCGCGCTTCGGGCTTCTTCATTCAGGAAAACAAATTCGTCGCACACCAGTTCTTTGTCTTTTAGCTCATATAACGCATAACCCGTCGGTTTGCCTTCAGCTGAATAATAAACAACGCTATGACTGTCCCCCTGCAGCACGGATCTTGTCCACCATGCTTCATCCCGCACAAGCGTACCGTTATAGCGGCTGGCATAGGCTTGATACATGCCGTCCAGCGTTGGAATATCGGTTACGCCTCTTACAATGCGGCCAGGCACTTCCACCTTACGCGGGAATTTAGACACCGGGATGATGTACTTTTTATATTCCGCGTAAAGTTCCCAGCCAAATTTACGATAGAACGGGATCGAAAACGGATGCAGGAAGGAAAGAGTCTGGCCTTTACTCTTCATCTCTTGCAATGCATGCTTGAGCAAGGTGGATACATGTCCCTGTCTGCGGTTCTCCGGCCATGTTGCCACACCGGCAATACCGCCCATATCGAATTGATTTCCATGCAAATACACTTGCAGCGGGATGATGGTCAGCTTCGCTTGCAGCTCTTCCCCATCAAAAATCCCCCAGAAGTTCTCCGGTTTAAAATGTTTTTGATTGGACTCGCGCTGCTCTGTCGTTAGCGTATATTGAAAGGCATATTCGGATAATTTCGTGCTGATCTCAAACTCGTCGGTTCTTAATTGTCTAAGTTCCATTCTTGCTTCACCTCTCCAATCTTCATATGTACGTTAATTGCTGAATAACGCGTGATATCCCGGGACGAAAAAGTTGGATCCAAGGCACATGACCAGTATAACATCGCAGCTGCCTGTGCGGTACAAAACAGCATCCGATTTCAGGTGAATATCCACCCGTCCATGGATGGAAAAAAACTCAGAAAATTTTACACAAACTTTTAGTAAGCTGCTTGACAAAGATAACCCACTAAGATTATGATTAGCACATGCAAAATAACAAGCACACCATGATCACAATATATTCAGAATAATCGGGAGGTAAGAACAGTGTCCAAATTGAATATCGGTATTATTTTAGGCAGTACCCGTCAAGGTCGTTTAAGTCCGCAAGTAGGTGAATGGGTTAAACGTATCGCTGACGAGCGCGGAGATGCAAACTACGAAATCGTTGATATCGCTGACTACAAGCTCCCGCTTTTGGGTGAAGCTGATGCTACAGAGCAAGCGACGGCTTGGAACAACAAGCTGAATAGTCTTGATGGCTTTGTATTCATCGTACAAGAATACAACCACAGTATTTCTGGCTCTTTGAAAAATGCACTCGATTTTGCTCGTGAGCCATGGAACAACAAAGCTGCAGGTATCGTAAGTTATGGTTCGGTTGGCGGCGCTCGTGCTGCCGAACATTTGCGTGGAATTCTGGGCGAATTGTCCGTAGCGGATGTTCGTGTACACCCAGCACTTTCGTTATTCACGGATTTCGAGAATGGCTCCGTGTTTAAACCGGCTGATCTGCATCTCGTCAACCTGAACGGCATGCTTGACCAAGTGCTTGCATGGAGCGGAGCATTGAAAACACTGCGTTAATTTCTGAATCAAGGACTGTCCCCTTCATCTTCGGATGAGGCGAGGACAGTTCTTTTTATTTTACTGCATCCATAAGTCTATCTGAGCCATATGACTATATCTAAGCCACGTTCCTACTCCACGTCAATATCGAATGTTTTCTTCAAGCCCTTCTTACCTTCGGTCGTGATCGTTATGGCTCTTGTTCTTGGAACGCGTTGTATCCAATGTAACTCGAGCAACCTATCTAGCAGGGCATGTCCCAATGCCCCGGCCAGGTGATGGCGTCTTTCACTCCAATCCAGGCATCGATGCGTGAAAGAGCGGCGTTTGCGCTTAACACGACTCAGATCAATCTGAAATTCCTTGAAAAAGTTCTCCCCTTTTTCTGTAACCATATATTGATCTTCCACTTCGGATATGACCCCGGCGCTTAGCAGCGAATTCGTCAATTGGATTCCCAAATTCCCCGCTAGATGATCGTAGCAAGTCCTTGCCCGACGTATGGCTTCAGTCTCGGAAGCTTGGTTCAATGACCTTATTTCGACAGGAGGCGTTATGGATAGAAGTGTCTCCATGGCCTGGGCAACCTCCTGATTCTGTATTCCGTAATAACGATGTCTTCCCTGTTGTTCGACGGTGACCAGATTCGCCGCTACCATTTTCGATAAATGGAAGCTGGCCGTTTGCGGTTTTATTTTTGCCATGTACGCCAGTTCGCTTGCCGGGTGATAACGCCCATCCAATAAGACGGTTAATATGGCCGCTCTCGATGCCTCACTAACGAGTGATGCTACCAAGGCTGCATTTGGATTCGCATGCATCTGTATCCCTCCTCATGTAATCCACATTTCGATGAGCATCGAATCTTTTCTATTTTACAATGATTTTGGATAGAACAGATCATTTGGGAGGAATCTTTTTATGAAGGAAGTTACTGGCAAGATAGGCACAAATATTATTAAACCGAAAATACTTTACTATGGAACCCCGGTTGTTTTACTCAATACCCTAAATGAAGATGATACCGTAAATATTAGTCCCATATCCTCTTCATGGGCGCTCGGAGATTACATTATTCTAGGAATCGGACTCGGGGGTAAAGCGATAGAGAACTTGGAAAGACATCCGGAATGTGTCATCAACCTTCCTGACCCTTCCATATGGGAAAATGTTGAGCAGTTAGCCCCTCATACAGGAAAATATCCGGTTCCTGAGGATAAGGCAAAGAACGGTTTTACATATGAAAAAGATAAATATGCAGTATGTAAGTTAACGCCTGCGGATTCTGTTGCCGTAAAGCCTACTCGCATCATGGAGTGCCCCATTCAAATCGAGGCCACCGTGAAAAATATCCGGATTCCTGACTATTCTTCCATGTTTGCTATTGTCGAAACACAGGCGATCCATGTACACGCCCATAGCAACATCATTTGGAATGACCATCACATTAATCCCGACCAATGGAGCCCGCTAATCTATAATTTCCGGCATTATTACGGCCTTGGCAACCCGTTAGGCAAAACATTTCGGGCCGAAACTTAAGCCAGAATGATGAAAGAGAGGCCGTCCCAAACGTAGATTTAGGTGCTTGACGTACGGCTTCTCATAAACAGAAAGTGTGTCAAATAAAGCCATGGCGGTGCTCAGGAAGTTATTCCCGACACACCGCTATGGCTTCTGTTTTGATCAAGAGGGCCTCCCGCAAGATCTAAGATCTTTTGGCCCCCTATTCTTGCACTCGTTGTTATGGCTGAACCGGAATGGTCAGTTCCAGATCCGTCAGATATGTTTTATCTCCGAAGCTGTCCTTCCCTTGACCGACTATGCTCCAATCCTTGTTGTTTACGGTCAGGGTAAACGGTTTAATCGTGATGGATTTCGGAGTTCCGTTTACAGGACTGTACAGTTGATCGATATGATATTCGGTCTCCGGCTTGCTGTTAAAGTAATCGAACTTCCGCGGAGTCAGCACATTCCCTTGATCATCCACCAGCTCGTAATAAACCATGCTGGCGCTGTAATCGCCTGTTTGCTCTGCAGAAGCCGGCACCTCGCCTTTACTGTCCAGAACCAAGCGGGTCGATACCGGTGAAATATCCAATTGCTTGACGGTATAACTGAATGGTCCATCCGATTTCGTAGCCTGGTCCGGCTTCACGACAACCGATTTATTAGTGACATTCACAGGGACCTTGAATTCAAAGGTTTCATTCACTTGAGTTACGTTGGCCTGAATAGTCAGCTCGAATTGATCGGGTAATTTCAGACCTTTGGTAAGCTCAACGATATAGGCATTGTCCTGTTGCGGATAATCTCCAAAGTTCCCTTCGTCCATCGCCACTTCTTGTCCGTCTACTAGGATTCGCGGTCTTTCGATATAGCCTTTTTCCTGATCTTCCTTAGCTACTGTCCTCGACTTAATATACTCGCTATCGGGATTACCGATGAATTTAGTGTCTTTGCTAAAATACGGAGAAGCTGTACTCGGTAAATTCACGCCCTCGCGCTCCAGAATAAAGGACAACCGGGTTCCATCATATAGAACGTCAGCTACCTTCAACGTCACGCCATCGTGAGTTACGCTCAAGTTAGGTTCGGATAGAATCCCTTGCTCTATAGCAGCTTTCACTGCATCTTCGCTGGTTCCTTCGAATAACACGCCGAGCACTGGGATTTGCTTCAGGGTTGCTGCCATGACCGGCGATACAAATCCTGACCCGATTACGCTTCCTCCCAGCACAGCAGCTGCGGATGCAACGAGTATTGTTCTTTTTAAAACGTTCGGTTTTCTTTTGGAAGATGTTCTTGTCCTTGTCATTTCACGTTCTCCAATCCTGTTCATAATTTGATAGCTCATGCTACTCTTCGGTAAAGACGATTCTCGAATCATATCTTCTAGTACGTTCATTTCAGCGAATTCCGTTTGTTTTGGCGATTGTCCCACGTGCTACCTCTCCTTTTTGGCTTATTCGGTCCATCAGTTTACGTCGTAACCGTTCATACTTCTTTCGTATCGTTGCCGACTTGAGTCCCATAATGTCGCTGATTTCCTCAAAGGTATACTGTTCAACGGCCTTCAGCAGCAATATGTGTCGTTCTTCTCCCGTCAAGTAGGCTAACAGCTCGTACACAACCGGCTCGTGCTGAGATATTTGCATAACCGGCTGTTGTTCCTTGTAATGCTCAATCAGGTTAAGAAAACGGCTCTGCTTCTTTTTGATATTGATCAAATGATGATAGGCCATTTTATACAACCAGGCGGAGAAAGACACCTGTCTCTTGTACTGATGAAGATGTACATAGGCACGAATAAATATTTCTTGCACCGCATCTTCGGTCTCCGCATGATTCTTCAGAATATAGTAGCAGTACGTGTACATCTGCCGCTCAAACTGGAGGATGATCGCTTGGTATGCGTGTTTATCTCCTGTTTTGACTTGTTCTACAACCGCTTCAATGGCTTCTCTCTTTCCTTCCGCTTCCCCGGGGATGGTTGGCTGCAAGCGAGCTCACCTCCTTCTGTGTTTACCTATATAACAATTCCAACAAGCGATTTTGTGACACGGATTGTTTTATGTAATGAAATAACATGAACGAAGCTCTTGCCTTGTAATAGAGCCTGGAAGCTGGGTATGAGCTTCATATCGCACCCGTCTGGTAGCTACAGCTTCGGGTAACTTTTAACGTAATTCAAGAATCGTTTCGTTGCCGGAGATACTTCCCGCAAGGAGCTTACCGCAATGCCAAGCGATCTGAAGCTCTTCTCCTTCAATTCGATCAGCCGTATATTCCGCCGCTGCCCTCGCAGCACAAGTTCGGGAAGAATGCTGATGCCCAGGCCCTTCTCCACCATGGCCATAATGGCATAATCGTCTCCAAGCGTATATTTGATATCCGGCTTGGTCGGGGCTTTCTCCAGCACCCGGTTCACATCGTAATCAGAGCCTTTGCTGGGCATAATAAACGGTTCATTCTCAATTTGGGCTAAGGCAATGGAGTCCTCGGAGCTAAGCGGATGTTCCACTGGCAGCAGTACGAGCATCGGGTCTTGATGCAGAGGAATCGCATCGAATGTATCCCATGTCGGAAGTGACAGAAAGCCGCAATCAATCTTGCCCTCCGCGATCCAATCCTCAATCTCCCGGTAATCTCCTTCGACCAAACGAATCTCGATATGGGGATAATCCTGCTGGAAATCCTGGATAATCCCAGGCAGCCAATGAACGCCGACGCTGGTAAAGGTACCAATGTGAATGGTTCCCAGCTCGATTCCATGAATGGAAGCCACCTGCTGCTCCAAATGCTCGTTCCATTTCAATATTTCCCGCATCGTCTTCACGATCTCCTCGCCATTGGTCGTCAGCTTCGCGCCTGAACGGTTTCGAATCAGCAGCGAGAAGCCGAACTCATCTTCCAGGCTGTTGATCATATGGCTGACGCCGGACTGCGTAAATCCCATCACTTCGGCGGCTTTGGTCAAGCTACCGAGCTCGACGACCTTTACTAGAACTTTGAATTTATTAATACTCATAGGGAATCCTCCGGCCATATTTTATACATGAATTTTACTCATGTTTATTATTAAGAACATTCGTTTTACTTGTCTATTGTACGTGAGTATACTGATTCTGTTCAATCACTTGAAGGAGGAAAAGAACTTGAAACCGCTGAAGGCCGATCTTATGATTTTGTTAATCACCATGTGCTGGGGCTCTTCCTATCTTTTTATGAAAATGGGACTGGATTCGATGGGAGCGTTCAATTTGATAGCCCTACGATTTGGATTGGCCTTTATGCTTGCAGGAGCGATTTTTTTCCCGCGCATGCGCCGGGTTAACCTGAAGACGATCCGTTACGCCATGCTCCTGGGCTTTATATTGTTTATCATGTTCACTGCCTTGACCTTTGGCCTGAAAACAACGACAGCATCCAATGCCGGGTTTCTGATCAGCTTAACGGTGGTGTTTGTCCCATTGATACATACGTTCCTCTTTAAGAAAAAAATAGAGAAGAAACTGATCGTCAGTATTTTGCTGGCCTTAACGGGCATCGCGCTGCTGACCATCCAGCTCCCTTTTGCGTTTAAGATCGGGGACCTGTTCTGCATAGCTGCGGCATTATGTTATGCGCTTCATATCAATATCGTCAGCACGGCTGCGCAGAAGGTCGACGCGTTAAGCCTCGGCATCCTGCAGCTGGGATTTACCGGATTGTATGCGTTCCTCTCGTCACTTCTCTTGGAAACACCGGCATGGCCAAGCTCCACCGACTCATGGACGGCTGTCCTGATCCTCAGCGTTGTATGCAGCGGATTGGGGTTCATCTTCCAGACGATCGCCCAGAAGTATACAACCGCCACCCGAACGGGTCTCGTATTTTCGCTGGAACCTGTATTCGCCGCGCTGTTCGGATACTGGTTTGCCAACGAGGTCATGGATTCCAATCAGTATGCCGGAGCTGTGCTTGTCCTTCTTAGCGTTGTTCTATCCAGCGTGGATGTGAACTTCAGAAAACGGTCAGCCATGAAAAACAGACCCGTTGCGTTGGAGTCCTATTCCGCTGAATTCAAGTAAAAAAGCTTGACTTATCTCTAAAAAATTTATATCTTTATATCACGGCTTAACTGAGGGCGATATCAGTTATGCAGGAACGTGATTAAAGGGGAGTAGCTGTCACAGCAAAGTCGTCATTACGGGAAATGTCCCCGGCTTTGTTGGCAACGATACGTTGTTTGCGAGACCTTTACCACACACTCTGTGGTGAAGGTCTCTTTTTGATTTCAAAAGACCTTCACCTGCCGGTGGAGGTCTTTTTTGTGCCTTCAATAATACGACAAGGAGGAAATGGCATGGAGCTTTTATTGGAGTATGGATGGGTGCTGTTAGTGCTCATCGCACTGGAAGGATTGCTGGCGGCGGATAATGCGCTGGTCCTTGCCATCATGGTCAAACATTTACCGGAGAACCAGCGCAAAAAGGCTTTATTCTACGGGCTGCTCGGAGCCTTTGTGTTCCGGATCGGATCGCTGTTCTTAATCTCGTTCCTGGTGGATGTATGGCAGGTACAAGCCATCGGCGCACTCTATCTTCTCTACATTTCGATCAATCACACGTTGAAACACTTTATTAAAGGCAAAAAACCGACGGAAGACGCAAAACCGAAACCGGACAAGCCCAAGAAGCAATCCGGCTTCTGGATGACCGTCTTCAAGGTCGAAGTGGCGGACATCGCGTTTGCCGTAGACTCGATCCTCGCAGCCGTTGCGTTGGCGGTTGCATTGCCTCCAAGCGGATTGTCGAACATCGGCGGCCTGGATGGAGGTCAATTCATCGTCATCTTCCTGGGCGGATTCATTGGTTTGATCATCATGCGCTTTGCGGCATCCTACTTCGTAAAATTGCTGCAGCAGCGTCCAGGTCTGGAAGTGGCGGCATTTCTGATTGTTGGTTGGGTAGGCGTCAAGCTTGCGGTGATTACCCTTGCACATCCTGATGTAGCCCTAATCGACCATCACTTCCCTGAGAGCTCGATCTGGAAGGCTTCCTTCTACATCGTTCTCGTGCTGATTGCCGTGATCGGATGGTTTAGCTCTTCGAAAGAGAACGTGCAGGATGAAGACAATGCCATCAAGGAAGTGGAAGAACAACAGCCGGGCAAAACGCTGCAAGGCTAAATCCCCTTCCGCGTGCAATGTATACCACGCATGTGGCAGCTTCATAACATGATTCATCTAACAAGACAAGGCGATTTGCTGACGGTGCTTGAACCGTTCACAAATCGCCTTTCTTCCATGCTTATATTGTCAATTGCATATGATATAAATTCGCATAAGCGCCTTGACGGGCAAGCAATTCTTCATGCGTGCCCTGTTCTTGGATCCCGTCCTCGGACAATACGACGATTCGCTGGGCATTCCGTACCGTTGTCAACCGATGAGCGATGACAAGCGTTGTTCGATTATCGCTTAACCGTTCCAGCGAATCTTGGACCGCTCTTTCGCTTTCATTGTCCAGGGAGCTGGTCGCTTCGTCCAATATGAGGATCGGCGGGTCCTTCAGGAACACACGCGCAATGCTCAGCCGCTGCTTCTGTCCTCCGGAGAGCTTGACGCCGCGCTGCCCGATATCCGTATCATAACCGTCCGGCAATGCCATGATGAAATCATGGGCATTCGCTCTTTTGGCTGCTGCGATGATCTCGTCCTCGCTAGCCTCCATGTTGCCATACCGGATGTTATCGTAGACGGAGCCGGCAAACAAATATACATCCTGCTGCACGATCCCGATATTTTTTCTTAAAGAGTGCTGCGTAATCTCCCGGATATCGCGCCCATCCAGCAGTATGCGTCCTTCACTTACTTCATAGAAACGCGGAATCAGCGAACACAGCGTGGTCTTGCCTACGCCTGAGGGACCAACCAGAGCAACATACTCGCCAGGCTTGATGTTCAGCGATACCTGGTTCAGCACGAATCCATAGCGGTCCTTGTATCTGAAGCTGACATTCTGAAACTCGATGTTCCCCTGAACCTGCGTGATCGTCTCGGCAAAATCGGCATCCTCGATATCGGGTTCTACCTCCAGGATCTCCATGAACCTGTCAAAACCCGTAATGCCTTCCTGGTACAGTCTGGCGAAATTAACCAGGCGCTGGATCGGTTCGATCAGAATGCCGATGCATAAGAAAAAAGTCAGCAAATCCGCCAGTTCCAGCGAGGCATCCACGATTGCGGCTCCGCCGAACACAATAACGGTTATCGTAATAAGTTGGGTAAAACCGACCAGCCCTTCGTGAAAGTACGTTTCGCTCTTATACCCTTCCCTTCTGCTATCAACGAACCGCTTGTTGGCATAGGCGAATTTCCCCTTCTCTATATGTTCGTTCGTAAAAGACTTCACCACGCGGATACCCGAAAGAGAATCCTCTACCTGTGCATTGATATCCTCGATCCGGTCCTTGCTTACCCGCAACGCCACATTCATCTTCTTATTAAAATAAAATGCAAACGCGGCCATGACCGGGAGAAAGAGAAACACGATCAGGGTAAGCTTCACGTCGATATACATTAAGATGATGAATGCACCCAGAAACTTCAGAACGGAAATGACGATATCTTCGGGACCATGGTGATACAATTCGGTCAGCGACAGAATGTCATTGGTGGTCCGTGTCATAAGCTGCCCGGTTTTGTGCTCATCGTAAAATCCAAAGGACAGCTTCTGAAAATGGTCAAACAGCTCCCGTCTCATGTCACTTTCCATATAAGCCCCCATCATATGTCCTTTGTATGAAATGAACATATCGCACAGAGTATGGATGATGACCATGGCCAGCATGACGGCACCCACCGCATAGATTTGAATCAGCGGGCTTTGAGAATTCCCTTCCAGCACGTTGATGGTGATGTATCGTATACAGAGCGGAAGCGTAAGCGTAATGGCCGAGACAACAAAAGCACATGCCAAATCTGCAAATAATAACCCCAGGTAGGGTTTATAATAGGATAAAAATTTCTTGGTCCGAGAATTCAATTCGCTCTCCTCCATTATGCCGGAGGGTTAATTATTCATATCCCTCCAAACTTGATTCATGATAAACTCCATGGTTGTTCTCATCGTAAACACCCTTCCTTGTACTTAATAATTTCATCATAGCCGATAAATGACCCCAATTCGGAGTGTAAGAATGATTTAGAATTAAAAAATCCCCTAGGAACGAAAAAACAGGCTTGGATGCTAACCAAAGCCTGCCTCTCATAGTTTAACGATTCCATTGTTCGTTAAGCAGCTCGCCGTTGATGGCGGCCGCTGCCAGGGCTCCCATCGAAGCGGCCGCAATGGCCTGATACATCTCGGTGGCTGCATCGCCGGCACTGTAGATGCCCGGCACGCTTGTTTTACCGAAGGCATCAATGACCACACTTCCGCCTTCGTTGATATCACAGCCTACAGCCGCCGGCAATTCAGAACCAGGGACCAGCTTCGGCGCGAAAAAGATGCCCGTGCACGGAATAACCGCTCCGTCCTCCAATACAACGTGCCGTACCATCCCCTCGTTCGATTCAATGCGCTGTATCGGGGAGTTGAACAGAGGGACGTCATGATCCTTTAATTCCTGCCGTTGTTCATCCGTCAGTTCATCCGGTCCGTTCGTACAGATGGCATACCGGTCGCTCCACCCTGCGATCACTTTGGCTAAATGCAGCGCCCCCGCACCCTTGGCAATGACGACGAGCGGTTGATCCCGCAGCTCCCATCCATCGCAGTAAGGGCAGACGAAGGCGCTCTTTCCGTATACGTCGGCTAATCCGCTGATATCCAGCGGGCTGTCCTTCTTCCCAACGGCGAACAGCAGCTTTTTACTGCGGACTACCGTTCCCTCTTCCGTGGTAATCCGGAAATCTCCGTCAACTCCCGCCACGGCGGCAGCTGTATTCTCTACGAAGCTAACGGAGGGATAGGCGGTAATCTGTTCTCTTGCAATGCGGCGAAACTCCGATGGGCTTGTGCCGTCTCTCGTAAGAAAACCGTGGGTTTCCCGCGTAACCCTGTTTCGCGGCTTTCCTTCGTCAATCAACACCACGTCTTTCCTCGCTCTTCCCAATACCAGCGCAGCATTCAATCCTGCCGGACCTCCGCCGATAATAACGACATCATGCAATTGCTCCGTCATGCACACCATCACCTTTCTGGATCTTTAATGTCCATAATATGAACGCAAGAAGACATGACTTCTTGTTTATTTCCTCTTTGCCCAAGAAAGAATGCCAAGGACGAATCATATTACGGACTTATGACATCCATTATAGATAATCAAGGTCTGTAATGCAATGCCCTCCTTCTATAAAATTTTAAAAGTTGGTCGAGTCGTAATGCCGTTACCTCTATTTATACTTTACATACTCTATTGTGATATAGGAATTATCCTCATAGATAAGGAGAGTGATGTAATGGCAGCAAGCTTCAACAATTTATCCAAAACGCAAGGCGTATCCATTATTACCTGTACGAATCGCCCTAATTATATTAAAAACCTGTTCCATAATTTCGCTAGACAATCCCATGCCAAGAAAGAGCTCATTATCGTTGTCAACGATAGTACAATCGCCCTCTCTCCTTACCAGCAAATAGCCAACAAGCATCGAAACATACAAATCTACCGCATGCCGGAGCATGTCACTTTGGGTGCGTGCCTAAATTACGCCGTAAGCAAAACGAAATACGGCATCGTTGCCAAATTCGATGATGACGACTATTACGCCCCCCACTATTTGTCGGACAGCCTGAAGTCGTTAAGAAGATCGAACGCCGATATTATAGGGAAACGTGCACATTATATGTATTTACAAGGCTCCAAAACACTAATTCTACGGTTTCCTAACGATGAAAATCGAACCGTAACCATGCTGCCGGGGGCTACGCTCATTTTTAAGAAGAACGTCTTTAACAAAGTGCGCTTTCCGAATCAAAACGTCGGTGAAGACGATCTTTTTTGTACAAGAAGTAAAAGCAAGGGCTTCAAAGTCTATTCCGGCAACAAGTATCATTTTACGGCAGTGCGGCGGAAAAATTCATCCGGTCATACATGGATCATTAGCGATCGGGAACTCATGGCCAAGCACCCTAAAGTTCCGGATGTGCGAGATTTCAAAAAATTGGTACAGCGGACGACCGGAGGCGGTCCAGCATGAGGCACCGGTCATCATCCCCATCACAGCCTGCCGTATCGATCATCACCTGCACCAAAAGACCGGAATGCCTGTACAATCTGTTGGAAAATTACGCCAGACAGAATTACAGGAACAAAGAGTTAATCGTCATCTTAAATCATAGCAGTCTCAAGCTACCGGAATATCAAATGGCAGCCAAGTCATATCGCAACGTCAGAATATATAGCAAACCGGAACGATTATCTCTCGGCAGCTGCCTTAATTATGGAGTAAAGACCTCCAAACACGGCCTCATTGCTAAATTTGATGATGATGACTATTACGCACCTGATTATTTGAACGAAAGCGTCCGTCTCATGATCAAGACTCGCGCTGATATTGTAGGAAAGAGAGCGCACTTCATGCAGCTTGCCGGACAAAAAGCTCTTCTCCACCGTTACCCTAACATGTCCAATCAATGGGTTCCCCTTGTACAAGGCGCGACCATGCTGATTAAACGGCATGTATTCGATCAAGTATCATTCCCGAATCAAAATCGCAGCGAGTGCGTCCAATTTTGTGCTGATTGTATAGCTCGTAACTATAGAATATACTCGGGCAGTCCGTATCATTTCTTAGCGAATCGAAGACGCAACTCCAACAATCACACCTGGATCGTCAGTGACAAGAATCTATTAACTCAACATGTTAAAAAGCTGGACGTAGACAATGCGAAGAAATTCGTGAGCAGAGGCTAAGCGCTTCATGCATCTCCACAGAAACAGCGAGCTCGAGTCTGGCGTGTAGTTTGTTTAACTGAATCGAAAGAACGGTTAAGAGCCACTCCATTGGAGCGGCTCTCATTCATGCCTAGCGAATCGAACGTCTCATTTCAAATAAACGCCATAATCCAAGATGATATTCCCCTGCTCATCCGGCGTCATGAAACGGACGGGATGATAACGTTCAAAGAACCACGGGTTCTCGCCCAAGCTCCAGCCTTGTTCGGCGATTTTCGCCATGCATCGTTTATGGGGATCCATACCGAATAGCTCCCCGTTATCCTTGCCATATAACCAACATATCCCCGCAGCGCCTTCTTCCAGATCCGCATGGTCAAATCCTTCCGGCACTTCGGTATGCTTCGGGAAAAGCAAACCGATCCAATATTCAAACTGAATCCCGTTCATTCGCATAAGACCGTAAGAAGCATCCTCCGATTCCGGCAAACAACCAAGCTGCCCGATCTTTTCGAACCAACCATTGGCGAACCATTCTTCCCATTGGTCCGCGAAGCTTCCTGCCGCATTTCGATGCTCGTCCGTATACCGTTTGCCGATCAAACGCGCTGACGGGATCTGTTCTTTGTACACCTTGGTTATTTCTGCAGCCATCTTCTTAACCTCCTGGGTTCATCTTTTTGAAATATTACCTAATGAATTCTCGTCTGCGCATGGGAATCCTGCAAGGGAGCAGCCCGGTTTCAACTTTTGACTTGAATTCCTGATAGTAGAGAACAGCGGTGTGACATTGTTCAAATCAGAAGAGAACATTTATACGGAACGAACCTTCATCCCGGCCTATGGGATCAGCCGGAGCTGTTCACGCCGGATCGTCATTCGAAAAGTAAAGGCCCTGCATTAAGGATGCGGTGAATCCAAGGTTGCTTCCGAAATCGCATGCGGGATCCATAACCCACATTGCTGCATGGGAGAGAAAATTAAGCTTGTACATTGCGCCGTCTGCATGTCACAATACACTAGAGACTGTCAGCATGAACCTATTCATCTAGTCGTTCGCTTACACGATCTCGGCTGCCCCTGCATTATAGCGCGGGGCCGTACAATCAACCTATTTTGAATGGGAGGACCGCAATCATGAAAACGATGAAACTAGGAAGCAGTTCACTGGAAGCACCTGTTGTAGCCGTGGGTTGCATGCGCATAAATTCGCTGGAAAAAGCCGAAGCCGAACGTTTCGTGCAATCCGCACTGGAGCAAGGAGCCAACTTCTTCGACCATGCCGACATCTATGGCGGCGGAGCTTGCGAGGAGATTTTTGCAGATGCGATACATATGAATGCGGAAGTCCGCGAGAAGATCATTCTTCAATCCAAATGCGGTATCCGTCAGGGCATGTTCGATTTCTCCAAAGAGCATATCTTGAATTCCGTCGACGGCATCCTCAAAAGACTTCGTACCGAATATCTCGACGTTCTCCTGCTCCACCGTCCGGATGCTTTGGTTGAGCCTGAAGAGGTGGCTGAAGCATTCGATCAGCTCGAAAGCTCCGGGAAAGTGCGTCATTTCGGCGTATCCAACCAGAATCCGATGCAGATCCAGCTGTTGAAAAAAGCAGTGAAACAGCCGCTCGTGGCCAACCAGCTGCAGCTTAGCATCACGAATACCACCATGATTCAAAGCGGAATCAACGTGAATATGGAGAACGACGCCGCGGTTAACCGCGATGGCAGCGTTCTGGATTTCTGCAGACTGCACGACATTACGATTCAGCCTTGGTCGCCTTTCCAATACGGGTTCTTCGAAGGCGTATTCCTTGGAAGCGACAAGTTCCCTGAGCTTAACCAGAAGATCGATGAAATCGCTGAAAAATATAACGTTACCAATACGACGATTGCCATTGCTTGGCTTCTTCGCCACCCTGCACAAATGCAGCCCATCATTGGAACAATGAATATCAACCGCTTGAATGACTGCATCAAAGCAGGCGATATTACGCTGACTCGCGAGGAATGGTACGCCATTTACCGCGCGGCCGGCAACATCCTTCCTTAAGCCATAACTGAAAACGGCCTCCTATCGACTTCGATAGGAGGCTGTTTCATTATTATGACTGGGGGGAGGATGACAACGATAAGGGGCCTTTTGCACAATTTTCCAAGGATGGACGACCTCCTGAACCTTACAGTTGTGCGATGCTCCGCCCCGCCTGCCTTCCCGTAAACAGGCAGCCGCCCAAAAACGTTCCCTCCAATGCACGGTAACCATGAACGCCCCCACCACCAAAGCCGGCCGCTTCTCCAACCGCGTAGAGCCCGGGAACCGGTTCGCCGGATGCACTCAGCACCCTCCCCGATAGATCCGTTTGAAGCCCGCCCAGTGTTTTCCGGCTAAGAATATGCAGGCGCACCGCAATCAATGGACCATGGGCCGGATCAAGAAATTTATGCGGCTTGGCTACGCGCACCAAGCGATCGCCTATATAATTCCTTGCTCCCCGGAGCGCCGTGATCTGCAGATCCTTAGTAAAAGCCTGGTCCATCTCGCGGTCTCTGGCGGCAAGCTGGCGCTTCAAATCGTCCAGCTTGACCAGATCGCTGCCTGCAAGCTTATTCATGCCGTCCACAAGCTCGTGCAGTGAATCGGCGACAACAAAATCCTCCCCGTGATCCAGAAATGCCTGCACAGGGCCAGGAATGCCCGAGCTTGCCCTTCCCAGCACTTTACGGATGCTCTTTCCGGTCAAATCCGGGTTTTGTTCCGAGCCGGACAGGGCAAATTCCTTCTCAATGACCTTTCTGGTCAGAAGAAACCAGGAATAGTCAAAGCCCGTATCCTGAATGGCTTTCAGGGTTCCCAGCGTATCGAAACCCGGGAAATTCGGAGCAGGAAGACGTTGCCCCTTGGCATCAAGCCATATTGACGATGGACCCGGCAGTATCCGGATGCCGTGCTTGGACCATACCGGGTCCCAGTTCTTAATCCCTTCCGTGTAATGCCACATCCGGTCTCGATTGACGACCCGCCCGCCGGCTTGCTCCGTTATTCCCAGCATCCGTCCATCCACATGCGCGGGAACGCCGGAGAGCATCGCTCGTGGAGGCTTGCCTAGCCGGGACGGCCAATGCTGCCTGATCAGCTCGTGGTTGGCGCCGATGCCTCCGCTGGAGACAACCACAGCCTCCGCATAATATTCATAGTCGCCAATGACCTCGCGGGAGCTTTCTTCGCCCCGGCCGGCCGAGCTCGGTGCAAGGACCGAGCCCCTTACTCCGATGACGGCATTCTCGCGCGTAATCAGCTCATCGACTTGGTGACGCGGACGATATTCAACTGCGCCGGAACGGATGGCGTCTCTGACCCTGGACTCAAATGGCTGTACGACACCTGGCCCTGTCCCCCACACAATATGAAAACGCGGAACGGAATTGCCGTGGCCCTCGGCGAGATATCCGCCGCGTTCCGCCCAGCCGACGACTGGGAAGAACCGAATTCCTAACGAATGCAGCCATGCCCGCTTCTCGCCGGCGGCAAAGTCGACATAGGCCTCGGCCCATTTCCGCCCCCACAGATCCTCGTCCTCCTCCCGATCGAAACCAGCGGCTCCAAGCCAATCCTGCCATGCCAGTTCACGGGAGTCCCGGATCCCCAATCTTCTCTGCTCGGGCGAATCGACAAGGAATAAACCGCCAAAAGACCACCATGCCTGCCCGCCAATAGAGCTTTCCGGTTCCTGGTCAAGCAGCAGCACCCGCTTGCCGGCATCGGCCATTTCGGCGGTAGCCACAAGACCCGATAAACCGGCTCCTATCACGATGACGTCATATTTCATGCATTTCCCCCGTTCTTTCCCTTTACTAAAACAAATAATTTCGACTTCACTCCAGCTTGATCGTTACAGATGGTGTAAACATGATATTCTTCGAGGTGTAAGCGTTTTCCTCTCTCAGCGGCAAAGAATCGGATATTCTCGAATGCCGGGTCCGTATTATTGTATGCCTTCCCATCCCCGCTAACATGTTCCACAGCAAAATAAAGTGAACCCCCAATCAAGAAGGGTTCACTCCATGGTTAAAAGTATCTAGCGTAATTGCAGGCTGCGCATACATCTCCTCATGTCTGCACAAGGGTTAACCTGTCTTCTCCTGCGCTCCGCCGCCAGTTTCAGGAGCTGCTCTCTGACCCGCACCACTTCTCCAATGATCAGCAGGGCCGGATTTTTCACGTTCATCCGATGAGAAATCCTGTAGATGGTTCCGAGCGTACCCGTGAAGATTCTCTCTTCCGCCCTGGTTCCCTGCTCGACGATGGCGGCGGGAGTCCACGGCGGCTTGCCATGAGCGATCATTTCTTTACAGATGCCGTCCATTCTGCTGACACCCATGTACACCACAAGCGTATCCACGCTGTGCGCCAGCAAGTCCCACCTCACGCTCTGCTCCTTACCATGGCAGCTCGTTCCGCTGACAAAAGCGACCGAGGTACTGGCTCCGCGGTGAGTCAGAGGAATTCCTGCGGACGAGGAAGCGCCCACAGCCGAGGTAACGCCTGGCACGAATTCGAAGGGAATGCCGCGTGCAGCCAATTCGCAAGCTTCTTCTCCCCCTCGACCGAAGATCAGCGGATCGCCTCCCTTGAGTCTGACGACATGATGACCGTCAAGGGCAAAGGCCACCAAGTTCTCGTTGATCCTCTCCTGTGTAAGAGAATGGCGTCCGGGTGCCTTGCCGCAGTATACAAGCACAGCATCCTTCTTCGCGTAATTCAACAGCTCCTCGTTCACCAGTCGATCGTACATGATGACGTCCGCTTCCTGGATACGCCGGAGGGCTTTCAGCGTAATCAGCTCCGGGTCTCCCGGTCCTGCGCCGACGATATGCACCATGCCCGGCCTCATCGTCTTTTCTCGACGGAAACGGCCGTCGCCTCCATAACCCCGCGGCCAGAATAACCGGTCGCCATCCGCGTAACCCCGCGTCTCTTACCGAATCCATATTGGGCAATGTACAGCATCGCCCCGGTACATACCGATCCGCCGATAAAGTTACCTATAAGCACGGGGATTTGATTCCAGAGCCACACCTTCTTCTGCAGGACGGCTAACGGCAAGAGTGCAAAGCTTCCGGTGACCAGTTCTAAACCCAGCACTACAATGATGACGAAGCCAACCGGAAATAGGAGCGCGCCCGCCATCGGGGTATTCGTTTGGGTCGAAGCTGTAAATGCTAGCGTGGTGGCGCATGCCAGGATAGAGCCGGACAGTATGCCGCGAATAAGCATCTGCGAAGTCTTCTGCCGCGCCTTCGCGGCCCCAGCCTCAACCATGTCATGCATCACCTGATCCGGTTTCACGTAATCCATGTCGGTCTACTCCTTCTAATGAGATCAATCCTTAACATTTATGACAGCCTCAGACATGACAGCGGAAAATGGCTGAAAACGCGTTATGCTGTAAGATCCAGCAAGTAAATCGCGCCGCTTGCCGGATCCACTTCGATCTGGTAAGTGTTTACATGACCCGTGTCCGGCTCTTGAACCTGCCCGCTGCACAGATCGATTTTCCAATCATGCAGCGGACAGTGTACTTGCTTCCCGCAGACCATCCCTTCTGAAAGCTTGCCTCCTTTATGCGGGCACTTGTTTTCGACGGCCAGAATATTCCCGTCCGACAAGCGGAACAGCGCAATTTCCGTTCCCCCGATTTCAATGGTTCTTGATCCCTTAGGATCGATTTCGTTCACATACCCTACATGCAGTTTCGCCATATTGGTTCTCCCCCTATTTCGTCACAGCTTCGGCGTCAGGCAATGGCACGAAATTTTTACGAAGCTCGCTGTCTGACGTAATCTCCTTCCACGGATCCTTTTGTTTGCTTAAAGCCAGCTTTATTCTGGAAACAAGAGCGGCGCGGTCCTCTTTCTTCTCCAATGCTTGTTTCACATGGTCCAGGCCCACCCGCTCGATCCAAACCGACGTCCGTTCATTCCATTGAGCGTTCTCGCGGTAATATTGGATAAAGGCTCCGGCCCATTCGACCACCTCGTCTTCGGTTTTAACGACGCATAACAATTCCGTGGCCCGGACATGAACGCCTCCATTGCCGCCGACGTGCAGTTCCCAGCCGCCATCAATTGCCACAACGCCAAAATCCTTAATGGTGGCTTCCGCGCAGTTTCGAGGACATCCGGAAACCGCCAGTTTCACTTTGGCCGGGGTGCTCAGCCGCTCAAATTCTTTCTCCAAACGCACGCCCATACCTATGGAATCCTGCGTGCCGAATCGGCAAAACGTGGACCCTACGCAAGTTTTAACCGTACGGAGGGCTTTACCGTAAGCATACCCGGAAGGCATATCCAGCTCCTCCCACATCCTCGGCAAATCCTCCTTCTTGACGCCGAGCAGGTCGATCCGCTGTCCGCCCGTAATCTTGACCATCGGCACATCGAATTTTTCCGCAATCTCGGCGATTTTCTTTAGCTCCGAAGGCGACGTCACCCCACCGTATATCCGGGGCACCACGGAATACTTGCCATCCTTCTGAATGTTGGCATGGTACCGCTCGTTCGTGAAACGGGATTCCTTCTCGTCTACGTAGGATTCCGGAAACAGCATGCCGAGATAGTAGTTCAGCGATGGACGACACTTGGAGCACCCCTCCGGATTGTCCCATCCCAGCACGTTCATCACTTCTTTCACGGTACCCAGTCCAAGACGGGTGATCTCGGCGATAATTTCATCTCTTCCAAGGGAAGTACACCCGCATATCCCTTCTTTTACCGGCTCCCCGGCAGCATCCCCGGCGTATAATTGAACGAGTCCCTCGACCAGAGGTTTGCAGCCGCCGCAGGATCCCGAAGCTTTGGTACAAGCTTTAACGGATGCGACGGTGTTGCAATTCTTCGTAAGAATGGCATCTTTGATCGCTTCTTTCGATACGCCGTTACAGCCGCAAATGATCTCATCATCCGCCAGCTGAGCCAGCCGCTGCTCCGTGGATACAACGCCTGCGTTAGACGCGAAGCCTAACAGAAGCTCCTTCTCTCTGCCTTTGATGGATTCCCCGCTCTTCATGAGCGAAAACAGCTTGGGTCCATCCCCCGTATCGCCGAACATAACAGCCCCGATGAGCCGGTCTTCGCGGACGACGATTTTTTTGTAAACCCCTTCGACCTCGTCTTGATATCGCATGGATCTGGTTCCTTCCGGGTCTGCAAAATGACCTGCGGAGAATACATCCACGCCGGACACCTTTAATTTCGTTGACGTGACGGAACCGGCATATCCGCTCGTCTCCACACCTGCCAGATGCTTGGCGAGTACCGCTCCTTGTTCGTACAGCGGGGCTACAAGCCCATAAGCGATGCCCCGATGTTCCGCGCATTCGCCCACCGCATAGACGCCGGGGACGTTCGTCTCCATATAGTCGTTAACGACGATTCCGCGGTTAACCTCAATCCCGGAGGACTGTGCCAGAGAAACGTTTGGCTTGATCCCGACGGCCATCACAATCAGATCGGTCTCGACGCTGCTGCCGTCCGTAAAATGGAGCGCCCTCACCCGCTTCCGACCCGAGATCGATTCCGAATGTTTATTCAGCAAAAACGTCATTCCTTGGGTTTCGAGTTCACGTTGCAGCATTTTGGCTGCCGTCTCGTCCAATTGCCGTTCCATTAAATAGGGATTCAGGTGAACCACGGATACATCCATGCCCAGATGCAGAAGACCTCGAGCAGCCTCCAGACCCAAGAGACCTCCGCCGATGACCACCGCTTTCTTATATTGCTGCGACGTCTTCACCATCGTTTCGCAATCCTGGATGTCCCTAAAGGCGATCACGCCTTCCTTGTCGGCACCCGGCAAAGGCAGCATAAACGGATTGGAGCCGGTCGCAATAATCAAAGCATCATAGGGAGCGACAGCTCCTTGCTCGGAGAATACTTTGCGATGCTGAGTATCGATCCGGTTCACCGTATGGCCTGGATGCAATTGGATCCGGTTCTCCTTGTACCAATCCCAGTCATTAATAATGATTTCCTTCAAATCGGTTCCGCCTGCGAGGACGGATGACAGCATGATCCGATTGTAGTTTGGATGAGGCTCCGCTCCGAATATCGTAATCTCATACGCATCGGGCGCAAGCTTGATTAGATGCTCGATAGCCCGTACTCCTGCCATGCCATTCCCGATCATCACTAGCTTCTTTTTTGTCATGGTTCGCTCTCCCTCCGTCTAACACCTTCGATATACTCATCCATCAACAAATCTTAAAAAAAACAAAATAGCCTGCATTCGATCCAGCAGAGTAGGCACACTCTGACCGGGAACGAAAACAGGCTTCTTTGCCGCTAATGGGATACACCGTTGTATCCGGGAAGTATAAAGTTCTTGAGGGAAATATACACTACGCATTTGAGTTCTGTCAACATATTTGACACGAAAACTAGGAATTTAATTAATTATCGACATCCACTTGTGATTTATGTTATATAAATTAACATAGTTTCTGTTTTGTGCTAAAGCTTAATCTCTGACAGGATTTCATTTATGAAGGGAGCGTCAATCCATGCGTTCATTGCTGGTTATCCACCATCCGGTCCCTGCTTCAGAGCGAAGTGACACAGCTGCCAAGGCGCTTCTTCCGGAATTTATCCTTCGTTCATACGGCTATAAGATCCACCTTGCTCGCAATGAGAAGCAAGCGTTGGCCGGAATCATGGAGGCTGACGGAACGGTTCTCCATCTTCCGGTCGCCTCGATCAAGCCATGGTGCAGCACCCTTGAACAACAAAAGCACGTGCCGGTTCTGTGGTGGTGCAGCGATCATGCCGCTTCGCAATCTCTCGAAGCATGTGAAGATGATGTTACAATTGATGGACTTTTATTCCCCTCCATGAAGGAGCACGAGCTGCATTGGACGCTTCATTTTAGTTCAAAGCATTTTTACGAACGTCAACAGTGGCATGACGAAAAAACGCAGCTCCTAGCCCGCATTGAAGAACGAAAATGGATTGATATGGCCAAAGGCATTCTATGCGAAATGAAACAAATTTCGGAATCCGAAGCCTACGATGTCCTGCGCAAACAGGCGATGAATGAAAGAAAAAGAATGGTGGACGTCGCCACCTCGATCGTAAAGCTGTATCAATTGCTCCAAGAGACCGGTTCAGGAGGTGCCAAAAAATCATGATTCATTTATTGAAAGAAGTCGGACGCGGCAAACGCGGAGCTCGGGACCTGACTTACGAGGAAGCCCTTCAGGCTGCCGCATCGATTCTGGGTGCACAGGCTACTCCTGCGCAGATCGGCGCCTTTTTCATCGCTGAACGCATCAAGATGGAAAGCGTGGAAGAATTGGAAGCATTCGTGAAGGTCAGTCGTGAATATGCGGACCGTTCGTTTCTTCATGAGGGTATCGACTGCGCAGGTCCTTATGACGGCAGAAAGTCTTCTTTTTTCTCGACGTTAGCTACTGCTTTTGTGCTCGCGGCTGCCGATCTTCCTGTTACGCTGCACGGGACTGCATCCCTCCCTCCAAAGTGGGGGATCACCTTGTCGGATATACTCGCGGCGAAAGGAATAACTGGACCGGCACTGGCAAAAGACTCTTGCATCCGGGTGGCTAAACGGACGGGCGTATTATATGTAGATGCGGAAGAATGGTGCCCTCCGCTAAAGCAGCTTCGCCCGATTCGTGAGGAACTGGGGATGCGGACCGTGCTCAACACGGCGGAAAAGTTTGTCGATTATTCCCACTCCCCTTATTTAACCTTCGGCGTATACCATAATACGGTCTTTGACCGGTTAAGCCGATTGATCATGAAACTCGATTATCGTAAAGCGATCATTATTCAAGGCAGTGAAGGCTCCGATGAACTATTCATTCACCGGCCCACGCGGACATACCGGATCGAAAACGGTAAGGCCTGCCTGCAGATCATCGATCCCGAGACGTACGGGCTAGATGTACCGGTTCCGGATATCGGTTGGACTCCTTCCGAACAAGCTGACGCTACGGAAAAGGTTCTGCTAGGCAAAGGGGATCTCGCTTTTATCTACCAGGTGCTGCTGAATGGTGCGGTACGTTTACAGTTGGCGGACAAGGTCAGGTCCGTCGAAGAAGGGATATATACCTGCAAAGCATTGCTGGACTCAGGGAAACCGTGGGAGTTATATAGCCAATGGTTGTCCTTGCTTATAGAATCCGATGCGATCTCGTCAACGGGAAGCCATGCCTCGCAATGAACGGAAGAAACCCGCACCGTGCAAACGGTGCGGGTTTTTTTCATTACCTATTAAACTCCAATTCCGAATCCGAAAGCAGACAAGATGATGACCATGACCAAGAGAATAAAGAGAACCAGCACCGCTCCAACCGATTCGTATCCTCCGCCATTGTATCCAGCAACTTCACTCAGGGTTCTAGCCTCCTTTATTTTCGGAACACAATATCCTATGCTTGTTATATGAAAGAGCTCAGACGTTAGAGCAAAAAATATAAACATGGGTTATTGCATCGAAAAGGCAGAGCTTCTACTTTTGAGCAAGCATATTTTGGGCATAGCGAAGAATATCAGACTTGACGTCTTCCGCCCAGATGCTGTAACGAATCTGTTGCTCCTCATCCACCCAATCCAGGTGATCCCTTCCCTTCGAGTCGGCGGTGTAGACACATTCGACACCGTTAATGACGATGGTTTCCTTGGATTCGTTCGGTTTCTCCTGCGGTACGGGCGTTCCGCCTATCGGCTGTTCGGGAACGATATCACTCGCTACGACTTGAAGCTTTACTTTGCCTTTTTCATAGTTCAGAATCGCGGCGGATGCTTCATTCACCTTCATGATCTCGGAATACACGAACTTCTCGCCGTTAGCAGCCTTCCCCTTCAATTCCTTGTCCAGCTTCTTGTATAAGCTCGACGTTCTTTCAGGACTCTTTAAGTATACAACCGCGTTCTTGAAAGTGTACCCTTTCGGCAAGGCTGCAGGCTTGGTCAGAGACGGTGCACTCATTGCCTTCGACTTCGCCAAATAATCCGTATACTTAGTGAAAGCAAAGCCTTTGGATGTAAAGTAGATTTGATCTGTTCGGTTAAATTCCTGATCGGCAGCATAGTAGGCAATCATCTGGCCTGGCTTAAGTCTGTTGACCAAGTCCGTGATTTGATCGTCATATGAAACGACTCCCTTCTCAGGTTTGGCAGACATCGTCTTTGAAATCGAAATGCCTTCGGTACTGGCTGCGTATGCGTTGACGGATCCGACCATCATCGTGGCTGCGAGAAATAATGCGACTTTCATCTTGTTTTTAATCATGTTCCATTCGTGCTCCTTTCGGCGGCAAAGCCCTTTGAGTTGGTTTTAATAACATCTTATATAACACCTTGCCGTCATCAAAAAGGGACATTTTGTAAAAAAAAGCGGCTCACCGTTTATTCCGAAACAAGACCAGCTGCGATCTTCGCAAACTCATCCTTGGACAACGGATCCTTTGGGTCATCCTTAATGATATACAGCACCTCTTCATTGTCACTTAGCCAAGTCAAGCTGCGCGAAGGGCTGGATGGACTGGCTGACAGAATCATTTCTTTCCCTTTCACCTTTATTTTTATGGCTTGGTTTGTGGGCACCCCGGCCTTGGAGCCCTTCTCTCGGGCAAAAGCTACCATCTTGATCCGATATTCGCCTTTACGATATTCCATTCCTGTAGATGCAATCTTGAACCAAGGAACAATCTTATAGAACAGTCCCTGTTCTACATCCGACTTCTCTGCCTGCTCTTTGAGTTCATTCAGAAGCGTTTCATACTCCGGTGTGCCCCATACGGGATTGTTCCTAATTTGAATCTGTCCATAATCAAAACGATACCCTTTCGGTACAAATTCAGGCTCTTGAAGCAC
The DNA here is from genome assembly GCF_900109305.1 of Paenibacillus sp. cl141a. NCBI lineage: Bacteria > Bacillati > Bacillota > Bacilli > Caryophanales > Paenibacillaceae > Paenibacillus > Paenibacillus sp. cl141a. The sequence goes on from NZ_FNZO01000008.1 coordinate 26,355, forward strand.
GGGAGCGCCTTTATCCTCGATTTCTTTTGCGAGTTCCTGATAATTTGAATGCTTAGTCAACATATAAAAATAATTCAGAGGTTGTTCTTTGACGAGTGGCGTCATGTGCAGGTCCTTGATATAAAATACCGCCTGTTCTCCCGGCTTTAACCTCTTTCTCAGCTCTTCTTCCGTCTCTTTCACACGTTTGGCGTTATATTCCGATTCGGAATATTTCCATGGCTTTATGGTAGACAGAATGACTTCGCCTTCCTTGTTCTTGATCTGTATCAAATAATGACTGGCGTAAACACTAAGCGACGAAAGAATCAAAATCGCAGTAAGCATTGCGATCATTAAGGTTTTCTTCCAATTGCCGTCATTTCTTCCGTGTTTCTTCCGGTGAATTTGTCGCACCTTTTGCATGATGGCGGGAGTCACGTCTACTTCTTCATCCACAGAGTGCAATTCCATGCTTCTCAGAATTCGATCTTGCTCCGGCTGTCCCGAATCTCGCATAACCCCGTCCCCTCCTTCTCCTGAATCAGTTGGATGACTTTCTGTTTCATCCGAGCATATTTTTTCTTCACCGCGCTTAGATTCTTATCCAGAATCTGCGCAATCTCCGTAAATGGTCTATCTTCAAAAACCCGCAACACAAGCAGATTTCGCTCCTCTGCCGAGAGCTTGGTCATGGCATATTCCAACGGTTCGCTAAACCACTTGCGCTCCAGCGTCTCTTCCACGCTATCAGCATAACCCGTAGGTTTGATCAGTCGGCTTACTCGCATGCGAACTCGTCGCTTACGAAGAATATTGAGACAATGATGATATGCAATCTTGTATAACCATGATGAGAACGAAACCTTGGCTTCATAGGTATTAAGCTTGGTAAACGCTTTGATAAAGATTTCCTGGACGGCATCCTGCGCATCCTGCTTGCAGCCGAGCATTCGGCAGCAATATAGGTAAATCTGTTTTTTGTACGTTTCGACGATAGGCTCGAAACAATCCACCTCACCGGCCTTAACACGTCTCACGTACTCCTCGATCGAATCCAATTCGAAGACGCACCTCCATGTAAATCTTATTTACGTCTGTATAACCCCTCATCTTCCAAAAAAGGGACACCCGAACCATAAATAAAAAAACAACTCATACCTCAAGTATGAATTGTTTTTTCGCCATGTCGATCACTTCTTTTGTTTAGAAGACATATAGGTATGTCAGACTTTACACCCGCGATGTAACAAACTGAAAGATCAGCATCTCTTTGTCGTCCCTCGCTGCAACAAATTCCTGCATGGGAGAGGGCGAAACATAGTTGTGCATCGTCTTTCTCCAGAATGCCTGCGCCCGTTTATTGCGATCGGTGGCATTCGTCTGGACTTCCCAGCTGCCGGCATGCTTGCCGAACACTTGCGATGCAGCATTCTCAGCAACATGTTTGCCTCGGAAGGGTTTCATAACAAAAAACTCATTCATGTAAAATTCACTGCCAAACGTGTATGGCGGGGTTGCTACCAAGGCAAAGCCTGCCGGGATACCATCCACTCGAATCAGATAGGGAAACAAAACCGAGGGCTTCTCCCACCATATATCAAAAACTTGATTCTGGTCATATAAGGTTCTAGTATCGTCATCTTCAAAGACGCCGTATCGATTGGGCTTCCACCCCCATATCTCCGATAAATCATGCAAATATAGCGGATATAGATTGTTAATCATAAATTTGGTTGAAGCATCGGTTAACTCCACGGTAACTTTCATATATTTACCTCCATCCTAGACATATTCCAAACGCTTGAAATACTGCATTTTGCTATCTATAAAACCTTCATCAAAGTCGGCAATGCCCACAAATTCCGAATCGCGAAAGCATAGACCAAAGAGCCAAAGCTGCCGAGTGGCAACAAATACAGGGACTGCAGCTAGATCATTTTCGCCGAGAGATCTGGCGCTACAATACCCTCTCAGAAAGGCGTCCCATAATCTTTCGACTTCCTCGGGGTCATGTCTGCTATGTATTTCTCTGGCCAGCCTAAACTCCGCAATATCGTAAGCTCTCCAGCCGTAACCGCATAAATCAAAATCATAATGGGTCAGCTTTCCGTCCTCTGTCCACGCAGCATTCGTATTGCCGTGCAAATCTCCGTGGCACACGCCCCAATCTAAACCTTGAACCTTAAACTCCGAGATTCGTTTCTTAAGTTCCGTTGCCATTTCACTAAGGTAGTTAACATCCGTCAACCGATGCTCCATATAGGATCTGATGATGGATAAAGGCCGATCTATAAGAAACTCCATATCCAGCCGTTCCCTTGCAGACCGACTTTCAAATTGATCCGCCGCCTTATGCATATGGCCGATGGATTCACCGAACCGGTAACTGTCCGCTGCGGCGTGAATCGGCATCTCGTGTCCTTCCGCATATTGATATAGAACCCCGTACCGGGTTCCCTCCATGACGTTAAATCCGCTAAGGTACGCGCCGTCTTTTCCCGGAATGGGCTCTGACACGCTGATCCCGTTTGCACTGAGAAACCGCAGCAATTCCAATTCAAACTCGATGTCAGGCCTGTTTCTTCGATCAGCCCTATAGATACGGAAGATATACTTATCAACCTCGGTTTCTACAGCATACGTATCGTTCATACCCCGCAAGAAATACTGAATTTTCACAACGGAACCGATCTCATAATGGTGTTGGATATGTAACCCTACCGCTTGTTTAGACAGAAGCGAGTAAGTGACAGGAAATAAACGCATCCAAATCCCTCCTTGCACTCAAGGGTATCATCCTCAACAAACTCATATATATAGGCCGTATGATTATAATTATTTTTTATACAAACCGCCGGATCTTGCAGCACTTTCGCAACTGCGAGATCTGGTTTTTCCGGAACGATGAGGTTGATCTGGCCCTCTTTATCCTTGCGTCAGCATCCGATACAATGATTTCCTGCAAATTTCCGAGAATTTCGTTCTGATTAGAATGAAACAATACCCTCCTGTACATAATGACTCTGTTTGGATAAATATTAAAGGAGCGAATATGGATGGGTATATTAAGCGGAAACCCTAAAGATGAGCCCATGCATTACGGGGAGATTTTTAGCGTATGGGAATCCTCCATGCTGGCAAAGGGAATGGTGTCCTGCTACGAGGCATATTTGAATCATGCGGGAGATAAAGACCTTAAAAAAATTCTAAATGATCTGCTGGAACAGGCTAAACTCGAGATTAAAGAATGCGATGAGCTGCTTACCGACAACGGAATCCCGCCCGCACCGGGGCTTCCCGAAAGACCCCCTGTCAAACTTGAGGATATTCCGGCCGGCGCCAGATTCACGGATCCGGAAATCGCGGCCAAAATCGCAGCGGACACCTCGCTCGGACTGGTAGCATGCAGCCAAATCATGGGACAATCGATCCGGGAGGATATCGGTGCGTTATTCGCTAAATATCATCTCGCCAAGACGGCTCAGGGTGTACGGATTCTTCAAATGAATAAGGAAAAAGGATGGCTCATTCCGCCGCCGCTTCAAATCAAGAGACCCGAAGAAAAATAGCATTTAAGCATCATAGCATCCCAGTCTCTTGAAATGCTGAGCCTTGCCGATTCCTCAAGCCAAAGAAGCAGCGATCAACGCTGCTTCTTTTTGTTAACCTATTCCCTCACTCCAGCTAGGCTTCCATGTTCCGACTGAAGCTGTTTGGTCGACGGAGGGCTTATGGCCTGCTGCCTGCCAATGAGGAACATACCGAGAACGACCAGGATGCCTCCGCCCCACTGCTCCCATCCAGCGGGTTCTTTTAGTACCATGACAGATAACAATAGAGAAGTGAAAGGCATCATGCCGGAAAAAGCGGCAGCTGTTGAAACATGGCAGCGCTTGATGCCGGCATACCACATGATGAACGCCGCGGCCGTCACGATCGGACCATACCATATCAGTGCCAGCCATTCTCGTAACCCGATGGCGGCCAGAGAATGGACAGGATCCTCGAAACCTGCGGGAATCAAGCATAATAGGAAGGCGATCGCCGAGACGAGCGTTGTTTGGACTACAGGATGGATGGTATGGTTTGGAGAAGCCGTTTGCTTCACCGAACCGATACGAGATAGCAGGTTAAAGCCGGATTCGCTTAGAGCCGCGCAGATCACCAGCAGATTCCCGTATATGTGCTGCACCTTGAAAGAAAGGCCGGGCGTGAGCATGCCTTGTAATACGAGGATGCCTCCTACCGTGCTGAGAAAGCCTGCCAGCTTGCTGCCGCTAACCGATTCTTTCAGGATCGTGAATGCCAACATCACGGTAAAAGCGGGCGTAGTCCCCGTGAGTATTCCGGCTTCTGCCGTGCTGGTATGAAGAAGGCCATGCAATAGAAACATCCGGAACAGAAACATACCCAAGAGCGCCTGAAAAAACAGATACCCCCATACACCCCATGACAGCCTTCCAACCGTTCTCCTCAAATCCTTCATGCAAAGAGGAAGCATGCATAACAAAGCCAGCAATAAGCTGGCCGCCGTTATCGTAAACGCACCTAACTTTCCGTTCAACAGCCATGCCGTGATGACAGAGGTTCCTGCCAGCGTGAAGGCCCCCATTAAATAAAGCATCCCTTTCCATCGTTCCAACATGATCACACCCCCTTAAAATCTCCAATCGATAACCGCTAATCTATGCTACAATCATATGAAATTAACTGGTATGATCAAAGAGCCAGTTGAACACAAATATAAGCATACCAGTTGGAGGTCGATCCTACATGTGGGGAATCAAATTAGATCGGAACAGCGAAGTTTCGCTCAAACGCCAAATTTATTTGGCCATAAGGGATAAGATCGTTCAAGGAAACCTGCCGTCAGGAGAAGCCGTCCCCTCTTCCCGTCAATTGGCCAGGGTTCTGAACGTATCTCGTGCCACGGTCAACGAAGCTCTGGACATGCTGAACGTCGAGGGCTATGTGGTCAGCAGGCAAGGAGCGCCGACGCGCGTCGCCCCAGGCATCGTGCTGGAGCCTCCGACTGACGCCGCACCACGGGCGCAGAAAGAAGGTCCTCCTGACTTTGCAGCGGATTTTCGCACGGGCCAGCCAGAACTGAGATTATTCCCGCGGTACGCATGGCAGCAAATTTCATCGAAAACCCTTGGCGGCATGAGCTCCGCCCTGCTGGGTTATACGGGGCCCCAGGGCCTGCCGGCGCTGCGCAATGAAATCGCTTTATGGCTATATCGCAGCAAAGGGCTCAGCGTGGATGCCCAGGATATATACATAACGGCAGGCGCGACGCATGCGCTCAGCGTCCTTGCCGATTTGCTCTTTCGGGACCGTCAGGAGATATGGTTTGAAGATCCTTGCAATATCGAGATGCTGCAAACGTTTATCAATAAAGGGTATCGCATACATCCAGTTCCCGTGGACGAATGCGGCATGCAAACAGATCTGCTGGGCGGCAAATCAAGTGCTCCCGTGTATGTCACCCCCTCTCACCATTTTCCACTTGGCGGTATCCTGCCGGCCGACCGGCGCGCTGACCTTATTCGTTACGCCAGGAAGAACGGCAGCTATATCATTGAGGACGATTATGACAGCGAGTTCAGATATTACGGGGATTCCGTCTCGCCTTTATATGCCATGGATCCCGATAGGGTGGTCTATGTAGGCACATTCAGCAAGGTTCTATTCCCTGCGCTTCGCATCGGTTACGCGGTGGTTCCCCGTCAGCTTCAACAAAGCTGGAGCCGGTTACGTACCCATACCGATGTGCAGAATCCCCCTTTTGAACAGGCTGCTTTGGCCGAATTTTTACATACCCGAAAATTTGACAGGCATATCGGGAAAATGCGTAAGATCTACGGCGAACGCAGGCAGGTCCTCTTGTCTTCATTACATGAACACTTCGGAGATGATTGGTGTTCTTGGGGGGATGCAGCCGGTTTGCATATTGCTGTAGGGTTTCCCGGTGCTGTCTTTGACGAGGCTTTCAGGCAGAAGATCAGGCAAGATCGAATACGCATCACGCCGCTGGATTATCACAGCATTCAAAAAGGTCTCCACGCCAACAAGCTGCTGTTTGGCTACGGCCATCTTGAGCCTGGCGAGATCCGTGACGGAATGATGCTCCTGCATGCTTATTTAAAGGATCACGGATACATATAAACAAGGCTGCCATCAGGCAGCCTTGTTCATGGCACATTCCTATTCCGTTAATCCACTTTGTATCGGCTCTTTATTCGAAATCTCCGCCATAGCCAAGGCCTTCGCAGCTGTTTCGGCTTCCTGAAAAGCTTTCTCCAGAATTTCACCTGGATCCAGAATGGCATTCCCTTGCGCCCGGATGATCTGATCATCCATGATCCCCATGAAGTTAAACATGGATTTCAGGTATTTATGAGAGTATTCCACCTCGGTATACCAGTCATTATTCGTGTAAATGGCGTCACTTGCCTGAATAACCAGCAAACTTCGGCCATCGGTTAGCAAACCTTCCGAACCGTTCTCCGTGTATCGAAACGTCTCCCTTGCGATGAGGATGTTGTCGATATAATCCTTAAGCTTGGACGGAACGTTGAAATTGTGCAATGGCATGGCAATGACATACTTCCGCGCATCCTTAAACTGCCTCAGGATGACGGACATCCGGTCCGTGATCTGCTGCTCCTCTTCGTTAAGCGGCTCCCCTCTTCCCTTTTTGCTCCATGCCTCAAGAACCCTGTAGTCAATCGCAGGTATATGATCGCGGTATAAATCTACCTGTTCGATTATCCCTGCTGGATTCCATTTCGTGTACGCCTCTACAAAATGCTGAAGCACCTGTAAACTGACAGAGGCGGCTGCTTCCACCTTCGGATGAGCATTAATAATGAGCATTTTTTCCATTCAGTTTCTCTCCTTTTTCGTCTATTCCAACATATAGACAATTAAGGCAATGCGATTGTGACATCAGCGGGTCGTACTTTTCATGCATAAAGCAGAGGCTGAAATGGAAATGATATCTAACATTAAGTATGGCTTGGGAGCGGATGCAGATATGAATCTCAATGAAAGCCTGGCTGAATACTTCAAAGCGAACGCCGATTATTTCAATGTTGAAATTCGATTGCTGCAATATCATGTCCAGGTGATCGGTTTGGATTCATTAGTGGATATTCCCCAGAGCATCGCATCGCTTCAAACCCAAACCTCGAATCTAACCGAAATCGCCCTGCCGCCCGCTGATCTGCTTAAAATCGTGGGCGAGCTTGTTGAACCCAAATTGGAAGTGGTTGTACCCGACATCATGAAGGGCCACCTGATCATTCTGGAACCTGTGTCCGGAACCTGCAGCGCCGTTCTTCCGATATCGAAAACTGTCACCCGCTCCGTCGCATCTCCCGAAACCGAGAACACATTATACGGCTCCAGCAGCGCCTTTCTCGAAGATATCAATACGAACATCGGCATTCTTCGAAAACATTGCACCGGATCCTCCTTGCAAGTGGAAACGTACACCGTCGGAAAGAGCCATCCCAAATCCTTATTGTTAATCTATCAGCAAGACAAGATCAAACCCCGTTTATTACAATCCATTCAAGCCAAAATCAAAGCGGGTCTGGATCAGGATGTTCATCATATCCAGCAGCTCGAGAAGATGCTTGGCGTCAACACGTGGTCGCTCGTTACCAACCTCAACATGACGGAACTTCCGCAGAATGCAGCCCACTCCCTTCAGCAGGGCAAGGCCGTGTTAATGCTTGACCGTTATCCGTTCGCAATCATTATCCCCAGCCTTGTCATGGATATGTTCTGCATGAAGGACGATCATAATTATCCCCTCCCCTTCATGTACCTGATCCGATTCTTGAGAATCGTCGGCGTATTGATCGCGACGATTATTCCCGGACTCTATGTTGCCCTGGTATCCGTCAATCCTGAGGTTCTTCGGCTTCAACTGGCTCTCTCGATTGCTAACAGCCGGCAAGAAGTCCCTTATCCCGCCTTTGTCGAGACGCTGCTGCTCCTTATCGTTCTGGAGCTCATCCTGGAAGCGAGCATCCGTCTGCCCAAAAGCGTGGGTCCTACCATTACGATGGTTGGCGGCATTATACTTGGCCAAGCTGCCGTATCCGCCAAACTCGTCAGCAACCTGTTGATTATTGTGCTGGCGGGTACAACCATAGCTTCTTCTACGGTGGTAGGTTTCCAAAACTCCGTAACTGTGCGAGTGTTCAAGTATCTGCTGATCATACTATCCGCCATCTATGGCATGCTGGGATTACTTGCTGGAATCGTTGTCATCTGTGCGTATATGGGCCATCAAAAAAGTATGGGGATTCCTTACTTGTCGTTACCAATATTGAATCAGAAGGATGAACGAAATGGATAAGAACGGTTATCAAGCAACCATCCTGTACCTGATTTGTCATATGGGGCTTATTTTTTTCCTCTATCCCTCCGACATGTTTTCCGGCATGGACACGGGCCACTGGATCGGAATCTCCATCAGCTATGCGCTGCATGCAGCTGCCCTTTATATGTACATTAAAGGTCTCAAATGGGCCTCCCAGCCGAATGTCGTGGATATGTTCCGCAGCACCGGCAAATACCTGGCGTGGATCTTATTGCTTCCTGCTTTCTTTTACTTCGGCATCGCTATCATCGTAGCATTGAGGGCCTATTCCGAGATGTTAACTTTGGTCTTCTTATCGAGCACGCCGTTGTGGGCGGTCCAGCTGCTATTGATTGCGATTGGTTTTCTCATGGCGTGGCAAGGAATGTCCAGCATGGCTCGAACCAGCGTCCTGTTGGTTGTGTTGTTCATGTTCCCCATTTTGTTTGTTCTCTGCCTAGGCTTTCAAAATGTGGATTGGTATTATTTGCTGCCGCTCATTGACCGCGAGCAAACCTTGCATTTCATCGCAAAGCCCGATTTTCTGGTCAGTTTATTCGTTTACGCAGGCGGCTCCTTTTTCCTGGGATTGCTGCCTCCATCCATACATATCAGTCTCAAGAAAATGATGCTCGGCTCCCTTCTGCTGCTGCCCATGTTCTTCTTATCGGTCTATTTGCCGCTTCTGACCTTTGGCCAAGCCACTGCCGAGTTATACCAATTTCCTATGCTGATGACCATAGATACCGTGAATATCACCTGGCTGTTGTTTGATCGGATCACGATATTCTTCTTATTAAGTCTGATGGCGTTTGCGCTGATGTACTTGGGAGTAACCCTATGGGTCCTTGCGACGCTTGCCCAGAAGGCTGTCCCGAACGTCTCCAGGGTCTATCCGTTGATTGCTCTGACCGCTGGTCTGTTTGCCATATCCTTGGCCATCCCCAACTGGAATTACCTCAAGAATTTGCAGGTGTTGATCATTCCATTGCGATTGTATATTTTCCTGGTGCTTCCGCTGATCACGTTCCTTATCGGATGGCGGCACAAGCACAAAACAAACCGTGCAACGGAGGTAACCTGAAATGGACAACCCGCTCAACATCCGCCATCCTTTGAAGTGCTTCCTCATGCTGGCCGCCCTGGTCCCCTTGCTTGCAGGCTGTTGGGATAACAAAGACATTAACCATCGCTCGCTTCCGGTGATCATGGGCATTTCGTTAACCGAGGAGAATCAATATAAGGTGTTTCTGGACATTCCGGTCACGAATGAAACCAGCACTGTCAATATCGTTTCGGACACGGGCAACACCATCAATGAAATCATCGATCATATGAGCATGAACATGGAGACTCAAGTGGATCTGCTGCATTTGAAAATCGTCATCGTGGATAAGAACTTTGCCAGCAAGGGGATGGAAGACATTATTTCCGCTTTTAATCGGTCCAGGGACATCTCTTCCAAAACGCTTTTAGCGATCTGCGATGAAGAGCTGGATCAATTCTTTTCGGAATTGCAGGCGAAATCGGAGCACAGCGGCAGCATCGTTTATGATTTTTTTGAAAAAAACGCCGGTTGGAACCCCCAGTTGGCGGACACACGCGTATGGCAAATGTTTCGAAGCATTCATTCCTATACGCACGACGTGATCGTCCCGATCATTCGCGCAGGCAGATCCACCAGTATCGAATGCGTAGGCTCAGCCATCATCAAGAATGGCAGGATGACAGGTCGAATCGGTCCTGACGAAACCCTTGTTGCCAATGCCTTTTACGGAAAAAGCGCATTCGGGAAGGTCGAGGTTATGAACAGCGCCACCGTTCAAATCATTAGCAACAGGCTGACTCATCGCAGCTGGATGAAGGATGGAAGACCTTACCTTCGAAGCCATCTCAGGCTGAAAGTCACCATCCTGGACTCCAGGGGACACCCGACGGAAGAGCAGATCAACGGGAAGCTGGAAGAACTGCTCACCACCAGGCTGAATCGGATGTTTAAGCAAACGCAAAAAGAACAAGCGGATATACTGGCCTTGGGACAACATTTCAGAAACCATCTGACCCGCGAACAACTGCAGGATTGGAGAACGACGTATTATCCCGATCTGGATTTCAAGCTGAGCGTGACGACCGTCATTGAGAATCGTGGCAATCTTAAAAACCTGTAGGTCCCGGAAAAATGGATCAAAAACAGATGGAACTCAAAACAAAAAGAGCCGCGCCTGCGGCTCTTTTTTTGTTTAGGATGAGTTGGTTGCTGCAAGATTATTGACGTGATCCTTGCCTCCCGGGTAATGCCTTTGTATTCCTTCTTCAACGGTTTATGTTGAATGGACCAGGATCTCGCGTAAAGCGTCCAGCAAACCTTGATTTTCTTCCACGGTTCCTACCGAAATCCGAATATGACGCGGAAGCCCCCACCCTTTGGCTGACCGGACGATGATCCCCCGTTCCAGCAGCTGATGGTAGATGTCGTCTGCATGTTCGCCAAGCTCTGCCAGAATGAAATTGCTCATGCTCTCGACATAAGGAATCGATAATCGGCTCAGTCCCTCATAGATTTGGTGCCTTCCTTGTTCATTCATCCGGCGGGATGCATCGACATGTTCTTCATCTCCGAGCGCGGCCGCGGCCGCTGCCTGTGCCAATGCATTCACGTTAAAGGGCTCCTTAACCTGCAGCAGCGTGCGGATGATCCCTTCGGAAGCCGCGCCGTACCCGACTCGAATGCCCGCAAGCCCATAAATTTTAGAGAAGGTATTGAGGGTGATGACCGGATAACCCGACTTGATGAAATCGATGCCGTCCGAATAATCGGAGGCCGTGGCATAATGGCGGTATGCGGTATCGATGACCACCAGCACGCGATCCGGAAGGCTGTCGAGCAGCTTTCTCATTTCAGACTCTGGCATGTAGGTGCCTGTAGGATTATTCGGGGTGCACAGGTAAACGATTTTGGTACGTTCCGTAATGACGGCCAGCATATCTTCAGCTGAGAAAGCATATGGCTCGCGCAGCGGCACCTTAATGACCGTGCCCGACATGAGAAATGCGCCAAATTCGTATTCGCTAAATGTCGGATCGGGCACCACAATCTCGTCGCCAGGCTCCAGATACGCCCGTGAAATCAGCATGATCAGCTCATCTCCGCCGTTCGTCACGATGAATTGATTCGCTGCCAATCCCAGGTGCCGACCAAGCGCTTGCGCAAGAACCGACGAGCGTTCATCGGGATAACGGTGCAGGTCAGGCAGCTGATTCTGAATGGCTTGCAATGCTTTTGGCGAAGGACCAAGCGAATTTTCATTGGAAGCCAGCTTAATGACGCGATCCAGTCCGTATTCTTGCTGCACTTCCCAGATGGGTTTACCCGCCGTGTAAGGCTTCAGACGTCCAAGCGCCGGCCGCGGCGTTATTTGAGGCTCCAACCCTTCCCCTGCTCTAGTCAATGTTTTCTCCCCCTAACATGATTTATGGTGCCATTGCTTATGGGCCACTTCTATATCTCGCTGTAATCGATCTCCAGAAACTGCTCGACTTCCTTCTCCCAGCGATTTTCGACAAAATCAACATGCTGAGGATGCACATTGTAGGCCTCATAATCGGCTTCGCTCGCAAACTTCATGGAGAAGCCGAAATCGTATGTATTTTTGGGACTGATCTGCTTGAACACCTTAAACTCCTGAACCGTTGGAATCGTGCTGAGGGCAGCCCGTCCGTCCTCCAGAAAACGATGCTCCTCCTCCGAGCCTTTCTCGTGCTTAAGCGAAAAAATAACGGAATGAATCAAGCGGCTTGATGACATATTAGTCCAACTCCTTCTCTTTTTCTAGGCAAGAATTACATCATATTATAACGGCAAAGGCCAAAAAAATCCCTACTAAAAAGGCCCCCTTCTCCAGAAAAATTGGAAAAGGGTGCCTAGCACAGGCAAAACATCGGCAGCACTATTTTGCCTTTTGATTGTGATTCGCCAGCAAATCAAGCAAATAGGCTTTCAAGTCAACCATACGTAAATACGAAGGCTTCTCGTTTGTTCCGACAATGATCAGCGGAACAAGCGATTCCATGTGGCGAATCGATCCGTGGCCCCCGCCCCCCTCATGGGTCGGAGAGCTTCGGTCGGCCAATTCGTATCCCGGTTTCGCCGTGACCACCAAGAATTGCCCTTTATGGGAGTTCAGCGCCCCTGACAATCTCGCCAGCACATCCGGATATTGCCCGTAATCCAAAGTACGAGTCTGGGCGTTCAATTGAAGGTCCAGCACTTCGGCATCCTGCTTCACGGTCCACGCTTGCTTATAAGGGTCGATCAGGCTGCCCTTCTCTTTATATTGGAGCTCCTTATACGTGGATCCCTGCATGGCGTGAATCCATTCGTCTTCTTTCCATGCAACAAAATCAATGCGGTCATCCTTGCTAATGATTTCGGCCAAGCTTCGGAGCGTACGCTCCGGCTTGAACTTATATACGTAAGCCATCGTTTCATTCACCGCCAGCGCAATCTCGGTTTCATCCTTGAGATCCTCACCCGGCTTTAATATACGGATGCCTTTCAGCATAGCAGGCAAATCAATCTCCGAACGCTGCTCACGCGGAAGAAGCTGCGTCATGCCGCTGTCCCCGGCGATGATGAATATAGCCTCCTCAAACGCTTTTTCCGGCGATCCGAACGACTGCAACAAGGATTGAAGCTGCTGATCCACCTTTTTGACCCCTTCGAGCTCCGACGGCCCCTTTTTATGAAGCTTCTGGTCCAAGTCCGGCAGATATACATACAAAAAATCCGGCAGCTTATCAGCTTGGATCAGATGATTTACGGCCCCTATCGCGAACTTATTGTTCATCCCCATCCGTTCAGTGAGATCGTCAGGCAATTTCTCGTTGCCGTCGAAGGGATTGGACAGAGCTCCCAAGGTTAAAAAATTCGGGCCTTTAACTTTTATATTTTTCTGCAGCGACGTCGGACCCTGTATCCAATCCGGGATCGTCAGCGTATGCTCGGTCGTTCCGCGATATACCAAGCCGTTGATCGACCCCGATTTCAAGCCTCTGCGGGCTAAATCTTCGTAGATCGTACGCGAATCGGCATGTAAATGCTCCCCGTTCAGATGGATTAACGCATCGGTCAGGACCGGATTGATCCCCTGCCTCAGGATTTCCATCGGCCCGGTGCCGTAATTGATCAATTTTTTATCGTCGGTCGAATACCATAACAGACCCGGAACGCCATGGACGTTCGGATAGGCTCCCGTTAACATCGTGCTGTCGATCGTAACGGACATCGTAGGAAAAGAGCTGACCAGATCCTTGTAGTATTGCCCATGTTCAATCAGGGTCTGAAAGGTGGGCAGCTGCTTTTGGGATATGCCCTTATCAATGGCCTGAGCCATAAGGGAGTCGATCATCAAGAATATGACTTTCTTATGCGTCGCACCTTGTTCGGATTTTACCCGCAGCAAATCCTGCTCGGCAGGTTGTTGGTGCTGACATCCTATTACCGTGACCAATACAAGAGACAGCATTCCGAATAAGATTTTTTGTATCCGCATTTCCATTCACCACCTTCGTACATTTTGTCACAGAGTTGGGAATGTCATGCAAGGGATATTTTGCATATTCGCAGCATGTTCAAACTTAAAAGAGAGAGCGCGCTTTACCGCCCTCTCTCATGGTCAGTATCCATAATCCGCTGCCGTCCCCTGCGGTTTCGTCAGTTTGAAGAACGCACCCGCACCCAGCACGGAAGTGACGAACAGGATGGCACCCATCGGCACGGCGGTGGATTCGTTAATCCCGACCAGCGGTGACACCATCGAACCCAGCATTAAGGGAAGCAAACCGATGACTGCGCTCGCGCTTCCAGCCCGATGACCCTGGTTCTCCATGGCTAGTGTAAACGTGCTGGTAGCCACCATGCCGATCGTGATCATATACGTAAAGATCAAGATGACAATGACCGCAAGAGGTCCTTTGAGCATCGTCATGATCAGCAGCAGCAAGGTTGCACTTACCGAGACCATAACCCCGATGCGAAGCAGGCGCCGCTCATGTATGATGCCGCCAAATCGGCCGATGATGAAACTGCCTGTTATAATGGCGATTCCATTGATTCCGAACAGAATGCTAAAGACTTGCGGCGACACTCCGTAAATCCCTTGATATACAAAGGGAGTACCGGAAACGTAAGCGAAGCTTCCGCCGTGAATGAAGCCTACCGTCAACGCGTAACCGATGAAGGAACGATCCTTGAACAGGCTTCCCATCGTACGCACTGAATGGGCCAGGGAGCTTGGCGTTCTTCTCTCGCGAGGCAACGTTTCCTGGAGCCGTATGGCCACGATCAATACGATGACTGCCCCGAACATACTTAAAAAATAAAAAATGGAATGCCAGCTCGCTCCCGGCAATAGCAGTATGGCCCCGCCGGACATCGGCGCAACCATGGGGGCAACCGCGTTGATGACGGATAATAAGGCAAAAAACTTCGTAAGCTCGCGGCCGCTGAACACATCCCTTACAACGGCGCGCGAGATGACCAGACCTGCCGCTGCGGTAAAGCCCTGCAAGAATCTGGCGATGACAAGCGCCGTAATATGGGGTGCCAAAGCGCAGAACAAGGAGGAAAGGGCAAACAAAACCAGCGAAATGATGAGCGGCCTTCTTCTTCCTTGCGCATCGCTGATAGGTCCCACAAAAATCTGGCCGAGCGCAAGGCCGATCAGGCAGGATGTCAAGCTTAGCTGGACGAGCGATGCACGCGCGCCTAAGTCATCGGCGATTTCGGGAAAGCTGGGCAAATACATGTCGATATTGAACGGTCCTAATATGCCAAGCAAGCTAAGGAGCAAGGCTAATCCGAGGCGTTCTTTTCCTGTCGGGTTATGAAGCATAATGTGTCAAACACCTCTACTCTATGATTTTGTATTACATATCCATCCCAACCGACAAAAGAAGAGCCCGGTTCGAATCAAACCGTGCTCTTCCCGCTTTTATAGAGGATCCGGTTGACCTTTTCGGAGCTCAGCATCATGATCAGGGCAAACAGCAGGATGACGACGGGAAACAACCCGATGGATATCTGGGCTGCAACGATCCCAAAGAGCGGGGGCAGTATCGTTGTGCCTGTATAGGCAACAGCCATTTGATACCCCATGATTCTGGACGATTGGGCTCTGCCGAAGCGCGCCGGCGTTTCATGCAGCATGCAAGGAAATATGGGCGCAAGGCCGAGTCCGATGACAATCAATCCGATGAGGGACAGATAGGGATGCAGCGGCAGCAATAACAGGACGGCCCCTGCAATAGTCGTCATCTGCCCGGCCCGTATGAGGGTGAGATTGCTGATCTTCAGCGTCACGAATCCGGCTATGAAGCGGCCGACCGTAATGCCTCCGTAATACATGGATATCCAGACTGCCGCTGTTTCCAAAGGCAGCCCCCTGGTCCCTACCAGAAAGCTTGCTCCCCATAAACCGACGGTCACTTCCACACCGCAATAGAACAAAAATGCCAGCAAGGTAACCTTTACCCCTTTGATTTGCAGCGAATTCCCACGTTTCTTGACCATGGCTTCCCCTCTGCTCGCGGAGTCGGTTCCCGTATGTACATCCTGCATGTCTTGAGGCTGATGATGGCTCGCCACGATCTTCCATAGCGGTAACGTAAGCAGCAGAATGAAGACCAGCACGAATTGCAGAATCGATACGGTATAATATCCGTCTCTCCATGCATTGCCGGTCCCCATGGAATAGGACATGATGATCGGTCCTAACGTTGCGCCGACACCCCAGAAGCAGTGCAGCCAGCTCATATGATGGGCCTTGTAGTGGTTTGCCACGTAATTGTTCAACCCTGCATCAACGGCTCCTGCGCCTAAACCAAGGGGAATCGCCAACAGAATGAGCCAGAACAACGATGGCGCAAACGAAAACCCAAGCAGCGCGCTGGCTGTCAGCAAACAGCTGATAAGCGTAACGATCCCCGTCCCAAAGCGTTCGACCAAGCTTCCGCTGACCAGGCTGGACACGATCGTGCCTCCGGTCACCATCATCGACAGTACACCCGCGGATTCAAAGGCCGCTCCGATATCCGGCTGCATGGCCGGCCAGGCGACACCAAGCAGCGAATCCGGAAGCCCTAAACTAATGAAGGCAAGATAAATAATAAGAAGAAAAAATGTTACCACCATGAAGGTCCTTTCAACGTTGTAATCACTCTGGCAATATTCATCTATTCTAAACCTTGTTCGGTCTTATGAAAAGGCCAGGCACGGCTTTTGTCCTCAGAAAGCGGCGTGCTGAATGAAATGTCAGGAATGGAACGCCTTCCAGAATTCACCGTCGGTATTGATGATATCCCGGATCTGTGCGAACGGAATAGTGAATGTCGGAAAACCCGCGGCGTAAGGAGCAATCTCGTAAGGCGAAAACACCAGATGAATCGCATGATCCGTCACATAGAAGGACTGGTCGGGAGCGATTCCCGTATAACTGTCCGGGAACACGTACGAATACTGAGGATCTTCCTTGATCTGCTTGCCGACGATCCGGCTGAGCTCCCGCACATAATCGCTGCCTGGCTTAAACAAATCCTTCAGCGAATACATGCTGCCGTTCCCCAGGTTAATCAAGGCAAAGGTTCGGGTCGGCCTGCCATGCGCGGCACCGAAGGGATAGTGATAACCGTTCAGCTCGAGTACAAGCAGCTGCTCCTTGTAGAATATGACGTCAAAATCGCCTGTATAAGCATATTCCAGCTGCTGGTCTGCCGGGATGAACTTTACTTGAGACATTTCTTTAAGCTTGTTATTAACCGCTTGCTCGGCAGCCCGATCCCTCATTCCATCGATCTGAGGATAATAAACTAAGTAATCCGGATTGGGTTTATATTTCTCCTCTGCGACCTGATAAGGAGGCTGTAACGGAATTACCGTATTCTGCTTCCAGATGACGCGGCCTGATCGATCCAGATACGACAGCCTCTGATCGACCATGGCCTTTATCAAGCCGCCTGGTTCCAGCGTAAATGAACCGCTGCCGTTCAAGCGGGGATATCCCGGCGCCGGTTGGCCTGTTCGATCGATGAAATACGTCTGCTTTGCATCATATACCGAGGCCAAACCATGCTTGAATTCAAGAACGTCACGATATACATAATCGGACAGCCTCTTTCCTTCCCAATCGGCAATGGCATAGATAGATCCAATATACGGCTGTTCCGGAACAATCGCACGCCCGAGTGCAAACCGGTCTTCCTTCAAATCGCGGATATCGTTATATTCCGGCTGGATCACCCATGTTCCTAGTTTATTAATGACGCCATACTTCGATCGGTAATCTTCAGCCGTGTTAACGATAGCTCTCCCGTGATGGAAAGGGAATGCGGAAGAGAAAGCCGGCGGGATGACAACGTTCCCCTGTTCATCGATATAACCGTACTTGCCGGCGCTTTCCTTCTGGAAGGCCATCATGCCATCACCTAGCGGTCCAACGTAAGCGAACGGATAGGAAGCCAATTGGCGTCCATGGAGATCGATGAGGGCATACAGATTTTCTTTTATTTTCACAACGGCTTTGCCGCCTGCAAAATCATTCGCTTCCTCATACTGCGCAGGGATCGCCTCCTGACCCTCGGCATCGAGGTAGCCGTATCGGCTGTTTGCGCCATCTCCGTCGCCGGAATCGGTAACATCGAAAACGGCTCTTCCTTCGCTAAGCCCCGCGATATACGGATAACTCCGCCTTGTCAGCACTCGCCCTTGTTCGTTGATCATCTGAAAGCCTTGACGATCGATCACGGTTGCTCGATGTTCCAAGAATGGGCTAATGGATTGATACTTGGGCTTCACGACGAAACGGGCGAACCGGTCGATGAGCCCATAAAGTCCGTCTGCGCCAACGACTGCAAGGCCATTGTCCTGGAAATCCTGAGCATCCTCATACTTGGGTTGAATGACCATGCTGCCGCTACGGTCAATGTATCCCCACTTTGTTCCGCTCGTTGTTTTCACGGATGCCGGAAATAAACGGCCAAGGGTCTGCGATTGCCCCCTGCTTGCCAGCATTTCCTTGATCCGGCTCTCAAGCTCAAACAGAATCTCGCGTGAAGGGTAAGGCTCTGCGAACTCAAGTGCTTTACGGACCGACACAAGCGCGGCCTCCGGCATCCCTGCCCGGTATTGCGCGTCCGCCAAGTAGTACCAATAATAAGCGTAATCCGGATGTTCGTGCGTCAATCTTTCGTAATACTGAACAACGGCAGGAAAATAATAAGGGTAAGCATCCGTTGCAGGCACTAACGTTCCTCGGTCCCACCTGACCACCTCGACTCGGTACGCTTCTCCCGTATCGTGGATCCATAACGCGATTTCAACAAGACCATCCGAGCCCGCCGGACCGGGCAGATCCACGATATCGATATAACTGAAATTCACGTCAGCAGGCGCGATATCCTTATATCCCTCCGGAGTCCATGCGTAGATCGACAATTTGGACCAGATAGAGCCGAGCTGCCAACCTACGATCACATGGTTCAGGCTGGGGTTTAACACCGGAGCTGCCGTCAGTAAAGTAACCCCATACCCCTGTCCCATGACATTGGCAACGACTTCGTAACCATTATTTCGATAATGCAGCACAAATAGATATAATACTTCATTCAATCGATAGACTCCAACGATTTCTGGCACATGATCTCCCGTGACATCGGCGGTTATAACGGCAGCATGTTTGGCAGAATGACCTATGTGTATAATTTCCGCGCCGTTTGGCAGATAATCCTTAACCATCTGAATCAGCTGCGGATCATAAACGGACATGAAGTTTTCCTCCCTATTCGCAAGCTTTCTCGCCTAATCGTATGCAGACGATGGTCAAATATGCGCTTGCGCCAGAGGGAGGCGGCGCTTCACTCGACATGTTTTCGTTGCGGACGTTAACTAAAAACGACCCGATCGCCGTTTAGCGATCAGGTCGTCATTATCGTTCAGAATGATTTGCTCACCATGAGGTATAAAATAACGAACGGCAGCAGTGTTGCTATCGTCCCGCCTATCGCCCAATACGTTGAAGCTCGCTTATAACTTGCTGAGATTCCTCCATCCTTTACGGACTGCAAACTATGCCGAATCATTCCTTTTTGCAGAGGAATCAATATGCCCGCCCACAGAATTCCCGTAATGCCGAACAAAACCAAGGAAGCCGTAAGCCAGCTCATCCCGCTCAATCCATATCCGGCTTGCACGGCCATCACTATGCCTGAAACGATGATTAGCAGCAAACCTGGAAGCGTGAACACGGCATCGGCTAACATGACATTTTTTACCGTGTGATGGATCTCTGCAGGATCCCCTTTCAGGTCCGCCCGCACCTTCCAGAATGCCGCCGTGACGATATTGCCCAGAAACAATACACATCCGGCAATGTGAAGGAATAACCATAACGTCATCGGTTATCGCCCTCCTTCCGATGTCCGGGCCGCAAGATATCGATGATGAAATCCGAATATTCCTTCGTGCTGAATACATCGCTTGTTACGCCGATAAGCCCACGCATCCGCAATCCGAAAGACAACAGCTCGAACAGCTCCGCCGTCCGTTCCGCATCGATGGATTTCGTTATGACGCCGGCTGCCTGGCCCGTCACAATCCATTCCTTGGAAGTGGCCATCGCTTCCCTGTAGAAGCCAGCCACGATGTTGGCTATTTCCGGCTGATCACTTTTGCCGATCAGGTACATCAAGATCAGGTTGCTGACATCGTCCCTGCTTTCCAATCTCCACATGCTGTTTGCAATGGCATTCATCGGCCCGTCAAACTGTTTATTGTCCCCTTGCTTGTTCACCTCGTTCATGAACTGCTCGTTCTGTTCGGCAAGCTTTGCTCTTAACACGAGGACAAACAACTCATCCTTGCTTGATACATAATGAAAAATAGCTCCCTTGGATAAGCCGGAACGCTTCATGATGTCATTGAGCGTGGTTCGGCTTGCGCCCTGCTCACGTATCAGTTCTTCCGTGGCTTCAAGCAGTACTCGCTTGGTCTGCTCTCGTCGTTCTTCCTGCTTCATCAGTTATCCTCCTTGATGATGGTTGGTTACCCCTGAGGCGAAAGCCATCCCGCCATGATGACCGCCGCCAGAAACACGATTTGCAGCAGCGTTCTCGTTCCGATCGGAGTGGCCGGCTTGCCGTCGAGCGGCAATCGGTGATTTGCAGCGTACACATTGGCCGGAAACATGGCCAGCAGCATAAGGGCAAGGCCTGCAGAGGCGAAGGCGGTCGTGGCCGGAATAAGGATCAGAATCGCACCCGCAATCTCCAGCACCCCGGTTATGCTAACGATAAACGCGGCATTAGGGATCCCCGGCGGGACCATCGCGATCAGATCGGCTCGACGGTTTCCCCAATGGGCAGAAGCCGTAATCAGGAACATGACCGCTACCGCCAACCGGAGCGAAATAACCCAATCATTCGTATACTCCCAACCTGCAAAGCCCAGTGCCCGAAACAAAAGAAGCGAAACGAACATGGCTATGAACGGTATCATGGCCTTCACCAACCTTCCGTGAATTTGTAACTCTATTATATATACCGACCGGCGGTTTGTAAATACGAAAATACAACATTTTTCCAAACCTCCACGGCGAGACTCGAATGAAAATGTAAAGAACCAAACCGGTTGCGTCCCAACCCGGCTTGGCCCTTTCGTTTTACGATCCCATTTCAAGCGTCCGCTAGCTTTGCCTTTTTTCTACATACATTCGAAATAGCAGAATATACAACACCGTGCTGATCAAGGCCGATAACAATATGATGCCGAATACGCCCATCGGCGGTACCCAAGCCGACAGAAATACCGTCACCGGCGCCAGCAATCTTCCTACCGTAAACTGCAAACTGTCCGCTCCCATATACTGTCCTCTTGCATGCTCCGGCGCATAATGGCTGATAAAGCTTTGCGTCACCGGCGAGCGGACAATTTCCCCGAAAGTAAAAATAATGGTTACGAAGAATAGAAACCAGATGTTGGTGTTCAGCCCGAGCGCAAACGTGCCTACACCGGATAGCAAGGAAGAAAGAACGAATACGTCACGCTCCTTCCAGTTCCGAAACCACTTGGTTACCGGAAGAATAAATAGAACGAACAGGAGCCCGTTAAGGCCCAGCACCCACCCAAGAATCTCCGTGCTCGATAACATTAGCGAATGACCGTTCCAGGAGAACAGCGTCTGGGATGGCACATAATCGATGACATATACCGCCAAATACAGGTCCAGCTGCATGATGGTCACAAGGGCAAATATCCCTGCCAGTATGTATACCAGAAACACTTTATCCCTAAAAATGATGCCATATCCCTTCCACTGCGCCTTAAATACCTGAAAGATCGAATCAGTTCGCTCCGGACTGTTCGCTGAAGCCGGTAAGGTTTCCTGAACAATGAAGTAAATCGCGATGAAATAGACCAGCAATACGAATGAACATGACCACAGGAGCTCTTGCCGATACTGAAAAAAGAAAATGGCTCCAAGAGCCGGACCAAGCACGGCCCCTAAGTTGTTTGCCGTCGTAAACGTTGCGAATACCTGCCGTCGTTCTTGAACGGGAACCAAATCCGCTACCATCGCCGAACTGGCCGGCCTGTAGATGGCTCCCCCCAATCCGATGCCGATAAATGCGGCATAATCGGTCCAGTGCGAAGGCGACAGCGCGAACAGCGCAAACATGACCGTTTGCAGCGAGGCGCCAAGCAGCATGACGGGGCGTCGTCCCAGCCGATCGGCTATAGCGCCGCCGAGCAGGCTGCCGACGATGCTGAATATCGGAGGAACCGTCATCAGGATTCCCGCGATATGATTGCCTAGTGCAGCGCCGAAATAAACCGTTATGAAAGGAAAATACATCCAAAACAGCATATTGAACAGCGCTTCGCCGAATAATCGAACCTTTAAATTGGTATTCCATAATCGTATTGGCATAAAACTCCCTCTCTTCAGTCCAAACAGCCACAAGTTAAACATTGGCGATGCAGTTTCTATCCCGGCCGGGTATTACACACTATAGGGCATTTTCCTGGCAAAATATAGACTTATATTTAACGCTACGTTATACTAATAATATCAAAGCCGAATATAGTGATTTTCAATTTAGATGACCCATAAAACGAACATTTGTTCCAAATAAAAAAGACGCTCCTTCCGGAGCGTCTTTTTTTGTTGCAGGGCTGAATTCACTTGGCCTGCTGTCAGGGCGGGCATGAATAACGAAAACGCCCGTCAGATAGCAGTAGTCAGGATCAAGTAATAGGATAATCCCTCAGACTTAATCCGCCAGCTTTTTCAGTTCATGCAAATGATCAAAGATCATCTGGCTGACCTCGGAGACCCGTGCCCGATCCTTATACGTAAGCCATGCTAGCTCTTCAATCTCCGAAGCCGGTCTTAACTCCCCTTCATATTCAGCCGTGTAACAGGACATCGTTACCCGAACGCCCTCCGATTTACTGTGGGCGGAAGCGCGGAAGCTCCCTGCATTCGCCGCGG
The DNA here is from genome assembly GCF_900109305.1 of Paenibacillus sp. cl141a. Classification (NCBI taxonomy): domain Bacteria; kingdom Bacillati; phylum Bacillota; class Bacilli; order Caryophanales; family Paenibacillaceae; genus Paenibacillus; species Paenibacillus sp. cl141a. The sequence goes on from NZ_FNZO01000008.1 coordinate 49,257, forward strand.
TCTCCGGTTTGATGCGAACGGAGAGCTCCTCCTCGATTTCCCGAACCAGGGTTTCGATATCGGATTCTCCCGGTTCCCGCTTTCCTCCGGGCAGGTAATACGTGTCCTTGCCCTTGGAACGAGCGCCCAATATGCGTCCATCCAGGATGTGGATCCAAGCGATTTTATCAATTTCCGTGATCATGTGGATTCCTCCCTCATTCTTCGATTGCCGATGGCTATGCCGTCTCTTGCTGCTCCTGTTTACCGCCTAACTTAAATACTAGTATACCCCCGACAATCACAAGAACACCGATCAGCTGATTGCTCGTAAACGGGACCTTCTCCAGGCCCAACCAGCCCAAGGAGTCCCACAGCAGCGCGAAGCCGAGCTGCGAGGTCATAACGATCGAAATCGCGAATGTAGCACCAAGCAGCCTTGTCGCTTGTACCAAACAGATCACGACCCCGACTCCGATCATTCCGCTGATCCAGTACCAGGGCTCCATGTTTTGAATGTCGAATGTCCCTTTTCCCTCTACGGCAAGACTCATGACGAACGAAGCCACAAAGCCCATGCCTAGCACCAACGTCGTTGTAGACCAGGAGCCTGTTTTTTCATTCACCCTGTTATTGAAAATGTTCTGCAAGCTAACCAACGAACCCGCGATCAGCGCTAATACCAATCCTGCTACCATGCTCTATCTCCCTTACGGTTTCTTTCACCAACGTCATTCTTCGTAGATATTGCCGCCGGCTACACTCATCAACGCTTCCCGATCTTTGATCAGAATGGAACCCTTGCGACGCACGATCAGCCCTTCATGGCTGAATTTCTGGATTACCCGGTTCAAATGCCGATAACTGGTTCCGAGCAGATTCGCGACATCGGTAAGATGGTATGCGGCCGGGTCGCTCATGACGAACGTGCCCGACTCTTCCTCTGAAACGGACAGTAAATAACTGGCCAGTCGCACCTCCACCGGGTGCAGCAAATTAAAACTCAAGAAATTGGATTTGATATAAAATTTCCGCGTGATGATCCGCAGCAAAAATTGAAGCAGCGGCGGATGCTCCTGCCCGTATTTGCGAAGCCAGCGATAATGCACGCCGATCATGTAGACGGGCGACACGGCCTGTACCGTATTGATCATCGGATTTCCCTGAACGTATTCGATGTCTCCGATCACCTCGAGCGGCGTTTTGAATGAAAGGACCAGCGCCTTGCCTTCCGCGGATGTCGTGAAGATTTTAATTTTCCCTTCAACCAGGACGTACAGCATCTCCGCAGGCTCGCCTTGCGTACAGATGATGTCGCCTTGGTCATAATGGTATAACACCAAATAAGGCTTTAGCCCATCGGGAAATATGGAATTGATTTGGTTGTTTAACAAAAAATCCCGCATGAGCTCGGCATCATGAATTTCCTTCACGTCCCTGTCTCCTTTCCCCTTCACCCGTCTAAAGGCCCCTTGTTATCCGCATCATAATTTGATAATCACGACTCCGGCAATCATCATCCCGATCCCGATGAATTGAGGCAAACTCATTCTCTTCTTCGCCACGCCGAACCATCCGTTGCTGTCAATCAGGAACGTCAAGAATAACTGGGCGATTAATAACGCGGATATCGTTAATGTCACGCCGATGTTCTGAATCGCCGTCACCTCGCTGAATATGATGGGCGCGCCCAACGCTCCGCCGATCAGATACAGTGGCTTCACTTGCCCGAAGCCTTGCCTGCTGCCATCCCGGACGAACAGCAGAATGACCAATGCCATCAAAAACCCGGTCAGCTGCGTAACCGCGGCGGCTTGCCAGGTGCCCATATCCTGGCTGATCCTTGCATTGGCTACACCCTGCAGCGTAATGCAGGCACCGCCAATGAATGCAAATAAAATTCCTCTCACGATACAAACTCCTTCATCTATAGATCTGTATACTATTAAAAGTGATCTCACCGGACGCAGGAAAGGACATATGTCCTAAAATAAACGGGATTCCACATCCAGCCTATCCGAAGACACGAATTTCATTATATACTATCTGTTGGCTTTTCATCGATCATGCAAAAAAAACTGCCTAAATTTCCTTGGCAGCCTAAACGAGGGTTGCGCAGATCCGGCTCTCGCGCATTCTTAAGGTATAAAACAGTTATAACCAACATTGCATCTATGACTCTATCCTTGTTTTGTTTTAAAATAGAACTATAATTAGTCATTTATTGACGTTTCTATGACCGGAAGGAGCCCCTTTACGCATGCTAGACAGACAAGAACACAACCCTGATGAACAGAAACGAATTCAATTGCAATCGGATTGCGAACGCTGCTTTGGATTATGCTGCGTCGCTTTGCCTTTCGCTGCCTCTGCCGATTTTGCCATCGACAAAGACGGCGGGACCCCTTGCCGCCATCTGCAATCCGACTTCCGATGCGGCGTTCACAATAGCCTGCGGCAGCGCGGCATGCGGGGATGCACCGTTTATGAGTGCTTCGGCGCGGGACAAATGGTTTCACAGGTCACCTATAACGGACGCGACTGGCGGCAGGCCCCGGAGACGGCAAAAGAAATGTTCGACGTATTTCCGATTATGCGACAGCTTCACGAGCTGTTATGGTATCTGAACGAAGCGCTGAGTTTGGAGCCGGCGCATGCCATACATTCTGATCTTAAATCGTCGCTGGAAGCGACGAGGAGGTTGACCCAGCTTCCTGCCGCATCCCTGTTACGGCTGGATGTGGCAGCTCATCGCGCTGAAGTGAACCAGCTGCTTCTTCGAACCAGTGAGCTTGTGCGGAACGATGCGCGACAGAAGCATACAGGGCCGCCCGTGCGTCAGAAGATCGGGGGCCGCGGTGCCGATCTCATGGGAGCAAAGCTTAAAGGAGCTGACCTGAGATACGCCAATCTGAGAGGAGCTTACCTCATTGCGGCGGACCTCAGAGGAGCCGATCTGCGGGCCGCTGATTTGATCGGGGCCGATTTCCGGGATGCGGATCTAAGGGGAGCTAATTTAACGAACAGCATCTTCCTGACTCAATTCCAGGTTAACGCGGCGAAGGGAGACGCAACCACCCGGCTACCTTCTTCCTTAGCCCGGCCGGCACATTGGACGTCTTAACGTCCCATGAATAGCAGCATACACAGGATCATTGATCAAGAGCGCAGCAAAGGAATCTCCGGCAGCCACACGCTGCCGGCTTCTTTGTGCTGCCTGAAGGTCCGTACCCGACGATCGCGGCCCCTTGATCGCATTCCTTAATTCTTGCCGGTCTTCTTCCATGAATCCTTCAACGAAACGACCCGGTTAAACACCAGCCTATGCTCTGTTGCATGCTTGGAATCCAAGCAGAAATAGCCGTGTCTGATAAATTGGTACGTTTGGTTCATGGCCGGTTCCTTCATGGAGGGCTCCAGTATGGCGTCTTTGACCCGAATCAACGAATCGGGGTTCAGGAGATCCGCCCAAATATTATCCGATTCCAACAGCTCGGCCGTTTCCTTCAACAAGGTATCGTATAAGTGAAGCTCCGCCGGAATCCCATGCTTCGCAGAGACCCAGTGCAGCGTGGATTTCACCTTGCGCCCTTTGAATCCGCTGCCGCTCTTCGTCAGTGGATCATACGTGCAGTGAATTTCCATGATGCCCCCCGTTGCCGGGTCTTTCACGACATGCTCGCATTTGATGAAGTAGGCTCCTTTCAGACGCACTTCCTTGCCGGGCGATAACCGGTGAAATCCGGGATCCGGCTCCTCCATGAAATCCTCCCGTTCGATGTACAGTTCCCGTGAAAAAGGAACCTCCCGCATCCCTAACGTTTCGTCATGTTCATGGTTCGGTATGCTCAGCAACTCAGTGCGATCTTCCGGAACATTCGTAATGATCACCTTCAGCGGGTTCATGACCGCCATCGCGTTGCTGCACCGATCCTTCAAGTCCTGACGGATGAAATGGTCGAGCATCGCCGAGTCCACCATGCTGTTGCCGCGAATCACGCCGAGTTCGTCCAGGAAATGCCGGATTCCCTCGGGATTCACCCCCCGTCGCCGAAGTCCTTTCAGCGTAGGCAGTCTGGGGTCATCCCACCCATCCACAAAACCTCCCTCGACGAGTTCCCTCAGGTATCGCTTGCTTGTTACGTATCCGGAGATGTTCAATCTGCCAAACTCCCGCTGCTTCGGGGGCTCCATCACTTCCAGCTCAGCCAGCACCCATTCGTACAGCGGTCGATGCTCTTTAAATTCGGCAGAGCATAGCGAATGAGTGATTCCTTCGATCCAATCCTGGATCGGATGGGCGAAATCATACATCGGATAAACGCACCACTTGGTTCCGGTACGATAATGCTCGGCATGAATAATCCGGTATAAGACAGGGTCTCTCAGATTCATGTTGGGCGAAGACATATCGATTTTGGCCCGGAGCACTTTCGCGGACGTTTGGAATGCCCCTGCCAGCATTTGTTCGAATAACGATACATTCTCCTCGATGCTGCGCTCTCGAAACGGGCTGTTCATGCCGGCTTCGTTCAGCGTCCCCCGAAATTCCGTCATTTGCTCTGGCGTGAGATCACAGACATATGCCTTCCCTTTGGTGATGAGTTTCCTGGCTGCCTCAGCGATTTGATGCGCATAATCCGATCCGAAATAAACGCCCGGCTTCAGTCCGAGCCACTCGATATCCTCCCGGATCGCATCCACGTATTTCATGTCTTCCTTCAGCGGATTCGTATCGTCGAACCGAAGATTGAATGTCCCGTTAAACCGGCTGGCGATGGCATGGTTAATGTGGATTGCATAGGCGCTGCCGATGTGCAGATAACCGTTGGGCTCTGGCGGGAACCGCGTAGCCACCGGCCTGTGATATACGTTGTTCTCCACATCCTCCCTGACCATCCTGGTCAAAAAATCCGCCGTTTCCGCTCCCTTGTTGTAATCGTTGCTCATACCTGAATCCTCCTTATGTTTGATTACTGCCGCCATGCCGTATAAAACAAAAAATCCCGTCTCCAAGACATCAGTCTTGGGGACGAGATTCGTTTCGCGGTGCCACCCCGGTTTGCCGATATCTCTCGATACCAGCCTTATCGGGTACGGCCATCACGCGATCGCATATACCCTAGCTCTGTAACAGGAGCTCCTGTCGCACCATCCCTTATCCATAAGTTCCGATGCGCCGCTCGGAGGCTTGGTTCAATGAAGGGCTTCCCGCTCCTTTTCAGCATACCGAAGCTCTCTGCAGGGATTCCTGTTCATCTACTCTTCTCTTCATGGCGTTTATAATTTGATCCATAATATCACCAGAATATCAAAAAGTAAACCGCTAAACGTCACGTAAAATGAAACGCCCTTGTAAGAGGTTCCGCAAGATTATACCGGCAGCAACTTCACCGCAGCCTGTTTGCCGCTGACCTGAATACCCGTTTCCTTCTTGCCCACCCCGGCCAGATCTTGAACGAGTCGTTCAAGCAGCTTACGGGCCGCTTCGCCTTCCTTGCCTTGAATGCGTATGACCGGCTGGACGGCTTTGCCCGCTGCCAGCAGCTTATGCATCTGCGAGAGCTTGGTGTCGTAATCATGCTCTTCGATATGTACGGACAGGCGGAATTCCTTGACTTTGACCGGACCGCCCGAAACCTGCTGCTTCGCTTTAACCGCCTCCTGCTTCGCTTGGCCGCGGCTTACGAGCTTGCATGGCGGCGGGCTGCTGAACAACGAAGTGCATACCAAATCGGCTTTGTGACGTTTGGCCAGAGCAAGCGCCTCATCTCTGGAGACGACGCCCAACTCCTCGCCGTTCAGGCCGGTAAGCTCGACTTCGCGCGCTTTGATCTTTTCGTTCATCATCAACATGGACTGATCCTCCTATTCTGTCTGTTAAACCATGGCTTTAATGATAGAATAACATACTCTTCCTATCACTCCGCAGGCACAGACCGGACAAAATACGTTCGATATTCCAGTTGTTCCGTGATTTCCAGGCAGTTCAACTGTTTACCGTATACGCATGCTCCATCGATGCCGATTTTGTCCCCATCGCCACAGAACCAAATATGCTCCGAGTCATGCAAGTTGACGGCAGGGGTATGCCCGAATACCACGGTTTTGTCGATGCCGGTGGGATAATTGAAGAATGGTTCCCGAATCCAGATGAAATCATGTGGAGGCTGCTGCTTCCAGTCTTCCACGCCCGGATTGATACCGGCATGCACGAATATGTGGGTGTCTGTTTCATAATACAGGGGCAGCGTATCGAGAAATGATAGATGATGCTCATATTGCCGTTTTATGTAAGCCTTGCCTTCATTGTATCTGGAACGATCCAGATCGCCATCAAAAAAATCGGCGCCGCAATAACTTTCAATCGTATTTCGCGCACCATTGCGAATCCAGCGTGAGTTTACTTCATCCGTATCCAGCAGAATGGCATCCAGCATCATTTGATCATGATTCCCGCGAAGGGTGATGACGCCGGAATCCCGCATTCCCATCACCTGCTCAATCACTTCTTTGCTTTTTGATCCGCGATCCACATAATCCCCAAGCAGGACCAGCTTATCCTGTGCGGGATGATACCGCACTTCGGACAATAATTGATTGAATTCATCATAGCAGCCATGAATGTCGCTTATCGCTAAGGTTCGAATCGCAGTTCCCTCCCTTCCTCTTGGATAGTGCCGCCATAAGTTATGACAGAACGCACGGTTTTATATTATGAACGTCTATATTATACAAAACTATATTTAGCCATCACATCTCCCCAGGGAGCATAACCGGCTTCCGTAAACCCGATTTGGGTATATAGCCTTTTGGCACGCTCGTTCCCGGGCTTGTAACACAGCATAACATCGTTCGTACGATTCGGCGAATGGTGAATCTCATCAAGAACCAGGCGAATCGCAGGCTTGGCATAATGCATTCCCTGAAAATTCCCGTCGATCATAAATCGGTATATCCAATAGTTGTCATCGTGCGGGTGCAGTCCGTACATAACAAATCCGATCATTTCGTCATCATGGAAAATGGCTCTCGTTTCGAAACCCTCCATAAATTGAGCTTCCGCTATGGAATATAGATTAGGGGCAATCCATTTCTCCTGTTCGGGTTTGGGTTTAAGGCGGATGCAATCCTCCCAATTATCTTTATCTATGACATGAAGTGATATCAAATGCAAGACTCCTTCAACATGGTTTATGTCTCTATCCTAATTCAACTCGGGCGATATTTCACGGTAATAAATATGTAAATCCAAACAGAACGCAGCACGTTGTCGGGTGCCGTGCAAGATAATGAATGATTATAAGCGTTTATTCCATATTCCGATCACTTCCCAATGGATAAACTAGAAGTAACTTTATTCTACATGGAGGCGATATCTATGCGGCAATTTTACAACGACACCCAACCGAAAGGAATACAAATGATGAAACGAATGAGGGTTACGATATATGAAGAACATATTGAACATTGGAGTTTTGGCCCATGTTGACGCCGGTAAAACTACCCTAACGGAGCAAATTCTTTTTAAGGCCGGTATTATCGAACAAGCAGGCTCGGTGGACCATGGCAATACGACTACGGATTCACTGGACATCGAACGGAGACGGGGCATTACGATCAAATCCGCCGCGGTATCGTTCATGCTGGGCGATCTGCAAGTCAATCTCATCGACACGCCCGGTCATGCCGACTTCATCTCGGAAGTCGAGCATTCGCTTAGTGTACTGGATGGCGTCATTCTGGTCATTTCCGCCGTTGAAGGCGTACAGTCCCAAACCCGCGTGCTCATGCAGACATTGAAGGAACAAAAGATACCCACCCTATTGTTCATGAACAAAATCGATCGAATGGGCGCCGACTACCGGAAGGTTTATGCGATGATACGCCATCTGCTTGACGAACATATTTGCGAAATGAGTTCGGTCATCAAGGAAGGCAGCGCAGCCGTTCAGGTGGACGCGGCCGATCCCCACCACGCAGGCTGGGTGGAAACTCTGGCATTGTCCAATGACGATCTGCTGAACGATTATGCCCTGGATATTCCGATATCACACCAACGGCTGCAGGAGGAATTGCGGAGGCAAACGCGCCAAGGCAAAGCTTATCCCCTATTTGCAGGTTCAGCAGCCAAAGGCCTCGGCATTGAACCGCTGCTTCAAGCGCTCGGAGATTTTTTCCCGGTTAACCCATCGTCGATGCTTCAGCAAGAACCGTTATCCGGCTTGGTATTCAAAGTGATCAGACGACCGAATGGAGAGCGGAATGTATACCTCCGCCTGTACGCAGGCAGCATCCAGTATCGTGATGAAATTCCGGTGATCCATCAGAACGGACAAACCTCGACGCTCAAGGTGAAGCAGCTTCATGCCCTGCACCAAGGCAAATCCATTCCGGTCCATGGAATCGGCGCAGGCGACATCGCCATTCTTATCGACGGCGAACTCAAGGTGGGCGACGTCATCGGCAGCGTTTCCGGGAGGATGAAGACGGTTCATTTTCAAAAGCCGCCGATTCAAGTCCAGGTTTCGGCCGTTCATTCCGCGGAGAAACATCAGCTGCATGCCGCCTTAAGCGACCTCACCGAAGAAGATCCTTTTCTGCAATATAGTCAGGATGCGAAAACAAGCCAGAATGTCATCCATGTATTCGGCAAAGTCCAGCAAGAAATTCTGCTGGAAACGATTCTGCAGCAGTACGGCATCGAAGCCGTGTTTTCCGCTCCGCGGGTGATTTGCATCGAGAAGCCTTATGGCACGGGAGAAGCTGTTGAATATATAGGCGAGTGTCCTTTTTATGCAACGGTGGGCATCAGGGTTGAACCTGGCGAGTTCGGTACCGGAATTCAGTATAGACTGGAAGTAGAGCTGGGCTCCCTTCCCTTAGCTTTTCAGAAAGCAATTAAAGACACGGTATTCGAGGTGCTTCAGGAAGGTTTGTACGGATGGGCCGTGACCGATACGATCGTAACGCTGACGCATACCGGTTACGCAAGCCCGGTTTCGACGGCAAAGGATTTTCGAAGCTTGACTCCTCTAGTCCTCATGGCTGCGCTCGACCAAGCAGGGACGGAAGTATACGAGCCCATAAATGTGATCCAATTCATTCTGCCGGAAAACAGCTTAAGCAAAGTACTATCCAAATTAGCCGCGCTGGACGGCACTTATCAGGAACCCGCGTTCCATAACGATACCGTCCACGTTCACGGCACCGTTCCGGTACGGACTACCGACTTGCTGAAAGCCGAGGTTCATTCCCTTACGAGCGGCGAAGGCATGCTCACCGTTAAACCAGGCGGTTATACGAGGGTGCATGCTCCTTTCCCGGTGAATACACGGCGGCAAGTCAACCCGCTGAACCGTGGCGAATATATGCTTCACTTAAACAAGATCATGTAAGAACACTGGCGGACATCCGGCTTCAAGGAATTGCATGTTAGTAGGTCATTCAGCGTGTTTCGCGTTAGGCGGTCCATGCATTCAGGATGTAAAAGATAGCGGTGTCGAGAGAGAATCTCGCCCGCTATTTTTTTCTTTTTCCCGCACAATAAAAGCCTGCGCATGTCCTAAAGCGATGAATAACCAGGGAAACGAGCCGAACGCCATAGCATAAGGATTATGTTCGCCACGTGGGCGTAAACGCTCTCTCTCGATTCTGCGGCCTGTAGAGCATAACAACCCAAGCACGAACCTTTCATCGTGAATAAGATAGATGCATAACCGATGTCCATCATGAACCTTCAGGAGGCAAGAGGCCTATGCATGCCATAATCGGGATTCTTTCCATCATGCTTACGATAAGCATCCTCCGCCGCAAATCTCGGAGAAACAATCGATAGCCTACGATAGGCGGATTCTCGATGGAGGGCTGCCTATCTTTGTTTGAAATATACAACAAATTACGGCCGGCGCATCGCCGGCATTTTTTGCGTTTTATCGAAATCTATCTTTCTTAGTCCGGCGCAACATTTTTTGCCCCTTGTCACATATTAAGCGACAGGAAAAAACGTTGCTCTAGACCCACCCGTGCGTGGATTGGTATTATAGTCAGGTACTATTTTTAGGGGTGTGCGGAAGGAGTCGGCCAGACGTGGAAGAACAACGTTACAAGGATTTAAAATTGGGCGAAAAAGGTGCGATCATCAGCATCATTGCTTATATCTGTCTATCTGCAATCAAGCTACTGATAGGTTACTCGGCGAACTCCGAAGCTCTGCGTGCCGACGGATTAAATAATGCCACCGACATCGTGGCATCCATTGCCGTATTGATCGGACTACGATTATCGCAAAAACCTGCGGATCGGGATCATCCTTACGGACACTGGAAAGCGGAAACGGTAGCCTCCTTGATCGCCTCTTTCATCATGATGGCCGTTGGGATTCAGGTATTGTTCGGGGCCGCATCTTCCATGTTTGAAGGTACCCACGAATCGCCTGATCTCATATCTGCCTGGACCGGGATCGGCTGTGCCATTGTCATGTACTGCGTTTATCGCTATAACAAACGTCTTGCCAGCCAAATTAACAGCCAAGCCGTAATGGCGGCCGCGAAGGATAATCTCTCCGACGCTTGGGTCAGTATCGGCACGGTTGTCGGCATCATCGGCGCCCAATTTCAGCTTCCCTGGCTCGACCCGCTGACGGCCATAGTCGTAGGTTTTCTGATATGCAAAACCGCCTGGGATATATTCCGCGATACCTCTCATCATTTAACCGACGGATTCGACGAGAACATTATCAAAGGCTACAAAGAAACCGTGAAACAGGTGGTTGGCGTCAAAGGGGTCAAAGACATTCGGGCAAGAAATTACGGCAGCAACACGGTTGTCGACATCGTCATTCTGGTCAGATCCAATCTCGACATTCGGGTTGCCCATGATATTTCGGACCAGGTGGAGCATGAATTAAAAGAAACGCATGGCGTTTATGACGTCCATGTTCATATTGAACCAAGTTAAACCTCCGGGTTCCAAAGTGTCAAAACAACGACGAAGGTCCGGCCACATTCTCATTGGCCGGACCTTTCATCGTCTATGCTGTGTCTTCGATCGATTTTATTAGACTGCGCTACAATTCCTCAGTCGCTTCATAACGTTTCATGTTGACGCCTATGATGTGGGGCGGGCTTTTTGGATCAACTTCAAGATTTATTTACCTTGTCTTCTCCAAAATAAAACCCTTTAAGTTGTTTATCAAAGAAATCCCTTAAGTTTTCTTGATCGATTGTGTAAATCATTTGCCCAGTCCATCTATCTGTTCTTGTTATATAAATCTTTTCAAGATCATATTGGATTCTTATTTCTTTTCCGGCCTTTAATTTAAAAACAATCCCTGCACTAATGCTGGTGTTGGATGGTATTTGATTCAACGCTATACGATCTGAATCAGGTACGGAATTAATCCAATTTACAATATTATTAATTTCATCCTGATTTAATTCAACGTCTATCCAATCGATAAATGCACCCGATCCTTTTCTGGTGTATCGTGCTTTGGACATCTCCGTGCTGGAGATTTGTTTTACCTGAATTTCTTTATTTAAGTTTGACTGACTCATGAAACCATTCATATCACCAAGAACAAAATATAATATCCCTATAACGATTATGAGGACAATAAGTGTTCTTCTATTCTTTAGATTGGTTATAATCGCACTCTCCCCCATGGCTAATAAAGTTGGCGTGTTCACGAACTCCCGCTTTAAGCAAACGATAGCCTTCTTCAAATTAGTATTCAACTTACTATGTCTCTTCTAATGTTTCTTATATTGGGTTCAATTTGATCAAATCGATTCAAACAGTGGTGTCGAATCATGTCTAAGTCTTTAATACTTTGAGACTCATCTTTATTCCTAAATAGAATATTCATAACCCAGTTAGATAGATTACGAAGATGTGCACGATAAGAGTAAAAGCGAATCAAGTCCAGATTAATCTGAATTTTTCGATCCCACTGTTTAATATAGGATGATATAAAGATGTCGAAACTCGAACCAATATAGCCAAATAGATTATACTCGGGTGGTGCTATGATTACCGATTCCCAGTCTAAAAAGAACAACTGATTATTGTGATATATGATATTCCCACCCCACATATCACCGTGACACAAAACAAGTTGGCTAGCATTGATATGAACTGAATTCCGAATTTCTCTAACTAAGTTCATGGAAGACAAAATTTGTTCTTTCTTTAACAAAACAAGCTCTCGTAGTGATTGATTTAAGTCATTGTTCAGATTTGATTTCTCAAGGATCGAAATACATCTCAAAAGATCAGATTCGAAAGTGATATCAAATGATTCCTTTGGTAATAAATTCTGATTCACATGCGGAGTAATCTGTTCTAATGTAGCCACGGACTTTGCAATTCCTACAAGAATCTTATCTGAGAAAGGATATGCCTCAGCCAAGTCTCCAACTATAAAATTAAATAAAACTATAGTGATGTCTTCTAATTTAGTAAATAAACTCCCTAAGTAATTCTTTAATGGATGAGTAATGTTTATAAACAACCCTTGATGATAAAGGTCCCAAGTCAAAGGCAGGTAATAATTTAGTCGTCGTATTCCCTCTCATTGTCTATCATTATGATGATCAAATAACTTCAAGTAATATTGTTGTTCGTCAATACAATTTACTTTATAAGAATACGCCGAATCCCCGACCGGAATAAATTCAATATTTTTAATAAGAATTCCGTAGTTTTTTTGTATGAATAAAATAAGCTGTTTATCTTCGATTTTGAACTTACTTATCAAAAGTGTCACCGCCTTACGATTGAGGAATTGTGGTTTAGGCCAGCTCGTGTCTCGTCAGAGTATACCGATAAACGTAAATGCCACCTGCAAGCTTCTCCACCATGTTTCACGCCTCCCGAAAGCCTCCCGTCTTGTCCTCTCTTCCTATCAACTATGGGAACAGGGCGGAAGGGCATACCATAAAGAAAGGACGGAAGCCGCTTTGTCCACACAGCTTCCGTCCCGATCTTCCGGACGACTAACTCAAATACCGATTTCGGATGACCCCCATGTGATGAAGTTCGTGTCCCGCAATGACGTACGCGAGGGCGCGCGCCGTAATGCTTACGTTGTTGGCTGTGCCCTTGCGGGACCATGCCTCCATCGGCAACCCGCGTAAGAGTGTGATCGTCGATTGCCGTACCGCCCGGTAGTCTTCAGCCAATTGCGCGGTTGTCCAGCTTCCGAAAGGAGGCATGAACACTTCCTGGTCGAATCCGGGCAGAGGCGTCCGGTCCCCTCTTGCGAACCGGAGCAGGCGGTAGGTCATGACGCGTTCCCCGTCCGCGATGTGCCCCACGACTTCTTTCAGCGTCCATTTTCCTTCCGCATATCGATATGCGCCCTGGCTTTCGGTCAACGATGCCAGCAATTCGGTCATTCGCTTTTCCTGGGCGAGCAGAATATCGATGATGTTGCCTTCCGGCACCAACCGGATATACTCGCCGAAGTCCCCGGCGTATTCTTCTGACGGTCTTTGGTTCATGCGTGGTCCCCTCTCTATGGATATATGGAAAATTATAGCGCTCCTCTTAAGATAATTCCATCCATTTCACACTCGAGTTGCATCCATTAGATGAACTTGATTTTTACTCTAGAAATGTATATTTCAGTAACTGATGTTTATAAAACGTTAGTTACTTATTTATTACCGAGTTGTTCCGCCAAACCGACTAGAAGTCCTTCGGTTCCACGAATGTAGCAGAGCCGATATGAGTCCTCATACTGAACGACTTCGCCAACGAGCTGAGCACCATGCTTAGCGAGTCTGGATACCATTTCGTCAATGTCTTCCACGGTGAACATGACGCGTAGATAACCGAGGGCGTTTACAGGAGCAGTCCGGTGATCTGATATAGTAGGTGGGGTGAGAAACCGCGAAAGTTCAAGTCTGCTGTGTCCATCTGGGGTAACCATCATAGCAATCTCTACGCTCTGAGAACCCAGTCCGGTTACGCGACCAGCCCATTCACCTTCGACAGTGGCCCGCCCTTCAAGCTTCAAGCCAATCTCCTCGAAGAAAGAGATTGCGTCATCAAGGGATTCTACAACGATACCCACATTGTCCATCCTAAGTAATTTGTTGTTCGCCATTGATTTATCTCCTTATGTGTACAAATTTATTTACAGGAATAAGTGAAATTGGGCTTTCGGGTATGTCATATAACGTTAATGCATCTACGAACCCGAGAGGCTTATGGGGAACAACGACCGGTCCAACGAACTTAGCCTCGCAGGGTTGTGAGCTGATTCGGCCTTCTCTGCCTACAACTTCTCGCGAATTAAGGTCCGAACGTCTCGGGTCGTAGATACGATGTTATCTGACGGGGATGACATCTTCGTATAACTCTCAATATCAAACTATATGTCTGTTCAACAATGTTTTTCCAACTCAATGAGTTCTTTGATACATCATTTCAAGTATGGTATTATATATTTAATAAAGACCTAGTGCGCTAACACTTGGTCCATACAATTGGCTTGGATGGGTAGTCCCTTCTTAGTCATTTACGATCGGAAACCCACCTTCGGCGGTCAACCTTAGGGTGGGTTTTTACTTCTCTTGTTGTTATTAATGTAAGTTAAAAGTGCAAGAATGAATGATCCAAATAGGAGCATAATCGTTAGTGCATCTTTCACTTCCATGGCTTCACTTTCTTTTGAAGGGAAACCATGACCACCCAAGATTCAATTGTAGTTATATTTTACCTTTATTTACATGTACGTACAAGCGTTCTTATGATCACTTTTGATTTTTCGATTCTAAATAAGTTTTAATACAATTGTCGGCACTTTCCATGTTTCTGTATTCTTTGAGTTATATAATACTTCGTTTCTCAAGCTCTATTATTATTTTGTCCGTAATCACATCAATGGGTTCAAGACCAGATACAATTAAATCACAATCGGCCATGACATTTAAATTAATAGCTTGGTATAAATTTCGCACGACTATAAGATATTGAGACAAATATTCTTCGAAGCTTTTTAAAGTTTCACTTGGAGTGCATTCAGCATTTTGTATCCCTCTTAAAATCCTACGAGCAAGTGCTACCTCTAAGGGAATATCAATACAGACTACAAAATCAATTAATTCTGCCATTCCTTCCCGACCTCTGCCGAAAGGTTCTTCAACTATAATGTATTTTTCTGATTTTACCATTTGGTTGTTAGGTAGTGTTATCGACCTTCCTTGAACCAACTCAGATAAGTCTCTATTAAAATCTGGATTTTGAACTAATTTAGGGTCGGCACCTTTTTCCAACCATTCCACAAAATCATCTGGATATGTATTAGTTGAAGCATAGTCATCAAAGTGGAATGATATTGCATCAACAAGTTTATCTCTTAATTGCTTTGTTAATGTACTTTTACCTGAACCAGATGGTCCACTTACTGCAATTGTGAACGCAGATTTATTCATTGTCTGTCTTTATTCCTTTCTTCTATGCACTATTCCAGCAATTTCAGCTAACGTTTGTATTTTCACGAACCCTGGCTAAGTCCGTCAGCCCCGGGTCCGACGGACTTAGCCAGTGTTGTCTGCTGATTCTGCTTGGGACTAAGGACCGCCAGGACCGCTGCTTAAATACGATGTTATACGACGGAACTGACTTCTTTAATTACACCATTTGAATCATTATACCTTCTTCTTTATATTCATCTACTCGTTCTATATCTATCCATGTAGGTTCATCTTCTCTTAATTTATGGAATCTTATAATGGTATCATTACCATGGAAAGTAACATAAATAATAAATTCAAAATATGGAAAATTCGACTTCAACTTGCATGACCATAAGCTCGTTAAATAGATCGCAAAGTGCAATCCTTGATATGGATCCTCTACAAACCGTTTTGAGATATCGATCATGTGTACATGACTGTCTGCCGCTTCAAAACCAGATCGATCACCAAATTGTCTTAATATATAGTCCATATCTAAATTTGGTACTTCATTATCTTCGCATAACAACACGCAACCATTTACCTCGATAAATTTGAAAGGTAGGGACTTCACTATATCTATATCTATTTCTTTTTTATATGTATTGCATTTTATGCTTTCTAATACTTGCCTTAGTCTTTCATTAATCAGTCTCATTTTTACCTCTCTTCAGAGCTGTACAGCGTTCCTTAATTCACAACGTCGCACAAGATGTGTCCGTCTGAATCCGCTTTCCTCGAAATACCTTGGTGGACCGAGGGACGGCTATTGCTTGCTGCCAAGTGAATATAATGTTACCAGATGCCAACCGCTTTGTAGATCTACATGCAACCTCATATCTCATTTTTCTTGTCTTGTGAGTTCTTTCCTATATTCCATTTCATAAAGATTCAATATCATCTAATGAAACGTTATCGTTTCTTTTTACTCGTTTAATCATTGTATACTAATCTAATTTATATATTTTTCTGATCTCTAACCATGTCTCATACCAAAATGTACCGAACTTTAATGATTTCGATATTTCAATTTTCATTTCACTTATTATTAAATATACCCGGTCATCTTCAACATTCAATTTGTTAGTATGTTCCCGACTCCGAAACCCTATCCCTATATGTATATCTTAGATCCGAAGGTGTGCCTGCCAGCATCTTTATCTCTGAAATACCTCGGAGCAGACCAAGGGGGCTTTAGCCGCATTGTCGGAATGCGTTGTTATCTGATTGACAATCCTTCTTTGACTTCACTTGCAAAATCGTCTTTAATTATTGAAAACAATTTTACATCCTGAAATGCACCCTTTGCCCAGATATGCCTTCTCAATACCCCCTCAAATCGCATTCCAGTCTTCTCCATTACTCTGGCGGATCCGATATTATCCAGATGGCATCTTGCTTCAATTCGAACTAATCCTATTTCATTGAATCCAAACTCTAAAATCCTTCTAATTACCTCAGACATGTATCCTTGATTCCAATATTCATTTGATAATACATAACCAAGCTCTGCTCTTTTATTTCGATTATCCCAACTTACAAAACTACAACTACCAATTAGTTTCTTTGCTTGTTTGTGCTCAATTCCCCAAGGTCCTACTTTCTGTGTGTCATAACGGTTTAACACAAATTCAATAAATGCTTTTGTATCATCAAGTGACCGATGAGTGTCCCAAACGGTATATCTCGATACTATTGGAGATCTACAATAACTATACATATCATCCTGATCCGAGTGACTTATCTTTCTTAATCTTGTTCGTTCAGTTTCAAGAACAGGGAACTCCTGAAAATGTTCTTCAATTTGCGTCATTGCAGCCACCCCCATATAAAATATTAGTGCCAGCTTTCAGATAACGTTTATGTATTCCCGAACCCAAGAACCTTAAGGCCGAAGGGCCGGCCGCGGCGCGGTTAGGTTCGCAGGGTTGTCTGCCGACGCTCCCCTGTACCTCTGAATTCGCTCCGCAGTGAAATCCCTTCGCTCTTGGCGGACCAAGGGGCGAACGCCCCTGCGGGAATTTGGTGTTATGAGATGTCTGCCTCATCTTCGAGTAACTTCCAAAAATTATAAGTACTTCTTAAAGGCTTTACTCGAATCACCGTCATAACCTAACTTTGTATAGAACTCGTGTGCTTGCTTCCTCGAAGCTCCGCTGGTTAAAAAGACCTTAACACAACCCCTTGAAATACACAGCTCTTCAATATGCTTCATAATGAGCGATCCATAACCTTGACCTTGTCTGTTTCCAGATACAACTACACGTTCTACAACTCCAAAAGGTTGTGACTCTATCAACGCATCTAAACATAGATGCAGATGTGCAGTTGCAACGATCTCTTGGTCTACTTCGCAAATGAACAAGAAACTATTAGGATCTTGTTTAATTTCTTCTATTCTATCTTCCAACACTTTTATTTTTGTGTTGTTTGGAAGCAACTCTTTATATAGTCCTTCAATAGCTTCGGCGTCATTGGATCCAGCTTCACGAATTATCATTCACATTCTCCTCTGTATTTAGGATGATTTCACATTACATTCCCACATCTGTGACGCGACCCAGCCTTAGATAGCTCTTATCTTTGGCTGGGTCGTGTGTTGTCTGAATTTTCGCCTATGAGCGTGCTTGCTTATGAAAAAACCAAGGGGCGAAGCTTAGATGCATGGTTTAGTGATGTTACTGCCTTATCTGTAATTACATTCTCATAAAGGTTTTACAGATATATATTGTTTCTTATGTATTCATTCTAGTTATTTATAGTATTTTAATGGTATTTCATCATATCTTATATGTTATAATTTTCTAGTACAATATACGGCTTTAAGGGCGGTCGGCTAATCTCCCAGAAGGGAGGTGATGCCCATGGAGGTCAAAGATGCACTTTCCTTAATGTTCATGTTCGGCATGTTCATTCTGGCATTGCTTACCTACATGAAAAAGAAATAGACCGCCCTCGCTAAGGTAACGGTCTATTTCTCGACCTAACTCCTGTGGCCGACTGCTCTTTATGCAGTTATTGTGCTTTGGAGTCGTGTTCCCGCACGGCTCCTTACTTATTCTTACCTCAGTATAACTCATTTTATAACGCTTTTATATGTTTTGTTGATTATTTTTTTATTTATATAAGGTCTGTAATGTTGTCTGTAGTAATTTCACTTAACGTCCTTATTCACGAAACGACCCGGCCTTAGATAGCTCTTATCTTAGGACGGGTCGTTTGTTGTTTGAGTGTTCTTCCATGACATCTGACAACCAAGGGGCGATAGCCCCGCAGTTGATCAAGATTCCAACTCTATTTGTTGCCTTGGTATAAAAACTCAACTTCACCATCTAGCAAATATCGATATTCAAATAATTGCATTGTTCTTTCTCTTATTCTCTCCCGTATAACCGTGGCCAGGCTTACCGATCCTCGTGATCCAAGGTAGCCATTATCAATAAATGTCTTCTCTACAAATTTTGTTTCCCTTAAGTGATACTGTAACCATTCTTTCTGCGATTCAATTAGTGCTTCTCTTGGTTCTCGATCCAACTTAGAAAGAAGCTTTTCATATATTTGATTCAACTCTTTATCCCAAATCTCTGAATATTTGCTTTCCAACGCCCCCCATCCCAATGTTGTGATCTCTTTGGAATTTTGAAATTCATTAAATTCCACTTCATAATCATGATCTATAGGATTTCGAAGCATTTCATCATAAAATTCTCCTTTCAAATCAAGGTTCCCAATGCTCAGGGGTAACACTTCATTGTTAGAAGGATCTGATCGACCTTCAGTTCTTTCTTTCGATTCTGTTCCATTACCTTCTGTACTCACTACATCAAGAGGCTGTTTAGAATTCAATATTGATTTAGTTTCGCTGTTCAAGGTAGTCGATTGACTAATATTTTGACAAGATGATAACACTATCGTAATAAAAAATAATAAGAGTATCTTACCTTTCATAAATGATCTCCTTAAATTTTATCTGTAATATTTACCGGTAATGGCGCATAACGTTCTTGTGTTCATGAACCCTGGAAGGGTTGTCTGCTGAATTCTTCTCCGAAATTCTTCGCGCAGACCAAGGCTACCTCAAGATTACATTCAATTTCTCTTGATGGCTTAACGTAATGGTATGATACTCCTTCATCGCTCACTGCAGAAACCGGTACTATTACATGTCCAACAGCAATGTCTTTTTTTAATACACCTGCACCACCATAAACTATAAATTTCTGAGAACCATAGGCTATCAGTTCTTCTAAGGATCCTGCTGAGCCTGCAGCTCCTAAATACCCCAAAGTAATATGCACCTTTTTTCCTTGATAATATGTTTCATATATTAATTTGCCAGCGGCGAAACCGACTGTAGACGGTGGACCAGGAGCCGTAGAATTCCGGTAAATCTCGCCAGAGCCGGTTCGTGCTATAAAGCATGCCATTTAACATCTGGCGACGGTCGTTCGGAGGTCTCCATCCTTACGGTTTTCTTTCCAGCGGCAGCAAATCCTTAATTATGTCCCCTTGGTCATCTCGAATTTCGTATCGTCTCATCATACTAACTATTACCCTATTAGAAGAAGTTTATAGCTTGCATACACACTCTAGAATATTCCGGTGAGTACTAACTTCCAAGCCTTGTTACCACACCACAACTAACAGTATAATAATTCCGAGCAAAATCAGCCAGCTTACTGGGTGACCGAAATTTAATCCCCAGCCGACTCCGAGCCTTTTCTCGACGATTAGGTTTGGATCCTTGCGATTGAAATAAATCATACCTAATAGCCATTTATCATCATCATGGACAGGTCTGACATTGGAGCGATCTGCCGATTGCTTCAAGCGGCTTCCGCCCTGACCAGCCCAGAACGATAAGGCGAAGGCGTATAGGATGATAAAGGCTATTATGATTAGGATAATGGGGATAGCGAAATTGATGTTAAGCAGAGTTATCATGTTTAGTTGCACGACGGAAAACAGGATAACTATTAAGAAGCTTGCTGTAATCATAAAACATGACCAAGCACGGCGGAAAGTTACGTCTTGTCTGATGGAACCATTCGGATCAGTGGGTTGAACCTGCTGCTTCACTCTGCGAATACTCCAACTCTCAAATATGAACACAAGTGTTATGAACACTTGTATTATCGTAGGCATAAACACAGAACTATAAGATTTAGCTGCATAGCCGTCTACGTTCCAACTGCTGTTGTAATGGATCGGAATCTGATCAGGAATCAGATCGTAGTTGCGTAGCACAGTTACAATACTAACAACAATAATTAAAACATGAATAAGGAACCAATTACTAGACAAGCCCATGTTTCTTTTCCGAAAACCAGTGTCCACTGCCATGATCGATGGTTCCGGAGCAACAGGCAGCATAGGAAGTAAACTTTTCATTTTGAAATGATAGCTAATGTTTATAACTAGGGAGATTGCGACCATGGCGAGTGAATAAGTGACAATGATCCAACTTTGTTGCTTGGAATGTTCATCACCGTATATTAGGCAGATGATACAAACAATGAATAGGATGGTATGCGAGGAAGCACTAATCCTAGCATATGACTTCCGCATCTGGCGCAGAGGCTCACTGTGGAATTGTGCAGCGCTGACGGTGACCCCAAAACTAATCGTCTCTCTTGTTAAATAAGGCATGCTTACCATGAGTATAATGGTAGGTACAAATACAAAGATCATTACTATAACAGGCATTATCGTAATATCATTCGCCTCCTCTTATACGCTACGCAGCGCTACTCATCTGACAACTGAATTATTGCAAGTACATCTGTTTGAAATTCTGTCTAGGTAAAGGACAGGTTTTCGTTATCCCAATTTTTTTCGATGCTTAGCCACGAATCCTTTTATTTTATTTGTCTTTTCACTTATCCATACAGATTCAGATACCCTTTTGTATTCACGAAATGACCTAGCCTTAGATAACTCTTATCTTAGGCTGGGTCATTTGTTGTCTGAGTTTCTTCCATAATTATGCATCTGATAACCGAAAGGCGTAAGCCCTGATGCGAGAATATTGTGCTATCAGATTTCAGTGCCTTCTATGTAAATTCTATCAAATGCTCTTAGAGATTTTTTGTCAGTATTACTTCAAGAGGTTGACTCTCCAATAGTAAACATCCAGCATCACGATATCCAATCTTCCTATAAAAATGTTGTGCTTCTTCATTATATTGCGTTGACGTTATTATTAGTTTAAATCCTCTTTGACGCATTGTTTCGTCGTATATACTCCGCACTGATTTCTGATAACGTTCCCGTATTCACGACGCCGAGAGGCTTAAGGGAACCTAGTTCCCGGCTGCGCTTGCGCAGTTAGCCTCACAGGTGTGTTCGCCTGACTCGAATTCTCTGCCATTCTCTTCAGGCTCCGTCGCGTGAATATGATGTTATAGGATGTCAGCGTCTTATTTGAAGCACTTTCACATTCTAGCACTTTTTTCAATCATAATTCCATACAAGTTGTCCTTTTCTAATCTTTGCTGCATATATAATTTGCCCGGTATGATAATGTATTTCTCTTACCATTGCTATCATTAGATTAAGAACTGTAGTCTCATTGTTTACCTGACTATAAGTAAGCGGTGGACGATTAATAAATGGCTGTGATAATAACAATTCAGGGTTTGATTGGAGGTATTTAAGATATTGGATCATTATATCGAATGTTTCTTTTGTCATGTTGTAAACTTGCTCTTTAGAATATTTGAGTCCATGTTCAAATTCATTCTCTCTGTCCCGTGTGTCTGGAATATCAAAGAAGATTGTTTCTATTCTTGAATGAACACAACCTCGGATATGAGCGACTAGGTTTGTAATACTATTACTTTCAGAATTAGGCACCCATCTTATATCTTCTTCTGACAATTGTGCAATCGCTTGGAGAGTCCATTTCTTCTCGGAGTTAAACTTAACCAACATACTTTCGATTACTTCATTTGCAATATCCACGGGAACACCTCCAACAAGTTTTCTATATAACCAAAAATAAGTTTACTCAATCAATCTCTATGTATTGATATTGTTTTGCACAGATTTCCTATAACATTTCTGTATCTACGAACCCGAGAGGCATAAGGGAGCGCACGCGATCGGGTCCGACGGACTTAGCCTCGAAGGTGTTGTCTGCTGAGTTTCATCTGCGAAATGCCTCTTGCAGACCAAGGACCGAAAGGCACGCAGCGTAGATACGATGTTATCGGATGTTCTTGCTTTCTTCGAATTACTAAACCAAGTCCTTCAATTCATAATAAGCGTCTCTAAGCCATGGATGAATAACTCTAAGATTATCTCGCTGTTTCCATAAAAAATCAATATATTCGAATGCTGCATCGTTCAAAGAATGATCTAGTTTCTGCGTAATCTGAACTAAATATGGAGGTTCCCCAATTTGGTCCCATTCAATCTTATCTGCAACAAATAAAACCTTGTCTAAAATAGTTGAATTTTTCTTTAGTGTCGTATGACATCCAACTGCATCAAGAATTTCCTGATCCATAATATTAAATATATCTCTAGCCATTTCTTTAGATATCTTCTGATGAATTATCATTGGAAAAGCCTCTTCTTCAGACAGTACTTCAATACCTAGATCACAGGAAACTTGAATCCTTACATCGTTAGAATAGACTGCACTTATATCATGTAAATATCCAGCTATTTCAGCTGAATCTGCATTAGCATTAAATCTTTCCGCTATCTTTCTTGCCTCTTTCCCCACCCTGACACAATGCTCCGCAGTTTTAGGGCAACCATTGTTCACTAAAAAATTATATATGTCATCCTTGAGATTTCCGGATAAAGTATTTATAACAAGATTATTATATACTGACTTCATAAGCCCTCCTAAAACGTATTAACCGCACGCAAGAATTTCCGATAACGTTCTGATATTGGCGACGTTCATTCCCCTTACATAGCTCATATCTTGGGGACTCGATGTGTCTGCCTGCATCAACCTCTTTGAAATCCTTCGGGCAGACCGAGCGGCATCAGCCGCGAACCTAGAACACATTGTTAGACGATGTTGCTTCTGCTCAGTATCTTCTACAATTTCTTTGCGTTATTAAATCTATGTATCCCAAATCCCTTAAAATCTGATGTTAAAATTGCTTCTCTAAGTGGATATAGATTAGATGTAAATCTTAATTCAATCCCTTTACTTATAAGTCTCTCTACCAATTTATCGACTTTCTCTATACCAATCGGTTTAACCACTTGATAAGAAATATAGTACCCAGCTGTCTTGTCAAAAAGTTCAAAGCCATCATCTTTAAAATGGTATTTATATAATGATTGTTCAATAATCCGTGCATACCATTCACTCTCTACAGTAACAATAATATCAGCATTAGTGTTATTGAAAAATAAATCATTATTCTTATCGCTGATATCTTCTGTTTTTCTACAAATAATTCGAGGACAATCTCTCGGAAAGTAATATGTAAATTCATGTTCCTCATCAATTGCCCAAACTACTGCTGGAAAATCAGGTCGATTCTGTTTTTCTTTTGGAATAAAGATTTCTATATTAGCATCTTCGCTGTAATGAAAAAGCATTTAAGCACCTCATCTGTATATTTATTTCAAACAAATTCATCTAACGTTTCCGTGTTCACGACGTCCAACGACTTAAGATGGCCACGATGCGGTTAGTCGGTGCGGACCTGTCCCGGAAACTGCTTGTCCAGACTTTCCTTCCAGGACCGAGGGGCTTGTCCACAGATACGTTAATATATTGTTATGTGATGTCACAGTCCTCTTCGATAAACCTACATGAATCTATTCTTTCCATATTCTTTTTACGTCTATTAATTCTAGGTCTTCAAATTGCATTTTATAAATATCCGGTTTCTTTAATTGATCTAAGAAATCTACGCCATAATTTGGATCAAAATGATTCATCATCAAAGTCATTACAAGACCATGTGTTCCAATAGCAATTTTCTTCCCTTTGTTTTCTTTTAATATGTTTTTGAGCACTGCAATTGATCTTTTCTGACAATCTGCGTTAGACTCCCCACCTGGTAAGGCATATTCGGGATTGTTGAAGTTTTCTCTAATATTAGACATTAAATCTTTATAAGCTTCATCAGCAAAATAACGTTCCCTGAGATTTTCATATGTAGTAATTTCTAAGTTTAAGTGCTGAGCCAATCCCTCAACACTCAATACAGCTCGAGAATATGGACTTGAAATTATGATATCTATTCCTTCATCAATAAGTAACTTCGTTACCTTTTCAGCATCCGCCTTCCCCTTTGAGGTGAGTCCTCTTGTTCTTTCATTTCCTTCATCGTATGGTGATTCGGCATGTCTAACCATATAAATTACGGTCTTCATATAAACCTCCTTGGGATGCTTTCATACTAAATAACTGTGATTTCACATAACGTTTGCGTGTTCCCGACGCCTCTCCGACTTAAGCCTGAAAGGCGGCCACGACACGGTTAGTTGGTGCAGGTGTGTCTGATAGAACCCACTTCTTCGAAATTCCTCGGGCAGACCAAGGTTCCGTAGGAACCGCAATGGGAACATGGTGTTATGTGAAGTTCCTAACTTCGTGAATATACTTTCAAAATCATTCCATATTCAATGTGCATTTAAATCGTTCTACTCCAGCATACTTCTCTCCTAAACTTGTTATGATAAAACCGATCTTTCTGTAAAAGTTCACTGCATTCTTATCGGTTTCGGCTTCTATTCTTCTTATATGATTCTCTTCCATAAATTCCATTATTAATTTCTTTCCTAATCCTTTTCTTCTATTGTTAGATTTTATTGCTATATGTTTTAATTCAATTTCATAATCTGTTTGATAAATAACTCCAATAAGTCCGACTAATTCATGATTTTCCATTCTTCCCAGTAATATTCTTGATTTATCATTCTTATATCGTTCATATTCTTGAATTACTCGTTTATTATCTGGATACATACATTCAGCTAGCAAATTTATTATTTCCTTTCGATCTTTATAGTCCATTAGGTTAATCATGAATTTCACCTGATTTCTATGAGTTTAGTTTTTCAGGAATTTCACATAACGTTCTTGTATTCACGAAACGCCCCAGCCCTAGATAGCTCATATCTTGGGCTGAGGCGTTTGTTGACTGAGCTTCTACCACGATTATACATCTGTCAACCAAGGGGTGATTGACCCGCAGCATGAATACTTTGTTAGGTGAAGTACCTGCCATCTCTGAAATACTACCAAATTATATTTAATTTCTCTTTTGTTATTATTCACTGTGTTTATAAGCTAAAGGAAGTAAATCACTGATTGTTACTTTTACCATATTTAAGTTCTCATCATTTAAGATAACTTTAATATCTGAACTGTATTCTAATAGCATATGTCGGCAGTTTCCACAAGGAGGCAATAAATGTTTATACGTTACTGTACGAACCCGAGAGGCTTAAGGCGCAAACGCGCCGGGTCCGACCGACTTAGCCTCGCAGGGTTGTCTGCCGAAAATGCTACCCCGAATCACATCTCGTAGACCAAGGGCCTTACGGCCCGCAGCGTAGATATTATGTTAGATGATGTTGTCACCTTCTTCGAATTACTTGGAATAGCTCTTAAAATAGTTTTTTACTTCCTTGGGCTTTCTAAAAATTACAATACTCTTACTTCCCTTGTACTTCTCTAATATATTTATTATTCTCATCCGTTGATTCTTCCTAAAATTCCATACGGACTTTATAAATTTATAATCAATACTTTCTAGACAACCCTTCCCCATGTATTCACCAGTGTTGTACCATGATTTAAGATTGTCCTTTTCATTACCCTATAAAGACATAGATATCGCGGAAAATCAAAAAAGTAAACAGTGTCCGTATAAGGAATTCTATAATCTAATGTCCTTCCATAGTTTCCATCCATGATATAGGTTTCCTGAACTAATAATTTTTGTAGTATTTCATCAAACTCCTGATTACTACAACTGATCCATCCTGGTTTCCAGTAAAATGAATCTAAATGAATTACAGGTAAGCCTGATTCTTTATTTAGTCTTGATGAAAAAGTTGACTTACCTGAGCCAGGACAACCAATGACTAAGACCCTTTTCATTTATTCCTCCAATGAATTACTTTCAATAAAAATATTGCGATGATTTCATCTAACGTTTCTGTATCTACGAACCCGAGAGGCTTAAGGAGCGTACGCGCCGGGTCCGACGGACTTAGCCTCGCAGGGTTGTGAGCTGTAATTGCTTCCCTGCTCACCTCTATTTGCGAACCGGGCGTAGCCCACAGCGTAGATTCTTTGTTATATGTAGTTGAAGCCTTCTTTGAACTACTCACTGTTAAATTTCCTACCTAATAACCAATTTGACAAAAATAATACTAGATAAACAAAGGTTAGATATGCCATCCATGAATTTTGTGGATCTATAAGATCTTGACTACTTTTTACCTTAAATAAGATTTTAATTGTAAACAAAATCGACCACCAGAAAGAAGTTTCAAAGATTACAATAAGGCCTAAGTTTATTGTTGGTATCCAATAATGTATATCATCTAAATTAAGACCCTTTTTAAGGACAAATTTAACGAATAAATAAAATAATAGTGTCATTATAATGCCCGCCCCAAATACGACTACTCCACCAATAGCTAGCCAATTTAATAGAATATCAATAGATTCAAAAGTACCAAATATCCAACTTGGTTTGGGCAAGTAATAATACAAAGTATCTAATTCTTGCTTTCTAAATATACTAGCAAAGAAAATAACTACAGAAGGAAAAAACAAAAATTTCAATACTGTGTTTCTATGATTTCGAAAAAGCTCTAAGAACTTAATAATATTATCTGCCAACTGCATTCCTCCAAACTATGATTTCGCTTCAATTACATATAACGTTCCTGTATACACGACCTCAGCGAATGCTGAGGTGTCCGGCTGCCTCTACTTCCCTGACTTCCTTCCATGCCAGACCGAGGGCGTATGCCCGATGCGTGAATACAATGTTATATGACGGTGCTTTGAGCAACCTTCAAAATAGTTCTTTAAATAGTTCTAGACTTTTTACTTCTCGCTCATATCTTTCATAAAGTCTATTTTCTTCATAGTCGTTTAGATAACTTAACATTTCATTTAGACTTTCTATTTTTATCATAACTGACATATATTTGGCATCGCACTTGAACCTACGAGTGTTTCTCATGTATTTCTCTAGTTCAAGAAATCTTTGAATCAATCCTTTAAAACCACTCAAAGAATAGCTTTTGTTAATAAAGTCTAGTTCTAAATCAATATCTTTAAGTTCAATCAGGTAATTATTATTTACTGCGTTGCGCCTTGTAATGGACAAGTCAACCGCTCTTTGTTGAGGTCCGAATCGAAATTATTCCTCCACTGAATAATAGTACTTTTGGGTACATTTAATATGCTGCTTATCTCTGCTGGAATAAGATCTTTTTCAACACAATATTCAAACATTATTTCCTCAAGTGGTTTTCCATGTTCCTTTTCAACTTTAATTTTATATTCATTGTTGGTCTTCATAAGAGAACCAACTCCTTTTTAATAATCTTCCCACTGTCATATAACGTTCCTGTATTCACGACGTCCCACTGACTTAAGATTCCGTAAGGAACCTGCTGCAATCGCGCAGTTAGCCAGTGCGAATGTGTCCGACTGATTCCGCTTCTCCGCCAATCTCCCCTGGCGGACCAAGGATCGGCTTCAGCCGATCCGCCGCGCGAATACTATAAATTATAAGATGTTCCCATCTTCTATGAATTGCTTTCAATTTTCTTTCATCTTCTTATGGTTCAATCTTTTTTAATACTGGTTTTCCCCATCTTCTCTTATTGTAGTGAATGAAATACTCATTATTTTCATGTAAAAGTTTCATTATTATTCGAGGAGCTTTAATGGTTTTTATTTCTCCAATATTATTCTGAACTACTATTTCCCCATTTTTTATTTCCTTTAGAACAATGACTTCAGCAGTTGAACTTGTCACTGAGATCCATACAATGCCAAAAAATATTATGATCGCTATTATAAGTGTTATTAAAATCTTTTTCATCCTTTACCTCTTTTATTAGTCGTTTTATACGCGTTTCCAAGGATATCTTATAACGTTAATGTATTCACGACGTCCCACCACCTTAAGCCCGAAGGGCGGCCGCGATGCGATTAGGTGGTGCGGATGTGTCCGGCTGATTCCACTTCTCTGCTACTGCCATTACTTCTCCGAATCCACATCTAACTCCTGCCGGACCGCGGGCCGAATGGCATGATGCGTGAACATGGTGTTATATGATGTCCCCGCCTTCGAAGCAATACTTTCAAACATCATTTCTTTAATTTCTTTGTGAAGTACAAAACAATATCATCATCTATTACAGCGCTATCTCCATAATTAATATAGCTTTGGCCATTATGTACTCAATTCCCATCTGGAACATAACCACGCTTTACATATAAAACTTGAGCTTTACCATAATCTGAAAATAATCCAACACCTATTCCTACAATAGATGATCTTTGACTTATTATCTCTTCCGCTCTGTCCATTAATTTCGATCCAATACCTAATCTTTGATATTTAATTAAAACATTAAAATCATTTATCTCTGGTATGTTTTGTTCTTTAAAAGATGGATAATATGATCTCCATATCACATTCACGTAACCAACAAACTCCCCGTCGACTTCAGCAATCAAAGTAACTCTTTCCCCGTTATTTTGTTCTTGAATATAACTTTCATATTGAGCTACTGGCTTATTCCACCCTTGTCCTTGAAATGCTTTTGAAATCTTTCTGGGATCATTTTCATTTATTTCTCGTATCGTTATATTCATGAGATACATCTCACTTTCATTTTATGGTCTTTTGAATCTGCGGGGATTTCATAACGTTCGTGTATCCACGACGTCCCACCGACTTAAGCGAACAACGGGAGCGGCCGCGATGCGGTTAGTCGGTGCGGATGTGTCCGGCTGATTCTGCTTCATTGCTGCTGAAATACCTCACTGAATCCAATTCTAACTTCTGCCGGACCGAGGGCCGAAACGGCCTGATGCGTGAATATAATGTTATAAGATGTCCCCGCCTTCATTGACTATCAATCAAATTCATCTGCAATTTAAATTTATATTGTATAAGTTGGTCGTTTTTACCAAGATATTCTTCACTGCCAATTTTACTGACTTCTTCAAATCCGACCTTCTCCAGCATCCTTCTAGATCGAATATTCGATTCATGTGTTTCTGCATGGAAAGTATTTATTCCTAATTTCTTAATACCATACTCAATCATACATAGGACTGAATTAAATCCTATCCCCTTCCCCCACATTGCATTTTCACCAATAGCTATGCCTATTTCAGCAGAGTTGTCTTTGATGCTTGCTAAATCAACGTAGCCAATTATTTGGTTATCTAATTCTATTCCCATTCGAATAAAGTTATCTATTTTTGTATGTACACATTTAGTCCACCAATTATATAACTCATCTGGGTTTCTGTTTTTCTCCCATCCATTGGCTGAACAAAAAGCTTCATCCTTACTCCAATTTAATACTGAATTATAATCTTCCATTGTTATGTTTCTTAGGCTTATTGATTTTGAGATGACTTTTCATCCTTTCTAGTAATTCATTGTATTTTTTAGCTCTGCGGCGATTTCTATATAACGTTCCCGCATTCACGACGTCCCACTCTCTTAAGGCCGAAAGGCCGGCTGTGTAAGCAGTTAGGGAGTGCGGATGTGTCCCGGTAGTTACTTCCTCGCTTTCTGCTTCCCGGACCAAAGGTCAGCTTGCTGGCCTGCAGCGTGAATGTTTTGTTATCGGATGTCAATGCCTTCTTCGAATCTCTAACATTATTCTTTCCTTAGATCATTGATTCAGCAATGCTAAATAAAACGCATTTCTGAATATCGTTCCCCATAAATTCATACTGTATTGCCTTCCCACCAGAATCCTCTTCTATCCAGACTAATTGCTGGTTGTTAACACTCGAAATATAAAATGCCTCATTCCCTCGCACTTCAAGTTTCTCAATTTTAGAATTTTCGCTGTCCGGTACTTGAATACGACTTTTTGTTGTCCCAAATATTCGAAATCTGTAAGTTCCTTGATCTGAATGATAAGTTATATCGACACCAACAAGTGTATTATTAGGCTTAAGATCCCGTACCACTACATTCTTTCTAGATCTTTCACTTTCTTCGATCATTTCATCGATTTCATGAGATAATAAATTGTCAAACCCATAGTAAACTTGTATCTTATGGATCTTAGAGAGAGTCGGAAATAGTGGTTGCCAAGGGGATAATCTTTCTTTTAAGCTTTCAAAGCCCTCATCCCAGTTAACTGCAGCATAATTCGTTTGTTGAGTAAATTTGTTATCTGTAGCTTCAGCATCATAGATAGCCTTGCCGTCGCCTGGCCTTAATTCAGAGATAATACTTTCAACTGTATTTTTATTTTGATTTGAATGAAATTGAATCTTTCCAATCACATTCCCTTGCTTGTTTTTTATTTCCACTCTTTTCATCCCTTCTTCGAATTACTTCTTGTATTGATTGTCTTTGCATGGATTTCCGATAACGTTCTTGTATCTACGAACCCGAGAGGCTTAAGGCGTGCACACGCCGGGTCCGACGGACTTAGCCACGAAGGGTTGTGAGCTGAATTCACTTCTTTGCCTATTCCTCCTGCGAACCAAGAGCCGAACGGCTCGCAGTGTAGATATGTTGTTAAGCGAAGTTACTGACTTCATTGAATCACCAAGTTCTAATTCCTCGTTCAACACTAAACATACTAATAGTGATTATAATTATAAAAAATATCTTCGAGGATGATACCATGCCTATATCGATGTCAATAAAACTCCCTTATAAAAAAATCAACAAGAAAACCATAAATAAATTCTATATATTGGCTACAAATTTAATGACTTTGCATGGAATCAATGATTACAATCAGATAATACAACAAGTAAGTGTCAATAATGATAAGAGTATAATTTTTGATTTCAGTTCTTTCGATGATCTAAATAAGGAAATTTTATTGAAAGAAAGAATCACCTCTATTATCTACACATTCTATACAGCTAGAAATGATTCAATCATAAACAAACTAACATTTAGTCACTTTATAAATGAATTTACATTACTTGAGGTAGAAACTCATGAAAAAGCCTTTACTGAACAAATTTTACTTGAATTTAAAAATCAATTTAAAAATAATCATCAACTAGTTCAAGGCAAAAATAGTATTAGTTATGTAAGTATTTTACCTACTCACAATATGAAAGTTCTCGATACCAATAATAAATCAAAAACTAAATCTTCTAAGTGGTTTCAAATAATCTCAACAACTATTACATTACTTGCAGGAATAGCTACTATCATCGAGTTGTTCTTATAATTTTTTTTCATAATTTTCAGTTATTTCGCTTAACGTTCTTGTATTCACGAACCTTCACTGCCTTAAGTGACCGGAGGGAACGGCCGCAACGCGGTTAGGTAGTGCAAGGTTGTCCGGCTGAATTTGCTTCTCTGCACTGAATCGACTTCTTTCTTTGAAACCTCTTCTTCCTGCCTCGGCCGGACCAAGGAGCGATAGCGACGCAGCTTGAATACGGTGTTATATGATGGGGACAACTTCTTCGAATTCACTTCAAAAATCTTGTTTTATCAATATTTTATTTACTTCTTAAATCTATTTTATGCTTTTTAATACTCTTTATTAATAAATCTATTACAAACCCTAATACGATCCAAAACAATAAATGAAATAAGTATATTAATGGTTGAAAGAATTTAGATGTATCTG
This sequence comes from Paenibacillus sp. cl141a, assembly GCF_900109305.1. Taxonomy (NCBI): domain Bacteria; kingdom Bacillati; phylum Bacillota; class Bacilli; order Caryophanales; family Paenibacillaceae; genus Paenibacillus; species Paenibacillus sp. cl141a. The sequence goes on from NZ_FNZO01000008.1 coordinate 81,521, forward strand.
GATTTGTATTAATATCTGTTAGCCACTCAACTAATAGCAAGTTAATAGGGTTAGTAAGAAAAATTAAAAGGTTCTTGTCATCATTTCCAGAGAAATTAAAGAAACAAATCAATAAAGAAAGTAAACAAAACCAGAATGCAAATCTTTTCATTATTAAAATCATCACAGCATTCTCCTTACATATTTCTATTAAACTGTCCCTTTCATATAACGTTTCTGTATTCAAGCAGTACGACAAAGTCGGGTGTGTCTGCTGAGACTACTTTCTTAAAATTCATCCAGCAGACCAAGGCTCCGCAAGGAGGCGCTGCGTGAATATTATGTTATGAGATGTCATTGACCACTTCGAATTAACCCCAAAACATTCCGTTATGCCCTTCGTCTACAATCTTTAACTGTGTTTCAAAATCTTCATTCGGTTCTATATCATCTATGAAATGCCATTTCCCTTTACTGTCTTGCCAATATATTTTCCATTCCTTCTCATCTAATCTGAACTGAGCTACTGGCATCTGCACCCATTGATCGCTTTTGTATCCTTGTCTTTCTTCAATCAATGTCACATGTTTTCCTCTGATCTTGTAACTGATTCTAATCTGGCTTTTCACATGTTCTGGTATTGCATTTTGGGTGTATTGGTCCATGATTTTCATAATCCGCTTCTTCGTAAAATCATCCATGGATTCTGTCTCTCCTGCCCTAATCGGTTTTGCTTTGATTATATCACGATGATGTCTCATAACGTTCAGGCATTCACGAACCCTCACTGGCTTAAGTGAGCGAAGCGAGCGGGTCCGACGGACTTAGCCAGTGCAGGGTTGTCCGCCTGCCTCCTCTTCCTCGAAAATCCTCGGGCGGACCAAGGGACGCGCCAGCGACTAGCAGTGTGAATGCAGTGTTATATGATACCAACCGACTTCCACGAATAACTCACAATAGAATAATGTCCTTTAGTTCAATCAAAGTCTTGATTCGATAGCTGGCCTGTGAAAAGTCATGCGTTTTTGTAAACTCGTTATGGACAATAGCACATTCGATACCGGTTGCAACGGCTGAGTTCAGACCTCTGTTTGAATCCTCTATAACCAAGGTCTCTTGTTTGGTAGCGCCGAACCGCCTTAGAGCGGTCAAGTAAGGTTCAGGGTGCGGCTTAGTGAGCTCATAGTCTTCACGAACAAGAATGAACTCCATGAATTGTCTGATCTGGCGTTTTTCACGAATAATTTCAAAATCCGCACGTTTTGCAGTCGTCACGATGGCCATGCGAACGTACTTTGACGTTTCGGCTAGAGTTTCAACTACGCCTTCAATCTCTATGGTTTCTGTGCTTAGATATTCCTGATAATAGGCGTTGCGTACCTCACGCTGCTTGCTGATTGTCTGTTCGTTTATTTATACCTGCCGCACTAACTTGTGACCAAGTACCTAACGACTGAGTCATGTCGCGAAGGTATTGATCCTTATCCAAGGTAAATCCAATGTCAGCCATAGCGCGTTCTCCCGCTTTAAAATACCAATATTCAGTATCAACCAGTACACCATCATGATCAAAGAGTATGAATTTTTTCATTGTTTTGTTCTCCTTTGTTATCAGCCAACCATGCATGCAATAACGCACCGTTGATTACCATTAAGGTAGTCTGGCCTCTCCTCATTTAGCACTTTGGTTTTTCGGGTGGTTTCATATAACGTCTCTTGTACTCACGAGCCCTCACTGGCTTAAGGGGCGCCAGCCCCGGGTCCGACGGACTTAGCCAGTGCAGGGGTGTCTGCTGATTCCGCTTCCCCGAAAAGCCTCTGCAGACCAAGGGCCGTCAGGCCCGCTACGTGAATACGGTGTTAGCTGGAGTTACTGACTTCATTGAGATGCTCGAGTGATATTTGTTTGTTGTTAGCTACTTGCTCTTTTGTTCTAAGATCTCTCGTATATAAGCATGTAAACTTCATTGTTAAACAAGCTGGACTCTTTCATCAACATGCTATCAACATGAATCATTGTTCCTTCAAAAAGTGTATACAACTGTCGAATGGATTCGAGTGTAAATGGAATCATCCAGACCTTTCTATCACTGACCCATTTCCTTCCTGGAATTTCTCGAATCTTCGTCACCATTTGTTCATCATATTTAAAACGAACATACAAGGAATTTTCATCATTCCGAGACAACCAAACACTCACATTCCCACCCTCCCATTATAGCAGCAACCTAATTATTGGAAAGCAAAAAGAGCTCACAATCGCCGTAATCGACGTTGTAAGCTCCCGATACTTTCGGTGCTGTATCCTTTATAATCTAACCGCTCCCAATTCAGTAATATCACGATTAGGGATTTAAAATTGTTATAGCGATTAAATTGATTAAACCATTATCAAGGTAGCCATGGCTACCTCATTTCTCACCTTACTTTAAGAACGGAGATGCCATGCAAGCGAAATCACACTACTGCACTTCGAGTCGAACATGACAAGTAGCGCCGAGTCAGTCTTGATGGTTCACGCCGTCTTCGAAAACTCCACGGGAAATGACAGCCAACGCTTGTCCATTAACAGACCCTATCAATTCTAGAAATTAGAAGGAATATTTGTCCATTCCATCGAAATACAATGAAATAACGGAAATGGATAGAAAGTGATGTGTATGAGATGAATGGAATTCTGGGTGTATCCGGACTATCGTTCTTGCTGGTGACGCTATTTACGCCGCTGCTCATCTGGGGTTTGCGCACCTTAAAGCTAACGCAGCCGATCCGGACAGAGCTGCCTCCCGATCATCAGGCCAAACGCGGGACGCCGTTAATGGCTGGCCTTATTTTGTTGATTGGCATTGGGATGTCGCTGCAGTTTCAGCCTGAGCCGCTGACCGTTTTTTTATGTTCCACCTTTCTTCTGTTCAGCTCGATCGGGTTTATGGACGACTTCAAAAAAGCGGCGTGGCAGGACCCGTCCGGAATTTCCGGCCGCATGAAGCTTGTGCTTCAGTTCCTGTTTACCGGGGCATTATTGTATGTCCTGTTCCAGTCCTTCTCGCTGACAAGTGATATCGCGCTTTTCAACGGGTTCCAGCTTCACCTGCCGATCAGCGTCTACATTATCATCATGCTGCTGTTCATCGTAGGCTCGGCGAATGCCATCAACTTTACCGATGGTTTGGACGGACTGTTGATCAATGTGGCCATACCGACCTACTTTTTCTTCTTCCTGATCTCCGATAAACCGGAGGTTCAGATGTTCTCGCTGGTCATGATCGGCTGTCTGCTGGGCTTGCTGCTCTACAACATTCATCCGGCCCGGGCTTTTATGGGCGATACGGGATCCCTGGCTATCGGCGGCTCCCTTTCCTTCCTTGCTGTTATCGAGAAGGTCGAAATTCTGATTCCCCTGCTGTTCCTGATCTATTTGGCGGAGCAGCTTTCGGTTATCCTGCAGGTATGGTATTACAAACGGACCAAGTTGCGCCTGTTCCGGATGGCCCCGATCCATTTCCACTTCAGTCTCAAGTACGGCTGGAGCGAGAACAAAATCGTGATGATCTTCGGTTTTGTCTCCTGGTTTATGGCTCTGCTCTGTTGGGTGCTGGAAAAATACGTCATGTGAACCATTCCGATGGACAAGCAAAGCAAAAGCCTCCTGGTAGATGCAATGAACTCTAACAGGAGGCTTTTACATATTGAAACCTAATGCTGATTAGGATTTCGACATCGAGATCTGTTCAAGCTCTTTCTTAAGGCTGTGAAGCGTGGACGCGCGTTCTTCGTCATTCTGGACATCATATAGCAGCTGCTCCATGAACTCCCAGATATCCTCCAATCTACGTCTGCCTTGATAAAACGTCAGCGCCTCGCTGTTCATCTCGTAATCGCTATGCGTTTCTTTATAAATCCTCATAAATGATTCGAAATAGGGTTCATTGACAAAAAACATCATATCCGCTTCGACCGGCGCCAGCTTCAGCCCCTCCCAGTCAATCAATATCAATCGCTGACCATCCGACATCAGATTCCAGGCATGCACGTCGGTGTGGCACAGCGCCAGGCGAAGATCGCGTTTCTTCAGCGCTTCGGACAGCGCTTCCACTTCAAGTATCAAACCCTTCAAGCTGTCGATATGGGGATTCATGACTTCCCCCATGTCATCCGGCTTCCCCGCGTCCAACGCCTCCCTTAGCTGACCAAGAAAAGGCACCGTAAAGTTTTCCGTCATGGCACTTGTCACCAGCGGAAAATCCTCCCCGTAACGATGGAGCTCAGCGATGATCTCTGCCAGTTGTCTCACTTGATTCTGCGTCAGCTTGCGATCTGCAATCGTGTCCCCGTCGATATATTCATACAGCAAATAAATGCCTTCGTTATCCTCGCATCGATAACGTTGGTCTGTCGTCAGCATCGGCACCGGAATGCTGCCCTTTAAACGACTATGCTCCTCAAGCCACAGCAGGATCGGCACATAATCGTCAATCAGCGCAGTCCATTTGGGCGTGGAGGCCCGGCTTTTCTCATAAACTTTCAGGAAATAGTCCTGTGCGCCATTACTCACTTTGTAAGCAAGCGCAGCCCAACCGCCCTGCTGGAGTACAATAACGGAATGACCCAAACCGTAATATTCCTTCAAAATGCCCTGTAGTCGGTCCATGTTTCCTCCTGTCTATGCACTTACCATGCCTCATAATCTCTTTGATTTATCATAACGGTAAGAAGATATGAGATAAAGTCCATCATTCATTTTAAGTAAAAAACAAGGATGCTCTTCCAGCATCCTTGTTTTCACTCATCATATCTTATTTTATTCTAATGGCCTGCCTTCTTTATAATAGAGATTCCGATTGAGAATCACGAAGAATATATGTACGTTCCGGTACCCGCGTTCCGACAGGATCTCGTGAATGCTGGCCGCAACCGCATCGTGGGTCTCCTGAGCCCGCTGGAACATCAGGATTTCGACGGATAACGGCGTATTCGTAATGATCCGATATGGGAGCTGTTCGATTTTCACGATTTCTTTCGGAATCTGAACAATACCGGCGAATGTTTCAACCACGGTTGGCGTTATTTCTTCGAGGAAAACTTCTGAAAATCCTTTAAAACGTAAATATGGCACACGTATCCCTTCATTTCATCGATTTATTGGTCTTCTGGATGTCCGCAAGTGACTTTTATCTCTCTTCTACTATACAATAATGTTATTGTGAAAGGAATCACTATGATACAGATATCTAAATTGGTCGGTAAAGTTCAATTACAGCGGTCCTTTCCGTTGCCCGTACGATGCGATTCCGATACACTGGGTAAGTGTTCCGTTTTGTGGAAGTTATTCATTTATGGAGGTGAAGACAAGTATGGGACAAAATCCATGGGATGCCGAATGGGAAGTGACGGAGCCGTTAGTCCGGCTGCTGCTTAACCGTCAATTTCCTCAGCTGTCCTCATTACCCATCCAAAAGATCGGCAGCGGCTGGGACAATACTGTCTATCGCATCGGCGAAGAGTACGTGTTTCGTTTTCCCAGAAGAGCATTTGCCATCCCTTTACTTCAAACCGAAGCCAAAATCCTGCCCAAGCTGGCGAATTACATAACGTTACCCTATGCCAAGCCCCTTTTCTTCGGAAAAGAAAGCGCAGACTACCCCGCGCCTTTCCTGGGGTACACCTATCTTTCCGGGTCGTTTCCGATTGGACTGACGGATGAAACACGGATGCAGTCGGCGGCAGCGCTCGCGCGCTTTCTGAAGAACCTGCATGCCTTTCCCGTGGACATAGCGCAGCAAGAAGGTGTAGCGGTGGACCATCGTAATCTGACCGATCTTGCTGGGCGCAGGGATAAAATGCTGGACTATCTATCCCAGCTTACCCTCCATTTTACGGATGCAGAAATGAAGGAGATCGTCGACTATTTGTACGGCATTTCCTTGGATCGGGTCAAGCAGCGACATATTCTTATTCATGGAGATCTTCATTTCAAAAACATGCTGGTGGACGAAACAGGCAAGCTTTCCGGCATCATCGATTGGGGCGACGTCAGCATCGGACATCCCGCCTGCGACCTGAGCATTGCTTACAGCTTCTTGCCTCCGGCTTCAAGGGAGGGATTTTTTGAAGCCTATGGCAGCGTGGATGAAGAAACGAAAGTGCTGGCTCGTTTAATCGCCGTTTATATCCCCATGCTCATCTTCATGCAGGCTATCGACGATAAGGACGAAGCCGTTGCACAGGAAGCCAAATCGATTATGAAGCGTGCCCTCGCGATTTGATGCTTCTATGAGATTTTTGTATCAAACGGCATAACAAAAAAAGAAGCTTGAGTGTTCAAGCTTCTTTTTTTTTCGATTAGACCTTTGCCCTTGGTTAGATTTTCAACACTCCCATTAATGGCATGATGGCTTTTATCACGTTCATACCCAGTTTAATATGAGGCACGATCTGTCCCAGGAAGCCGAGAGGGCCTGCAGGCGCAGCCGCCACTCCCTCCTCGACTCCTTCGGCTGACGCAGCGCTTGGAGGTCCGCCAAAGAGGTCGCTTAAAAATCCGGATATTTGCGCTTTGTCTCCGCTTCGGGCAATCGCAGCCGGCATCTTATTGTTGGCCCGGAGCCCTGATAGCGTCACTTCCCCGCCTTGGATCTGATTCAGTTCGCCGACGTAATAGCTGCCGTCCTTCAGAACGACCACGACCGGCTGACCTACCCAATGCTGCGGCGGTCTCGGTATGGAAGCGGATCTGGACTTCCTTGCGCGTTTCGAAGGCATATAAGGATCACCTCGCTTCCCATATACATGATGATGACATCATATGCAGTGAATGCCCTTCTTTCTTGTGCCTTTATAGGATGATGAATATAAATGCATTAAAACCTAGATTCCGAGAATATTTCTGTTCCACTGTGGCTTTCTGCATACCTCCGGTGTCTAATAAACTGTAAGGTCAAGAGGAGGTTCTTAACCATGTCTAGAGCTCAAGACAAACTCCCTGGTTATCCGGATAATCAAGGAACAAAACGAACATTTGAAGATACGTATGATGAATATCGCCCAAGGATCCGGCAATATCTCGCCCTGAAATTGAATCCGACGGCGGCAGATGACTTAACCCAGCAAGTGTTTTTAAAGGCAATGGAGAACCTTGATAAGTTTAATGGAACATCCAGTCTGTTCACTTGGATCTTCAAAATTGCTCAAAACACAGTCAAAAATGAGTATCGAAGTTTAGCACGAAAAAATGAAAAACCTTATGACTTTACACGTTTTGAATCGCAGTCCATCTCCCTTGATTTTGCAGGTTATGTTGATATTCGAATTGATATCGGAGCAGCGCTTAAGAAGTTAAGCGAACGAGATCAGCAGATCATATCTTTACGATTTTTTGTGGATTGTACGCTGCAGGAAATTTCCCAGATCGTCGGCATGCGCGAGAGTGCGGTGAAGAACCGATTGTATCGGTCCTTAGCGAAGCTGAAGAAAGAATTAAGAGAATGGGGTGACATCACGATTATGTCGATACTCGACTTGATATCCATTGAAAGTAAAAGTGAGGCAAATCATCATCAGAACAAGGTGCATCAGGACCTGGTTCAAGAACTCAAGAATAATGTAGAACAGATGGCCGCGAAATATAATCATCAGCCTTCCCGCAAAATCGTTATTGAAATTTATCCCGACCTGCCCACATTCCATCAAGCCGTAGGCGAAAGCGATGCACCTAATTGGTTCATGGGGACGTTCGATAACTGCACGTTAAAAATCGTCTCGCCCTTGAACCCGGGACCCGAGCATACCTATCACTCGATCCTCCGATCCACCCTGCACTTATATGCGATGTGGTTGATTAGTGATATTAATCCATTGGCACCTAGATGGATCCGTCAGGGCATCGGGGGGTACGAAGCTCAGCAGATGTCGGAAGACTTCATTCGAAGCACGACGACCGAAGCTATTCGTAATCGGGCAGTTCCAAACTTCGAGGATCTGAATGATGATTCCTGGGATTTCGGCAAAACAGGATTTCAGTTCTCATATTTGATCGTTGCGTTCATGATTGAAAAATACGGGTTAGATTCATTGAACCAATTCATTCGCAATCCGGATGATTATTACGGCATCTTCCATCTTTCCAAGGAAGATCTTCATGAACAGTGGGCGAAAAATCTCCAGCACCAGCTTCATTAAATCAATGGAAACCCGGTCATTGACCGGGTTTCCCAGCCTTTTTCAGTTGAGTTCGATTTATCTTGCATGCATTTCCTATCTTGAAACATCGGATGGATAGCTGGGATGATGCCCAAGCTCCACTTGCCATGCAATCATGGTGACGCTGTCCTTGATCCCGCGTTCATGCGACATTTGCATGAAATCCTTCACGCCTTTTTCCAGATCAACGCCACGCAGCTGTTTCATATGTTCCAGAAATAACGGTCCCCATTCTAACGCGCCATCGGTGCTTAATACAATCACGTTTTTCCCGGAGCGCAGCTCTCTTACGCCCGTGGAATAACAAGGGACCTGCTTATCGAATGTGTTTACCTTCCCTATCCATTCGTAGAAATTCCGTTGATTGAGCAAGGTTTGCCCGAGCGCCGTCAATTCGGGATGAAGCAGATAAAGCAGGCAATCCCCGACGTTAAACCACCACAAGTATTCTTCGCGTCTGCAGCATAGCAGACAGGAAGTTTCACCGGCAATTCTCCTGCAATCCTCGCGAAAGCGTTCGGAAGTCAACATGCCCAGCAAATAGTCATGCAGGTTTTGAAAACACTGCTCGATTGGCTCGCGAAGGATGCCGGCAATCTCGGATGCGGCCCCATCGATATAGGATAAGACGAGCTGGGCGCTCTCATCGGTGTCATGGGCATCCAGCAGCAGGACGAACTCCAAGTCAGATTCCGCATCGATCCAGATATAAGCGCCATCCTCGTTTTTATCCGCCCCGGCTGCCGAGCTGCCGCCATACCGGCCCAGTACCCCATGGGAAACCGCAATCGTCTGCGGATCGTCGAGGAACATGCTGGTGCTGCCGTGCCACTTCACGATATGAGGCCTCATGGAGAAACCTCATCCTGCGCCATATAATGCCTGATTCGCGAACACACTTCTTCGATCTGAGCGGCATTACCTCGGGGGGCTTCCGGCCAACCGCTAATTCCAAACCCCCAATAGGACACGGGCGTATTCGGATAACGCGGAATCAGATGGATATGCAGATGAGGGACGTGATCTCCCAGCACGAAGGAGTAGATATGTTCCGCGCCTATGCATGCTTTCAATGCGCGACTCACCCGGGTCAGCATCCGTCCGACGGCGGCCGACTCATCGTCTTGCAGCTCCGCTAATCCCGATACATGCCGCTTGATATCGATCATGGTATATCCCAGATAAGCTTCGTTGGAATCGGAAGAAATATGGCCTACGTAGAGCAGCTCATCCTCATAAATCGCTCCCCCTGGAAGCTGGATCTCTCCCCGATGCTTTCGACAGATAAAACAATCGCGCTCTTTCGCGTTAACCATATGAACCCTTCCCTTCGATAAAATATAAAAAGCCCGTCATCCCCTAAGAGACGACAGGCTAACTACCCGCGCGGTACCACTCTACTTGATCCGATCTTCATCGAATCCGCTTGAAGCCCGATTACGAAGGCTAAACGTCAAGGCATACTCCATTTCTGCCTCACCACTCCTGGGCGAGCTTCGGAATCCTCACGGACTGCATTTCACCATTGCTGCAGCTCTCTGAACCATGAACGATTTCTACTACTCCCAATCATTGTGTTTGAATATAAAATTGTTCCTATTATAATTTTCCATATTCATCCTGTCAATGAAGAACGGACTGCATTGTTTGCGTCACCCTACCTCAAAGACCGTATCCGGACAGCGGCTGTCTTAAAACCGGGCATCTTGCAGAACGGATCCAGTTCCGGCCGGGTCGCATGATTGACATTCTGCACGCCGCCCCAATGCATCGGGACGAACAGCGTGTCTTCTCTTATATGTTCTTTAATCCTGCTGCGTACGGAAAAACGTCCATGTTCCGACTCGATTTCTACCCACTCCCCGTCACGGATTCGGTAACGCTGCGCGGTAAGCGGATGGATCTCCACGAAATTTTCAAGCTCGCGCGCAAGCAGGGAAGGACTTCTCCGGGTCTGCACGCCCGTCAAGTAGTGTGATAGAACACGGCCATTGGTTAGAATGAGCGGGTACTCCTCGGACACCCCCACCCACGGATCCCCCGGCGTCACGGAAAACACGGCCTTTCCGTCAGGATGAGCGAACGATTGCCGGAACAGAAGCCCCGCCCCCGATTCTTCTTCGGAGGGACACGGCCAGTACACTCCCTCTTCACGGTGCAATCGGTCATAGGTGATGCCGAAATAGTCTGCAATGCCGCCTTTGCTTGCAAGCCTCAGCTCATTAAATATCTCCTCAGGCTCGTGAAAGTCAAAATATTCACCCCTGCCCAATCTGTCTGCGATCGAACATAGAATCATCCAGTCATGACGCGCCTCCCCCGGCGCCTGTCGCACCGCCTTCCGGAGGAGAACCCGTCCCTCCAAATTCGTCAGCGTACCTTCATTTTCCATATAGGAGGTTACCGGCAGGACAAGATCGGCGAATCGGGCCGTTTCGGTCATAAACATATCCGCAACCACCAGAAATTCGAGATGGTTTAAGCCTTCCTCCACAAGCCCGGCATTCGGATTCGAAACAACGGGATTGGACCCCATCACGAAGAGCGATTTAATTTCGCCTTCATGAATCAGCTCCATCATCTCGTAGGCAGAGACGCCCTTTCCAGGCAGGCTGGAAGCCTTAACGCCCCACACGGAGGCAACATATGCCCGGTCCTCCTCATTCTCGATCGATCGATAGCCTGGCAGCTGATCGGCCTTCTGCCCATGCTCTCTTCCTCCCTGGCCGTTCCCCTGACCGGTGATCGCCCCGTAACCGCAGCCTTCCCTCCCTACTTTTCCTGTTGCCAAGACCAGGTTCAGATAACGGCGTACCGCAAGATGGCCATCCGTCTGCTGCTCCACCCCTCGGGCCGTCAGCACCATCCCGGTATCCGCCATAGCATAGGAAACGGCGGCCTCCCGGATCAGCTCCACATCTAATCCGCATAAATCGGCGGCCCGTGATAAATCGAAGCTGTCCAAATAGGTTTTCAATTCCTCGTAACCCGTGGCTCTTGCTTGAATGAAGCCTTCGTCTAAGAGACCTTCATCCACGATCATTTTCAGCATCGCATCCGCCAGCATGGCGTCCGTCCCAGGTCTGATCGCCAAATGCATATCGGCTATTGCGGCCGTTGCGGTTCTGCGCGGATCGATGACGATGATCTTCGCCCCATTCTCCTTGGCCTGGTTGAAGTAAGGGAGCAGCGTAGGCTGGCATTCCGCTATATTGGTGCCGGCCAGCACGATGCAGCGGGCAAGAGGAATATCGGACAGCCTGAACGTCAGCCCCCTGTCGATTCCAAAGGTTTTGCTCCCGGCAGAAGCTGCGGCCGACATGCAGAAACGGCCGTTATAATCGATATACCGGGTACCGAGCGCCACCCTGGCAAATTTCCCGAGCAAATAGGCCGTTTCGTTGGTCAGGGACCCGCCGCCGTAGACGGCATGGGCATCGGGACCATATCTCTCGGATATCGCCTGAAATCGATCGCTAATCACGGCCATCGCTTCATCCCAAGAGCAAGGAACGAGTTCGCCGTTTGAACGGATCAGCGGATGTTGCAGCCGCTGCGAATGGGCTGCGTGCTGATGGGCATTCATGCCTTTGACGCACACCCTGCCTTCCGAAGCGAGGTTCGGTATGCCCTCCACCTTATACTTGGCCCTGAACCTTCCCGGGATGCTCTTCTTTTCCTCTACAACCGTCATCTTGCACTGTACGCTGCAAAACGGACATTGTGTCTCTACCACGGCCGCAGCTCCTCCCGCAGAGGGCGATTCCGAATAAACCATAACTGACCACCTCTCCCTATATTTCGCTTGTTTAACCCGCTTGTGTCTTCCATTCCCGCCGAGACAGCATCTCTGCAAGCTCTATTTGCAGATCGTGGTCCAGAACATGCTCCCGGATCGAGGTCACACCCGTACGTTCCACCCATTTCCACATAGGCTCCTCATACAAACCGTTCTGCCGGTACCACTGCAAACAAGCGGATACGAGCTGCATTACATCTTCCTCACGTTCAGCAACGCCGATCAATTGTCCTTCACGGACAGGGTGGTCCGCATGTCCGCCGAGATAAACCTCCCAGCCTGCGGGCGAAGCGGCTATTCCGATCCCCTGAACCAGTATGCTGACGGACGATGCTAGACGATCGGACACCCCTGCATGTACAGGATAAGGGAGCGATACCTCTTGCCAGCGAAGGCGAAGCCATTCTCCAATGCGCCGAATGCCTGCCGCCTCCGCCCTCGAGCCTTCCGTGTCTCCAATCCATACCTGAACGCCTTGGTAAAGTCCATGATCCGCATCGGAGACATGATGCCAAGTCTTCCGAACCGGTTCATCACCGTTCCCTATCCCCGTCATTTCAAAGTAATAACGCAGAGCTGGCCGGCAGGCCATGCATCCGCCCGGCTTCTTCCAGCCCTGATGGAGCATGAAATCCGATATCGTATGACAGCCTTGACTCACCGCATGGGCAATCGCTTGCTTCAATGAGGAGTACCCCAGCTTCGTGCATTCACATACGGGAATCTCTTCCGGCGTTATGGCCGCCCTCTGCGAAGCCCTCTTCTTGCCGCTTCGCGCATGTTTGACAAGGGCATCCACCATTGGCCGGCAGCCGCCGCACGAACCGGATGCCCTGGTCAGCTGCTTAACTTCTTCCGTGCTTTGGAGATTGCGATCGGTAACGGCCTGCATGATCTCCGCTTTCCTCACGCCGTTGCAAGCACACACCGTTTCATGATCCGGGAGCGTCTGTGCAGCTGCTTCCGCCGAGCTTACAATGCCTTCTTGCGGGATAAGCTCCGAGACAGCCGCGCCCTTCTTCACCATAGACAGCAGCGCGGATCCCTCAGTCGTGTCTCCGAACAGAATGGCACCCGTAACCCTGCCTTTGTGCATGATCACTTTTTTGTACGTACGGCTTACGGCATCGTATTGCTGAATGGCGGTTTCCGCATCGATCCCCGATATCGCGCCGGCCGAAAATACATCCACACCCGAGACTTTAAGCTGGGAGTAAGGAATCGAACCGCCATAAGGCTCGGCCTGCCGGCCGCAGATAACCCGGGCAAGCACCTTTCCTTGCTCATACAGGGGAGCGATTAGACTGTAACTAATCCCCCGGTGCTCCGCGCATTCTCCCACCGCATAAATATTCGGCTCACTTGTCCTCATGAAGTCATCCACCAGGATAGCCCGCCCCGTCAGCAGACCGCTTCTCTGGGCCAGCTCCACGTTAGGCCTGATCCCTACGGCTAGCACCACTACATCCGCATCAAGCCGGGTTCCGTCGATAAACCGAAGACCCTGCGCCCTTGTTCGGCCAACGATTCGCGTGGTATCCATCGCCAAGTGGAATCGCATCCCTTGGCTTTCGAGCTCCCGCTGCAGCATATGGGCTGCCGTCCGGTCCAGCTGCCGGTTCATGATATAAGGGGCATTATGAACCACATGGGTTTCCATGCCGAGATGGAGAAGTCCCCGGGCTGCCTCCAATCCCAGCAATCCCCCGCCAATGACAGCCGCTTTTGTGTAAACCTTGGACATTTCGGTCATTTTCGTGCAATCGTCCACCGTCCGAAATGAAAGGACGCCTTCCTTATCCGTCCCGGGGATAGGCGGAACGAATGGGGATGAGCCTGTTGCCAGAATTAATGCATCATACCCTTCCCGCTTACCGGAGACAGTCTCGATACAGCGGGCTTTGACATCGATATGATGAACGGCTTCACCGGTCAATAACCGGATGCCATGCCGCTCATACCAAGACCAGTCGTTCAGGATAATATCCTGGAGGGAATGTTCGCCTTGAAGGACTTTGGACAACAGAATCCGATTATAGTTGGGGCGAGGTTCGGCGCCGAATATCGTAATATCGAAAAGATCCGGCCCAAGCTGGAGTATTTCCTCTACGCATCGTATCCCTGCCATTCCATTTCCGACAACAATGAGCTTCTTTCTCTTCATGAATTACCTCCACTCCACCCTTGTCACTTTCATGTAAGAAAACACGAAACGCCCTTTCCCTGGGAACAGGAAAGGGCGTCATTGCCTTCAAAACCGGCACATCCTTGTGCCGTATTGGTATTCGCAACATACCTATAGCTTAGTTGACGAAATTTAATATGTCAATATACATGACATATATTCATTGAAATTTTAATAATTAATAATTATTCGATTTTTGTGTAATGTATATTGACATTTATTTGACCTGTTATCTATAATGTGAATCAGCAAAATCATATGTATTTTACAGACGGAAGACACAATGACGTGTCTTCGTCTTGGGCAACGAGGCCGCAAGTCGTTCTGCAATGGGCGAATTGCGGCCTTTTTATGCCTGCATCTGCAGATCCGCACCAGGAATAGAGAACGTACACATTTGGATAAGGAGCGATAACTATGGAGAAGAAAGGATTTTGGCAAAGCGGGCACAAGCCCTCCCTGTTCGGTGCTTTTTTGTATTTCGATATCAGCTTCATGATATGGGGCATGCTCGGACCGCTTGCGGTAGTCATTGCCGGAGACTATCCGATGGATCCGGTGCAGAAGGCAAATTTGGTGGCACTTCCCGTTCTTGGCGGCTCGATACTTCGACTCGTATTAGGTTTCCTAGCCGATCGCATCGGCCCGAAGCTAACGGCTCAGATCGGGATGGTCGTCACGCTGGTCCCTCTTTTGCTTGGCTGGTTATGGGTAGATTCCCTTGATCAATTGTACGTCGTTGCGATTCTTCTCGGCGTCGCGGGAGCTTCGTTCGCCGCAGCACTTCCTCTTGCGGGACAGTGGTATCCCAAAGAACATCAAGGTCTGGCGATGGGAATCGCCGGAGCCGGGAACAGCGGCACCGTCCTGGCGACCCTGTTCGCCAACCGGCTGGCGCAGCATTTCGGAAGCTGGGAGATTGTCTTCGGACTTGCCATCATTCCCATTGTATTGGTCTTCATCTACTTCTCGCTGTTTGCCCGCAACAGTCCGAATCGGCCTGCCCCCAAACGGCTGTCCGAATATGGCAATGTGCTTAAACAGCGCGATGCTTGGGTATTCTGTGCCCTGTACTGCGTGACGTTTGGCGGCTTTGTCGGGCTCGCCAACTATTTAACGATCTTCTTCAACACCCAGTATGGCCTTTCCGCGGTTCAGGCTGCGGACATTACAACGATCTGCGTCATAGCAGGGAGCTTCTTCCGTCCTGTAGGCGGCTTTCTGGCCGATCGTATCGGGGGCTCGCGAATGCTGATGTTTCTCTATGCCGGAGCTGCCATGATGCTGATCGGCGTCTCCTTCTTGCCGCCGCTTTGGCTTGTCGTCACGCTGCTGTTTATCGGCATGATGTGCCTGGGCGCGGGGAATGGTTCTGTATTTCAGCTTGTCCCTCAACGGTTTGCCGGCGAGATCGGCCTGGTTACCGGGATTGTCGGGGCTGCCGGAGGTTTGGGCGGCTACGCGCTGCCGCTGATATTGGGCCGATTGTACCAAGCGACAGGCTCATACACCGCCGGGTTCATCATTCTGAGTTTCATTGCCGCGGCATCGCTGGCCCTTACGATTGTGATGCAGCTGAAATGGCGGCGCAGCTGGCTCCGCGGCGTGCCTTCCGGCGCGCAGACCGGATCGGCCGAGGCGTGAGAGAAAGGCAGATCCCTGTTAATGCTGCGACCGTTTCACGGCATATTGCCAAAGAAACGGTCGCTTAGCGGGCACCCACGCAAAAAAAGCATCGTATCGATGCTTTTTTTGTTTGGGATAACGGCCATGCCATCAGTCGGCTAAATTCACGACGTCATGCTGAACCGAAATTCTGACAAAATAACGATTCGGCCATATCTTGGTTGTCACCACGACATCCTGGTCATCCTTTTCAAAAAAATATCCGGAGCCCTCTTGCATAACATAATGCCAATCCTCGCGCTGCATCCGCTCCTTAATCATTTCAGCCGGTTGCCTCATCTTCGTAAGATACAGTCCATGGCCGTTCGAAGGATCATCGATCTTAACGACGGATTTGTCGGTGGTATGAAGCGAATACATCAGTTTGATATGATTCCAACCGATCGAATGGATATATAATGCGATATTTAGGACGAACATGACAAAGACCAATCCGATGGAACCGAACAAAATCCTTTTCCAGCGTTTATTCACGATTATAACCACCGCCTTTATAGATATGTCTTCAACGTCAAATCGGTACTCATTATCAGGTTCAAGATGAGGCCTCTTGCTTCTTCGCCTCGGATAACGGCTTGCCCTTCTTGCCCCTACCCTCATCAATATGGGATTGTTTTCCCGAAAAGGCTACTTTCAAGACAAGGACCATGAAACAGCCTATCACCCCGCCAGCCGTATTCAGGATTAAATCGTCCACATCAAAGCTTCCCATCGAAAAGAGAATCTGCGAGCACTCCAGCCCAAGGCTTAGCCCGAAGGAAGTCACGAAAGCGCCGATCAATCCCATCCACTTGTTTTTCAGCAATACACTGACGAATATGCCATTGGGTATGAAAATCGCGATATTTCCGAACAGATTGATCACGTCATGCGGGCTCGAGAGCCGTTTCATATTTTGATGGATGGACTTAAACGGCGTAAAATTGGCAAATTGCAATCGATTCTGCATAGATTCGGGATTATCGATCGAACGCTGCAGCTGCTGCCACAGAAACGAAATGTTCACGTCGCCGAATTTGAACAGAATGATTTTGACCAGCACATACACATACATCGCATACAGCAATAATACTATCCATTTAGGCGTTTGCTTCATTCATTCTCATCCTTGCCTAGCTGCACCGTCACAATCATGCCATCGATGTTGTTGCCGGATATCTCATACTCGCTGTCGGCCGGAACCTCAATTGCCGTTTCTTTCGTCTGGACGGGTACGTACTCGATTTCGTAGACCTTCCCGTTTACGGTTGCCTTATAGGTTTTTTTCTCCTTTAGAAAATCCAGATACTCTTCGAGCGTAAAATCCAGCTCGTGCATGATCATGCTGTGCGGAAGCCCTACATAACGAAAATGCCACGGCTCATACTGGATCCCTGTGATATCCGTCTTGTCCTGGGGGTATCTCAAAATGAATCCATGCGCCCAAGCATGCTTCTTCAGCCACTTGCCCTCCGGAGATTGATCGATCGCCTTCTGCGTAGATCCGATATCCATGGATAACCCGAGGTTATGTTCGCTGTAGCCTGGAGGCAATGCATAATCGGCGCCTTTTTCGCGATATAACGCCTCTTGTTCGCTCTCATCCCGGTACCCGCTGCTGATCATGAAGTGATTGACCCCGTCCTCTCCTGCTGCTTGGATCATATCGCCAAAACGCTCCGCCACAGTGCGCGATAAACGGATTGTGTTGTCAAGAACCACGTAACCATTCATTAAGTCTTGATCCTGAAACAAATTCACGATATCCGTCGGTACGGCTGCCGGATCCAGCGGGTGATCCTTGTTGACCAAAACCAGATTCCCCTGGTTTACTTGTTCATCTGTCACTGAGACCGTTTGAACCGCTCTATTTCCATCGTTATCATTTTCTGATTGAGGATTCGCCTGCGCGTCGGAGCCAGCGTTCATATCCTGTTCCTTATGTGTTCCTTCGTTATCATTCGCGATTGGCGTCTCCGTT
This sequence comes from Paenibacillus sp. cl141a, assembly GCF_900109305.1. NCBI lineage: Bacteria > Bacillati > Bacillota > Bacilli > Caryophanales > Paenibacillaceae > Paenibacillus > Paenibacillus sp. cl141a. Next base: position 99,329 of record NZ_FNZO01000008.1, read on the forward strand.
AGTGCGGGCTCGCATCCGACCAACAGGAAGATCACGAGCAATATCAAACCCTTCTTCAATTTCAACAACTCCCTCTATCTTTGTCCCACCATCTTAAAGATTATAGTTTAAGGAAAAGTAGGGAAAAGTTAAAGTTTTTCTTAAGAGATGCGAATCCCTCCCGGGCTTTCGCTCTTTACCCTTTGACAAGGCTGAAGCCCATGGCTTACCTTGGTATTTAGACTAATAAGAATAAAGAAGGTGCCATTATTCTTGCTTAAACTATTTCGTTATTTACGTCCTCACTGGACAGCGGCCCTGCTTGCACCGCTGTTGATGCTGCTGGAGGTCGCCATGGATCTGCTTCAGCCCATGCTGATGGCCAGCATTATCGACCGCGGCGTCATGCAAAACAATACGGCACACATCCTCAGTACAGGGCTGCTCATGCTGGGAGCTGCAGCCATCGGGCTGCTTGGAGGTCTCGGGTGCACGATTTATTCTTCCATTGCTTCACAGCGTTTTGGCGCCGACCTTCGCCGGGATTTGTTCCGCAAGGTTCAGACCCTGTCTTTCCGCAATCTGGACAACATCTCGACCGGGTCGCTCATCACCCGGCTTACGAGCGATATCGTTCAGCTTCAGACGATGGTGCAGATGCTGCTGCGCATCTTCGTACGCTCACCGTTTCTTGCTATAGGAAGCATGATCATGGCAGTGATCATCAGCCCCAAGCTGGCCATCATTCTGGCTATTGCCGTTCCGTTGCTGTTCGTCGTGATGTTTTTCCTGATCCGGGCTACCCTGCCCTTGTTCGCCACCGTTCAGAAGAAACTCGATAAGGTGAATACGGTACTGAAGGAGAATTTCGCTGGAATCCGGGTTTCCAAGGCATTCGTACGTGCCAGTTACGAGAAGGACCGATTTCATGATGCGAACCAGGATTTCACGCAAGTTTCGGTAAAAACCCAGCGGATCGTTGCGCTCAACATGCCCATCCTGACCATGATTCTGAATGCCAGCATCGTGGCCGTCCTGTGGTTCGGCGGAAAGGATGCTATTGGCGGATCCTTTGAGGTCGGAAGCCTGGTCGCCTTTATAAACTATGTCACGCAGGTATTGTTCTCGGTTTCGTCCGTGGCCATGATGCTGGTGCGGATTTCTACGGCCAAGGTTTCCGCTGACCGCATTCAGGAGGTCATGCGTACAGAATCCGAAATTGTGAACGAGGTTCATCCGGCAACCGATGCGTACAAGCAAGGAGAGATCATGTTTGACCGCGTTACCTTTTCCTATTATCCGAAGATGCAGAAGCCCGTACTGCGCGACATCAGTTTCAAGGTCCGACCAGGACAGCATGTAGCCATTATGGGTGCAACAGGTTCGGGTAAAACCTCTCTGGTATCCCTGCTCCCCCGTCTATACGATGTGACTTCCGGGCAGATACGAATCGACGGAACCGATGTGCGGAGAATGGAGCTGTCCGCTTTGCGCGAACGAATCGGCATCGTCCTGCAAGAATCCATCCTTTTTACAGGCACTATAAGGGACAACATCCGCTACGGGAAACCGGACGCTTCCGATGAAGAAGTAATGGCTTTGGCTAAAGCTGCCCAAGCGCATGATTTCATTACTTCCATGCCGGATGGCTACGATACCGTTCTAGGACAACGCGGCGTGAACCTGTCCGGCGGACAGAAACAGCGGATAGCCATTGCGCGGGCATTATTGCTTCGACCCGCCATTCTGATCCTTGATGACAGCACCAGCGCCATCGATACGGGAACGGAGTCACGGCTTCGGAAAGAGCTGGCCCGCCTGATGAAAGACCGGACCTGCCTGATGATAGCCCAGCGGATCTCATCCGTGATCGACGCCGACCTGATATTGGTGCTGGATGACGGGGAATTGATCGCGAAAGGCACGCACAGCGAGCTGCTTGCTTCCTGTGAAGTATATCAAGACATTTATAGATCGCAATTCGGCAAGGAGGTGTCTTCTCATGGCTAAACCGAATCAGGATTCCAAGCATGCCCATCATACGGACGGTCCGGACCTTAGCATGCGAGGCGGCAACGCCATCCGCGGAATGACGATAGCCAAAGCCAAGCCGAAACATACGATGGATACGATACGCCGGATATGGAGCTATATCCGTCCGTTCAAAGGCGGCATGATGGCTGTTTTCGTATTCACACTTGTAACGACGCTGCTCTCACTGATTGCCCCTTATCTGCTGGGGAATGCCGTAGATCATTACATCATCCCGGGAGACATCAGAGGACTTATGGGGTTATGTGCGATACTTCTTGCCGTTTATGCTGGTACCGCGCTCACGGCATGGCTTCAGCAGCATGTCATGGTGAAAGTATCCCAGCTGTCCATTCTGGCCATGCGGCGGGATATCTTTGCAAGGCTTCAAGTCCTGCCGCTTCGCTTCTTCGACAGCAAGACGCACGGCGAATTGATGAGCCGCACGACCAATGATATCGAGAATGTCTCCGGTACGTTGAACCAAAGCGTAACCCAGTTCATCTCCAGCGTCCTGTCCCTGATCGGATCGCTTGCCATCATGCTGTACCTCAACGTATGGCTTACACTGCTCAGCATGGTGACCGTTCCGCTCGTTATGCTGTTCACGAAGACGGTGGCAAGCCGGACAAGGAAGCATTTTTCCAAGCAGCAAAGCTTGCTGGGCGAGCTTAACGGATTCATTGATGAGACCGTTTCGGGCCAAAAGGTCGTGCAGGTATATCGCCGCGAACGGCATGCCGCCGCCCAGTTTGATGACATGAACAAAAAGCTGACGGATGCCAGCATTCAAGCCCAGATCTATTCGGGCACGGTCGGGCCGGTTATGAACGTGCTGAATAACGTCAGTTTTGCCTTGATTGCAGCGGTTGGCGGCTACATGGCTTTCAAGGATTTCACGACCGTCGGGGTCGTCGTTGCATTTCTGAATTATTCGAAGCAGTTTCAACGGCCTTTGAACGATCTGGCGAACCAGTTCAACCTGGTGCAGTCCGCGGTTGCCGGGGCAGAACGGGTCTTTGAGATTATCGATACGGAGTCCGAATACCAAGGCAATGAACAGATGAAAAAAGCGGACGAAATGTATGGCGAGGTACGATTTGATCATGTGTCCTTCAGTTATAAGGAAGGTGTCCCGATTCTGAGGGATGTTTCGCTTACCGCCCGGCCGGGTGAGACCGTTGCGCTCGTCGGTCCGACAGGCGCCGGCAAAACCACCATCATCAATCTCCTCACCCGTTTCTATGAGATTGATGATGGCGTAATCACCATAGATGGCAGCGATATCCGCCAACTGGATAAGGACAGTCTGCGCAGTCAGCTGGGGATCGTGCTTCAGGATGCTTATGTATTCTCGGCATCGATCCGGGAGAACATTCGTTATGGCCGGCTGGATGCCACGGATCAAGAGATCGAAACCGCCGCCAAGCTTGCCAATGCGCATGACTTCATCATGAAGCTGCCCGATGGCTATGATACGCAGCTCCTGTCGGGCGGCGGCAACCTGAGCCAGGGCCAGCGGCAGCTCTTGACGATCGCTCGCGCCGTGCTTGCCGATCCCGTTATTCTGATTCTCGACGAGGCAACCAGCAGCATCGATACCCGAACCGAGATGCATATTCAGACCGCCATGCGCGCCCTGATGCGAGGCCGGACCAGCTTTGTCATCGCCCATCGTCTCAGCACGATCCGCGAGGCCGACCAGATTCTTGTCATGAATCATGGCGGAATCGCGGAGCGCGGCACACATGAAGAGCTGCTGGCCAAGCGCGGCTTCTACTACGAGTTGTACAACAGCCAATTTAAGCTGACCAGCTAACGGGTGTTGAAAGTTTTCTTATGCTGCAACCGGCAAAATCATATAAGGCCCGATTCAAGAGAATCGGTCCTTTTTTTTACCCTTAAGAGAAAACATCATGTCCTTCTTGCACGACTCGACCGGCATTGCTCACGATCCGCTTCACGGTCCCAATGATCCATTCCATCTCCACGTATTGGTTGCCCGGCGCGTTGTATTCGACGCCCCAATATCCCCGATAGCCCCCGGCGAGCAGGCTGCGCACCTTCTCCTCCGCACCGCTATCGATACTTCACCGTCTCCAAATAACCGAACACGTCCATTTTGCCGTCGAGAAACGTGTTATAAAAGAATAGCCGCCAATCGAATTGTTCATCGCAGTACCTCGTCCTATTCCCGGGTTACATACAAACTCACCATATTTTCTATCCATTAATAGGCATGAAATCTCAATCCCTTCTATATTCCTCCTAACTAGGTTTGAATCAAATGAAGCACGAGATAAGCGGCCGTCCCCCACATAATCACCGCCGATATTCGGTTCAACGCGAACAGCATCCTGCCTGACGTATCCATTCTTCCGGCCGCCCTGCCGACAATTCCGAGTCCCAGAAACCACAGCCAGGAGACAGCGATGCATACAACGGTAAAAATCATTTTGTCCGCCCCTTCATATTGAAGCGAGCTCGTGCCGATAACGCCCATCGTGTCCAGAACCGCATGCGGATTTAGCAGCGATACGGACATGGCAAATACGATTTGCTTCTTGGGAGTGAACGAACGGGCGCTTTCCGGATCCTGACCTAAAGGGCTACTCCTCCACGTCGCCGCTCCCATATAGACCAGAAAGCAGATTCCCAATGTAAATAACGTCATTTTGATCCATTCATATTCCAAAACGATCACGGATACGCCCAATACCGCCAATGAAATCAGCAGCGTATCGCATAACGATGCGGTAATAATGACGGGCAGCGCCCTAATAAACCGGGGTTGGACGACACCTTGATTAAATACGAACACATTCTGCACGCCCAAGGGAAGAATGAGGCCAAGAGCCAGAATGAATCCATGAAGTATAACGCCAATCATTTGAAAACAAACCTCCAGTACATATTTTCACCATTGTAAAGGAAGTGCTTGACTGCGTCTCCAACCAATTGGTTGGCATTCGACCCAACCAATGATGTATACTGGGCATGATTCTATAGAACGTTTGTCAGAAAGCAGGTTGTCCATGACAGAAGAATGGAAATTGAATAAAGCTTCCCAAGTGCCTCTGCATCGGCAAATTTATGATTACATGAAGAGCCGAATCATGAACGGGGAAGGGCCGGTCGGATCCCGACTTCTCCCGCAGAGGGAGCTTGCCGCCAAATTTCAAGTCAACCGCAGCACCATCGTTTATGCCTTGGGTGAACTTGCGGCTGACGGTTTCATAGAATCCCGGGTGGGACAAGGCACGGTTATTGTTAACAATACTTGGAGCGTACTGGCAGCCACGCCCCCGCCTGATTGGAATCAATACGTGAAATCCGGCTCCTATCAGCCGAACATCCATATGATCCAGCAGATCAACCGCGCGGAAACCGATCCGGATGTGATCCGACTCGGAACTGGCGAGCTTTCGCCTGAGCTCCTTCCGACCGTCCAAATGCGGGAGATGTTTAACGGCAGCATGTCCAGCCGTTTCACTTTGGGATATTCGGAACCGAAAGGCAGCATATACTTAAGGGAAATCATCAGCGATTATTTGTATAAGAAGGGGATATCCGCCTCTCCTTCTTCCATTCTTATCGTCTCCGGCGGGCTGCAGGGCTTGCAGCTTATTTCCCTGGGGCTGCTGCATCACGGTTCCGCCATCCTGGTGGAGAATCCCACTTACCTGAACTCGATTCATGTATTTCAGTCGGCTGGCATGCATTTGCACGGCATCCCGATGGATGCCAAAGGGATCAGAACGGAATCTATCGGAAGGCTCAAGCGTCAGCACAGAGCCGCCCTGCTCTACACGATCCCTTCCTTTCATAACCCTACAGGCACCATGATGTCTTCCGACAGAAGGACGGAGCTGCTGCAAATCTGTGCCCAAGAAAGATTGCCCGTCATCGAGGATGATGTGTATGGCGATTTATGGTTGGATACTCCCTCTCCGCCCCCTTTGAAAGCTTCGGATAAACAAGGACTCGTGCTCTATATGGGCAGCATGTCCAAAACCCTCGGGCCCGGTCTGCGCATCGGATGGGTCGTCGGGCCGGAGCCTGTCATCGATCGGCTGTCCGACATTAAAATGCAGACCGATTACGGGTCCAGCTCGCTGTCCCAGCATGCTGTCGCGGAGTGGCTCTCGAGCGGATCCTATGAGAAGCATCTCGTTCAGATCCGGACAGAGCTGATGAAGCGCAGAGACTTTACGCTGTCGTTGCTGGAACGATATTTTCAAGATATTGCCCACTGGAATAAACCCCAAGGCGGATTTTATGTTTGGCTCCGCATCGCAAAGCCGATCTCCATTCGTACGTTATTCGAGCAGGCATTGAAGGAAGGCCTGCTGCTCAATCCCGGAAATATTTATGACCGTAACGACCAGCAGCATCTGCGATTATCTTTTGCCTACGTCTCCTACGATCAACTGGAGAAGGGACTTATCCGGCTTGCGGAGCTAATTCGCCTCCATGTGTTGTAAACAGCAGTTGAAGCCCCATATTATGACGAACCCATTCTCCCCCACCCTCTGACTCGGATTGGAGGCGAAAAGGCATAAACGGCGGAGAGCCGGTAAGCGGCTTCCCGCCAGGATGGAATAAACTAGCAGAACGCACGGGTTCGTTGCATCCGTGCTCGCGGGCCACAAGGAGATTACGGAAAATACCGACGTTGCGAGCAGTGTGACAAATAGCATTGCAGGCCTGGCGCGGAATAACGGCGCCATAAAGAAGTCCGTGACAAAAATGGCGACTCTCCCTAATCGCCAAGGCTATTGATCCGGATCAACATGCTGGAGCACAGGGATGAAGGCGCATAGCCAGCTCAAAACAAGAAATAAAAACCATATCCAGAACGACCGCACTGGCCCTCCTCTCTTTCCTGTCAAGCGTTGCACAATCCCCAGCAAAATATCTCGTTCCAATTTTTAGTTATATCCTATCACAAGCCTCTTCGATCCTTTTGGTTAAATAAGTAAACTGGAAATAAAAATCGACTTCGATTTTATTGTGAAAAATTATACTTTCTCGTCTAAACCCTTATCAGTACTGGGATTTATTCGGCAGGTTAAGGAGCCGAAAGCGGTGAAAAACAGGCCCGGAATTGTGACGAAACTGGTAACTCTCGTGAATATTTGAACAAAGTATGAACTGCCTCAAAACCGCGCCACTACAATGATTTCGCTCACAACCCTCCCCTTTTGTAACAAATTGAACACATAAAATTACATACATTGACACGAATATGGATTTATCTGTTATTTATACAAGTTTATGTGTTTTGCAAAGCCGATCGGAACTTTCTACTATAGATGTGTCAGTAACATTGAATCGAACGAACGTTTCAAGGAAAGGGGTACACCATGAACAAAAGAGGGCCGTTATTTGCATTGTTTTTATGCTTTACCTTGCTCTTATCGGGCTGCAGCTCGCTCACGGTATTAGATCCGAAAGGACCGGCTGCCAGAACCCTATCCGATACAATCATATTCTCTATTCTCATGATGGTCGGAATCCTAGCGGTAGTTTACGCGCTTTATATCTACATGCTCACGAAATATCGAGCCAAGAAATCCAACGAAGGTTACGAACCGCCTCATGAAGAAGGCAACAAATGGCTGGAAATTCTGTGGACTGCCATTCCGATCCTGATCGTTGCCGTGCTCTCGGTCGTAACCGTCAAAACGACGGTGGCCGTCGAGAATGTGCCTGAAGGCTACGAGAACCAAGAGCCTCTGGTCATTTATGCTTCCTCTTCGAACTGGAAATGGCACTTCAGCTATCCGGAAGAAGGAATCGAAACCGTCAATTACGTTAACATTCCGACCAATCGTCCGATCGAGTTCCGACTGTATTCGTTCGGTCCGATCACAAGCTTCTGGATTCCTCAGCTTCATGGACAGAAGTACGCAATGAGCGACATGATTACCAAGCTGAACATGGTTGCCGACGTACCGGGTTCGATGATGGGCCGTAATGCGAACTTCAACGGCGAAGGCTTTGCCCATATGGATTTCGAAGCTCTTGCCATGACCTCTGCCGAGTATGATGAGTGGGTTCAGGATGTAAAGGATACCGCGCCTGAACTGAAGGAAGATGAGTTCAAGAAGCTTCTGGAGACCGCGCATGTCGGACGAATGACCTTCTCTAACACGCATCTGGAATTCAGCCCGCCGCCATCTGAAGACCATCACCATGGCGGTGACGTCAACGGCAATGAGGAGCATCAGGACCATAAAGACGTCCACCCGGATCCTGCAACAACGGAAGAAACGGAATTTGACAGCGAAACGAACGTGGATCCAAACGAACCGCTGCCAAACTTCCCGGCTGAAGAAAGCCCAAATCATCAGCATGATGGACATTAAATCGGTGAGTGAAACGTTGTTCACCCGATCTACTTCATACATCCAGAAAGGAGCTAGGCCTTTATGAAATGGGACGAATTTTTCGTTACCGGTGATCCGTTAATTTACGGCGCCATGGTGAGTATCGTGCTCGTCTCGCTCGCAATCCTCTTCGGCTTGACCTATTACAAGAAGTGGGGATATATGTGGCGGGAATGGCTGACGACCGTGGATCACAAAAGAATTGGTGTCATGTACATCATCTGTGCATTGATCATGCTGTTCCGCGGGGGCGTCGACGCGATCATGATGCGTGCGCAGACCGCCGCACCGGAGATGAAGTTTCTGACCGGTCAGCATTATAATGAAGTATTCACGACTCACGGGGTCATCATGATCCTCTTTATGGCCATGCCGTTTATTTTCGGTCTGATGAACGTCATCGTTCCGCTCCAGATCGGTGCCCGTGACGTTGCATTCCCTAAACTGAACGCTATCAGCTTCTGGCTGTTCTTCGCCGGAGCGATGCTGTTCAACATTTCCTTCGTTATCGGAGGATCACCTGATGCCGGCTGGTCCGCTTACTTCCCGCTGGCCAGTATCGAATTCAGTCCGACGGTCGGCAACAACTACTACTCTCTGTCGCTTCAGATTTCAGGGATTGGTACTTTGCTGACAGGTCTTAACTTTATCGTAACCATCCTGAAAATGCGCGCGCCGGGTATGACCCTGATGCGCATGCCAATGTTTACGTGGTCGGTATTGATCACTTGCGTCATCATTATCTTTGCTTTCCCTGTGCTTACGATTGCGCTTCTGCTTATGATGTTCGACCGCATCTTCGGCTCGCAATTCTTCACGATGGCCAACGGGGGCATGGATATGCTCTGGGCCAACCTGTTCTGGGTATGGGGTCACCCTGAGGTATATATCGTTATTCTGCCGGCATTCGGTATTTTCAGCGAGATCATCTCAGCCTTTTCCAAAAAGAACCTGTACGGTTACAGCTCCATGGTATTGAGTATGGCGATTATATCCGGATTGTCCTTCCTGGTATGGGCCCACCATTTCTATACAATGGGTCAAGGGGCCATGGTCAACGGTTTCTTCTCCATCACGACGATGGCGATTGCCGTACCGACCGGGATCAAAATATTCAACTGGCTCTTTACGCTTCGCAAGGGCCGAATCAGCTTTACGACGCCGATGCTCTACTCGCTTGCCTTTATTCCGATCTTTACGATCGGCGGCGTAACCGGCGTCATGCTGGCGATGGCCAGTGCCGACTATCAGTATCACAATACGATGTTCCTGGTGGCCCACTTCCACTATGTGCTCATTCCAGGCGCCGTATTCGCCGTCATTGCCGGTTTCCACTACTGGTTCCCTAAAGTGTTCGGCTTCCGTCTGAACGAAAAGCTTGGCAAAATCGCATTCTGGTTCATTGCCATCTCATTTAACGTTACGTTCTTCCCAATGTTCTTCCTGGGACTTATGGGGATGACCCGCCGTACGTACACGTATTCGGCCGAGACCGGCTTTGGTCCGCTGAATATGCTGTCGATGGTCGGCGCGGTCGGCCTGGCGATCGGCTTCATCCTTCTGGTGTACAACATTTACTGGAGTACACGTTACGAGCCGCGCGACAAAACAGGAGATCCATGGGATGCACGCTCACTGGAATGGTCGACGCCAAGTCCGGTTCCAGTTTACAACTTTGCGGTAACACCGAAAGTCAAAGGCCGTGATGCCTTCTGGTTCTCCAAGAAAAACAACGAGCCGCTTTCGGACGAGAAAATCACGAAGATTCACATGCCAAGCAACACCGGAAAACCGTTTATACTGGGCATCGCCTTCTTCTTCCTGGGCTTCTTCCTGGTATTCAGCTGGTGGATTCCATCCATCGTGGCCGGTATCGCGGTATTGATTATTATGGCTACCATGTCCTTCGACCGTGATCACGGGTATTACATTCCGGTTGAAGAGATTGTTCAAACCGAACAGAAACTGCGGGGTGATACGGTATGAAAATAGATGCCACTCAGCCGCTGGAATATGGAACAGAGGAAAACCGCAATCGTATATTCGGCTTCTGGCTGTTCCTCGGAGCTGAAATTGCGCTCTTTGCTACCTTGTTTACCGTCTACTTCGTTCTCGTGAACCGCTTTGCCAGCGGTCCGAGCGGAGCGGAAATCTTTGAAATTACGCCGGTCCTGCTTGAGACGTTCCTGCTCTTAACGAGCAGCTTCACCATCGGTTTGGCTGTTCATGCGATGCGTCTGGGCCTGAAAAAGCAGATGATGATCTTCATGGTCATCACCCTGCTGCTGGGTGCGGGATTCCTCGGGATCGAGATCTTTGAATTCTTCACCTATGTTCATGAAGGAGTAACGCTCTCAACGAGCGCCTTCTCCTCCAGCTTGTTCACATTGCTTGGCACGCACGGAGCTCACGTGACCTTCGGTCTCCTGTGGGGAACCGCCATTCTGATTCAACTTAAAAAGCATGGACTGGATCATTCCACAGCCAACAAGTCCTTTATCTTCTCGCTCTACTGGCACTTCCTGGACGTTGTGTGGATCTTCATTTTCAGCTTCGTGTATCTGAAAGGACTGATGTGACATGTTAAAACAGCTGTTTCCAATTAAGCATGTAGCGGGTTATATATCGTCCCTCGTCCTTTCAGCTGTCGCGCTCGTCGTTCTGCTGGATATGCCGGCAGCTTCGAAAGTGGCCGTTCTGCTGGTCACCGCGATCCTGCAGGCAGCCGTTCAGCTCATGCTGTTCATGCACGTCGGGGAAAGCGAAGACAAAAAGTCCGTCTATATCAACATTGCGTTCGCCCTGTTCGTAGGGCTGGTTACCATCTTCGGAACGCTGTTCATCTTCATATGGGGCTGGTACGCTTAAGTCTCGAGAAGAATCCGGGGTGAACGTGTACCGTCGATCATCGTTCGCTGTCACGAACATATCACCAATATTGAAGAGGGCGTCCTAAAAGATCCTGGATCTCGAAGGATGCCCTCTTTTTTCTATTGAAGGTGCTGCATGCGAGTCATTCCCCCATCATACTCCAAACATGTAAAAAGAACCGTTTCTCGGATCTACGGACGTGCGGTCCGTCAATCACGAGGAACGGTTTCTTTTTGCATTCCATATGCAGCTCCATCAGCCACTGCCATTCGCGGCTCCATTAATCATGTCCTGCACGCGTATCCAGAATTTCATCAATCTCACTCTGGAGCTTGGTGGTCAGGGTCTGTTCATCTCCGATGATCCAGGCATGATTATAGGGAGTTTCCACCTTGGAGGCGTCACTCTGTTGCCTGATCGAGTCAACATACTTCGTAATCGAGCGCGGCACTCCGTCGCGCTCCGTAAACAATAAAGGGGCGTGTTTACCCATATGGGATAATGGAGCGGCCGCAATGGACAATGCCGGCGAGTCCGGCCTCGAGAAGGAGAAACTGTAGCCCGGCGATTGTACTCCCCAGCCAAAACCCGTCCCGGGATCATGATACTGGGCAAAATGAATGGCATTCTCATACGGATCGTCCCCGGCTATGCGCGTTACCTTCCCGTATTGCTGCAGCTCGTCTTCAACGGCTTGGGACACCACCTTTTCAGGTCCGATGACGTAGATATTCGCTTTCCCGTTACGCTGCCTTAGGGCCTGTGCCGTCTCTTCGGGCACGTCCTTCTCGCTGACGTACAGCATCGTTTCCGGCATATGGGCAATCCAGCTTACCGCGGGCAGCGTATAGTCTGGCCGTTCCATCGATCCGACAATAACCGAGGTCGGTACTGAACCGTTTACCCTGGAAGCGTAGGCATCAATTGCTGCTGCCGCTTCGGCGGCTTCCCCGGCAGGAATGTGATCGGCCTTGTATTCAAGTCCGTTCAGCTCTTTCATCACCTGATCCGAGATCGGTCCGACGGTAATGATCTCAATCCCCTTGTTGTGCTCCGCCCCCCTCGGCTTCAGCCGTCTCAGCTCTTCCAAGGTTTCTTTCGGGATCCCCCCTTCTTCAACGAAGAGTAAAGGCCCCTCGCTAAGCTGGGTCAGATCGACGCTGACAGCCGCGATCGACCAGTGAGCCGAATCCACGAGGATCACGGTCTGCGGACGGCTGTGCACGTTCGTGGACTGCCACAGCGTCTTGGAAGTCAGTACGGCTGCACTAACTGGATCGGATGTATTTAACCGAATCGTGTTTTTTGTGGCGGACCAAGGTACGGGAACATCCTTCAGCAGTTCTTTGCTGTGAACCGCTGAGGGAATGGAGGGCTCGGAATGGCTCTGTGTTTGACTCCAAGCGAGGATACCTGCCGTCAGCAGGGCTAGGGCCCAGCCGGCGATCATTTTTTTCACCGAATATTCCTCCTGTCTTCACAATACAGTGCATCGTGCGAGATCATTCTTCCTGCTGATCCGTCTAAAGATCTTCCATTAATTTCTCCTCATCCATATCCGGCGGCAGGCCTGGACGCTCATGGGTACGGTTTCGGATCCATTGTTCCTTCAGCATCTTCACAAATACGTCATCCCGGGACAACCAGACCCCGTACTGGCGCTTCATATGCCGCTCTGCTTCCTCGAACGACCTGAACCGGAATGGGAGAGGTTCCCCGTTCCACTCGATCACCCATTCCCCGGCATAGGCGTAAACAAACAGCAAATCCTCGCCCCAGCTTTCGTACAGCACGCCGGACTCGCTTCCTTTGATATTGAACTGATTGCGCGAAGCATCAAACCGGATCGGTTCCAGCTCGAACGAATCCGCCGCAAACAATTGATACACATCCTCTGTTATGGTGCACCCCGCAGCCTTGGCATGGCCGCCACCGCCATACCGCATCGCCACTTCGGACACGTCCACATGATCATGAATGGTTCGAAGGCTCATTTTTCTTCCGCCCATGTTCAGGATCGCGATGTAGTCAAGATGGGGATAGCTCGTTCCCAGCTCGCTGGCAAGCTCGGAATGATAGGATTCGGCGTACACGATACCGACGCAATGCTCCTCGACGAAGGTTTGAATGAGTTCCCGCTGCTTGCGACGAATGTAACGCTCGATTTTATTCTCTTCCATGTCCAGGATTTTCTGTTCAAATTCATCAAAGAAGAAGCCCTCGTGCGATTCCCGGAGGCGCTCAGACATCTTGCTCTCGAATTCGTCCAGGGACAACATGTAGAACAAGTCATTCAGGCGCTTAGCCTCGATCTTGCCGCTCTCTTCCCATTCCCATGTATCATAGAGACGCACCAGCTCAACGAATTCGTCCAGCGCTTCAGTTCTGCCGAGATGTCCATGTTCGATAAGATATTCATAGAACAGCGAGGTTGCCGATGCCAAGCGGCCGTCCCGATGCGTTACATCCACTTGTCCCCAGCTGTGTTCATTGAGGTGGAGGGCGGTTTTATGGTGATCGATAAGCTGCACCTGTCCCCCCTCTTCGACAAACACGCTCAATTCCTTCTCGATGTCAGGAGAAACCGACAAATCCGTAATGAACAACATATCGAACGGATTCTCCTGTACGGAGGTCCGGTTCAAATACCTTGCGACTTGTTGATTCAATCCGTGAACGGAGTTGTAACGGACATCGATTCCTTCACCGAAGGCGCATTTGGCGATGATGCCGCAGCCGACGCCATCCAAATCGTTATGGCTGTACAGATGATACATGGTTGACTTCCTCCCAGCAGAAGGTGGAATGATTAGTTGTTCTTGCCTTTCATCCCTTTACGGTTCCCTAAATTCCGTTGTTTTAACCCCTGTCAGCCTCTCAGAATCCACAAGGAAACTAAAAAAGAAGAAGGGCTGCAGCAGCCGCTTCTTCTGGATTATAAAGAATGATTATGCCTGTTGAACCGGTCTCGGACCTTTGGATGCCATGACCTCGTACATGCCGTGGCTGGAGCTGATGACATGCTCAGGCTGCGTCTTTCCGCTGGTTGTCGCGGTGTCCTTGGATGTGCGCGGGACTGGTTTCCCAGCGTTTCCACGCTTCTTTCGACTCCCAGCGGATCATCACGATTACCTGCTGATCAGATAGGATCAATTCATCGATGCGTGCTGCACGGAATTGCAGGCAGCGCAATCTTCCTGCAAATAAAAAAGCGAAGTAAAGCCGGCCTTCTTCAGCTTGCGCGCAGCCAGAATTCCATCCGAGCGCTTCGGCGTTACGATGACTACGGAATCATCGGGCTTGAGTTCCTTCTCCCACACATACGGCAACCTTCCAAGCGAGATGTTTATGCTCTCTTTCCTTGGACATTCCATAAATTCGGACACATCACGTACATCGAGCACTTTCAGATTCGGGCATTCCTTCTGTGCCAGACGAAGATCACTGCACTTCATGAAGCGCAAACCTGTTATAGGTATAAACCTCCGGTAGTAGAGACCGGATATAAAGATTATCAGTGCGGCAGATGCAATCAGCACGAAGCATTCCCCCATCAATATCGTGTGTTTCAGCATGATGCATGGCGGTAAGATCACGGGCTTAAAAAATCGCCAATCCTACCCCTACGGGTATATAGTATGTGCTCCGCACCTAATTGTCAATACATCATAACAGCGCGTTTTCTTCAATTTCAAACCCAAGGTCTTCAATCAATCCCCAGTCGGCCGTATGAGCCTGGCCTTGTGTCGTTAAATAATCGCCGATGAAAATGGAGTTCGCCGCGTACAGTCCAAGGGCTTGAAGGGATCGCAGGTTCACTTCCCGCCCCCCGGCAATCCGTATCTCCTTCGTCGGGTTAACAAACCGCATCATGGCAAGAATCTTCAAACACATAATCGGTGTCAATTCCTTGCGTCCTTCCAGAGGGGTTCCCTCGATCGCATTCAGAAAATTGCATGGAATCGAATCCGCTCCAAGTGATTTCAGAGCAAACGCAATCTCCACCCGTTCTTCCAAGCTCTCCCCCATTCCGAAAATGGCTCCGGAGCAAGGGGACATTCCGGAAGAGCTTGCCTGCTTCACCGTGTCCAGCCGGTCATCGTATGTATGCGTAGTCGCAATACGCCCGTAATTATCTTTGGAAGTATTCAGATTATGGTTGTATCGATGGACCCCGGCATCGGCGAGCTTGCGCGCATGTTCCTCATTCAGGAAGCCCAGACAACAGCACACCTTCAGATCGGTCGTCCGGGTAATCTCCTTCACCGCTTCGGCTACATGATCAATCTCCCGATTGGACGGGCGGCGTCCGGAAGCCACGATGCAGTAGGTCCCCGCTTTACGGCGAATCGACTCGCGCGCCTTCCAGAATTTTGTCCTTGGTCAGCCATGCGTATTTTTCGATAGGCGCTTCCGACACGATGGACTGGGAGCAATATCCGCAATCCTCAGGACACAGACCGGATTTCGCGTTCACGATCATGTTCAGCTTGACCTTGTTTCCATAATACTCGCGACGGATGTGATAGGCCGCCTGCATAATGTTCAGAAGCTCCCCGTCCTCGCTGTTCAGAATCGCCAAGGCTTCGGCCGGGGACACTTCATGTCCTTTCACGACCCGATCCGCCAGCTTCAACCAATCGTAATGGGTTTGTGTTGTCATATTCAAAATCTCCCTCTCCATTCTGATTGTTAACCATTTTCAATAATAATTAGGTTAACAATATGGATAATAATAGCACAGGCCACGAAAGTGAGGCAATCCTCCATTGAAGCCTCCGCAAAAAAATAGGGACTGCTTCATCAAAGCCGGCATCCGGCTTAATGAAACAATCCCTTTCCTATTTAACGAATTGTTGGCTTTACGGTGCCCGCTTGGGCAGCATTTTCACGTACTCATCGGACATTTTCATCAGCTGCAATATATAGTCGTAATCGCTGCGGTATTTTTCGAAATCCGTTACGGGCTCAAGCGTCTGCAGGGATACTGCGGTACCGTCCTCAAACCCGTCACCCGGCACGAACAGAATGTCGTTATTAAAGAAAGATCCCGTCGGCAAATAATACCTCATCCCGATTACGTTGCGGTCCACGTTCAGCAGGTCATGCCCAAACGCGTTGAACCCCTCCTCATCGAGCGAGACGCCCAGAAGGTTTGCGACGGTAGGCAGAATATCCACCTGTCCCCCCACCTGCTCAACGACCTTCCCTTCCTTCATGCCGGGAACATGAATGATGAGCGGTATGTTAAATCGACTGACGCGCTCATGGTAAGGAATACCCAGCGTTGACGAGATCATATCCGCATCCGCTTCTGCCGGATTGATGCCAAAGTGATCTCCATATACGACCAGGACGGTTTCATCCCACAGCCCGTTCTGCTTCAGGCGGTCTACCAGCGTTCCCAGCGCATAATCGGAATAGTTCACCGACTTCAGATAGTTTCCCAAATGGGTCCCTTCCAGCTCGGCAGGCAAGGTGATTTTCGCGAATTCATCCTTCACATGGTATGGAGAATGATTGGAGACCGTGATGTAATGGGCATAGGTAGGTTTATTCTGCTGTTGGTTCTCCAGCAGCTTGTCTACGCCGACTCGGAACAGCTCTTCATCGGAAGGACCGAATTCATTGAAGTTATCATTCGTAAAACACGGCTTGTCGTAATAATGCTGAAAATCAAGCGCCGGGTACATCTTGCTGCGATCCCAGAACTTCACGTCATTCACGTGGAATGTGCCGGTTGCATAGCCATGCTTGTTCAAGAGCCGCGGAAGGCCCGGCAGCTCCTTATTTCCGAAACCGGTGGACATGGCAACCGTTCCTGTCGGATAGATCGAGGTATTCACCGCAAATTCGGCATCCGATGTATTGCCTTGGCCGATCTGTTGGAAGACGTGTGGGAAATACAGGCCGCCTTCCGCAAGTTCGTTCATCACCGGGGTCAATTCCTGGCCATTCAGGGATTGACCCACCGGAAAGTTCTGCAAGGACTCCATCTGGACGATGATCAGATTTTTGCCTTTTGCAGCGCCGAAATAGTCCGGCTTTTTCTTTGCTTCCTTGACGTAAGGATACGTCGCCAGCAGCTGCTGGGACCGCAGGATGGTGTCCTGCAGACTTCCCTCGGCCAGCGCACGTTTCTCCTGCGAGTTACGCACGACAGCAGACACCTGGTAGTTCATGAACCCCATTTGCTCCGCCCGCACGATTTCATTCTCGATTCCCCATTCTTTGCGAATGATCAGTCCGGACAGAACAACCGCTACGATAAGAACAACGGTCATGGAAGTACGCCACATCAGACCAGGCCTGCGTGAGTAGGTTACGGAATAGCCGGAACGAGCTCCACCGAAATGCAAGCCCCTTTGGGAGCGCGAACGAATTTTTCGGACCGCCCATATGACCAGCAGAAGCAGCAGGTCCAGGAAGAAGAGAAAATGCTCCGGCTCTAGCAAAGCTGTAATGCTGGCCCGTACCTGATTTACTTGACCGATACCCGCAAGCGCGGTATACGTCGGTATGGACCCAAAATGAACGTTATAAACAGCCGATGCAAACATGATGAAAGATAAGACGATATTTAGGATCACATAGACCGTCTTTTTCCCTCTGACCGGCAGCAGCAGTTCCAGAAAACTAATCAGGGCGAGGAGCGACAGTGCGTCGGTAAGCACCTTCCCCCATGCAATCCCATTAAACAGAAACACTCTTAGAAGGATCAGCTTGACTAAGAGCGTCAAAAAAACGAGCACACATAATTTCAACCTTTGTTCAAGGTAGCGTTCCATTTCCCATTCCCTCTTTTGTAAAAGTAATGTTAATTTGCAGCTTCCATTATAACAGGAATGTAAACACCGATCTATTCCGCCCATTCCTTCGCTCCCCCGTCAAGTGTCCAATGCATGATCCATCCGTACCACGTAGGATAATGCATCCCAATCAAAGGCTGGAGGGTTTATGCATGAAGATGGTTGTAACCGGCGGAGCGGGCTTCATCGGCTCCCACCTGGTAAACGGACTCGTTAATCAAGGCTATGAAGTCCATGTAATTGATAACCTGACAACCGGAGATCCAGGTCGCCTTCACAGTGAGGCGATTTTACATGTAGCTGATGTTAACAGTCAGCAGACAACGGCATACATCTCGGTGCTGAAGCCGGAAGTCGTCTTTCATTTGGCCGCACAGGCCGAGGTGCAGCGATCGATCCAGGAACCTCGGCTTGATGCGGATGCCAATGTCATGGGTACGATAAACATACTGGATGCTTGCCGTAAGGCCGGCGTTCGTAAGATCGTGTTTGCTTCGACAGCCGGTGTGTATGGAGACCTCGAGAGATCTCAGCTAACGGAAGACGATCCGGTTAACCCCGTCACCTTCTATGCGCTATCGAAAGCAGCAGGCGAACAATATATCCGTCTTTATTACCACTTCTTCGGCCTGCAATACACCATTCTTCGTTATGGGAACGTCTACGGGCCGGGTCAGACCGCAAAGGGAGAAGGCGGTGTCGTGGCGGTTTTCGGCGAACGTCTGTATCAAGGCGCGCCGCTCCCAATATACGGCGATGGTCTGCAGACCCGGGATTTCATTTACGTCAAAGATGTGGTTGACGCGACCCTTGCCTCCATCCTTCATGGTGATCAAAGTGTGCTTCATGTTAGCACCGGCACCGACCATTCTGTCAATACGCTCGTCGATCTCATCAGAAGGCTGCACCCAGACCGCATCGATGTCGATTATCTGCCCGCCAAGATCGGCGATATTCGGCACAGCTGCCTGAATAATGAAAAGACCCGGGAGCGGCTGCGGTGGAGTCCGTTGTTCAGCCTGGAAGAAGGCATGGAAGAAACCTACCGTCACTGGCTTGGCACACCAGTTTCCCAAAGTGACTTTAGCAAATGAACATAAAACAGCCGTATTCCTCGTCATTCGAAGGAATACGGCTGTTTGTAAGCGTTCCGGTTTACATAACGCTTCCTTTGGTCAAATCAGCAATCGGAGCACCACCAACGTCAGGATCCCGACAATGACGGTAGCAAACAGGCTTTTCGTAAGAAATGCGGTCAGAAAAGCAGGGACAGCCGCTACCAGTTCCAGTGTATGGCCCCCCGGATCCACGCGTCCATCACTAACGAGCAGCTCCTGCGCTAAAAGCGCCGCCATGACCGCGATCGGCACATGATCCAGCCAACGGATCATCAATTCCGGAATGCGGAGCTTGCTCAGAATCATGAGCGGCAGAACCCTTGGAATCAGGGTGACGACAGCGCATCCGATAATCAGTATGGCGATATGCCATCTTATTTCCATCGTTCGATCACCATCCCTGCTGTAGCCGCAACCATGATCGCAGCGATGACCGCTGCGCTTCCCGGCATGAACGTACTCATCGCAATTACCGAAACGGCGGCAACCATAATCACCATGAAGTCCAGTTTATACTTCTTTCGGCTGATCCATTGCAGGGCCAGCAATCCGATAAACATCCCAGGCAATGCAAAATCAAGGCCAAACTTCTCCGGCTCCGGTATCCACGCTCCGACAAGACCTCCCGCAACGTTCGCTGCACACCAGAACAGATACGCTGTGATATTCAGTCCCACCATCCACCGATAACCCAGCCTCTTCTGCTCGGCCGCCTTGGATGCCGCCACACCGAACGTTTCGTCGGTTAGCAGGGAACCGATGAAGAAGCTTTTTCCCGAGGACAACCCTTTAAAATACGGTGCAATCGCTGCGCTTAACAGCAGATGCCTGGCATTGACGAAAAATATCGTGACAATAATGGATAAGACCGGGCTTGCGGCGGCCACCATCCCCGCGGCGATGAATTGTCCGGAGCCCGCATAGAGCAGCAGCGAAAGGAGCGCGATCTCGAGCAGGCTGAAACCTGCGGTACGCTCGACGACGCCTGCCGCAAAACCAATGCTCAGGTATCCCAGCAGTGTTGGTATGCAATCCTTGAATCCTTGTAGATAGGAATTGGCCTGGTTTCCCTCGATATCGGCGGGAAGCCGTTCTGACTTGGTGCTCATCTGTGTTCGATTCCTCTCTCCCTCTACAATTCTATTTTTCATTACTATGAATATTTCTTGCTGGCTTGTCAACGCCAGGGATCGTTTTTTTCCATACAAATAAAAAAGCGTTCCGGACGTGCTGCTCATCTTCCGAAACGCTCCTCGTTTTAATTGGATGCGTGGTCTAAGGCTTCAGGATGACTTTGATACAGCCATCCTTCCTCTCATTGAAAATATCATAGCCAAGGGCAGCCTTCTCCATCGGAAACCGGTGGGTAATGATATCCGAAGGATCCACTGTCCCCTCTTTCAACATTTGATACAGGCGGGGCATGTAATGAATGACCGGGGCAAGACCCATTTTCAACGTAATATTGCGTTCAAACAGCTCTCCTAACGGAAATGCATTGTAGATAAGCCCATATACGCCCGTAAGCTGGATGGTCCCATATTTGCGCACCATTCTCGCAGCCATGCGAAAAGCTCCCAAGGAGCCCCCCTGAAGCTTCAGTATGCTACCCAGCATCTCAACGCCGGTCCGTTTGGCATCCAGTCCTACGCAATCGATAACAACATCAGCGCCGCCCTTGGTTATCTCAAGGATATAGTTCTCGATCTCGGGTATCTTCTCAAAGTTGTAGGTTTCCACATGATTGGTGCGGCTGGCATGCGCCAGCCTGTAGTCCACATGGTCGATGGCGATGACCCGCTTCGCTCCTTTCAGCCATGCAAACTTCTGCGTTAACAGTCCTATCGGGCCGCATCCGAGGATAATGACGACATCGCCGGGCTTAACTCCTCCGTTCTCCACGCTCCACATGGCGGTTGGCAGTGCATCGGACAGCAAGAGGAGCTTTTCATCCTCCATCTCGGCAACCTTCGGAATGACAAAGGGCATGAAATTTCCGTAAGGTACCCGCAGCAGTTCCGCCTGCGCGCCTTGAAAGCCGCCGTACGCGTCGCTGTATCCCAAAAAACCGCCGGTATTCTTTGCTTCGTTCGCATAATCGCATTGGCTCTCCATTTGATTCTGGCAGAAGATGCATTTGCCGCAGGACACGATAAAAGGAATGATCACACGATCTCCCACTTTGACCCTGCTTACTTCTGGCCCTGCATCCACGACGACCCCCATCGGCTCATGGCCGATAACGTAATCATCGTTAAGCTGCTTCAGCTCGCCGTTATATAAATGCAAGTCAGATCCGCAGATGGCCGTGGTGGTAACCCGAATCAAGATATCGTCGCTGTGCTGAAGAACGGCGTCCTTCATTTCCTTCACTTTGATCCGATGTCTGCCTTGATAAGTGACTGCTTTCACACGCGCCCCCATTCCAAGCCTTCATCCCATAAATGTAATAATTTGGCTTTTTTATGTTCAGTGTGCGCTATTTTTGCGGGAACTAGTCCATCAAGGCAAAAAAATGCGGAATCAGCCCAGCACTTCAGGCTGGATGTCGACCGGCTGCTTTTTGGTCCTGCCGACTTTCAAGAACAATACCAGCCCTAACAGCACCAGCGCTCCGCCTGCGGCTTGCAGTGAATTCATCGACTCATTCAGCAGGAGAAAAGCCAGCAGACTCGCTCCAACCGGCTCTCCGAGAACGCTCATCGACACGGTGGAGGCCGTCGCATACTTCATCAGCCAATTGAATAACAGATGACCGAATACCGTGGGCACGACGGCCAACAAGGCGAATATCCCCCACTCGCGAGCGGAATACCCGGTCAGCGGAATCTGCATGCCCACGTTATATACCGCCAATACGGCAGCAGCTACCGCAAAAACCAGCCAGCTGTACAGGAATGACGGCAGCCGTCTGAGCAGCAGTTGTCCGAGCAGCATATGGACGGCCACCGCGGCCGTCCCCAGCAAAGACATGATATCGCCGGTCAGATGCCCCTTGCTCCCGCTGAAGCCGCTGCTGCCAATGAGAAGGAACACGCCGAGAAAGGCGATGGCCATGCCTCCTATAGCCGCCAGCGACGTTTTCTCCTTAAACCAGATGTAGGCGCCGATCATCACGAATACCGGCTGAAGGGCCAGGATGATCGTAGAACTGGCTACGCTCGTCCACTTCAGGGAACCCATCCATAACAAAAAGTGCAGAGCCAGCATCGCGCCGGACAGAATCAGCAGAAGCGCTTCGGAGCGCTTCAGCGATCGGATAACGGGCATGTATCTTCCTGCGAACGGCAGCATGATCAGAAACGTAATCACTAATCGGTACATGGCCTGAATGGAAACGGGACTGCCGGACCATTTTACGAAAATCGATGAAAAGGATATGGCTATAATCCCTATAAATAACGGGATAAAAACGGGAATCGGTGCTCGGTTCGAATTCATGATGGTTAAATGATTCACCTTTCGTGTTATATTAGAGATTGATTTCAAAATTAAACTTTCGGTAAAGGATAATCGGCATGAAAAAGAAAGACCTACGCAATCAAATGACGCCTCCTAAATTTCTGGCGATCGGTTTCGCATCGATCACACTGATCGGAACTTTTCTGCTTAAGCTCCCTATCGCTACCGCCGACGGGACTTCGACTCCGCTGGTAGATGCTCTCTTTACGGCCGTGTCTGCCATTAGCGTGACGGGGTTAACCGTCGTGGATACGGGCACCCACTGGTCGATATTTGGACAAATTGTCATGCTTATGCTGGTTCAGCTTGGCGGCTTGGGGTTTATGACCTCGGCCACCTGGATTGCATTGATGTTCAACCGCAGAATCTCGCTTCGGGAGCGTATGATCCTTCAGGAAGCGATGGGACAATACCAAATACAAGGCATCGTGGATCTCATCCGAAGAGTGCTGGTCTACACGCTGATCATAGAAGGCGCGGGCGCCTTGCTGCTGGCGCTCAGGTTCTCTGCCATCATGCCGCTTTCCGATGCGGCGTACTTCGGCATTTTCCAGAGCATCTCCATCTTCAACAATGCAGGCTTTGATCTCTTTGGCCAAATTCACGGACCCTTCTCAGGGTTTGCCACCTATGTAGCGGATCCTTTCGTGAATATTATCCTGATGTTGTTGATCTTCCTTGGGGGCATCGGCTTCATCGTTATTTTTGATCTCATCGAGTATCCGAAATGCAAAAAGCTTTCCCTTCATTCCAAGGTTGTCTTGACAGTGACTTCCCTGTTAATCGTGATCGGGGCGGTCATGATCTTTATTCTGGAGCACAGCAATCCCAAAACCTTGGGGCCTCTTTCGTATCCGGTTAAGATCATGGCTTCCATATTCCAATCGATCACGCCTCGTTCGGGTGGCGTCAGTACCCTGGACATTGCGAGTTTGGAACAATCGTCCCAGTTCTTCATGATTCTCCTGATGTTCATCGGGGCAGCGCCCGGATCGACCGGAGGCGGCATCAAGGTGACGACCTTCGCCGTGCTGATCGGTGCCGTCGTCACGATGATTCAGGGAAAACGCGATGTGGTGCTCTATCGCAACCGCATCTCCCAAGCCCTGGTTTACCGCTCCATTACGCTGACGATTCTATCGCTGCTGCTATTGGTAGGCGCTTCGATGTTCCTGTCCGTTACGGAGTCAGGCGAGTTCTTAAGGATTCTGTTCGAAGCCGTATCCGCCTTCGGCACGGCCGGGTTATCCATGGGTCTTACCACTGAGCTCTCCGGGGTTGGCAAGGTTACCATTGCCATGCTCATGTTCCTCGGCCGGCTGGGACCGCTAACGCTTGCGTACGCGCTTAGCCGCAAAAATAACAAGGAGCTGTACCGGCATCCCGAGGGACGAATCACAATCGGGTAAGCATCCGGCACGCTCATCGCCCCATGAAAACAAACCGTACGCCTCGATTGAAGAGAGGTGTACGGTTTGTTTCTTAAATACGTTTCTTTAATCCGCCCCTGATTCCCCGAACTCGCTGGCATCAATGGCTGCATCCAGCAAATCGTCAAACAGCTCGTCATCGTTTTCGATCCGCTCGTCTATTTGGAGAAACTGCTCCTCGATTCCCGGCTCCCCGGCAAAGTTCAGACTGTAATCCCAATCCCGGCCGTTCTTGCTCAGGAAGGTAATCTCGTAGGATGAGGCATGTCCATCTATAGAAAATACGGTATATCCCACGAATTGATCGGCATCATCCCGCTTCATATCCGCACGCTCGATTCGGACTTGTGACACGTTTTCACGCTCCTTCGTTACGTTGTAAAGCACTCACCAGACTCAGTATATCACTTTTCTTGATCGCTGATTATGGTTTTTCTTATACAGTTCGATCTAGTATAATATGGGGTGTTACATTATTAATTGCATAGGAGGGTTCCAAATGTCCGATTTCAATACATACCTGCACAAATATGCCGAGTTGGCCGTAAAGGTTGGAGTCAACATACAGGAAGGGCAAACGCTGGTGGTCCATGCTCCTGTCGATTCCGCCGAGTTTACCCGCTTGATCGCGAAGAAGGCATACGAAGCGGGGGCCCGCCTCGTTAAGATCCTGTGGACCGACGAAACGATAACAAGGCTTCAATTCGAAAAAGCTGCGGATGACGTGTTTACCGAAGCGCCAAAATGGTATGCCGGAGAAATGACCGAGCTGGTCGAGAACGGGGCAGCCGTTCTGCACGTGCTGGCCGAGAACCCCGACCTGCTCAGCGGCATCGATTCCGAGCGCATCGGAAACTTCTACAAGGCGCGCGGCGAAGCATTGAAGCAGTACCGTGCCTATCAGCAGTCCGACAAGTTCAGCTGGTGCCTGGTCGCAGTTCCTTCGGCGGCGTGGGCCGCGAAGGTATTCCCGGATGCTCCGGAATCCGAGCAGGTCGGCAAATTGTGGGATGCGATTTTCCACACCGTACGTGTGGACCAGGAGAACCCGGTAGAGGCTTGGAACCAACATCTCGAAGTGCTTGAAGCCAAATCCTCCGTGCTGAACGCCAAGAAATACAAGAAGCTCCACTATGTTGCGCCGGGAACCGATCTTACCATCGAGCTGCCGGAAGGACACATTTGGGCACAAGGCGACAGCATCAACGAACGTGGACACTCCTTCGTGGCTAACATGCCGACAGAGGAAGTCTTTACCGCTCCTCTCAAAACAGGCGTCAACGGCACCGTACATAGTACGAAGCCATTGAGTTATGCCGGTAACATCATAAACAACTTCTCCCTTACTTTTGCAGAAGGCAAGGTGGTCAGCTTCACGGCGGAGCAAGGGTATGAGACTTTGGAGCGTCTCCTGAACATGGATGAAGGTGCCCGTTACCTTGGTGAAGTGGCGCTTGTGCCGCATCAATCCCCGATCTCGGAGTCGAACATCCTGTATTACAACACGTTGTTTGACGAGAATGCCTCCAATCACCTGGCGCTCGGCAGCGCTTATGCTTTCTGTCTCGAGGGCGGCAAGGACATGAATCAGGAGCAGCTGATTCAGAGCGGTCTCAATACGAGCGTAACCCACGTCGACTTCATGATCGGCTCCGGCGACATGGATATTTTCGGCGTTACGGCAGATGGCAAGGAAGAACCCGTATTCCTGAAAGGAAACTGGGCATTTTAAGAATAGATGCAGCATAGAGCAGCTATTTCTCGCGAAGTAGCTGCTTTCTTTTAAACTTTTTCGGACTTTAATTGACCCGAGGTTGATTTACAAACTTAAAAATTGTGCGATAATCTAAACAACGCTTGAAGTTGCTATGAGGCAGCATATAAGAAATGGAGGGTCTGTCATGTCCAGCTTTGAACAAAAATTGGAACGCTATGCGGAACTAGCAGTCAAGGTCGGCGCCAACGTGCAGCCGGGACAAACGCTGGTGGTTAACGCTATGATCGAGGCGGCGCCACTGGTGCGTCTGATCGTGAAGAAAGCCTACGAAACGGGTGCCAAGCAAGTGAAAGTGAATTACAGTGACGAGATCGTGAATCGGATTCGGTACGATCTGGCGCCCGACGAAGTTTTTTTGGAACCGCCGACTTATTACGCAGATGAAGTAACCGAACTAGCCGAACAAGGAGCCGCTTTCTTGACGATTCTCTCCTCGAACCCCGACCTGTTAAAAGGTGTAGATCCCGAGCGTATATCCAATTATCAACGTACATATGGCGCAGCCATGTCGAAATACCGGCAATACCAGCAGGCCGACAAAATGAGCTGGACCGGCATCGCGTACGCTTCCCCCGATTGGGCTGCCAAGGTGTTTCCTGACGTTCCTGCCGGCCAGCAGGTGGACAAAATGTGGGACGCGATTTTCCACGCGGTTCGCGCGGACCTGGAAGATCCTATTGGGGCGTGGGAGGAGCATATCCATACCCTTCAACGCAAATCGGATGAGCTCAATGCCAAGAAATATCACAAGCTCCGGTTCACTTCACCTGGAACCGATCTGACGATCGAGCTGCCGGAGGGTCATATATGGGCCCAGGCGGGCAGCCACAACGAAAAAGGCGAGCGCTTCGTTGCCAACATCCCGACGGAGGAAGTATTCACCGCCCCTCTCAAAACCGGCGTCAACGGCACCGTACGCAGCACGAAGCCTTTGAGCTACGGCGGCAACATCATCGACAATTTCTCGATTACCTTCGAGAACGGGCGCATCGTCGATTTTTCAGCCGAACAAGGCCAGGATACTTTAACCCGACTGATCTCCATGGACGAAGGGTCGCATTATCTGGGCGAGGTGGCTCTTGTCCCCCACCGCTCCCCGATCTCGGAAAGCGGCATCCTGTATTACAACACGCTGTTTGATGAAAATGCATCCTGTCACCTGGCCATCGGGAGCGCATATGCCTTCAACCTTGAAGGCGGCAAGACCATGACGTCCGAACAGCTCCAGGCAAGCGGCCTGAACACCAGCATTACCCACGTCGACTTCATGATGGGCTCCAAGGAACTTCAGATTACGGGAATCACGCATGATGGCAAGGAAGAGCCGGTCTTCATCGATGGCAACTGGGCATAATCGCTATATTTCCCGTTACCATGACTAGCAACTCCGCATTCGATTAAGAACGATCAACAGGGCAGCCTGATTCTCAAAGGCTGCCCTGTTTTTTATCTGGTCCATCCCCGCCCTTTCTCTTGCCGAGTCAATCCCAGATTCGATTAATACCCGCAGATGGCCGAGCATATGATGAAGAGATGGGCGCAGCTCATTGGCTTGCCGATCACAGAGGCGAAAAGCGGGCCCAATACCAAGATAAGCCGGGATGCCTACGGTCTCCAGAGTCGGCTGTTACTAGAATTTGTAGGGCTTTTTTACCCGATATGTTGTAAAATGATGAGAGAAATAGGATGGTTACACCAGAGAGGGGATTATCGCGTGTCCAACCGATTACAGCTCCTCCTTGCAGCAGATTTCGCTGATTTGAGCGAACCTATTCAGGAAGAAATCTATTATGAATTCTATGACCTCGTTTATGGGCAAATACTGTATGTCGTACGGGATCATGCTGCTGTTGAGGATATCATTCAGGAGTCCTTTATCAAAGTGATCACAAGCAAGCCGAAGTTCGAAACGGAAAGCAAGATGCGGGGATGGCTCCGTGTCGTCGCCAAAAACTCAACCATGAATTATTTAAGAAAAAATAAAAAATACCGTAACCAAGTGGATGTCGATAGTGTTTTTATTAATGAAGAGGACGTGGTAGTTTCTTCCACGAACGTCGAACACCAGGTGGAATCGAATTTGCTGGAGGAGTCGATCGGGCAGTACCTCGACCAATTGAAGCCTGAATACAAGCTATTGATTGAGTATCGTTGGAAGCACAGCCTGACCTACAGGGAAATCGCGGATCTGCTGAATACTCGCGAAGAGATCGTGAAGCAGCGTTTGTTCCGGGCCAGGGAATCCGTTAAGAAAATGCTGTATAGAGAGTGGGGTGAATTGGATGAGCAACGAAAAATACGATGATTGGTTTGACGAGGCCTTTGATGAAGCCTTTGATCGTGCAGCTTCACGTTCCTCACTCCCTACTGACAACGAATCCAAGCGACAATCCTGGCAGCAAGTCAAGCTGCAGGTCGAGAAACTTAACAAACGGAAACAGCGACGCCGCAGCTTTCAGTTGGCCGGTGTTATCGCAGCTTCCATGGCATTCGGTGCATTCGTGTTCTCCCAGCCTGCCGTCACGCAAGCCGTATCACCAATCTATCAGCAGATCGTGGATTGGGGCAATGGCATTACGGGCCAGATATTCGGCAAGAAAGAGCCCGTCGATCCCAGCAAGGCCCTTACTGCGCCTCCGCCGGAGATAAGCCCTGCGCCAGATAACGCCGATCAAGTTCCGCCCGCTGAATTGGTGGAAACCGAAGACGTTCCCTTTACGGATTCCGACGAATCCTTAATCGAATCGCAAAAGCGCGTATTATTCAAGATACCCGAAATCGGCTATATCCCGCCAGGCTTTGAGTTCCATGAGGCGACGGGAATCGCGGAAAGCGAAAGCGCACCGATCCTGGATCTTCATCTTCACTACAAGAATGCGGATGAGAAGGTATTCTACATCGATTTAATCGACATGACGGCTGAACGGTCCATCGGCCTTGGAGGAAAGGTTACCGAGACGCTGAAGCTGAAATCCGGAGCCGTAGCCTACCTGACTGAAACCAACCTCCGCTTTTTGCATGACAATGACAAAATATTGGTGAATATCAGCGGATTGTTCTCTAGAGAAGAATTCATTAAAATCGCCAACAGCATACACTAAAACCATACCTGCACACACAAAGAAGGACACTTGCATAAAGTGTCCTTCTTTGATAACCTATCGAAATTACTGCTCTACTAATATCGAGTTCGTATAATAAGTGCCTTCCTCATATGTACCGTTCTCATTAATCCAATGAATGGTTTTGCCACGGTAATAGTAGCCTGCCTGAACGTTGAAATTTTTGGTCCCGCTAAGCGAAAGCTTGTTGGATCCATTTTCATATGCACTGCCAGCATCCACCCAAGCCGACCCTGTCCAGCGCTGTAGAACATAATTAATGCCGATGCTATCCACGGCTTGTCCAGCGCCCGTAAATCCGTTGATGCTCACTTGGGTGCCGCTTGCCTTGCTAATCGTAGAATAGTAGTTGATCAAATATTTATTCGCTAGGAGGCTGTTGGAAGAATTCAAATTCATTTCAACCGGAGGCGGAGTCGTTAAAGCACCGGGTGCAATGTCTGCAGCGGAGTCCGCGTAAGCCCCTCCTGCCAGGGATAAACTTAATAAAACGTTGACTGCAAGTGCTGAAGCTATACGTTTTGGACTGCGTACTTTCGACATAATATCACCTTTCTTTCAATATGATAGGAACATCCATATTTTAACACGCCGTGTCAGCGTAAAAGTTTCTAATTTTTCACGGTTTGATATAATTTTTGAAACTTTTCTGCAAATAAAAAGAAGCAACGACATTTAATGTCGTTGCTTCTTCTAATATCCAGTTTAAGCGCCCGCTTCTTCCTGTATCAGCTGCTGCTCTTGCCTGATCAGGCGTATCCGGGATATGCGTTTATTCTCGGTCTCCTCAATCACAAATCGACAGTCTTCGTATATAACAGACTGGCCTTTGTGCGGAAGCAGCACCTCCAGGCGCGCAGACAGCCATCCACCGATGGTATCGTAATCTTCTGTATCCACATTCAGACCAAATTGGTCATTGATTTCATCGATCAGCATCAATCCATCAATGGAGTATTCATCCTCCCCCACCTTTTCAATGCCAGGACGCTCTTCGTCAAACTCGTCTTGAATTTCACCGACGATTTCTTCCATGATGTCCTCCAGGGTCACGAGGCCCGAGGTACCGCCGTATTCATCGATAAGAATGGCGATTTGCGTCTTGCTCCGCTGCATTCTTCGCAGCAGTTCGCTGATCTTGATCGACTCAGGAACAGCAATGATCGGGCGAATCAGGGAAAGCTGGTCGCCAGCGAAGCCGCGCATCAGATCTTTAATGTGAATAAAGCCAATGATATGATCCTTGTCTTCGTCGCAGATCGGATAACGGGTTCGCATGCCCTCGCTTGCAATCTTCAGATTTTCTTCCAATGAAAGATTGTTGTATAAGCAGATCATTTCTGTACGGGGGATCATGATCTCCCTTGCCGTCGTATCGGCAAATTCAAAAATGTTGTCTACCAGTGTCATCTCCGTGCTATCCATCAATCCGCTCTCGCTGCTCTCTTTCATCATATCCCGCAGTTCTTCTTCTGTATGAACATTGCGTTCAACCACCGGCTTCATCCGGAATATGCGGAGAACGTTATTGGAAAGCCCATTGGCAAACCAGATAAACGGGAACATGATGGTGTAAAATACCCGCAGCGGGCCTGCGGACAGCAGCGTGATTTGTTCCGCCTTGCGTACGGCCACCGTCTTAGGCGCTAATGCACCGAATACGATATGCATGAGTGCGATCAAGATGAAGGCTACTACCAAGGACACCGCATGAACGGCTGTGTTGCTCCATCCTATTCCGTTGAACCAAGGCGTAATCATGGCGGAAATCGTTCTCTCGCCGATCCAGCCAAGGCCGATGGACACGATGGTAATCCCAAACTGGCAAGCGGATATATATCCGTCCAGGTTCTTCAGTATGTTCTGCGCAAATTGTGCACGTCTATGTCCTTCTTCGACCAGAGCGTCAATCCGGCTGCTCTTCACTTTAACAAAAGCCAATTCAGCCGATACAAAAAATCCGTTTAATAGGACGAGAATCAATACCAAGGTTAAACTTATCAAACTCGGTAAGGGGTCACTCAATCGATCTCCTACCCGCCATACAGCATGCTATGACGAATAGGAACACCTCCTTCGGTTATTAAAAATGTGTGGTGCCATCAAGCATAACAGCGTGTTCGGACTACGCATCAACTTCCCAATGGTCTCATCTCCTTGTCTTATTCCGACTTATCAAGCTATATAAGTAATTATATAGTACTACGATACACAGTCAAACGTTGTCTTATGACATTAATCATCGTTGTTATGAGCTTTAATTTGATTCTCAGCCCTTAACACTCGTTTTCCGATGAATTGAACGATTCTATGAATAATAAACATTCAGAATGTTAAAATAATACGATGCGGCCGCGCGCAGTGGCGTTAGAAAAACGCATGCCATTGAATATTCTGCCAAGGCCAAATGAAATAACCCCCGTCTACGCCTAAGTAAACGAAGGTTATTATGCATATGCGAATCGATTTATCTAGCCGTTGGAGGCGGGTTTCCGATAACGCCCGGATATTGATAATGAAGCGGCTCGTCGAACACGACATAATCCAGGTTTACCATAAGCAGGATGATACGGCGTCCTGTCGACCGTTCGCTGATGATAATATGATCCCGTCCGGCGGCTTCGATCACGCCTGTGAACACTTTGGCATTCCACTGCGAATTATTTTCATACGTCATGTAAAAGGTTCCCTGTTTGCCGAGGTTCAGCCGAAGAATATTCTCCACGTAAGATTGTTCGAATTGCGGCGGTGCCGGAACTACGGTGCCTCCTGGAGTCATCGGGCTTCCGCTAGGCACCTGCGGTGGAACGTTCGCCGTATAACCAGCCGTCCCGCGGTTCGGCACTCCCGGATAACGGATTCCATTCATGAAGTTCACAGGCGGCACACCTTGATTGTACATAAGTAATTTCCTCCTTTAATGTATATCTCCCGCCTAAGCGGTTGAGTAACGTGAATCAAAAGACTGTCGGACAGTCGGCATATGTCGGGGTAAAGAAACAATGTGCTTTGAATCGGCCTGTGTTCTGCTGATTGTACCAGGTTGCCGGGCAATCCCCGGCCGGACGGAAAAACCACAGCGCGTTGCTGGCCGGCCATATCCGCTCCCCATTGATCACTCTTTGGGCAAGCCGACGATCCCGATCCCTGGCCCGTTGATAAAAATAGCCCTTTTGTGTTGCTTCAAAACCGCCCGGGTTCTGAAAAACCATATCGTTCATGTTGCGGATGTTTTGAAAATCCAGGCAGTTGCCCAGTATCCGGTTCACGCCGACATTCCCGACCATGAGCATACCCTGCTCGCCTTCACCTTCTGCCTCTGCGCGGATCAATCTTGCCAGAAGATCCACATCACTCGAATTCGTTTTGATGACTGCCACAGAGTTCCCCTCGCTTCCTTAAGATCACTTTGTATCGTATGTGCATTCGCCCATAAATGTGCCTGGATACGAAAAAAAGTTCTTTACCGCGTCCATCGCGGTAAAGAACTTTAGTCTCCTGCTATCATGCCTTACTTCGCTTTAGGATTGTTGTATACATAACGGAACGTATACTCCCCCGATCCCGCTTGAATCACAACACCCGCTTCGCCATCAACCGCAGAATGGATCCCCTTTGCTTCGTTTAGAGGGAGCGTGCTGCCTTCCTTAACGTTTGAAACGTCAAAAACACCCGGCAGACAAATTTCAGCAGTCGTATTAGGCGGAATGCACACTTCCAGCTGAAACTCGCCATCATCTTCCATCCGCCAGCATGACCGGACGGTTCCATACATCGTATCGATTTTGCCTTCCGCCCATGTCAGGCCTTCGCCCGGTACAGGCGCAATCCGGATAAGTTTATAACCCGGCGCATCCTCCACGGTCTGTATGCCGGCAACCGAACGATACAGCCATTCGCCAATGGCTCCGTATGCATAATGATTGAATGAATTCATGTCGCGGCTCCAGAAGCTGCCGTCTTGCTTGATGCCGTCCCAATGCTCCCATATCGTCGTGGCGCCTTTCGTTACCGGATACAGCCATGAAGGATAGTCCTGCTGCAGCAACAGCTTATACGCCGCATCATGCATGCCGTACCGGCTTAACACATGATTAATATAAGGCGTGCCCACAAAACCGGTCGTTAAATGAAAGCGGCTCTCCTCCAGCAATGCATAAAGACGATCCGCCGCGCGGTTTTCCGCCGCCTCATCCAGCAGCCCGAACATAAGCGCAAGCACATGCGCGGTCTGAGTCGATGCCGCGAGCCTTCCGGACAGGGTCACGAATTCCTTACGGAATGCTACGGCAACCTTTTCTTTTAGCTCGGCATACAAG
Source organism: Paenibacillus sp. cl141a (assembly GCF_900109305.1). Classification (NCBI taxonomy): domain Bacteria; kingdom Bacillati; phylum Bacillota; class Bacilli; order Caryophanales; family Paenibacillaceae; genus Paenibacillus; species Paenibacillus sp. cl141a. The sequence goes on from NZ_FNZO01000008.1 coordinate 132,639, forward strand.
GCAGCGTCTTGTTCTCGTCCCAATACGACCGCGGTTTTCCTAAGCAGTTCCACCGAATAACCATAAAACGCCGAAGCGATGAAGTCCCGTTCCGTAGCCCCAACATAGTCCCCGGATTTCGCGTCCAGTCCCAGCCAATCGCCGAAATGGAAGCCGGTATTCCACAGATATTCGTGCTCCCCTTGAGCTTGAATGTAGGAGACCCAGCGCTTCATGCTCTCATATTGACGCTCCAATATCCGTCGATCGCCAAAATTGACATACACCGTCCATGGGCAAATGACCGCTGCATCTCCCCATGCGGCCGAAGCATAGGCTTCATCGCCGAGCACATGCGGAACAACGAACGGAACCGCTCCGTCATCGCGCTGTTCCGCGGCCAGGTCCGACAGCCACTTCGTGAAGAAAGGTGCCACGTTGGCAAGATAGGCCGCCGTCCCGATGAACATCTGCGCATCGCCGGTCCAGCCAAGCCGCTCGTCACGCTGCGGGCAATCCGTGGGCACGTCGAGGAAATTCCCCTTTAGTCCCCATCGAATGTTGCTCTGCAATTGATTCACCATGGGATCCGAGCATTGAAAAGTTCCGGTTTCTTGGAAATCCGAATGGAGCACGACCGCTTCGAAATGCCGGAGGTCCAGCTGCTCTTCCGTGAAACCGTCTAAACGCACGTATCGGAAGCCTTGAAACGTAAAATGAGGTTCATGGATTTCCTTCCCGCCGCCTTTTAACGTGTATTGAATCGTTTGTTTAGCGGTTCGGAGATTCTCCGTATAAAAGTTGCCTTCAGCATCCAGGATTTCCGCATGCTGCAACGTCACCGTTGTGCCCTCCGCACCGGACACGCTAAAACGGACCCAGCCTACCAAATTCTGCCCGAAGTCGATGACGGTTTCACCTTTGGGCGTGGTCAGATATTCCACGGGCCGAACCGTTTGAACGGCTCTCACGGGTTCGTTGATCTGGGGCTTCAGCTTGTCGTAACCTTGGTCGATCGTTTCCACGCCATGCCAATCATCGGAGTTATAACCTGCCGAACTGAAACCGTCCAGTTCGAGCCGCGCATCATAGGTTTCGCCATGGTATAGCTCCGACATGGTGATCGGGCCTTTGGCCGACTGCCAGCTTGAATCGGTTGCCATCACTTCTTCGCTGCCGTCAGCATACGTGATATGCAGCTCCAGCAAAAGCGCTAATCGATCTCCATAAATCGCGTGCCGATTCTCCCAGCCCAGCTGTCCCTTGTACCAACCGTTACCGAGCCAAGCGCCGATCGCGTTTTGGCCTGATTTCAGCATCTCGGTCACGTCATAGGTCTGCGTCTGAATCGTATGATCGTAACTCGTCCAGCCTGGCGTGAAATAACAGTCTCCTACTCTCTGTCCGTTAAGCTCAAGTTCATAAAGGCCCAGCGCCGTAACATATATTCTTGCTTTCGTAATGGGCGACTTTAAGCTGAAGCTCTTGCGGAGCAGCGGGAGGTGACCGGCTTCAACAGGCAGCAAGGATCGTGGTGCAGATATCCATTGTCCGACCCATGGCTCCCCTTCCAGTTTTCCTGTCTCCCAGTAGGCCGTGTCGGACCATTCCGTCAATTCCCCGGCCTGGTTCCAGGCACGCACGCGATAGAAATAGCGCTTACATGATGTTGCGCTCAGCCCCGTTAATTCCACATGAACCGACTGCGACGAGGCTGTTTTCCCTGATGTCCAGCAGGGCTTGGCAAATTCCTTCTCGTTGGAAACCTCAATCTCATAAGCGGTTTGGCTGACGGCTCTTTCGTCCGAGGCTAACCTCCAACTGATGCGCGGCTTTCGCTCTCCGATACCTATCGGTTGATGAAGATATTCGCATCGTACATCCGTTACGCTGAACATGCCCATTCCTCCGTTCACTTCAAGAAGGCTGCTTCAACAATCCGTTTGAATTAGCCGCTTGGCTTGATATACGCTTTCATTTCTGTACCTGTTTCAACTATTATTATAAGTGAACTTACAAGCAGGATAATGGGGATAACGGACAATTTAATGTGGTAGAACAGACATCCATCCTCGATCAATGAAAAGGAGCAAGCAGGATGAAACGACCGATGGAAACCTATTACGGAGATTATTTTTTTCGGGATGACACCCTGATGTATGTAAATCGTAACGCGGAGAATTTTTCGGGGTCTTACCATAACCATGATTTTCTGGAAATTGCGTATATTGCAGAGGGAGAAGGCTTCCATCACATGGAGAGCTCGGTGCAGCGGGTTCGCAAAGGTCATATGTTCTATATACCGCTCGGAATGCCTCACGTCTTTCGGCCTACCTCTTCGAACGGGAATCCGCTCATCGTGAACAATTGCATATTCTCCGTTAAACTCCTGCCGAAACTGATTGCCTTTGCTTCCGATTCGAAGACAGCCTCCTTATTGAAACAGATGGAAGACGGCTCGCTTGGGTACCGCGTTATTACGGATCAGCATGACCGTTTCGAGAAGCTGTTCGTCTCCCTCTATGAACAATATGCCATTCAAATTAGCGGCTCAGCCGTCTATTTGCATACGCTGCTGTTACAGTTGATTATTGAGTTCAGCCGGGCCATCGAGCAATCGTTGCCTAAGAGCTCGGAGCCTTCGCCTCCCTCTTTTCATGATGTCCTTCAATACGTGGAGGGACACTACATGCATGAGCTCACGCTGACGCGTCTTGCGCAGAACAGCGGCTTCAGCGAACGCCATCTTCAGCGATTGTTCCGCAGATATACAGGCCAGAGCTGGCATCATTATCTGCAGACCGTACGCATTCGAATGAGCCGCGAGCTGCTGCGAACCACGACAGACAAAATCAGTATGATCGCCGAAAGGGTCGGTTACAAGGACATGCATTCCTTCAATTCGGTATTCAAGCGAAGCACAGGACTCACGCCGGGTCAATATCGCTCCGAAACCCGGCATCATGGATAAATGACCGAATTCTCCAGCAAATAAAGAAAGCATGGCCAGTACGGATGCATCAGTAGGAGATGCTAAGCGAATAAATTTCACTTTTTCCATATCATAACTTCCCCCAGTTCAAGAGTCGGTGCATGTTCGATCTTCAACCCAAGTATATCACCTTTATCCAGCCATCTATCATTGCTCCCATACCAAAAAAAGGCCCTGCTGACTAAACAGCAAGGACCTTTCACATAAAAACAAATTAAACGGCGGTAACCGAGAACATCAGGCCGCAATAAATCAGCACAACGGCGCCTATCCCGCTTAACAGCCCAACGGCTGCTGCCCGGTTCCTGCGAAATACGTTCACGACATTCCAGAGGAGACCAAGCCCAAGGCACAGGCAGAGTATCCCGATCCAGCTCCACGTAAAGGCCAATTCACCGATCGTAAATCCGGGATGGAACCAAACAAACGTTGCTGCAGGGCCATATGACGCCAATGTATCCACGACCTCGTGCGGCGCCGGCTGCTGGTTCATGTAACCAGTGACGATAAAAATCAGCCAGATCAGGATTCCTTCGCTTCGTGCCCATGCCGCAGGTCGATAGCTTATATCCCTGCGCAGCTTGCGCTTGACGAGATAACCGTTAACGAACGCGAACACCAGCAGCGGCAGAATAAGTATATGCTTGACCAGCAGGGCCTGACCGTAGGATAACGTCCAGCTGTTTACGGGTTCCGGCGTCACGGCCGTCATCAGGAACAGACCCGATCCGATGACAAGGATGACGCAGGCGATGGCTAATGGATGGAACCATCGGAGAAACGCAATCCAGCGATCATGTTCCGTGCTGTACCATCCCGTAAGCAGCAGCGTTCCCGTCCATATGGCCATCGCCGTGAAATGGCCGAAGAAAGCAAGCTGACCAACGCCGTCAAACAGGGATGCAGCGTGGTTGAACGATGACATGGCGACGGCAATACCCAACATAACAGCGGGCATAAGCCAGCGTAAGGGAGAGCCGGGTTTTCGGCGGACGATCAGGGTCAGTACCGCCATTAGGATCGAAAGAACCAGTATCCAGGCATAACGCTCGCCCTCGCTGAATTTGAACATGATGCTGTTAAAGGACTGCCAGAATCCGATATCATCCTTGAAGAACATGATGATTTGCAGCAACGGCACAAATCCGAATAGGATGATGGCCGCCCCCGCCGCTGGCCCGAGCCAGGCCGGAACCGAAATGTCCGGCTTATAAGCCTTCGGTACCAGGGACAGCACCGTGATCCCGGCCAGAATGGCGTATGCTAAATATAAAAACGGCTCGCTTAACCAATAATAAGACATTACTTTCTTTTCCGGGATGCTTTAATTCCAAAGTATCCTGCGACAACGGCCACGATGACGATAATCACGATCCACACCGTCGACCCGTTTCCTTCGGATGTGTCATTAACCGGCGTATTCTCCGCCTGCTGATTCGGGTCCGCCGTCTGATCTGCGTTGTCTGCGTTGTCTGCGGCTGTATCATCCGCCGGTGCTGTTTCATCCGGTGTATTTCCTGTATCCGCAGGCGTTTCTTCGGTATCGGCAGAAGTCTCCGGAGCATCAACTTCGAAAGCATACGTTCCGTCAACGGGATGTCCATCTCCCCCAACGATCTTCCATTCCACCGTGTAAGAACTGGATGGAAGCGGTGCTGCCAGCGTTCCGGCCATGGTGTTCTGGTTAACCTTGATTTCCGATACTTCTACCTCTTCGCCTTGCGCATTCTTCACCTTGAGGGTGCTTAAGTTTTCATCGATATTTTCATTGAATGACAGATTGACTTCCTTCACGCTTTCCGTGATCTTGGCGTCTGCCGCGGGCGTACTGGATTCCAGCTTGGAATGCGCCCACGTTGCTGTCGGGAACACCAGTACAAGCAGCAGACCCAAGGTCAGCAGAACCGAAGTTTTCACATGTTTCAACATGCCTATCTCCTCCAAACCATTTATCTTAAATTTGAATCTTCCCCATCATAACAAAGACGTTCTCTCAATGCTAATGAGTATATTGTGAACAATGATCCTATCCTATTTTACACAAAAAAGGGAACGCCGCACAGATTGCGGCATCCCCGTTATAGTTCACGGATTCGGTTCTACTATCCTCTCTCGTACCAATAGCCAGGTATCCCTTTGGTCAGTCGCAGCAAGGCCTCGAGATAATAATAATCCCCCCAGATCATGTAATCGTCCGGTCCCATCCCGCCTCTGACATAATAGGAACCATGCTTGATCAAGCCTTCCTCGGCAGCTTCACCGATGGTGGAATAACGGTTTACTAGGGAGATCATGGACTTCTCGACGGCGTCTGTCAATAGCCCTTTATTGCCATCTTCCTCTTCCAGGTGTTCCAAGATCTCCAGCATCCCGCATGCGGCGATGGCGGAAGCGGAACTGTCGCGAGGCGTACCCGCTTCGATCGGAACGTCAAAATCCCAATAGGCGACATGGTCTTCCGGCAAATGCTCGATAAAATAGCGGGCGGCTCGCACGGCGGTATCCAAATATTTCGGATCTCGGGTATAACGGTAGGAAAGCGCAAATCCGTAGATGGCCCATGCTTGCCCGCGCGTCCAGGTGGAGCCGTCGTGATATCCTTGGTGCGTCCCACCGCCGATGGGCTTCCCGTCCGACGGCAGGAAGTAGAAGGTATGGTACGAAGAATCATCCCCTCGCATTAAATAACGGCGGCTCTTCTCCGCGTGCGCGACGGCCACGCGATTGTAGCGTTCGTCGCCAGTTTGGTCATACGCCCAAAACAGCAGCGGTATGTTCATCATGCAGTCGATGATAATGCGGCCGCCGTTCTTCTCGTCGCCCTTCCGGCCCCAGGCCTGAATATACTGGCCTTCTTCCCGCCAGCGCAGCATCAGATGGTCTGCTGCTTTTAGGGCCAGCTGCTTGCCCTCTTCATGTTCATCCACAATCCACGCAGCCAATGCGGAGGGCAGGTACAGAAATCCGATATCATGATGATCCAGATGCCGCTTTTCCTCCAGCCGCGCCTTGTAATCCTCCAATTGAGCGATTGCCGTATCCTTAAACAGCGGGTCTTTCGTATATTCATAACACAGCCAGATCATTCCGGTGTAGAATCCTTCAATCCAGTCATTGCTTTCTCCCCACTCGTATCGCTTCTCCGCCGTGATGTGAGGGAATTTCATCGGAAATAAACCGATGTTCCTCTTGGTCTTTTCTACCGCATCCATGATGGCCTGTTCCCACATGGTTCACATACCTCCTATTCTTTGATGGCGCCGATCATGACGCCCTTCACGAAATATTTCTGCAAGAACGGATACAGAAACAAGATCGGCAGCGTCGCCACCATAATCGTTGCATACTTAATCGTTTCGCCAACCGGCATCCGATCCCCCCCTCCTACCGAGGTCATCATGCTGCTGGTATCGTTCTGGATCAGAATCTCGCGCAGGATCAACTGCAGCGGAAACAAGTCCCGATCCCTTAAATAGATGAGGGCATCAAACCATTTATTCCAATGCCACACCCCGTAAAAGAGCACCATGACCGCAATGACCGGCAGCGATAACGGGATGATGATCCGGAACAGAATGGTCCAGTCGGTGGCTCCGTCGATCCGCGCGGATTCCTCGAGCGCATCGGGCACCCCTTGAAATGCCGTTCGCATAATAATCAAGTTCCATGTCGTCATGGCGCTTGGAATAATCAATGCCCAGTACGTATCAAGCAGACCCATATTTTTCACGAGCAGGTATTTCGGGATGAGCCCGCCGTCAAAAAACATCGTCATCACGATCAGCATCATGATGGCGCCTTTCCACATCACGTTTTTCCTGGATAAACCATAGGCTCCGAGAGCCGTCATCAGAATGTTCAGCGTCGTGCCGACGACCACATAAAATATCGTGTTCAGATAACTTCGTATGATATTCGGGTTCTCGAATACCATACGATAGGAGTCCAGCGAGAAGCCCTTGGGCCACAGCAGGATGCCCCGGTGCTGAACGAATTCGGCCGGCGTGCTGATCGAAGCAAACAATACGTAGAGAAACGGATATAACGTTATGATCGATAACAAACACAATAGAATGACATTCGCAGAATCAAACAGGACTTCACTGACCGATCTAGTAGTTCGCATGAGATCCCCCTCTCTACCACAGCTTCGTGTCGGTAAACCGCTTGCTGAGATAATTGGCTCCAATGAGCAGCGCAAAGTTAATCAAAGAATTGAACATGCCGACAGCGGCGCTGAAGCTGTAGCTTGCCTCCAGTATCCCCTTGCGGTAGACATATGTCCCGATCACGTCTGCCGTCTCGTAGATGACCGGGTTGTACATGATCAGGATCTTCTCATCCTGCAGCGCCATAAAGGAACCGATCCGCAAGATGAGCAGAATGATCACGGTCGGCAGGATGCCCGGGAGGGTAATTTGAAGCATCTGCTTCCAGCGGCCGGCACCGTCCACTTTCGCCGCCTCATACAGGGACGGATCGATATTGGAAATGGCCGCCAGATATATGATGGAGCCCCACCCAATCCCTTGCCAGATAGCGGACGAGGTATAGATGGTGCGGAACCATTCCGGCAGCCGCATGAACGAAATCGGCTTGCCGCCGAAGTAGGTGATGATATGGTTGATCAGGCCGTCCACCGCCAAAAAATCCACCAGCATCCCGACAACAACGACAACAGAAATGAAATGGGGAATATACGTAATGGATTGTACGGTCCGCTTAAAGATCCGATGTCGCACCTCGTTCAGCATCAAGGCCAGCACGATGGAGGCGGGAAATACGAAGATAAGATCGTACGCGCCAAGGATAATGGTATTGGAAACGACCCGCTCAAAGAAAAATCCGTTAAAAAAATCGCTGAAATGTTGAAAGCCGGCCCAAGGGCTATTCCAGATGCCGAGCCCTGCGGAGAAGTTCTTGAACGCAATCTGCAGGCCGTATAACGGTCCGTAATGAAACACGGCATAAAACGCCACAACCGGCAGCAGCATCAGGTAGATCGTGGTATTCCGGCGAAAGTCCTTCGCTGCTCTTGCGCTGAAACGCTCGGGTTTGCTCTGGATCGTCATGCGTTTGGTTTCTTCCTTTGGCTGCACCATATGCCCTCCTCTGTGAAAAATAACCCGCATGAAGAAGGATACGGCTCGCCCGTTTGCTCCCTCTTCATGCGCTTCTACAACTTACCGGCTGTTAAAACGGTCCAGCGCAGACTGCTGAATCTGAAGGGCTTCTTCAATGCCCATTCCCTGCACCGTTTGGACAAATTGATCGAAGCCGCTGATCGGCTCCACGCCCATAATGAATTTGTTGACCATCTCTTCGTAATACGTATTAATATCGTTCATGATCGAGGCATAACGCGTGCTCTCTTCTGCCGTCGGCGAAATAATCGGCATTAAACGGTCGTTCTCCGCCTTCATCCATGTCTCAATGGCCGCTTTTTGCTGAGGAAGCGCGGAATACTGCTCGACGTAACGGCGATCCTGGACGAAAGGTCCCGAATAACTAGCCAGGTTGTATTTCGACAGCGCCTGGGTGATCGATAGCCCACCAGGATTCTTCATCACTTCGTCGGTATAGGTCGGGTACCCGTCCTTCATCTCGTAGCTGACTCCCTCAACTCCAAAATTAAACAGCATGTGCCCTTCTTCCCCATATTTGTAATCGAGCCATTTCACCGTTTCCGCCGGGAACTTGTTCGCTTTCGTCACAGCTGCCCCAAACCCGTTGAACGGCGAATCCTTCTGTCCAAGAAGCGGCGTGTCCCCCTTCTTTAGCACAACGTTCGGTGCGCCCGCAAAATTGACGTCCGGATTGCTTTTTAACATGAGTTCGGAATAGCGGCCGAGGCTGCTGCCCATGTATCCGGAGAAGGCACCCACTTGATTGTTGGTCACTTTGGCATCTTTGAGCGTCCCGTCCGTTGCCGCATAATCCTGATCGATCAGGCCTTCGGCATACCATTGGCTCATCGTCTCCAAATAAGATTTGAATTCCGGTTGGATGGGGCCGTACTGTACCTTCCCGTCCACCTGATAAAATCCTGTCGTAATTCCCCACGCGCCGACAAATGCATGGTTAATGCCCGTCATATCCATATCAAGCAGAAGCGGGATTTCATCCGCCTGGCCGTTCCCGTTGGGATCCTGGGTCTTGATCGCTTTTAATACTTCATACCACTCGTCAATCGTTTCCGGCACTTGCAGATTGAGCTGATCCAGCCAGTCCTTGCGGATGATAAGGCCGTTAAAGGTCAGCAGATACTCGTCGCCGCGGATGAACGGGAATACGTAAATGTTTCCGCCATCCGTCGTAATCAGCTTTTTGTATTCCGGGTGTTCGTTCAGCAGTTTCGATAGATTCGGAGCATGCTCTTCAATCAGCTCATTCAGGCGAATGATCGAACCGTCCGATATCGCTTTATCCGGCCCTCCGGATACGTTCGCCCAGCCATGCTCCACGACATCCGGCAAATTGCCCGACGAAACCATAATATTGAAGGCGTCTGCCTCCTGCCCTGCCGGCGGATGTTGGAACTTAACCTTGGTTCCTGTCAATTTCTCCATTTCCTGATAGGCGGCGATGCCGTTCATATCCTGCATCGTGGCCGATGCGTTGGCATTCAGCGATACCCAATAGGTCAGCTGGCCGGGATACCCCGTTTCTCCGCCTGAGGCAACGCCCGCTCCTTCCTTGCCTTTGTCGCCGGCGGGCTCCTCGGCTCCCGAGCCTTTTCCGCTGCACCCGGCAATCATAGCCACAATCAGCATGAAGATGGCCAGTCTCGTCATACGTTTCCGGTTTGTTTTCAAATCACGACGCCTCCCTTTTTTCCTAATGAATGATCATCCGAAATGTCCAGGCCGAGTTGATGCCAGCCCTGCCTCAAATATTAATGCTTAAGCGCTTTTAACGTATATCGTACAGTTTCAGGATCCATATACAGCGATTAAGAATTGAGATGATCATTTCTTAAGGTTGATGATAGGGAATGCAGGGTTTCCTTGTATTTTCCCGGGGTGATCCCTTCGTATTTCTTGAATACCCGGATAAAACCGACATCGCTGGTATAACCGACGGAACGGGCGATGTGCGAGATCGTATTTTTGGCATCCCGCATCATTTCCTTGGAGCGCTCGATCCGAATTTTGGCCAGGTAATCGGTCAGATTGGTCCCGCTGTTCTTCTTGAAGAAGGCCGACAGATAGGGCGGCGTGATATCGAATTGCTCGGCAATGGAAGCCAGGCTGATCATGGCATCGTCGTGATGCTCCGCAATGTAGCTTTTTATCTTATCCAGGAGCTGCGAGGAGGAATCGCCTCTCTGGTCTCTTACGTACAGGCAGACCTGGCCGAACATCCATTTCACTTCCCGGTACAGCTCCTCTACCGTGCTGCCTTCGGTAATGTCTTCGATCGATTTGCCTGCCTCGCCGAATACGTCCTCGTATTTCAAATTTAAAGCATTGAGCAGCTTGAACATCGTGCTGAGCAGGTTCGCGAACATGAGTCGGCCGAGCTCGGGCGAGATGGATTGACCGCTGAAGTTGTTGTGGTACAGACGTTGAATGATATCCTGAGCCTTATCCGGATCCCCGCTTTTCATGGCGTTAATGAGCTGGATTTCCGTCTCAATGGGAAAATCATAATACACCCCTGTTTTCTGCTTCATTTCATCGTAGAATAAAATCGGTTTATAGGCCGTAAAAATGGAATATTCCAGCGCCTTCAAGCTTTCGGTATATCCGCTGGCCAAACATCCAAGATCCGAACGGATATCGCTGATCGCGATCGTAATCTCGGATTTGAAACGCTGTTCGATAACCAGCTTCACTTGTTCCGCCCAATCGTACAGCTCGCCCGCCTTGTCCTGCAGAGGTTCCGGCATATTCAGAATCATGGCAACCTGGTTCTTCTCCAAATCCACGGAATACGCGGTAAAGGGATGAATTTCTTCGGCCACCTTCCCGGTGACGAAGCGGATCAGGGCCCATTCGCTTTCCCGTTCGTTATGTATGAACCCGCTGGCATCCCTCAGCTCGATCAGGACAACGGCAAAGCCGGGATGCGGAAACGATATCCCCATGAATTCCAGGGCACGCTTCGACATATCGGCCGCATCCACGTTTCCCTTCAATAAACGCTGCAAAAAGTTGGAACGGATCACCGGCGTTTGCCTCGACAATTGCTCCTTCATCTCCGTCTGTTTGCCAAAGGAATCGGCCATCGTGGATTTGATGAAATCATATTCGTTGCGTACCTTTCCCTCCTTGGCCGGATGGGACTGGCGGATGAAGCGGATAATGTCGCGCAGGGGATAATACGCCCGGTACGTCATATACGCGCAAGCGGCAACGCCGGCGGCCAGGCAGATGACCAGAACGCCGGCGGCCATTCGTTTGACCATATTGACCTTTTCCATAAACACTTTTTCCGGCACGACCGACACGTACTCCCATCCGCTGCGCGCGGATCTGGACGACACCGTCATGACGGCCTGCTTATCCTCCGCTTTCCCCATATTGGATACCTCGGTATCACCGGCACGCAGGATCACTTGACCGCTGGCATCCTTAATGGATATCGTTCCGTTGTTGGTTTTCACGATCTCCTCGAGCAAGCCTGTAATCTGCCTTTCGTCGATCAGCATGACAAGAGCGCCTTTGGGGTTGCTTTTCTCGCCAAATGGAAGCGTTTGCATATATGTGAGCATTCGTTTCTGGTTCAGGCCTTTGCCAACCTCCGTTACGGGCAGATACCGGTTGAAATGAACGCCGCGCAGTATATCCGCTTGGTATTGTTGAAAGGTTAAGCTTTCATATCCGTAGATATCGGAGAACAAGACGCTGGACGTCGTTTTTAAGGTTGGGCTGAGAACCGTATCGCTCTCATCAAGATATACATAAAAATCGGTGATAAAACTGCTGCTGTTCCGGTACCGCTGCATTTCCTGCATGAAGGTGTAGTAATTGTAATGCTCCGCTCCGGTTTGAGGGGATCCTGCCTTTAACAGCGCATCCAGTCTCGGATGTGAAGTAATGTTTCGGGAAATCAAATGCATTTCATCCAATCGGCTGTCCACGACCTGCTTGGCCTGTTCGATGAGTGCCATGTTGGAGTTGTTGGCATTCTCGATCATAATTCGCTCGATTTGGGTATACAGACCCCAGAACACGATGACCGGGATCAGCAGTACCACAAGATAGGACATGAGCAACGTAACGAACACGGATACGCGATTGGAGCGCTCATTTCTTGCAGTGGTTGTCGTCAATTTCCCCATACCCTCATTCCTTCCATTCTTTAGATGTGTTCTTTCCGTACTTACATTAATTACATCATACTGTTTTTATTTAACATGAACAGGTTTTCTTCAAAAATGTTAATGCATCACAAAATCGTATCATACTCGAACGCTGCGGCTTTCTCTACGATGGAAGTGTTCCGGTTTCATGGCCGGAAATCGAGAACAGTCGCGAGGGAATGGATGTGAAACGAATGGCTCTGATTGTACTCATGCTGATTACGGGGCTTCATGGCTTTTTGCCGTCCCCATTGGCATGGGCAGAGAGCGAACGAGATCAGGTACAGGAGGGTTTGCTTGTGAACAGCGGTTTTGAGGCAACGAAGGCGGGGGCCAGTTGGTCAGGCGGAATCAAGCCGGCAAATTGGGGACAGTGGCTTCCAACAGGCTCGCCCATATTGGAAGTAGATTCGGGAATATTCAAATCCGGGAAACAATCGGTCAGCATCGAAGGTCCCGCAGGAACGTCCAGCCGGGCAGCCATAACCCTGTCCATCCCCGTAGTGGTCGGGAAAACGTATCGGATCAGCGGCTGGGTCAAAACGGAGCCCGTCAGCAATGCTGCGCTCATCCGATATCAAATGAAGCGAACCGGAACGGGCAAAGCTTGGTTTGACGATGTGTTGGTTAAGGGAGCCGCTTCAATCCATCGCGATCGAACCGGATGTGGCCTATCTGAATACGAGCGAGACCACATAACACCTTCCGTCCGTTATGAGCCAGGTTCGTCACCTCCCCCTTGAGATATTCGCCACTGTTTTGCTCATACGGGTTATAACCAGAAGAGGATCGTCCACCGGGGGACGATCCTCTTTTTATTTAATCGTAACAAGTTAAGGTTCATATATCATTTTGCGGGTCATGCCGCCGTCCACCACCAGATGGGACCCAGTTACAAAGTCATTGTCCGGATCGGTAAAATAAAAGCAGGCTTTGGCGATATCGGCCGGAATCCCGACCCGACCCGCAGGGTGCTGCTTATGGTCCTCGGACCGAAGCTCTTCATAATCCCCGGTTTCAATCCAGCCCGGGCTTACGCAATTCACCCGAATTCCATCGGGCCCCAGACTAACGGCCATGGCATGGCTCAACGCAACGATGGCTCCCTTGGAAGCCGCATAAGCTTCCGAATTCGGCTCGGACATGATGGAACGCGTGGAGGATATATTGACGACAGCCCCGCCATTCCCACTCTTTTTCATATATGCGGCAGCTTCGCGGGTAGCCAAAAAACAGCTTCTGGCGTTCGTGTTGATGACGTCGTCCCATTCTCCCACCGTAAGCTCATATGGTGATTTCCATCGGGAGACCCCGGCGTTGTTTATTAAGATATCGATGGTGCCCCCATATTGGGCCGCTTGGTTCATCAGTCGTTTAATCTCTTCTTCCTTCCTAACGTCGCAGGGGATGAAGACGGCATGGAATCCTTGATCCTTCAAGGTGTTTGCCGTCAGGTTGCCCTGCTCTTCTTGAACATCGCTTACGATCACTCGAGCTCCGCTAGCCGCATAAGCTTCAGCCAATCCGCGGCCTATCCCGTTCGCAGCGCCCGTTATCACGACCGTTTTATCTTGAAATTTCATAGGCAGCTCCTCCTTCTCCAACATTATATACCACAGGAGAAGGCATCATAAAATGAACCAGCCTCTTATTTAGGTTGTTCATAACCCCGGACCACATGAAGATGCGCTCTGGGGTGCCTGACGAATCCGTAGTACCGGGTTCCCTGAAAACGAAGCAGTCCCTCGTCCCCCTCCGCGCACATGCCGAATTCCTCGCCGTTTACGGCAAATTCCATGCGATCTCCGCTCTCCACTTCGAATGTCAAGTAATAGGTGGTACGAGTACGGCTCGACATCGTATCATCCGTCTGCTGTGTATGTTTCACTTCCGTTCGTTTGCTCACAATTTTGGAATCGACCGCTAGCAAAGGCTGTCGGTTATTCTGACTCCATTGCAGGATTCCCTTACCGGCCGACAGCAAAATGATCCCGATGACGACGATGAAAAACACGGGCATAACGCTGCCGAAAAAATCGAACATCCAATCTGACCCCGATCCCATACGGCTCCCCCCTCCACCTTGTCTTGAAATATGTATATGCTTTATGTCGGACAATTTAACTCATACATCATGGAAAGTTTGATTGAAATTTTAAAGAACTTGTCCCTTTCTGGGAGCGTCAAAAAAAGCTGATGCCGGCAATTTGCCAGTCATCAGCTTCTTCATGGAACTTTATAACGCCCTGATCCATTCATTGTCTTCATCTTGTTCATACCCGCTTAATCGTAAGCCAATCTCATCCATTTCATCGTTTCTTCTTGTCCCGTCATTTCATGGTCCTGCGGTGTCATGTCCTGCTCATTCCAGCAAGCCAGACATTGCTCCTCCGTCTGACATAAACATGCATCATCGCAATGGTAGCACAAGCGAAGGAAATTTATCGTCATTTGATCGGTATGCATAAGGATCGTCCCCTTCTAAACATTTTGACGTACCTGATTACATCTTTATAGTAGCATACAGGTTGAATTTTATTTGTGATTTATTTCACAATATATCGTGTTTATAAAGGCTTTATCGGAACCGTTGGTTTTAGCCGATAAAGCCTTTGTTATCGAGCAAGTCATCTTGATTAGCAATTCTGATCCTGCTTGCATGTTATTAGTCGGTATTACAACCCCTGCCAGGTTACGCCGCCGTCACTGCTTTTCATCAGGCGCGATCGGTTTTTGTCCGCCGTTTCAATTAGCATCCAACCGACATCCGACGATGTGAATTGCATTTTGACCACATTCGGATATTTTGCAAGATTATCGGTCAACAGCTTGCTTCTCGGGAATGGCGTCCAGGTCTTGCCCATGTCACTCGTATGATAGACAATGCCGTTCACCATTCTCCATCCGTCATGCAGACGACGGAAGACAGGCTGGAGGGTTCCCTTCCCGCTATTCCCCGTCATGGGAAACGAAACCAAATTCCATGATTTCCCCGTATCGGCCGTAAAGTAACCCAAATAGTTCGCCTGATCTTCCTTCACGCAGGTAACCGGTATATAAACCTCGCTTCCGCTTCCGCCTTTGCCCAGATACATGGGAGTCCCGGCAAAAACGGAACCGCACGCATCCAGCAGCTTGCTTTTGAATACTTGCCCGGAAGACTTCCACTTCTGGCCTCCGTCACGTGTTATATACAACTTGGATGATTGCATTTCACGGATGGTCGCAAACCCGATAAGCGAATCCGTAAACGTTAATCCGATGACGGATCCGGTTCGCGGAATGACACTTCCTGGAATTCGGGATGTTGGATACTCCGTATTCTGCATAATCTCATCCCATACTCCGCCATTATTGCTGGTGTGAAACAGCGACTTCTCTTCCGATCCCTTGGAGAGATTGCCTTTAGCCATGATCCATCCCTGCTGGGATGAAACGAAGGACATTGCCGTGACGACTCCCGTCTCCGGAAGCGAAGAGAGCTTCCAACTGCCGCCCCCGTCAGTCGTATTGAGCAGGATTGTTTCGGCCGATCTCTGTTTGTTTCGTATAATCCAACCATGATTTTTATCCGTGAACACGATGTCTTTCCCATACTCCAGCTTGTCAACGAATTGGACATTGGATGATGGAGAGATATCGACCCAGGTCTCACCGTAATCTTGGGTCTGATAGAGACGCAGTTCTGTGTTCGTGATCCCCCAAGCAATCCCCGTTGACTCATTGAGCAGATGGAAATCCGTTAACCGTGTATGTATCTGATATTTGCTTTTTTCCTCTGGTGCTTTCATGGCCGTATCCGGTGTTACTAGTGTGATGGTCTGACCTTCTTCTTCATCTTCAATCGATTCAGGAGGGTCTTCTACAGTAGAAGTTTGCTGTTGTTGTTTTATCGGTTCTGAGTTACAAGCTGCTAACATGAGTACAATCATGATTAGCATGCCGAGCCAGAATATAAAACGTCTAGATATCAAGAATTCTTCCTCCTCTTATTCGATGTCATGCCGGCAAGTCTGCTTTTTCGACATTATAACATATTACATCCTACGGAAATGTAAAGAACCGGCTTGCAAAATTTACAATACTGTAGCTTTTTTGATAGCGTTATTCTCAGATGCATAAGGATGTTTCTATTATGGAAGACTTTTGAGGTGTGTGAATGAGCAAGATCATTACATATAAGGAGGTGAACTTTCATGGCTAAACCTGATAATCGCGAAGACAATGTCGAACATTTGCAGCAGGCGGTCCAAAACACCATCGAGAACTTCCGTGAAGCAGAAGATTATCTACAGGAGTTCGGAGATGAGATACCCGCAAGCGAGAAAGAACAGATTCAAGACCGCAATGCTCGTCGCGAAAAGAGTATTTCCGGCTTCCGTGAAGAGATTAAAGACGAGGCTGCCCATCAGCAAGGAGAATAATCTGCAGATCGCAAAAAACAGGAGGAGCTTCATAAGCTCCTCCTGTTTTTTGCCGCACTAGAGTGGGCTCTTTCTGACAATGACGCCTGTATAATTCTTTAATTCTTGGGACGCATCCGTAATAAAGTGCCTGATCGCCTTCACCCTTGATTCCATTTCCATCGTATCGTTCGAACCTACCTGCACAACCGATGAAGACGCTGTCGCTATCACGTCCAGGCATCCCACATGAATCGTTTTATAGTCATGTATAACGTCTAAGTCTACTTCTGACGGAAGCTGCCATGCAGGTATGGATCTCGAAAAAATCGGATAGTCCTCATAGTTGCCTTCGTCCTCAAAAAAAACCGGAACTTGACGTTGAATCGCCAATGCTCGGGTATAGGCATCGATATGTCCGGAATCGCCGCAAATGCATGCCGAACTATTTGAAATATTGATGATATATACGTTATCAACCAGTACATGGCGCTTCATGGCGCGGTACCCGATGATAACGGAACGAGCGGGGTGATCTGCAGGGATTCGGAAGGTGTATCGTAGATGGAACTGCTATTAATGACCCGGGTATCTCCGATCAACAGCACGGATGAGCTGGAAATCGCCGTAATACGGATCGAACCAACCCGAAGCTCTTTATTGATGACCGTCATTTTCATTCGTATTCCTCTTTCCTTGTTGCAAATGATGAAGATGCTGCTCGACTGCCGTATCGATTTCTTTTTTTATTTGATTTGCGATCGTTTGCTCAACATCACCCGGATTCATCGAGGCGCTGTTCGTTTGATATTGCTGTAAGTAAACATTGATGCGATCTTCGAGTTGTTTTCGGATATCTTCTATCATCACCGCAGCATATTGATCTCCAAGTTCGTGATTGGACTGGGGATTCATTTCGAGTCGCGCCGGCACCGCATGTTCCAAGTGGCTTGAAACTTGCTGATATATGTTTGAGTATAGATTCCTTCCGGCAGCTCCCGCCTGGATTTGTTCTGCGGGCTGGCCATTGACGGTGATATCCCCCAGAGACTTCCCATCTGAGGGTGTTACTCCAATATTTAAGGTCCCTTCCAATTTTTCGATTTTCAATAAATCAAATTTATATTCGACGTGATCCGTCGGCTTTTGATTGCCCTGTTGTAATTGATTTATATCATTACGCATTTCTTTTAGCATTTGTTCCATTCTGTTAAGCTGCTCCGACTGGGACTGAAGACAATGGAACAATTGCTGGATATGGTATTGATACATGGCATCTCCCCCCGTTCCCTAATGATTGTATGCGTAAGTTATGAGCCTCATTCTGGCCGATATAGATCTTCAATCGGCGCAGATAACGGAACCAGTGGATTGTTATTAGGCTGAGGCTCAAATTCAGGAGCAGGGCCCGTAAAACCACCCGTGTTATAAATGTTGGATAACGCGCGGATCTCGCCTGCAGTTCCAATCTGAAGCACCGAGGAATTGGTCACCGCGCCCACTCGAAGCTGCTGTATATTAATGCATTGGTGTACCGTTAGATTCACAGAGGATCACAACCTTAATTAAACATTTGGCGAATCAATAAGGTCCGGATCGAATGTATTCGTGCTGCTGGCCTGGTTGTTTGTAGTATTCACACCAATAGTATCGCCGGTGGTGAACGAGTTGGCGCCGGAATAAGCTTTTGTCGTGCTGTTTAAATCGATGACTCCTGTATTTCCAACTAATACCGTAGAACTGGGGCCCACGTTTACGATTTTCATATTGCCGATAATTGAAACCACAATTCCACCTCTTTATTCAAAATCGTCCGCTTCGATTTATTCTATGTGGTCGGATGCCCAGATGTCACTATAACATTCCTTCGCCCATACACTGGAAGCAAAGAACGTAGGAGGGATTATCGTGAGCTCAAGATCCAAAAAGCCGGACTGGTTGACACAGGACTCTTTCTTTAACAACAATTCCTTTCCATTTAAGGATCTGAATCATCTCAATGAGGATTATCAGTTGGATCCCACGATCATTGAGGATTATGTAAAGGATACGATCCGAAAAGCGACTGCCGGAAACGAAATTCTACCGGACCCGCACTCGCTTCGCTATGAAACGTTTGATACTCATAACTTTCTGGTCGTGAAATGTTATGTGCCCAAACGCATCCATCCGGAAAATTTATGGATTCAGCTGAACCGGACGCAGATCAAAATCAACGGCTTGCCAAAAGAACAACACCAAACCATATCATTACCAGTCCCCATTCTGCCTGCGCAATCCATCGCGACCTATAGACAGCCTACGCTTCAAATTAAGATGCCGAAAATGTCTTCCGGCCGCCTGCGCGATATCAATATTCGTTTCTTGTGAGATCAGACGGTTAACGACAAGGACAGCCGACAGAAACACCATTCAAAACAACCTGGATGCATTATCCGTTGCATGCAGGTTGTTTTGATTCATCTTATCTAATACTTTTAGATGCCTAGATGCCTAAATTGCGATCTCGTAATGAGGGTTTTTCTTTGTTTAAACCTTTATCATAGCTGCTTTGTAAGTGGTCGGGCTGTATTTATAAGGATGTAGCTAGATATAGTTTGAGGTGTTTACTATTGTGAATTTTTCATATGCTGAAATAACATAACATAAAAAACAAGCTGATTTCAGTTACGAAACCAGCTTATTCAAGGATCTATATGAAGGCCGCATGCCCGGGACTGTTATGCCTCGGATACGACCGTATAGCGCTCGTTGAGATGTTTAGGCTGCTCAAGTTCATCCAATACCGCGATGACGTAATCGGCATAGCTGATGTAGCTTTTACCGCTAGCGTTGCCAAAGACGTGATCTTTGCCCTCCTGATAGCTGCCCGTCCGCCGACCTTCCGGATTAAAGAACGCAGCCGGACTTAGATACGTCCATTTTACATCCGACGTTTGTTCCAGGTCCTTCAAATTCTCGCCGGCGTGGAATGCCGTCGGATAATATTCCTTGGGAAAATCAGGCGTTTCCAACAGTCGAAGAGTTTTGGCTTCGTCCACAAACAAGCTGCCGGCTCCTCCGACAACAAACAGTCTGGTATTCGTGCCTTTTAGTGCTTGTATCAACACCCGGCCTACTTCCACATATTGAGTCTCCTGCCCTGGCGCCGCGCCAAATGCATTCACGACAACGTCGAACTGCTGAAGATCTGCGCCTGTCAGATCCAGCACGTTCTTCTCCAAAATGTTTATGCTGGAATCGGAGATTCTGGATGCATCACGCACGATCGCCGTTACTTCATGACCGCGTGCTTGCGCCTCCTTGAGAATCAGACTTCCCGCTTTCCCTGTCGCACCGATAATACCAATCTGCATTTCGAATCTCTCCTTTATCAATTGTATGTGCAAATGAGTGGTGAAAAAGACAGAGGCTACTTTCCCCTTTTCAGCAATTCGCTGGATTCATGGAGAAGTTTCGCTAACTGTTCGCTATGCTCCTTCCCCAAGAGGGTGACATACTCTCCGTATAGCTTTTCAAAATATTGGTTCAGCTCCTGATATAACGCCATCCCCTCGTCCGTCAAGAAAATATGCGTTTCTTTCCATTCGGATTTGCGCTTTACCAGAAGTTTCTCCTCCAGCTTATCAATGAATCGGGTGCTTGTGGATGGAGCAATCGACAATTTATCGCTAAGCTCTTTCTGCGTAATTCCGGGATATTGATGGATGACCACCAGCACATAGGAGTACGTTGGGGATAAGCCGGCTTTTGCAAATGCATCCTCCGCCATCTTAGTCATGGAACGTGCAAACCGATTTGACGTAAAGAACAGGCATGAGCTTAAAATGGAATCATCGATGTTCATATCCAGCCACCTCTCATTTGTATATACAAATTAACATTGAACTGTGTTATTGTCAATAACTTTATTTTAGTTAGTTTAAATACTTTTTATTCTTTCGTTTGTCGATAAGTTCGGATTTAACCGTAAGCATGCTCCACAGAAGGCAGAACGTGTTATTAGTGCTTTTGTGAATTTTTCATATATTGAAATATTATTCTCTCCTATTGGATTATAAACAAACCGTTGACCTTGACATTACTGTCAAGATCCACACTGTATTCGAAGCAACTGAAATCTAACAACGAATAGGCAAGTCAAACAGGCGACTTCATGTCCCCTTTTGACTTGCCTATTCGTTAAGTTCGCCGTTTTCCTTAGCCTTTGACGGCCCCCTCGGTCAGACCTTTCTGGATATATTTCGAGATAAACAGATATACAATCAGAACCGGAATCACCGTCAATGATACTGCCGTCGCCATCAGACCAAAGTCCGTTCCGTATTGCGAGCTGATCTCATTGAGCAAAGCAACGATTGGACGGACATTCTCTTTGTTCACAAAGATCAATGCCGAGAACAAATCGTTATACGACCACATAAACACGAAGATGCTTGCCGACGCGAATACGGGCTGAGAGATCGGAACGAAGATCTTCACAAACATCTGCCATCGGTTGCAGCCGTCCATGAATGCCGCTTCTTCAAGCTCTTTCGGAATGGTTGCCATGTAACCGGCAATAACCAAGGTCGCAAACGTCAGATTGCCTGCCGTTTGGGGAAAGATCAAACCCCAGTATGTATTGACCAGACTGGTTTTGATAAGCAGCTCATATACCGGAACCACGGTTGCAAACGCAGGAATCAGCAGCGTCGCATACAAAATGGAATAAATGGTTCTCTTGCCTCGAAAGTTGAACCTGGACAACACATAAGCAGCTAATCCTCCAAGCAATAATACCAAAAATACAGTGCTGAAGGACATCACCAAACTATTCATATAACTTCTTCCGATATTAATGCGGTCAAATGCGTTCTGATAGTTAACAAACACCGGTTCCCAGGCGATGCCAAAGGAATTATTCATCACATCGCGGGATACTTTGAACGAGTTGTTCACGATCCAGAATAACGGATAGATGGTTGTTAAGGACCACGCTGTCAAAATCACGTACATCAACGTGGTGCCTAGACTAAACCGACGCTTCCTAACGCGCTGAGTTTTGTGTTCAACGACGATGGTTGGCTCCATAACAGTACACCCCTATAATGCTTAGTATGTAATCTCGTCTCTTTTCAACAAACGGTTGGCAATCAACGCAAGCAGCACGCCAAAGACCACCATGTATATCGCAACCGCTGATCCGTAACCAAAGTTCTGGTCCACCATGGCCTTTTTGTACATGTACGTCCCCAGCACCTCGGTTCCGTTCTGGCCGCTTGTGATGACCCAGATGAACTCGAACACCTTCAACGTACCCGTAATGGCAAGGGTAATAACGACCTTGATGTCACTCATGATAAGCGGAATTGTAAGCATCGTTGTTTTTTTGAGGCCCGTGATTCCTTCCAATTTTGCGGCTTCATAATAATCCGAAGGTATTTTGGACATGGCAGTCAAGAACAGAACGAAATAAAAGCCCACATAATGCCATACCGTCGGGATCGATACCGCTTTAAGCGCATTTTTCGCATCCAGCCACAATACCTTCTCGATGTTGAAATTCGCCAGCAAGTTGTTCAGCAAACCGAAGTTGTAGTTGTAGAAGAGCACAAACAACAAAGATATGGCTGTACCGGATATAACCACCGGGAAGAAGAATACGGTTCGATAAAACCCTTTCAGTTTCGAAATATTATCTACCAGGACAGCCAGCACAAGCGCAATTCCCACTTGGAATACGATCACATAGAGCATAATTTCCAGCGTGTGCAGCGTTGCAGCGCCAAGCAGCTTATCCGTAACGAGTCTCTCATAGTTAGCCCAGCCCACAAACTTTTTATCGAAAAAGCCGCTTGTGCGATAAAAGCTGAGATACAAACTCTTAAAGAACGGATAATATAGAAAGATTGTCATGATGGCTGCTGCGGGTAATAAAAACAGCACAATGTACTTGCGATCACCCTTCATATTAATCACCCTTGATGTTTATTTTTCTTCATCGTCCATGCCGAAATGACTACGCCGCCCGAATGAAAGCAGAGGGGCGGCGTACGTCACTTTTATTTCTACCGTTTCTGATAACAACTATTTTTTGTTGGCATCCTCGGTTTTCTTCGCTTCTTCGATCGCTTGAGTAGGAGTTTTCTTGCCTTCCACTACAGGCTGAACGCTGGCGCGCAGGTTGCCGAACGTTTCTTGCGAAACTTTACTGTCAACCGGTGCGCTGATGGAAGCTGCTTTTGCTGCCATAGCGAAACCGTCGAGTGCGACTTGCGGCAATCCGGTCACTTCAACGTCAGCAGCAGGTGTGCCGCCGTTAGCTGAAGCGATTTTTTGAATGGACGCCGGGGAAGTCAAATGTTTCAGCAATGCGATGGCTGTTTCTTTTTTGGCTGCATCGTCATAAGTGGCTTTGGAGAGGTAGAAGCCGGAACCGAATCCGCCTACGATATCGTTGCCGCTGCCCACGCCGCCAGGAACCGTCGGGAATGGCACAACCGTGGAATTGTCGCGAGTATCGTCGCTCCAGCCGCCGATGGCCCAGGATCCTTCAATGGTCATGGCAGCCAGGCCTTCGCTGTAATAGTTTCCGGACATACTCAGGTCGATCGTTGCGGCATCTTTAGGGAATGCGCCAAGATCATACAATTCTTTCATAGCGGCATAAGCTTTTTCCCAGTTTGGATCGATGCCATCGAGCAGGCCTTTATTTTGTCCTTCAGGGCCAGCCGCAGACAAAATGGTGTGCTCGATCAGGTAGTGCGATTGGTCAAACGGTACGGACAAAGGAATAATGCCTTTTGCGGACAATGCCTTAACGGCCGTGGTCAGCTTCGCCCAATCGGTTGGGAGCTCCAGACCATTTTCTTCCAAGATTTTTTTGTTAACGAACAAGCCTTCGTAGAAGCCAGTCAATGGTGCAGCGTAAATGTTGCCGTCTTTCTGCTTGGCAAGCTCAAGCGCATCAGGAATGAATCCGTTCTTCCAGTCAGCGTCAGCGTCGAGAACTTCGTTCAGCGGCACGACTTTGCCGGCATTGACGAACCCTTCTGCGTCAGCCCCGATGAAGTAGAACAACAGGTCTGGCTCGTTGCCGCTGTTCATATCGGTGTTGACTTTCGTTCTGAAACCGTCATCATTAGCTGACATGGTGTCGTTATCAATCTTTACGTTTGGATGCTCTTTCGTGAATTCATCCAACGCCGCCTGGAAGGCTTCGCGAGCTGCGTCAGTTCCTCCGAACGTCGAGAACACGCGAAGTGAAACCGGAGCGGCTTCATCCTTCTTCTCTTCAGCCGGCGGAGTTGTTTCCGTCTTCGACGTATCTCCTTCAGCAGCAGGAGTGTTGGTGCCACCGCTGTTTCCGCAGGCTGCGAGGAACATGGAGAGCAGCAACATGACACTCATGAGTAACATGGAAGTCCTTTTCATTTCTAATCCCCCTAAGTATGTTTTCAGAACCTGATGTAAACACTTGCTGTCTACCAGAATTTTATTCCAAGCCCTATGGCTTTCAAAGGGGGACATTCATCTTTAGCAGGGGGAAATATTTCCATGTCAACTTTTCTTCGCATCCTATCTCATCTTTTGACCATGTCATTGTGCTAGGTTAAAGCATAGTGAAGCAGGAACATCGGAGCGGCAAAAGTAACGAAAGTGGTCGGCATTTCTCTATTGTGAATTTTTCATATGTTGAATTAATATAATTATTTACCATGTGAAACGCCCATTCTCTTTTATTCGACAAAAAAAGACCCGCCACTCGCATGGCCGGCCTTCTCCGGAAACATCATCCCACTTCGTCTCGATCGATCTGCCGAAGCGCGGCATCCGCGATCTCATCACTGCAAAAGAGCTTGTCAAGAAATCTTGACAAGCTCTTCCGGGATACCATACGGTATTTATGGCGCATCAACCTCTTACTCTATTCGGTCTGAATCTCAGGTTCTAAGCAAGCCGCGATCTACACCTTACCCACCCAGTCGGATCCGGCAACCTCTCTCCAGCGGCCGCGGATGGATTCGTAAACCTCCTCCGGCAATTTCCCCTTCTCGAGCAGTGCGGCATTTTGCCCCCACAGGTCTGGATTTGCCGTACCCACGATGGCCGTCGCTACGCCCGGCGTGCTCAATGTGAACCGTAATGCCGTCTCAACGCCTTGCTGAACGTCTGAGAGGAAATCGTAATTCAGCTCGCCGAGTCGAACCCAGTATGGATAGGCATAGTCCCGCTCGCTTAATGTTTCATGCTTCCAGGCTACGTTGGCTACGGGACGTTTGGCAATAACCCCTATTCCCTGCTTCATGGCAAGTGGAATCGTGAGGTCGATTGCCTCCTGGTCCGCAATGTTCAACGAAGTTTCAAAGCTGTCGAACGCGCCGGTTTGAAGGGCGTAAAGTGCATCCGTCGAATCGCCGCTGTAGCCGATATACCGCGTCTTCCCCTGCTCTTTTGCTTTTTTCAACACCTCGATCACGGCGCCCTGCCGCAGAATTTCCTCCGAGCAGCTGTGAAGGTGAATGACATCAACGTGGTCCACCTTCAGCCGCTTCAAGCTTCGGTCAATGCTCTGTTCAAGCATCACCGGATCCCAATCCGGGTAGTCCAGTCCGGAGGCGTGCCCGCATTTCGTAAACAAGTAATAATCATCTCTGCGGCCCGACAGCGCTTTGCCGATCAATTCCTCGCTATGGCCGTAACATTCCGCGGTATCAATCATGTTAAGGCCTGCGTCAATCGCGCTGTGCAGCAGCCGGTCCACCGTCTTCTGATCCGACTGGCCGATCTCGGCACCGCCGAAACCCAATACACTGACCTGCATATCCGTCCGTCCAAAAGCTCTACGTTCCATCGTCATCCACTCTCCTCCCTATGATTACCATTCATCATTACCCGATATGGATAATCTTGAAAGCTTTGTTCCGATAACATTGCCAAAGGATTCAAGCATCTGCATCCATGAAAAGAATCCCCTATCAAAATCCATAAATGCTAAGCCCGCCGTCCACCAGCAGCGTCTGCCCGGTCATGTAATTGGCGGCTTCGGAAGCCAGGAAAACAACGGGCCCCACCACTTCTTCCAGGTTTCCTACGCGTTTTAGCGGCGTCCGGTCCAGGATAGCCTGCATGTAAGTCTCGTCATTCAGCAGCTTCTCGGTCAGCGGCGTCCGGAAATACCAAGGCCCGACGGCGTTGACCTGGATTCCATACTGCGCCCACTCCATCGCCAGCACCTTGGTCATATGGATTAGAGCAGCCTTGGTCGATCCATAGACAACGCCCGTGCGTAGGGCGGTATGGCCGCCTACGGAAGAAATGTTGATGATTCTTCCATTCCCCTGCTCCTTCATATAACGGGCAGCGGTTTGAGATGCGACAAACGCCGATTTCAAATTGGTCTGTACGATTAAGTCCCATTCGTCATCGGTCACTTCCAGCGCCGGCGTACGAATGTTCATGCCGGCATTGTTCACCAATATATCGATTTGCCCCGCCTGGTCCACAAATTTGCGGATCGCCGCCTCCATCTCTTCCCGAATTGTCAGATCGCCTGGCAGCACATAGGCTTGACCTTTTTTCAAGCCGGCAATCAGACCCGCGGTCTCCTCCAGATCGCTTCGGGTTCGGGACATCAGGCCAACGTCGCATCCGGCCTCCGCCAAGCCTACGGCTATCGCGCGCCCGATTCCCCGCCCCGCCCCTGTTACAAAGGCTTTTTTTCCTTCCAGATGAAAGCTGGGCAAATACATTCGAATCCCTCCAAGTTATAGATATGCAAACAGCTCAGGTATTCAATTGAAACACGTCATGGTTGATTTCATGCTGACTTACTAGGAATTGAAATATTGCGAAGGATTAAAACGAACCGGGTCCACGTATTCCTCATAACGCCCGCCCGTATAGGACTCGATGACTTTTCGCCAGAAAGCCTGGGCCGGTATATTGCTGCTGACCTGCGTCACCTTCCAGCGTCCCTGGAATTGATCGAACAGCCAGGTCGCGGCCCAAGTCCCCAATCCCGTACGCCTGTATTTTTGCATAACGAAAAATTCCGTCATGTAATAGTCGGCTTCCGCGGCGTTGTCCATACGCTCGATCAAGGCAAAACCGGCCGGCCGTTGATCAAACGTAATCAGAAACGGATATTTCCGTTCCCGCTTTTTCCAGAACTCATCGAGATCCGGATAGGGTAAAAACAATCCTTGATCGTTCACCGAGATATCCAGGTATTTAGTAAAATCGTACAAGTACAGTTGCATCAAGTTTACGATAACGGCTTGCTTCCGTTTGGGAACCAGCTCAATTCCCATGCGTTCCGCTCGTTCTGAAATCATGCTGCCGCCTCCCTAGGCATTTCACTATCATATTAAATGCTTCCCATCTTCATCATAGTATCCGTCTATGTTGAAACACAAGCAGCCATCGGATCGAGGAGACGATCGTGTGAGGCATTAAGCACGACGGACTTTCCATATGTTACACTAGTATATAATGACAATCATTCGAGGTGGAACATGAATATACAAAAAGATATCGACCGCGCAAGACTCGATGAGAAAGCGCCGGCCATGCCTTGGTTTGTGCAGCAATTTATCGACTACAAACTTCCGGATCTCTCCCCCTCCACGCTGCTCGAATATGTAAGGGACTATGAAACGTTTTTTAATTGGCTCCGGTCGGAAGGGCTCTCACATGCCGCCTCTAACCGAGACGTGACGCTGCTTGAGCTGGAGACCCTCCGCATGGACAGCATCACAGGTTACCGATTATATTTGACCACGCGCCGGGAAGGCACCAACTCCCGAATTACGGTTTCCCGCAAACTGTCATCGCTTCGCTCTCTGTTCCATTATTTAAGCCAGATTGCGGAGGATGAGGATTTTTACCCGCTCCTTAAGCGCAACATCATGGCGAAAGTGGAGATCAAACGAATTCACAAGCCCAAAGATACGGCTGCCAAGTTGAAAGGAAAAATACTGGAAGAAGAAGAGCTTCAGGATTTCATCACTTACATTCACGAAGGATACGGACAAGATGTGGAAAATAACAAACAGGCTCTATACGCTCATGAACAGAACAAAGTCCGAGATGCCTGCATTGCCAGCCTTATTCTAAACTCCGGTCTTCGCGTATCCGAAGTGGTCAACTTGAATCTTGCAGACATCGACCTGAACAATAAAATGCTGCATGTGTATCGTAAGGGCAATAACGATGAAACCTTCAAAACCCCGGTCTACTTCCGGGCGCAGGCCAAAGACGATCTCGAGCATTATCTGCAGATGCGGCAGACCCGCTATAAGGTGCCGAAAAAAGAAAAAGCTCTTTTCGTCGCGCTGCGCAACGGCCAGAATGAAGGACAGCGCATGACGAAACGGGCAATTCAGGCAATGATCATTAAATACGCCAAGCGTTTTGGCAAGCCGTCCCTGACCGTGCACAAGCTGCGGCACTCGTTTGCAACGGATTACTATCTTCAAAATGACATATATAAAACGAAAGAACAATTGGGGCACGCTTCCACCGAAACGACCGAAGTATATGCCCATTTGACGGACAAAACGATGTCCGAGGCGATAGAGCGGCGTTCCGACGAATAATTATGGTTTTTTACAATGATAGTATAAGCGACGCGATCCGCTCCGTCTCATTCCAAGTAAACAAAGGAACCGCCAGCCGATGCTGAATCTCCTGCACGCCGGGCGGTTCCTTTAGCATGTCGGGATTCACGACGATGCCCCGGATCTCCTCGACCTGATCCAGCAGCCCCCTGTCCTCCATTCCCCGCAGCAGTACCAGTTTCGGGTAAGGCATCCTCTTATACCCTTCGACCAGCATCATGTCATAATCAGTGTACATATGTATCAACGTATCGAGGTCCAGCTCCGTTTCCCTCAGCATGGCCGTCCGGCCCGGCGAGGCAATGGCAACCCCCTCGGCTCCGGCCTCGCGGAATTTGTACGTATCCGTCCCTTCCCGGTCCATGTCAAAGCCATGCCCATCATGCTTGATGACGGCTAACCTGATGCCTTGTCGTTTCAATTGTGGAATCAGAGCCGCAATGAGCGTGGTTTTGCCGCTGTTCTTATACCCGCAGAACTGGAAGACCTTCATGACCAACCCCCTGGAAGAACGAGCACCTGCACGGCTTGGCCTTTAACCGCTCCTCTAAGCTCTGGCGGTATAACAATCAAACAGTCGCTGTCCTTGATCGTGATCATGACACTTGATTCATCCAGGGTGGCGGGCGTGGCTACAAGTTTGCCGTTTACCGCTTGGAGACTGCCCCTGACAAAACGGGTAAAATTATTCACCTTTGCATAATCCGAACCCAGCTCGGCTGTCCATTCGGTTAAATACAGCTGCTCCATGCCCAGCATTTTTCGAATCGAAGGTCTGACAAACAACAGAAATCCGACAAAGCATGCCCCAGGATTACCGGAGAGCGCGAAGAGCAGCTTCCCCTCCTTCACCGCCGCGGTTGTCACGCTGCCCGGACGCATCGTGACTTTATTGAACAACATGTCCAATCCGCCGGATGTCACCAGCTCCCCCATAATATCGTAATCGCCTACGGAGACGCCGCCTGTCGTAACCACGATGTCATAATTCTGGAGCGCTTCCTCCACCTTCTGACGGGCAAGCTCGATATGATCGGGAATGGCCTCCATGATCACCGGAACGCCGCCCGCTTCCCGAATTTGCGATGCAAGCATATAGGTGTTGCTGTTACGGATTTTACCGGGCTCAAGCGGCTCGGTTATGTCGAGCAGCTCGGTTCCCGTCGAGAAGATTCCCACGACCGGTTGACGATACACGCCAACCTTATGTATGCCAAACGTAGCCAGAACCGAAATCTCTCCCGGCCCGATGCGAGTCCCTCGGCGGAGAATCATATCGCCTTCCTGGAGTTCGAACCCGAGAGGGGTAATATTCTTTCCCTTCTCGATGGAACGCTTAAAGCCTACATAGGTTATACCATCCTCCACGCGAAGCTCCGTCGCTTCAAGCATCACGACAGCGTCCGCGCCTTCGGGCACCTGGGCGCCCGTCATGATACGGGAAGCCTTCCCTTGTACGATCGGCACGGAGGAGACATACCCGCACGGGATATGGTCGACGACCTCAAGCCAAACCTTTTCCCCCTGATCGCATGGCGCCAAATCCGCTGACGACACCGCATAGCCGTCCATGCCCGAACGGGCAAAAGCCGGGAACGGGTGGGGAGCGACGACATCCGAAGCAAGCACCCGGCCATCGCTGTCCTGCAGCCGAATGAGCTCCTCCTGGCCGCAATCCGCATAAGAAGTTGCTAACGCTTGCGCGTCTGATACCTGTAGTGCGCGCCGATCGAATTTATGGTTTGGTTTCTTGGGCGATATCGGTTCCTGATCATTCACAACGCATTCCTCGCTTTCTGACTATATCCCAGACTGATAATCTTACTGTACTACATTCTGAGCGATCTTCAAACCGAGCGGCTGATCTCCAAGCAATCGCTTGTACGTATCTGACCAGTTGTATATTTTCGTTTCGAAACAGTAAAAAACGCATGGCCCTTAGACCATGCGCATGAAGCGTATTGTTCTTATCTTCGGCCCCTTCGGGAAATCTTACCGGATCCGATCCGGGTCTTGGGCTTCTTGTACGATTTCTTCGGCGAATCGAACAAACTTCCGCCGCTTTCGCCGCGTTTGATCGAGCCGCGGTCACCACTCGAATCCGGATTGCGTCTGAACAGGCTTCCGCCCGTGCCGACCGTATCCTGACCGCGCCGTGTAATTTTCCCGCTCCGGTCAACCGTCAACGGCGGAGCGATCTTCTTATCTTGGCTTGTCGGCTTTTTATAGTTCCCTTGAGCCGGTTTATGCACATCCTTGCTGGTATAGCCGCGATAGCCCCCGCCGCCCATCGAATCAAACAAATTCCCGATAAGGACGGCGGTCAAGTATCCCTGCAGGAAATTGGAATCGTAATTGCGCTGAACGTATTCCTTGGAATCGATTTCGATCAGCGTATCGGCCGGCTTCTGGGGATCCTGCTGCAAATGGTAATACTCATCGCCATACACCAGGAACATTCGCTCCGGATCCTCGGGAGACGATTGATCCGGCGAATTCGCCGCCATGAGCTCGCCCGCCACTTCGGGAACGCTTTTATCAGCTGCCCGATACACATAGGATGTTGCATTTCCGTCCCGATTGACGGACTCCAGCGGATACGTCTCCTTGATATTCGGCGCTCCGCATCCGCTTAATAATGATACGAACAGACTCAGTACCAGTATGATTTTTACAGATAAAAAAGAGCGTTCCTTCATGCCACCACTCCTAAGTCGCCCGGATAACCCTTACGTCCCCCGGTATCACTTTCTCACCTTCATAGAGCATAAACCGTCCATTCTGCCATTCGATTCGCAGCAGCTTGTAATCATCCGATTGGTACTGCCATACGTGCTGCTCCCCGCTTTGCATAAACGCGGTACGGCCGGATATCGAAACATGTCCGCCGTATTCCTCTTCCAAATGAAACACATGATCGTCCAGATCGATGATGGACGGCACCTCGTCCGGCGAATCCAGGCGTCCATCGATGGGCGCATAGAGTGCATATTGAACCGTCTCGCGTTCTTCGATGTGAAGATAAGCAATGGTGCTGCCATCCTGGAGCGTCAGTACGACCGCGTTGCGGCCTCGATTGTGCACGCGGCCCGTAACTTCGTAAGTAACCAGAGACACTTCGCAAATATCGCCCGGAGCCAGCTGCAACATGCTCTTCTCTACCTTGGGCGGCTCGGGCTTGCTAAATAAATTGCTGATTCTTTTCCACATACTCATCTTTCCTAATCCCCTATCTCCATTATGCGTTCTATAGGCAAGCGGTAATAATTAACGCTCCGACCACATGCAGCGATCCTGCGAACAAACCGTAACCGGTTTTGCCCTCGCGGGTTCCCTTATCCAGGTTCAGCTTGCCGAAATTGCGAAGCATGATCTCTGTCAACGCTTCGAGAACAAACAAAATGATAAACGAAACAACCGATACCACAATCGCCTCCAGCAGGTGATAGGATGTTCCGATCGACACGGATAAAATATATCCTTGGGCGACCAGCTTGAGGATCAGCCTTGTGGTTACCGCCATGTTACCCGCTTTCACTTCTTCAAGATCGTTATATTTCGTGAACAGGGAATCCACGAACATCAATACAAACAACAGCAGCCCTCCGACAGCTGTCCAAAGCAATACACGCAAGATCATATCAAAATCCATCTCTAAGCCTCCACACATTCAACATACATATCAACTTGCCCTGATCAGACTGCTTTCATTGAAGATAGACAATCTTAAAGGGGGAGTCCCGTATATATCCGGTACCAAACAAAAGCGAAGGAGAAGCACAGTAGTATTCAGCCCTGCTGCGTCTCCCTCGCCATCGATACTATTTACCTGTCAGACCACCAGACCCGGATTACTTGTTCTCGTACTGCTTCATCAAGGCTGCAAGCTCATCCTCAACGGCTTTGTCCTTGCCGAGGTTCTCGAACTCTTCATCGAGGGATTTCTCGCGCGTCGACATTTCGTTGCTTGCTTCGGCACGCGCTTCCATGGCCAGCATCTTTTCTTCCATCCGCTTCAACCCGGCCGAAGCCGTGTCAGAACCGAAACCGTTCATTGCTTTGTTGATCTCGGTTTGCGCTTTAGCCGCATTATAACGGGCAACCAGCGTCTCGCGCTTGTTCTTCATCGCTGTAAGCTGCTTGCGCATTTCCTCCAGCTTGCCGCGCAGGTTGTCGGCTGCCAGCTTGTTCTGATCGTAACTTGCTTTGTACTCGTCGCGCTTGGCTTCAGCTGCCTTCTTCTCTTCCAGCGCACGGCGGGCAAGTTCAACGTTTTGCGCCTGCGCTGCCGTATGAGCCTGCTGCGTGCGTTTTTCCACGAGAGCAGCCTGCTCCTCATAAAGGGCTTTGAAGCGTTTCTCGATGGCGATTTGAGCGGCTACCGCTTTCTCGGCATCTTCAAGGTCTTCGGTCATATCGCGAATGTACTGGTCCGTCATCTTGATCGGGTCTTCTGCCTTGTCGATAATCGCGTTAATATTGGACATGGTCAAGTCACGCAATCTTTTAAATATGGACATCGTTCTCTTCCTCTCGCTTTCGCTTTAAAATACTGGTATATGTTAAATGTTTACGTTGCATGATCCCAAACGGTTTCAAAATTTTTAAGAGGTTGTTCAAAAAGTCATGTTTTGATCACCTTTTCGGTGCTGAAAACCTGAAATTTTGATCATGTACTACTTTTAATATCCACGTTCATACTGCTTCGGAACTTTCTGTTCTTCATCAAGCGCTTTGGCAGCATGAACCGCCCAGTACGGATCCCGCAGCATGCCCCTTCCAATCGCCACCATATCCGCCTTGCCCGATAAAACCACCTCTTGGGCGACATTGTAATCGTCAAGCAGCCCTACCGCAATTACGGGGACCTTCAGCAGTTGTTTGAACTCGGCAGCCAGATCGACCTGATAACCCGGCTTCGCTTCCGGACCGCCATTGGAACCGACTCCCCCTTCTCCACCTGAGGAGATATGAAAAATATCGACCCCGGCATCCCGGTATCGTTTGCAGATTTCCGCACAGTACTGCACATCATAACCGCCGTCCACATATTCTTTTGCAGACACCCGCATGATGATCGGCATGCCTTCGGGCAGCGCTTCCTTAACGGCCTGGACAACCCGTTCACCGAACAGGGGAAGGTCTCGGCCATATTCGTCACTGCGTTGATTCGTCAGGGGCGAATGAAACTGATGGATCAGGTAACCATGCGCGCCATGAATCTCAACCGTGTCGAATCCGGCTTCAACAGCCCGTCGAGCTCCTTCCTTGAAGGCCAGAATGAGATCTTCCACTTCGGCAGCGGAGAGTGCCTTCGGCATTTTGTAATGGGAACTGAACGGGATTGCCGAGGGGGCTACCGACGGCTCGGCATCCTGCGCCTTTCGGCCGGCATGGCCGAGCTGGATGCCAATCTTCGTTCCGTAAGAATGCACGGCATCGACAATACGCCGGTAAGCAGGAATTTGATTGTCGTCCCAGATCCCGGTATCCTGATTCGTTATGCGTCCGTCCGGGTGAACGCCCGTCATTTCCACGATAATTAAACCAGTGCCTCCCACGGCACGGCTGACGTAATGCACAAAATGCCAATCATTCGGAATCCCGTCCCCGGCCTGAACGGAATATTGACACATCGGTGGCATAACAATGCGGTTCTTGAGGGTCAAATTCTTGAAATTGTAGGGTGTAAACAAGTCAGCCAAGCGATTATCTCCTTCCACATCCAAATGATTAAGATGTAATAAAATCTGTTAGGGGTTATTATACACCTTTCCGAGGGAAAACTAAAAACTCTCGGTTTCCCATATTGAGGATAATTGTTTGTCCAACTGGGCATACCATACTAAAAAGCTAAAGGGGCCGATCGTGATGTTCAAAAGATGCCGTGCAGGAATCTGCCTGCTCTGGATCCTATCATTCTTTATCGTTGTGCCGGGCATCCCGGTAAACGCGTCCGCGCTACATAATCAATCACAACAACCTCAGGATGCTACCGTCATGTCGGAGTCCGGCCAAGCCATGGATCATTCGAAACGAAATAAGAGCAAGCCATCAGATGGCGCGCCGTCTTTAAGCCAATTGCTGCGAAAATACCCGGACACGTTTCGCGCAAGCGGACCACGGGTCAAACAGGTCGCGCTTACCTTTGATGATGTACCGGACCCCCGATTTACCGGAAAAGTACTCGATGTGCTGAAGGAACAGCAGGTGAAGGCCACCTTTTTTGCGGTAGGAGAACGTGCCAAGAAACACCCCGAGCTCATGAAACGCATCCATGAAGAAGGTCATGCCATTGGCAATCACTCTTACAATCATGCCCAACTAAACAAGCTGAGCCTGGAGAAATTCATAAGCCAAATTGAGCGTACCAACACGATTTTGAAGTCGCTGACCGGCGTCCACCCGCGGCTGATCCGTCCTCCTTATGGCGATATTAATGAAGAACAGCTGCAGTGGGCTCGTAAAAACGGGTACAAGGTCGTGAATTGGAATGTCGATTCCCTCGATTGGAAGGGACTGCAAAAGGAAGAGGTCAAAAGCAATATTTTATCTGCGGTCGGTCCCGGCTCGATCATTCTTCAGCATGCGGGAGGCGGCGTGGGATCCAATCTATCCGGGACTATTGAAGCGCTCCCCGACATCATAACGGAACTTCGAAACAAGGGGTACAGCTTCGTGACGCTTCCGGATATGTTAAACGTGCCGGAATCGCAATAATGTCTGAATGAATGCCAAAAGACGGCTGACTGGGAGTTGACCAATCAAGCCGTCTTTACGATTCCTAACGATATATGAATTAATCGATAATGAACAATTTGATATCCTGGATGCCGAATTGATTTACGGATGATTGGGAGCCTGGGATGAAGATATCAATCTTATTCCCTTTTATGGCTCCGCCGATATCACGTGCTTCTGCTACAAATGCCTTTTTAGGCAGTCCTGGATGCTCATGTCCTGTTACAAGCACCTTGGTACCGAGCGGAATTACCTTGGGATCAACGGCGATGGTGCCAAGCTTAAGGGAATTCCCGAAATAGTCAACCGCGCCCCAACCGCCGTTCTCGCTTGCAGCAGAGGAATACGCTGTAGCTTTAACGGACAAAGTTTTGCTGTAATTAAACGTCTTGCCCCATGCTTCGACTACGTTATTCTGCGGGATAACATTCAAGCTTGGGGTGAAACCGGAGTTTCCTGGAGCGATGGGCGCCGCGGATGCCGCCGAGTTCATCGATACCGTCCCTGGTATGTTGATTTTGAGCCCCTGGTAAATATTCGTTGCCTTAATTGTTGGGTTAGCTTTCATCAGCTTGTCCATATTAACGCCGTACTGTTTGGACAAGAAATAGAACGTATCGCCGTTCTTGGCAACATGCACGGAGCTTGCATGTGCTTGCAGCCCGCCTCCGGCAAAAGTCAGTCCGAGTGCCACGGCTGTAACGGCAAACCATTTTGCTGTTCTTCCAGCGATCTTATTATTTTTGTTAAGTCCACGATTTCTTGTCCAAGATTTCATTTGTTGTAACATCTTAAGATGCCTCCCTTATATGTAGCTTGGTAAATCGGATGTAGTATGTCAACGAACATGAATATATCACAATTTTGTAACCTATACTGCAAGCAATTGTTACCAACACACAAAGAAAAACAGCGCCCTGCCTGAAACACCAGGCTAGGCGCTGTTTTTAATTTGTTACATTCAGGATGAAAAAGTTACAACACCTTGCTTAAAAACTCTTGCGTTCGGGGATGGGTCGGATTGCCGAACAGTTGGTCCGGCGTGCCTTCCTCCACGATATTGCCGCCGTCCATGAACAGGATCCGATCTCCCACTTCGCGGGCGAAGCCCATCTCATGGGTCACGATGACCATCGTCATTCCGCCTTCGGCAAGCTTCTTCATCACTTCCAAAACCTCGCCCACCATCTCGGGATCGAGTGCGGAGGTCGGCTCGTCAAACAGCATGACATGGGGCTGCATCGCGAGTGCTCGCGCAATGGCAATTCTCTGCTTCTGTCCGCCGGACAGCTGGGAAGGATAAGCCTCCTTCTTGTCTTGCAGTCCGACCGACTTCAGCAGCTCGTCGGCAGTCGCCTCCGCTTCCTTGGCGGAGACCCCTTTTACTTGGATAGGGGCGAGCGTGATGTTATCGATGACCTTTTTGTGCGGAAACAGGTTAAACTGCTGAAATACCATCCCCATTTTCTCGCGGGTGGCATTGATATTGTGGTTCTTGGCGGTGATCAGCTCACCCTCGAATGAAATTTCGCCGCTGGTCGGCACTTCCAGCAGATTGAGACAGCGCAAGAAGGTGCTTTTGCCGGAGCCGCTCGGTCCGATGACAACCACCACTTCACCCTTTGCGATCTCGATATTGATGCCTTTCAATATGTCCAGCTTGCCAAACGATTTATGAAGATCCTTAACGGTTATCACTTGCACTCAACTTCCTTTCCCAGACACCCAGAAGCTTCGAAAGAACGAATGTCAGAATAAAGTAGATCATGGCCGCCACAAGCAGCGGATTCAGCGGGGCAAAGGTTGAACCGCGCAAAATCTGAGCTTGGTACATAATATCGAATACCCCGATGAACGATACGATGGAGGATTCCTTGATGATGACAACAAACTCATTGCCGATGGCAGGCAGAACGCCCTTTAACGCTTGCGGCAAAATAATGTGGCGCATGGCTTTGCCCTTGGTCATCCCGAGCGAGCGTGCAGCCTCCAGTTGTCCCCGATCCACGCCCTGGATGCCTGCTCGGAATATTTCGGCCAAATAGGCAGCGCTGTTGATGGAGAGCGTTAAAATACCCGACTGGATCGGCGAGAATTTAATATCAAACGCCGCCAAGCTGTAATGGATAATAAACAGCTGGACCAGCATCGGCGTGCCGCGAATGATTTCAATATATGCGGTAGCCAAGAACTTAAGGATTTTTACGCCGGACATCCGCATTAATGCGATAATCAATCCGAGAATGAATCCGAAAAATACGCCGAGGGCCGAAATAAGCAACGTAAATTGAATGCCTTTGGCATAATAGTCGCGATATTTCCAGAAAAATTCAAAGGTATTCAAATTCTCTGCTGTTCGTCCTGCAGCCAAATCGCTGGCATCGTCGACAAATTTCTGGATCTGGTTATTTTCTTTTAAGCGCTCGAGCGTAGCATTAATGCTGCCAAGCAGCTCTTCGTTTCCTTTGCGGACCCCGATGGCATATGCGTCGTTCTCCGCCGTCGGCTTGGCCTCCGTGATGGCCATGGTCGCTTCGTTCATGTTGGCCTTTGCGATCGGATACTCCGCAAGGACGACATCCACGCGCTCGGATTCCAGCTGCAGCAGCAAATCCGGGATTTTATCGAGGGAAACTACATTGGCATTCGGTATCGTTTTTGCGATGGATTCCTGAATAGAGCTTTTCTGAACTCCGATCCGGGCTCCTTCCAAGCTTTCAAGCGTATTGAATTTCAGGGCGTCTTCCTTGCGGACTACGACCGATTGTTCCGCAGCGTAATAAGGCTCCGAGAAATCAATGCTTTTTCGGCGGTCTTCCGTTGGATTCATGCCCGATATGACGAAATCCACGCGGCCGCTCGTCAGCTCCGGCAAGAGCGCATCAAAGGACGTATCCTTGATGATGAGCTCTGCGCCAAGATCCTTGGCGATTTCCTTCGCGATATCGATATCAAATCCGACGATGGTATCCACGCCATCTATCGTTTTATGGAACTCATATGGCGCATAGTCGGCACTGGTGCCGAGAATCACCGTCTTTTTCTCGCCCTCCGCATGGACGATGCTGCCGAAAGACAGCACGACCACCAGGAACAGGGTCATCCACGCTGTAAATTTACGTTTCATATGTCTCGTTTCTCCCCTAACTGTTACAAATAGATTAAACCTTTAGAAAAAAAGCAACTGAGTCATTATAAAACAAGATGCATGAATATGCAATGAAAATTGATGGTTTCCAATTTGCAACTTACAAACAAGATCAGCTTGTAGTAGCATGTCACTCCACTATTTTAATACAACGGTCAAATCATCATACTTAAAGTGATCATGTCACACATGATTCAGTCTGTGAAGTGTATCTATTATTAAAATAAACAAGCGGGCTTGAACCATTCAATCCCAATAATAATGGGATTTAATGTTAATCACTTATCCTATCCGCAATCTTCTCATCTCCTAGCATTAAAATGTAAACACAGGGCTTTAGAATCATCCAAAATAGGAATTAAGAGTGTGGAATATACGAATGGAACACTTTATGGACGGATGCATAATCTATCGGCTGCCTTCCCATCTTATAGAAAGCGCATGATTTCGGTCCATCTACGTTGCAAGCCGCCTGTCTCATTCACTGTCTGATTCAGGCAAGCCAGCAGCTGGTTATTAATTAGCTATAGCTTTACTCATATAGGAGGTGTAACCATGCTGTTAGAAGCGCTGTATCATGTTCCTAGGGATAAATGGGCCTATGCTTACGATACACATACCATTCATCTTCGGATTCGAACCAAGAAGAACGACATTGATTCAGTTGTTGCCATGACGGGCGACAAATATGATTGGGACCGTACGTACTTCGAAATCACCATGGAAAAGGCCGCCTCTGACGACATGTTTGATTACTGGGAATGCGGAGTCAGGCCCAAATACAAAAGGTTGTCATACGGATTCCGGATTCATGCGGGAGATGAAACGGTGTATATGGTGGACAGCGGAATCGGATGGGATTACCCCTATCCGCCGGCAGGCTACTTTGAATTTCCGTACATACATGAAGTCGATGTATTCAAAGTACCGGAATGGGCCAAAGAAGCCGTATTCTACCAAATCATGACGGAACGCTTTGCCAACGGGAACCCGGCCATCAGTCCTGATGGAACCGAAGCCTGGGGCGGCAAGCCGGAGGTGGACAATTTCTTCGGCGGTGACCTGCAGGGCGTGCTGGATCATCTGGATGATCTGGTTGACCTGGGCATTAACGCCATTTATTTTACCCCCCTCTTCCTCTCCCCCTCCAATCATAAATACGACACGGTAGATTACAAGCAGGTGGATCCGCACTTTGGCGACAACGATCTGTTGAAAAAGGTAGTGGATACTTGCCACGCGAAAGGCATTCGAGTGATTCTGGATGCGGTATTCAATCACTGCAGCGAGGAGTTCCCGCCCTTTCAGGACGTTCTGAAGCATGGCGAGAAGTCCAAATATGCCGAGTGGTTTCATGTGAACCGGTTTCCTTGCGAAATCAAGGACGGCATACCGACATACGACACCTTCGGCTTCTTCGGAAACATGCCGAAATTCAATACCGCCAATCCCGAAGTCAAGGCGTACTTGCTGGGCGTCGCCGAGTATTGGATTAAGGAGATCAATCTTGACGGCTGGCGTTTGGATGTTGCGAATGAAATCGACCATCATTTCTGGCGGGATTTCAGGCAGGTTGTCAAGAAGGCGAAACCCGAGGCTTACATCGTGGGCGAGGTTTGGTCCGACTCGTTGATCTGGCTGCAAGGCGACCAGTTCGATTCCGTGATGAATTACCCTTTTGCCGATAAGGTGCTGGAGTTTTTCAACGGCAACATGGACGGACTCACCTTCGCCAACCGTATCGGCTCGATCCTGATGCGTTATCCGCAGCAGACGAACGAAGTGGTATTCAACCTGCTTTGCAGCCACGATACGCCAAGGCTGCTTACCCGCGTGGGAGAAGATATCCGGCGCATGAAACTCACCGTCGTATTCCTGTTCACCTTCATGGGCACGCCGTGCATCTTTTACGGGGATGAAATCGGCTTGACCGGGGATGGAGACCCGGATTGCCGCAAATGCATGGAATGGGATCCCAAGAAGCGAAACCAGGAGCTGTATGCATTTTATCAAGGCATGATCGCGCTGCGGAAAGAGCATAAGGCCTTGCGGCAAGGTCGCTTCCGCTTCCTGCAGGCGAATCTTCATGATCCTTGCATCGTGTACGAACGTGCCGACGAAACCATGCATTTTATCGTCTGGATCAACAACAGCGACTCGAAGCGTACCCTATCGCATCCCATCGTCACGACCGATTGGATCGATGCCGAAACCCAAGAGCCTGTAAAACCGGTAAACGGTACGATGCATATCGATTTGGAACCGTACGCGTACCGCATTTTATGCCGGGAGTTGAAACATTAGCTTCGATCATATTCAAACAGCACAGGGGTGCCTGGATAGCTTGTTATTCCTTCGCTATCCGGGCACCCCTGCGTCCTGAAAGCCATGGTTATCATCGGCTGGTGATCTGATGATAGATTTCCTGATATTCCTTCGCCGAAACGTTCCAGCTGTAATCCCCGCCGAGAGCATTCTTGCTCACTTTACGCCAGTGCTCGGGCATGCGATATATGGAGGTCGCGCGGCGGATGGTGTTCATCATGTCATGCGCATTGTAATCCTTGAAGGAGAAGCCGTTCCCTTCGCCCGTATACTCGTTGTATGCCTGAACCGTATCGTTCAGTCCGCCCGTTTCCCGGACAATGGGGACGCTGCCGTACCGCATGGCAATCAGCTGGCTGATGCCGCACGGTTCGAATTTGGAAGGCATCAGGAACAGGTCGCTGCCGGCATAAAAACGCCGCGATAACGGCTCATTGAACCGGATCTGGGCCGACATTTTGGTGGGATAGCGATTTGCCGCTTCCCTGAACCAATGCTCATAGGAAGGATCTCCCGTTCCCAGGACAACGAACTGAATCTCATCATAGTAGAGCAGTTCATCCAGAATGCGAATAACCAAATCGAGTCCTTTCGAATCGACCAATCGCGTTACCATCGACATCAATGGAATATGCGGCGCCACGGGAAGATTCAGCTCTTCCTGTAAGGCGATTTTGTTCTGCGTTTTTTTGTTCAATCCGCTCCGGAACTTCGTGGCGATATGCGGATCTGTCGCCGGATTGTAGCTTTTGGTATCAATGCCGTTCACAATCCCGCTCAATCTCGAGCCTTGGGCCGACAGAAGCCCGTCAAGTCCGTATCCGTAATAACCCGTCTGGATTTCCGTGGCATAGGTAGGGCTGACCGTCGTTACGTGATCTGCGTAAACGATGCCCGCTTTCATGAAATTCACGTTTCCGTAATACTCCACGCCTTCGGCCGTGAAATGCCGGCTGTGAATGCCGAGCAGATCAACCAGCACCTCGTACGGGTACACGCCCTGATACAACAGATTATGGATCGTGAACACGGTTCGAATCCCCGCATAGAAGGGATCATGATGATAGACGTCTTCAAGAAGCAGCGGAATCATGGCGGTATGCCAGTCGTGACAGTGAAGCACATCCGGCTGGAATCCGATTACCGGCAGAACCTCAAGCACGGCACGGTTGAAGAAAGAGAAGCGTTCGCCATCGTCCATGTAACCATAAATGCCGTCTCGGCCAAAATAGTACTCATTATCCACGAAATAGATCGTTACGCCGTCTTCCACCAGGGACTCGATGCCGCAATATTGCTCGCGCCAGCCAACCCGCACCCGGGTTTCTCCCACATGCTCCATTCGCTTCCTGTATTCTTCCGGAATGCCGCGATATTTCGGCAGCACGACTCGAATATCCTCGCCCATGCCGCGAAGGGATTTAGGCAAAGCCGCGATCACATCCGCCAGTCCGCCTGTCTTGATGTATGGTCCGCATTCCGAAGCTGCAAATAACAATTTCAATCCTGCTTCCCCCTTTTGCTCCGTTTCGTTTTTTGTTCTGTTTTCTCTCTTGCCGCTGCCGCCTTCAGCGACGCGTCCGATCGATCTTGCGATTTCCTCGATCGAGGCGGCTTTTTCTTTAAAACAACCATGCCTAATGGAGGCAGCTTGATCTCCAGGCTGTGGGTTTGGCCATGCCAGGTCTTCTTCTCCGCTTTCATCTCAGCGTCGTTCAGCAGTCCGGAGCCGCCGTAATCGGCATGATCGGAATTGAGAATTTCCACATATTGCCCCGCTCTCGGCAAACCGATCCGATATTGGTCATATGCCTTTGGCTGAAAATTAATGACGATGATCAGCGTATCGCCGGGCTTGGTGCCCATTCTCATATACGATACGACACTCTGCTCATGATCATCTGCGCTGAGCCATTCAAAGCCTTCCCATCGATGATCCTGCTCCCATAGCGCCTTTTCATCCACGTACATGCGGTTTAGAGCTGCCGTATATGCCAACTGCTTGCGGTGGCTTTCATAGTCCAGCAGCAGCCAGTCGAGCTGCTCCTGATCCTTCCATTCGATAAACTGGCCGAACTCTCCCCCCATGAACAGCAGCTTCTTCCCGGGCTGGGTGATCTGGTATCCAAGCAAAATCCGCAGTCCCGCAAACTTTTGTTCATAGCTTCCCGGCATTTTATTAAGCAGCGATTTCTTTCCATGGACGACTTCATCGTGTGAAAGCGGCAATGTAAAATTCTCCGAATAGGCATAACAAATGGGAAATGTAAGTAAATTATGATGGGTAGGCCGCTGATCGAACTCTTGTTCAATATAAGACAGCGTGTCATTCATCCAGCCCATATTCCATTTGTAATTGAAGCCAAGACCCCCTTCATGCACAGGTGCCGTAACCCCCGCCCATGCGCTCGACTCCTCGGCCATCATCAAAGCATTCGGGTAATATCGAAACACGGCTTTATTCAATTCCTGTAGAAAGGATATCGCCTCCAGGTTTTCCAAGCCTCCGTGCTCGTTAAGGCTGTACTGACCCTCACGCTTCTCAAAATCAAGACGGATCATGCTCGTCACGGCATCAACGCGAAGACCATCAATATGATACATATCCATCCAAAATAAGGCATTGGAGATGAGGAATGAAATTACCTCCGGCTTGGCATAATCGAAAGACAATGTTCCCCAGCCCGGTTTCTCGGCTTTTTGGGGGTCTTCGTACTCATAAAGAGGCGCCCCGTCAAACTGCCGAAGCCCGTGGGCATCCTTGGCAAAATGTGCGGGCACCCAGTCGAGCAGCACGCCGATGCCGGCTTGGTGCAGCTGGTCGACGAGGTACATGAAATCATGGGGAGTTCCGTATCTGCTCGTCAGCGCATAAAATCCGGTGCCCTGATAGCCCCACGAAAGATCGTAGGGATGCTCCGCCAAGGGCATAAATTCTACGTGGGTATAACTCATTTCCTGCAAATAAGGAATCAGCTGATCGGCCAATTCCCGATATGTAAAGAACGAACCGTCCTCTTTTTGCCGCCAGGTTCCGAAGTGCATTTCATAAATGTTCACCGGCTTGGCATATGGGGATTTGTTCTTCCTTCTCCATGCGGCATCATT
The DNA here is from genome assembly GCF_900109305.1 of Paenibacillus sp. cl141a. Lineage (NCBI taxonomy): Bacteria > Bacillati > Bacillota > Bacilli > Caryophanales > Paenibacillaceae > Paenibacillus > Paenibacillus sp. cl141a. The sequence continues at coordinate 176,245 of NZ_FNZO01000008.1, forward strand.
CCAGCGATATCCTGAGAGGTCGGTCACCACCGATGCCGTTGCAGGTCGTACTTCGGCATGAAATGCATAAGGATCGGCCTTTAGGAATGTTTCTCCGAAGGGCCCCGTGATCTGATATTTGTAAAAAGTTCCAGTCTCCATCCCAGGGAAAAACCGACTCCAAATTCCCGAATCGGGCATCCTATATAACGGGTCTTGGGAACCATCCCAGCCGTTCCAGTCTCCGGCAAGTCCTACCTGCCTGGCATTCGGAGCCCACACCGTAAAACGCACGCCCTCTTCTCCTTCTTCTGTGGCAAGGTGTGCACCCATACATTGGTAACTGTGAAACCAGGTTCCTTCATGAAATAAATACACTTGTTCCGGAGTCATGTTTCCTTCCCTAACTGCTTGGTTCAATCGTCGTCACCTGCTTTTTCTTAAAAATCCAATATTATTAATGCTATTACCCCATTCTAACCAGGTTGAAAATAAAAAATGTCCCTGAAAAATAATTTTGTAATTTTCAAATTACTTTTTCAATATAATCGTTTCAAACCCCGGGAATGTCGTTTATGTAATGAACAACGTGAAAATACATTGGGAGGGAAACGTGATGAAGAAAAAAGACTGTATTGCTATGCTTCTGGCGGGTGGAGAAGGTAAACGATTGGCTCCCCTTACGTCCAGGCTGGCAAAACCCGCCGTTCCGTTTGGCGGACATTATCGTATAATCGATTTTCCTCTCAGCAATTGTGTAAACTCCGGAATCGATACGGTTGGAGTGCTTACGCAATATGAGGCAGAATCATTACACGAACATATCGGCGAAGGCGAACCCTGGGGATTAACACATACAGGACGTGAAGGCATTACCCTTCTTCCATCCAACAGCACACACCAAGACGGGTACTTGGGAACGGCAGATGCCATTTATAAAAACATTCAATACATCGATGATCAAAATCCAGAGCATGTACTCATTTTGTCCGGGGACCACATTTACCAGATGGATTACCGGGAGATGCTTGAAGCCCATATGAAGCAAGGGGCTCCTGCCACGATCTCCGTGATGGAAGTACCTTGGGAAGACGCCAGCCGATTTGGCGTCATGAGCGTTGACGATAATCTCAATATCATTGAATTTGCCGAAAAACCGGCAGAACCGCAAAGCAATCTTGCCTCCATGGGCATTTATTTGTTCCGTTGGGACTATCTGAAGCAGCACCTGATCGAAGATGCGTCTGACCCGAACTCCAGCCATGATTTCGGAAAGGATGTCATCCCTAAGATGCTGTCCGGAGAAGAGTCGCTGCTAGCATTCCGCTTCCAGGGCTACTGGCGCGATGTCGGCACCGTAGAAAGCCTCTGGGAAGCCCATATGGATGTGCTTAGCCAAAATGAGCTAGTCCTTGAGAGAGCCGATTGGCCTATGTATACGCGCGCTTGGAAAACCAAGCTGTCGGCAGCACGGACCCGAAATGTGGAGCATACGGACTGCCTGATTCATGACCAATGCACCTTCGAAGGAAAAGCCAAAAGCTCCGTTATCTTCTGCGGATCAGAAATCGGCAAATACTCCATCGTGAAGGATAGCGTGGTCATGCCGAACGCCAAAATCGGCAAAGGCGTCCATATCGAGCACGCCATCATCGGGGAAGGTGCAGTGATCAAGGACGGCGCCGTTGTGAAAGGGGCTCCCGGCAACGTCGTGGTCGTAGGACCGTACGAGACGGTGCTTCCGAAACCAACTGTTCGTACCCAGCCAGCCCGGCTCCTTCAGGATGTATACGAAAAAGGACGCTTGCGTGCCAATGTCTCTTCATCCTGAACGAATGTCATGAACAGAATAGAGCTCTGAGAATTTCTAACACAAAAAAGCGATCCGCTACGGATCGCTTTTTCTCATGTATCGTGCCCTGCTGACTTTGCGCATGCGACGGAGGTTCAAACTTTAGGATCAAGAAACAAAATTCTTTTCATATAAATTCACGATGCGACCGCCCATATCCTGCTCGGCCACGAATTGAAATCCCTGACGCTGGTAAAATCGATTCAGCGTTGGCAAATGGGATACGCAATCCAATCGGAAGCCCCGTTTTCCTTTGGAAACCAAATACGATTCCGCAAAGGAAATCATTTTGTTCCCAAGCTCCAGCCCCCGATAAGCGAAGCGCACGGTCAGCCGATGCAAATAACCGTATGACGGATCGTCCCGCTTCCCCCAGTAGTCAGGATCCCCGTACTGCAGCGTAAACATGCCGGCCGCCTTGTCTTCATGCCACAGGATGAATACTTCGCGCTCTTCCAGGTACTGTTTCATGAGGTCCAGGGAAAAAAGCGAGGGACTCCACTGCTTGCGCCCTTGCTGCTCCATCACCTCGGCCGCCTCCGTCAGAAGCGCCAGCATCGCTCCTGCATGTACGGCTTCTGCCCGTCGTAGTTCAAACCGCCCCTGCTCCGTTGAAAACATGGCTTGCGATTCCACTCCTCTACTCCCCCTCTATAAAAATGCCCCACACAGTGGAGCCTATGCTCCGATCCTTAATCCAAATACTTTGCGGGTGAAAAGTTGAGAAAAGCTTTGCCGGATTACCGGCAAAGCTTAGGCCATCGGCCCGGCTGCGTCTTCCTCACCGTTCTCCAACCCGCCGGCCATCGGTATTTTCCCCTCGGGCAGCGGCAGCTTGACGATCACGGCGGTTCCGTGCCCAAGCTCGCTTTCCATTTCCATCGTGCCCCCGTGAAGCTCAACGAGCTGCTGCGTGATCGCTAATCCCAGTCCCGTTCCCCCGTTAAGAGGATTCACCTGGAAGAACCGATCCTTTACCCGCCGAAGATGCTCGTCCGAGATGCCAATCCCCTGATCTTGTACGGTAACGATAACAAACTTCTCTTCCATCGCGAAGGACAGGTTGATTACCCCGTTCTCATGCGAGAATTTAACCGCGTTGTCCACGATATTCAGGAATACCTGCTTCAAGCGGTTGACATCCCCATAGATAATCGGCTTCTCGTCGGACTCCAATTTGATCTGAACGCCCTTCTTCTCGGCTTTCGTCCACAGATTGAGCATGATCTCTTGCAGCAGCTCCCGTAAATTCACGATGCCCTTCACCAGCTTCATCTCATTCTGCTGGAGCTTGGAAAAATCCAGCAGTTCTTCGACAAGGCCGATCAACCGATCGGTTTCCTTCGTGATGATCTGCATTCCGATTTTCGTTTCTTCCGGATCGTAGCCGCCGGAGTCAAGCGTTTCGCTCCAGCCCTTGATGCTTGTGAGCGGTGTTCGCAGCTCATGCGAGATCGAGGAGATAAAGTCATCCTTCACCTGATTGCTTCGCACAATCTCCTGCGCCATGTAGTTCAAGGTCGACGAAAGCTCACCAAGTTCGTATTTGTAATCGCCCTTGATCCGTACGTTGAACTTGCCTTTGGCCATCTGAGCGGACACCGTGGTAATGTTGTTGAGCGGCTTTACGATGGAATTGGCCAGCCCAATGCTGAAAGCAAGCACGATCGCCAGAACGGCCGCCCCGATGCTGATGGCAAACAGCGTCATTTTCATCAGCTTGTCGTTTACGTATTCCAGCGAAGTCACGTAACGGAGAATATACGTATTTTCAAAACCGTTCGAAACGGACTGGGACACCGCCATCACGATCTGGCCCGTCCCTTGCTGTTTGCCGATCCAACGGCTCGTATTCCCTGCAAGCGCCTGGGTGACATCGCTGGTCTTGATGGTTTGTTCTATTTCGAAGCCGGTCGAAGTCGAGAGAACTTGACCAGCCGGGTTCAAAATTTGAAGCTCTGTATTATACAGTTCAAAATGGCGAACCATCTCGCTCAGCTGATTGACGTTGTCCGACGAGGTCAGTCGAAAGGGCTGATAGAAATCGTTGGCGGTACGGATATGGTTCACCATATGGTTGTACACCGTATCGTAATAATACGATCGTAAAGCGATTAGAAAAATAACCTCAATCAGCAGCAAGGCGATGAACACTACCAGGAAGTAGTGCAGCACGATTTGCCGCCGAATGCCTTTTTTGATGATCATTGTCCCTGACCCTTCCATTTATAGCCGTGTCCCCATACCGTCTGGAGGTATTCCGGCTCGGAAGGATTGCCTTCGATTTTTTGGCGCAGTCTCCGAATGTTCACGTCCACGATTTTGGGATCGCCCATATATTCTTTGCCCCATACGTGATCAAGCAGCACATCACGGCTAAGCGGCGTGTTTTCTTTTTCCAGGAAGAACTGCACCAGCGAGAACTCCGTAGGCGTCAGCTCCACCGGCTGCCCGTTCTTCTTGAATTGCTTGGAAATCAGATCCAGCGTGAACGGACCCGATTGAAAGGATACCTTGGCGGCACCCGCACGCTGAACGTTCACCCTGCGCAGAAGGGATTGCAGCCGGGCGATCAGTTCCGTCGGGCTGAACGGTTTGCTTACGTGGTCATCCGCTCCGACGGATAGGGCATACACTTTGTCCTGCTCCTGAACTTTTGCCGTCAGAAAAATAATGCCGATCCGCTCGTTCGTTTCCCGGATTCTGCGGCATACTTCAAAGCCGTCGATTCCCGGAACCATGACGTCGAGCAAGGCGATATCGATATCTGGCGTCGTTTGCAGCAAGCGAAGGGCCTCATTGCCGTTCTCGGTCTCCAGCACCTCAAAGCCGTTCCGTTTCAGATTAATTACGATAAAACTGCGAATGGATTCTTCATCTTCTAATATGAGCACTTTACTCAAGGTCTAGTTCCCCTTTCTTTCGATAGGAGCCACATTATTGCTGCTTGGCTTTTTATCTTTTTTACTCAATTTCAGATCGCCATGGCTTCGATAAGCGATGACGCGGTTTTTCTCCTTCACTAAGATCTCCCAATCGGATTCGGCTTTCCCCCACTGGGCCGTGGAGAAAAACTTGATTTCTGCGACGGACTCTCCCGTGTCGGTCAGGACAAAATTCAGGTAAGCATTTTTGTTGGATTCCGGCGTAATGGTAATTTTATTGTACATATCCGGCGGAAAATCCAGATAGAAGCGATTATTCATATCGTAGTATCTTTGGAGCACGAATTGAAGACCTTCTACTTCGTTGCTCTCTCGGACCTCTCCGTCCCACTGGAAGTACGTGGTGAAGAACGGGATTTCCTCCAAGATCAGCCGATCTTCCCAGCCGCTTGGCCTTGTAAGCACGCCAAATTCTAAAATGCCGTCATCGTTTACGTCCTCGCTCTCCACCGGCAGTTCCTTGTACGTAAGCAGTTCATCCTGGAGCACGTCAATAAACTTGTTGTCCTCCATGATAATGAGCTTGGAATAGGAAGAGTTGGACACGACCGAAGCATCCAAGATGATACCTTCTTTGTTTTTGGCCACTTTACCTGCGACAACATTGTAATAACTTTCGATATTTGGTCCCAAATCCAGTTTGTTCAGCTCAACGAAAGCATCCTCGAATTTGTCGTATTGATAGGTGCTGATATACGAGAGCTCCTTCTGCTGGAGGTATACCACCGTAATATCCTTGACCTTGTCCCCGTTCATGTCTCCGATATTGAAGTGCGTATACGGCAAAGCCGGGATTTTTTCGAGCGAATCCCCGGAGAATGAATACACGGCCAGCAGATTCTGAAGATTCTCTTCTCCGCGGGAGAAACCGGCTACGATGTCAACCTTGCCGTCGTTTGTGAAATCAACGAAATCAAATGACTCCAGAACCGTCCCTTCTCCGTCGAAATCGAGGCTCTTCACCCAGGTATCACCCTGCTGCTGCATGATCATGCCGTGGATTTTCACCTCTTCATCCGGCGTCTGATAGAAGACGACGGCTTCCATAACGCCGTCGTTGTCCAGGTCATGAATTCGGATCGAACTGCTGTCGACGTCGCTTCGCGGCCGAATGATAGCGCCGTTGTCCAGTTTGATCTTCTGGAGCGCGGACTGGATAGCGCCGTTCAGCGTCGCTTTGTCCGTCGGCAGATCCGGTCGCTTCATTAAAGACACCGGATCCTGGATAAAGGTACAGCCGCTTATGATAAATAGTAACAAGCCGGCCAAGAGGGCTTGCATCACTCTATATTTCAATAAGTATCAACTCATTTCTATGCTTTCGCCTTGCGTCAAGTGATCGATAATTACAGTCTTGACTTCTCGCCATGGGTTAAACGTCTTCCGGTCACATCCACTACCAGCTGGCCGCCCGACAGCCCCATGATACGGGTGCAGTATTTCTCCGCAAGCTCCAGCGGGATGACGGTAAATACCGTCAGGCGCTCTTCCTCGCACAAGGTTTTTAGCGTCTTCAAAACATGCTCGGCAGAGGCCGGATCGAGTCCCGTGACAGGCTCGTCCGCCAAAATCACCTTAGCGCCGTGAACGAGCGCCCTCGCAATGGCAATCCGCTGCTTCTCGCCGCCGCTCAGCTCGCCGGCTTTGCGTTTTGCCTTATCCAGCAAACCCAGGTGCTCGATCGTATCCATAGCTCCCATATAATCATCAGACCGGACCATCCCGGTAACCATCCGCCACAGCGGCGTTTGGCTGGATTGCCCGATCAAAACATTCTTAAGCGCCGTTCGATTTACGTTTAGGGAAGGATTCTGCTCGAGATAAGCCCATTCCCGTCGAATTCTTCGTTTTCCGGCTGGATTCATCATATCTTCGCCGTCAATCGTCAGTTTGCCGCCGTCCCATTTTTGCTGCATCGACAGACAGCTCATCAGCAAACTTTTTCCGCTTCCGCTCGCACCGATCAGACCGATCATTTCCCCGTGTTCCATCTGAAATGTGATATCCTTTAACACCGGCGTACGTTCAGGACCCATCGTTTTCTTCAGCCGATCCACTTTAATCATGTTATCGTCTCTCCCGTCAAGTGCATATTCCTACTCTCTAGTTTAGAAGAAAGCGAAAGCAATTGCCATGAGAACGCATGTTTCTATTTGTCGGGTGAAACGCGGTTGCCTTTGAACCATAAACCCGTGCACGCAAACAGAATATACAAGCCGCCGAGCAAAACGAAGATTCCCCCGTTCCACCCGGTTTCCATGATAGCGCCGCCCGCATTCGGCCCTGCGATACTGCCGGCATTGAAATGAAAGGAAGCCACGACGTTGGCCGCCGGCAGCAGAACCCGGGGAAGGATGTCCGCGGCATAGGCCAGACCGAGGGAGAAGAAAGATCCGACCAAGCCGCCGGCCATCGTCAGTAATAGTAAGGTTGCCCAGAAATTCGTTCCGGCTACCGGAATCAGCAGGAAACAGCAGCCCCCCACGATCCCCGCGATCGTCAGCACCCGCTTGCGTCCGAATTTATCGCTCCAAATGCCGAGGGGAAGCTGCAGCAGGAGTCCGCCGATGCCGACAAAGGGCAGCAATGTCGAAATTTCGCCTAGAGTGAACCCGCTTCTTAACCCATAGACCGGGAAATTGCTGTTAATCCCCGCTTCCATGTATCCGTACAAAAATGCAGGAATCAAAGCAAACCAGGCCAGCCGGTAGCTTTTGAGATAGCGGCCTGCCGGCTGCTGCTCTCCTTGCTCGTTTTTTTCCGGCTTCAAATTCGGAAGTTTGAATAGAACGACCAGCAGAATGAACAAGAACAGCACAGCCAGAATCAGAAACGGTACCGCTTCGCCGTATTTCAGAAGAGGAATGCCGAGCGGCCCTACACTAAATCCCAGACCGTAGGACATGCCGTAAAAGGAAATGCTCCGCCCCCGGTTCTTCACGGTTGACATCATCAGCACCCACAGCTGAGCGGCATAATGCAGCGCGCTATCGCCGATGCCCACAAGCACCCGCAGCACAAACCAGACGGCTACGCTCGGAATCAACGGGAAAGCGACCAGCGACAGCATCACCAGCACGAGACCCGATACAATCAGTTTTTTGAAACCGACCCAGCCGAGAAGCCGTTCCGCAACCAGCGTCATGGCAAATGAGCCTACATATAAAGCAGCCGCGTTCAATCCGTTCATGGAGGATGAGATGCCCATCCGTTCCAAAAAAATAGCCAGCACAGGCAATAGCAGTCCCTGGCTTAAACCAGCCGCAACCACGACGGCAATTAAAATAAAATAATGAGTTCTCCCTTGACGGGGGGTAACAGCTTCTGTCACTGAAATATAGTCCTCCTCTAATATGAAAAAACGATGAATTTAAACAGCCAAATGAACATTATAGTGGACAAGCCCAATCGATACAAGCCATAATAATAACAATGCCATCAATTGGGAGGGTATCCGTTCATGAAATATAAAGTTAGTATCGATGTATCCATGGTGTATGAGCTGCTGGGCAGCTTCATGATATATGCAACAAGGAAATGGACCGATAACCTGGATATTGGAAAACAGCTGATAACGGAGATGGATGAGCGATTGCCGCAGCATGTACGTGTCCAGTTCAGTGGAGCCCGCTCATGGCCGCTCGCGGATTACGATGTCTTGTACGCCCTGATCATGCTTCGAGGAGAGCACCTTGAAATCCCTGATTTTCTGGGCTGGATCGAATCTTCCCCGGTGGAAGAGCTTCAAGCCCTGCTTCAGCCTCACTTGCCGTCCCTCACGCGGGATGAAACGTCCAGAATTCGAGAAAACTACACACCGTTGATGAAGCTGTGGTATGAGCACTACTTTTCCGAAGTGGAGCCTGACCTGTACCATCTTCTGGAGGAAGATGCCGAAGAGAAACGAATGCTGCTTCCGAAAATGGACGACGAAAATCTGATCGAATATGCTTCCAGCGGAGTCATTCTGGATAACGTGCCGCAAGAAAACGTGGTCTTGTTCCCGGGTACGCATTTTCGTCCGATCAATACCTATTGCTTCTATGATAATGTACTCCTGCTGCAGTACCCTATTGATATACCGGAAGAAGATGAGGATGAACCGCCCGTCGTTCTCCTGCGCATGACCGAGGCTCTCGCGGATCCGGAACGTCTGCGTTTGCTTAGATATATTGCGGATGAGCCGAAGGCCGTGTCCGAAATGGCGGCCGAATTGGGACAGCCCTATGAGCAATTGATGCACCACCTGATGATCTTGAGGGCGGCAGGCCTGCTGCGCTCCCATCTGAAATCCGAAAATAACGAAAGATTCAGCCTGCGGCCGGATGGTGCGGCCGAGCTGCAAATGTTCCTGGAGACTTACATTCGACTTTCCTAGTATGAAGGAGCGTACCATGAGTAAAACATCACAGCATATTATCTTCGACATGGATGATACATTAATACATTGCAACAAGTATTTCGACCTGATTCTCGGCGATTATTTCGAATGGATGACCGAGTGGTTTCAGCCGTATGGAGTAACCACCCAAGAAGTCCGAGCCAAGCAAATGGAAATCGACGTAGCCGGCATCGACAAGCTGGGATTCGCGAGTGCGAACTTCCCACAGTCCCTGATCGATACATACCATTTTTTCGGCCAAATTCACGGGAGGGATAGCTCGCCTAAGGAAGAGGAGCTTCTCTACCAGTTGGGGCTCAGCGTGTACGAGCAGGAGATTGAAGCCTACCCCGGCATGGTCGAAACGCTGGAGAAGCTTCAAGAGGATGGCCACTGCCTCTATCTCTATACCGGGGGCGAAACCACAATACAGAAGCGAAAAATCGAACAGATGAAGCTGTCGGACTATTTTAAAGACCGAATTTATATCCGCCAGCATAAAAACCTCACGGCGCTTGAGGAGATCCTCGGCATGGGGTCGTTCGTACGCTCTGATACGTGGATGATCGGCAACTCGCTCCGCACGGATGTCGTTCCAGCATTGACGGCGGGCATTAACAGCATCTACATCAAGCAGCAGCGCGAGTGGCAGTATAATCTGGTCGAGCTGAAGCAAGAGCCGCATAATGTGCTCTATACCGTTTCGTCATTGACCGAAGTGCCGGAAGTCATTGAAGAGCATTTAACTTAATCGAACGGACAAAGAGCCCATCCTGGAGTGATATCCCGGATCGGCTCTTTATTTTGGCGTACCCTCGACGTCTTACGATTTAACGGCCGCACTGGAGTCTACGGCCTGAACGGCCAGCTGCCCGTTACCGCCCGCAGCAAGGATAAGCCTGCCCTTATACGTGCTGCCGTCCTCGTTCTTAAAGGATAACACTTGGGTCTTTCCCTGAAGCAGCAAGGATTTCAGCATCGCATGAGAAATTTGTTTACCGGCAAATTCCTTCCAGATGACGTAGCTGCAGCCGGTTTTGAAATTCGCGCAGCCGTAACCTTTGCGTCCTTCAATAATATGCCCGTCACATCCGGGTCTTGGGCAGCGCCCCAAGGGAGATCGTACAGACGGCGCTTCATTTGAAGCGGCAGGCGCTGATTTCGGAGTGGGCTTGCTCGTGCGCTCAACCTTCGCTTTCGAGGCTGGGGCCGCTTTAGACGCGCTTCGCTTCCCTCTTCCTTTGGACTTGTCCTCATCTCCGCCGAAAAGCGACGAAGGCGCCGGACGCTGCGAGGAGACCTTGTTTATGATCGAAACGGTGAACTTCTGCACGTTTTGCATGAATACGTCAGCAGAAGCTTCGCCTTTGGAGATCTGGTGGAGGCGCCGCTCCCATTGGCCTGTCATCTCGGGCGAAGCCAGCAATTCGACGCCGGCATGCCGAATCAGCTCCACCGCCGTTCTACCTTTTTGCGTTACGGTGATTTTTTTGCCCTGCATCGTAATATATCCGACCTTTTTCAAACGCTCGATGGTGGCTGCCCGGGTTGCCGGCGTTCCAAGACCGCTATCCTTCATTGCATCCCGAAGCGCTTCATCCTCAATGGACTTACCGGCGCTTTCCATGGCCTTCAGCAGCGTGCCTTCCGTATAATTTTTTGGCGGCTGGGTAGCCTTTTCCTTCACTTCGGATTTTTTGCATTGCACCGGCTTGTCGGGAGTAAGGTCAAAGGCACGGTCGTTCCATTCCTGGTTCTCCTCTTCCTCGTCCTCCTTCCCTTTCTTGGAAGATTTGGATTTCTTCTTATCCGTATCCTGAATTAACACCTTCCATCCAAGCGACAAAAGCTCCTTGATTCCCGTCTTGAATGTTTCCCCCTCGACCTCGGTGAGCACCGTATGCTGCTTGTACATGGCTGGAGGATAAAAATGCGACAGAAACCGGGTGATGACCAGATCGTAGATATGCTGCTCTTCCTTGCTGAGCGTGCCCGGCCGCTTTAATGTCGGCAGAATGGCATGGTGATCCTCCACCCGCTGCGGATTGCATACCGCTTTGTTGTTGACGTGCACCCGGCTCGGATCCGCTCCTGCGGCCATTGATGCATACGAGGTCGATTTGAGCATATGAAGGGCCTTGTGCATGCCTTCGATATTCTGTTCATTCACATAGTTGGAGTTCGTACGCGGATAGGAAATCACCTTGTGGCGTTCATATAACGCTTGCGCAAGATCCAGCGTTTTTTTGGCAGAGTAACCGTACTTGGCATTGGCTTCACGCTGAAGCAGGGTCAAATCATACAATTTGAACGGATATTCCTTCGTTTCCTTCACTTCATATTTAGTGATCGTGCCGTTCTTGCCATGGACCTTGGCTGCAATCGTCTCTGCTTTCTCCTGCGAGGTCAGCCGCTCTCCCTGCCAGGTTCCCGTATACTCCAGCTGATCCTGCTTGAACAAAGCTTTCACGTCGTAGAACGTTTGCGATTCGAAGGCTTCGATCTCCTTCTGCCGGTCATAGATCAGTGCCAGCACCGGCGTCTGCACCCGGCCAACCGACAGCAACGTCTGATGGCGGGTCGTAAAGGCACGCGACGCATTCATGCCGATCAACCAATCGGCTTCGCTGCGTGCGCGCGCAGCTTGCGTTAAATTCTCGAATTCGACGCTGTCCTTGAGCTCCGCAAAGCCGCGGCCAATGCTTTCCGGCGTTAAATCCGAGATCCATAGTCTTTTTACAGGCTGTTTCAGTTTTAATTGTTGTTGGATTAGTGCGAAAATATATTGTCCTTCTCGTCCCGCATCACAGGCATTCACGATATGGCTGCAGCGCTTGGCTACTTCTCCAATGACCTTCAACTGATCCTTGGTTTTCGGATTCGGGATGATTTTGAATTGCTCCGGAATGATAGGCAGGTCCCGCAAATTCCAGCGTTTGTACTTCGGATCATATGCATCCGGCTCCGCCAGCCCAACCAGATGTCCGATAGCCCAAGTTATGATGTATTGCTCACCTTCAAGATATGTACGGTTGTTCTTGGCCCGCGGCTCGATGACCGCAGCGATATTCCGTCCCATATCCGGCTTTTCGGCAATGACCAACGTTTTCAAATGACATTCTCCTCCCCGATGAGCAGCCTGGCGCGGAGGCTAACTCCAAAAAGGACTTCGCTCTCGCGAAGTCCCTTTAACTACTATATTCATGATAGCATATTTAGGAGAAGGATTAAACCAGTACGGTCGCGCCCATCAGATATTTGTCTACCTCGCGTGCCACCTCGCGGCCTTCATTGATCGCCCACACGACAAGGCTTTGTCCGCGGCGCATGTCGCCGGCTGCAAATACTTTATCCACATTCGTCGTATATTTGCCATACGGCGCTTTAACATTGGAACGACGGTCCGTTTCAAGTCCAAGCTGTTCTACCAGCGTCTGCTCCGGTCCGTCAAAACCGATCGCGATGAACGCCATTTGTGCCGGAAACGCTTTTTCCGTTCCTGGAATCGGCTGATACACTTTACGGCCGGTTTCATCTACAATGCGCTCGATTTGAACGGTATGAAGCTCTTTCAGATTCCCTTCATCATCCCCGACGAATTTCGTGGTCATAATGGAGAATTCCCGCGGATCGTTGCCAAACAGCGCTTTGGCTTCCTCATGGGCGTAATCCAGTGTATACACGTTCGGGAATTGCGGCCAAGGGTTCGCAATCGGATCACGCTGCAGCGGAGCCTGTTTATGCGTACCGAACTGGGTAACGCTGCTGCAGCCGTGACGCAGCGCTGTCGCCACGCAGTCGGAGCCGGTGTCGCCGCCGCCGATGACGATAACGTCCTTGTCTTTTGCCGACAAGTAGTTGCCGTCTTCAAGACCGGAATCCAGCAGGCTCTTGATCGTTCCGTTCAGGTAATCCATCGCGTAATGAATGCCCTTGAGATCACTGCCCTCAATGTTGAATTCGCGCGGCTTTGTTGCACCGCCGCAAAGTACGACGGCATCATAATCTTCCATCAGCTGCTTGGCGGGAATATCCTTGCCGATCTCGGTGTTCACAACAAATTCGACGCCTTCCGCCGCGAGCAGATCGACACGGCGCTGCACGATACCCTTGTCCAGCTTCATGGACGGTATCCCGTAGGTCAACAAGCCGCCAATGCGGTCTGCACGCTCGTAGACGGTGACGGAATGGCCCGCTTTGTTCAGCTGTGCTGCTGCCGCCAGTCCTGCCGGACCGGAACCGACAACGGCTACGCGTCTTCCCGTGCGCTTCTCGGGCGGCTCCGGAACGACCCAGCCTTCTTCAAAGCCCTTGTCGATAATCGCCTGCTCGATGGATTTGATCGTAACCGGCTCCCCGATCAAGCCGACGGTACAAGAACCCTCGCAAGGCGCTGGACAAACGCGTCCGGTAAACTCAGGGAAATTGTTCGTTTTGTGGAGACGCTCCAGAGCTTCTCTCCACAAGCCCCGATATACAAGATTGTTCCATTCCGGGATCAGGTTGTGGATCGGGCAGCCCGATGTGCCGCCGATCATATCGATTCCTGTATGGCAGTATGGCGTACCGCAGTCCATGCAGCGTGCTCCCTGGGTCTGGAGCTCATCTTCTTCTAAATGTTTATGAAACTCTTCCCAGTCTTTAACTCGTTCAGCCGGGCTCCGGTCTGCCGGAAGCTGGCGCTGATATTCCATAAATCCTGTTGGTGTAGACATACTGCTTTACCCCCATCCGTTCTATCCATGCTGATTACCATGTACAATTTATCATATCATAAATCATCCGACATCGATCGTCAGATGAGCCAAGAAACAGGTTTCAGCCTGATTTATTTTTTCTATTTATGCTAAAAAAATTTTTATCAAAGCATGAACCCCCACTACTTGCGGCTATTTAAGCAGGCATTTGCATAAACATTAGAAATATAGTAGCATTTCGCTTTTCGCCTGTTAAATGGACTATATGCATGATCATTTGTATTATCCTACTATGAAAGCATTGTCAACATGGACGGAAGGCAGTAAGTCTATCCCTCCGAATCGTGCCATCGAGCTGTTTATTTGCGTTCAAACGTAACGAAACGGTAGGCATACGGATTTTTTTCATCCGTGATGCCGGGAACTTCTTCGACGATCTTCCATTCAGCCCAGTTCACTTCGGGAAAGTACGTATCCCCTTCAAAACTCTCGTCAATGAACGTGCAGTACAGACGATCCGCTTTCGGCAGCATCAATTCATAAATCTGCGATCCGCCAATCACCATCAGTTCCTCGTTCTTCGAATAGGGCAGCGCGTTCTCGATGTCATGGATCACGATGCCTTGATCCTCCGTCAACGTAAAGCTCTCATCTCTCGTCAGCACGATGTTCTTTCGGTGAGGCAGCGGCTTGCCGCCAAAGGAATCCCAAGTCTTGCGCCCCATCAGGATCGTTTTATGGAGGGTTTTCTCCTTGAAGAAGGCCATATCCCGCGGCAAGCGCCACGGCATCGTGCCGTTCAGCCCGATCACCTGATCCTTGCCCATTGCCCATATCATCGATATCATTACACAGTCTCTCCTTCTATTAATCTTATGGATGTCACGCATGGAGCCTCCATAACCCAATTTATACTTATACGGCTACCGTCGCCTTAATGGTAGGATGATACTGATAACCCTCAAATTCAAAATCCTCGAACGTATAATCAAAAATGCTGTCCGGCTTGCGTTTGATCACCAGCTTCGGCAGCGCATACGGTTCGCGTTCAAGCTGCGTTCTAACCTGCTCCATATGGTTGGAATAGATATGGACATCGCCGCCCGACCAGATGAATTCACCCGGCTCCAGGTCGCACTGCTGGGCAACCATATGGGTTAGCAGCGCATAACTGGCAATGTTGAACGGCAGCCCGAGGAAGCTGTCCACCGAGCGCATGGTAAGCATACAGGAAAGCTTCCCGCCCGCCACGTAGAACTGGAATACAAAATGGCACGGAGGCAGCTTCATGTTATCAATCTCCGCCACGTTCCACGCACTGACGATATGGCGTCTGGAATCGGGATTATTCTTAATCGAATCGATGACATTGGCGATCTGATCGATATGGCGTCCATCCGGCGTTTCCCATGCCCGCCACTGCGAGCCGTAGACAGGTCCCAAATCCCCGTTTTCATCCGCCCATTCGTCCCATATCCGCACACCGTTCTCTTTTAGGTACCGGATATTCGTTTCACCGCTCAAGAACCACAGAAGCTCATGTACGACCGATTTCAGGTGAATCCGCTTGGTTGTCATTAGCGGAAACCCTTGGGATAGGTCAAAACGCAGCTGTCTTCCGAATACGGACAACGTTCCCGTTCCCGTCCGGTCTCCCTTCTCTACGCCATGATCCAGTATGTCCTGCAGCAGCTCCAAATATTGTTTCATCTCATAGTCACCTCACTAAAATCTCATATCCTCAGTCTACCATGTTCACGGAATGTTTGGGATGCTTAAAATAACCCTGCCCGGAGGGGGCGGATATCCGTTGGCCTATCTGCATAAAAAAACAGGAGGCAGAAACCGCCTGCGCGTTCTCTGCCTCCTGGCTGAATATATAATGACTCGAAAATTCGTCTTCGGATTAACGGGCAATGATGTGGATCGGATGACCCATAACCAATTCCGCCGCTTCCATTACGATCTCTCCCAGTGTCGGATGCGCATGGATGGTCAAAGCTACATCTTCAAGCGTAGCGCCCATCTCAATAGCAAGGCCGAGCTCGGCAATCAGGTTGGAAGCTTCCAGACCCACGATTTGCGCTCCGAGAATAAGCCCTGTTCCCTCTTCGGCCACGATTTTCACGAAGCCTTCCGGATGGTTCAAGGATACGGAACGTCCGTTGCCTGCGTAAGGGAATTTGCCAGCTTTCACTTTATGGCCTTTTTCCTTCGCTTGAGCTTCGGTGTAACCTACGCTGGAGCATTCAGGATCCGTGAACACAACGGCCGGGATACATTTGTAATCCACGACGGACGGCATTCCGGAGATCGCTTCAGCAGCCACTTTACCTTCGTAGGAAGCTTTGTGTGCAAGCGCCAGACCGGACACGATATCCCCAATCGCGAAGATATGCGGAATGCTGGTGCGTCCTTGATGGTCGACTTTCACGAATCCGCGCTCATCCATATCGAGGCCGATCAGGTCCAGACCAAGCTCTCCGTCCGTGTTCGGACGACGGCCAACCGTAACCAGCAAGTAATCTGCTGTTACTTCTTTGGTTTCGCCATTCACGGAGTACTTCACGGTAACTTCTTTATCATTTTGCTCAGCACTTTCAGCTTTAGCGCCTGTGATAATTTCGATACCGGTTTTCTTCATGTTCTTGGTAACGAGGCTTGTCATGTCTTTGTCGAAACCAGCCAGAACGCTGTCCAGACCTTCGATGATCGTTACTTTGGAACCGAATTTGGAGTACATTTGACCCAGCTCGGCACCGATGTAGCCGCCGCCGATGACAATCATGCTCTTCGGTACTTCAGGCAGGTTCAATGCTTCGGTGGAAGACAAGATGCGTCCGCCAAACGGGAATGGCTTCAGTTCGATTGGACGGGAACCCGTAGCAATGATGCAGTTCTTGAAGCGGTAACGCGGAGATTCATGATCATTGAATACACGCGCTTCGTTTTCGTTGATGAACATGCACTCGCCGTTGAAAACTTCCACTTTGTTGCCTTTCAGCAAACCGGCTACGCCGCCGGTCATTTTTTTGACAACGCCGTTTTTGAATTCCTGCGTTTTCGCGAAATCAACCGTTACGTTCTCCACGGAAATACCGAAAGCATCGGCATGCTTCGCGGATTCGAACTGATGAGCTGCAGCGATCAAAGCCTTGGAAGGAATACAACCACGGTTCAAGCAAACGCCGCCGAGTTCCGATTTATCCACGATCAGAACCTTTTGACCCAGCTGGGCGGCACGAATCGCCGCCACATAACCACCAGGACCAGCACCAATGACTAGAGTATCAATATCTAAAGAAGCATCTCCAACTACCATTAGTTACACCTCCATAACAAGCAGCTCAGGGTTAGCGAGCAGTTGTTTAATATAGTTCATAAAGTTTTGAGCCGTTGCGCCGTCGATGATACGGTGGTCAAAGCTCAAGGACAATGCCATAACAGGTGCTGCTACAATCTCGCCGTTCTTCACAACCGCTTTTTCACTGATGCGGCCGGTACCGAGGATAGCAACCTCTGGGAAGTTGATGATTGGTGTAAAGAACATGCCGCCTGCGGAACCGATGTTCGTGATGGAAATCGTGCTGCCCTTCATTTCGTTAGGAGCCAGTTTGCCCTCACGGCCGCGTGCAGCCAGGTCACGGATGCTGTCAGCGATCATCCAGATGCTCTTACGATCCGCATCTTTGATAACCGGTACGATCAAGCCGTTATCTGTATCCGTGGCGATACCGATGTTGTAGTACTTTTTGTACACGATTTCGTTCGCTTCTTCGTCGATCATCGCGTTCAAAGCAGGGAATTGACGGCTTGCCGCAACAAGTGCTTTAACGATGAATGGCAGATACGTAACTTTCGTGCCCTTCTTCTCAGCGATCGGTTTCATGCGGGTACGGAACGCTACCAGCTCAGTTACGTCCACTTCGTCCATGATCGTAACGTGAGGAGCCGTGTAAGCCGATTTAACCATAGCATTCGAGATCGCTTTGCGGATACCTTTGAATGGTACGCGCTCTTCTTCTGCACGAGTATCCACCGCTGCGGATGCTGCTGCAGGAGCCCCTTTCGTCTTCGAAGCCGCTTCTTGCGCCGGAGCCGCTGCCGCTTGGCCGCCACCGTTCTTGAAGGCTTCCACATCTTCGCGAGTCACTTTTCCGTTGTTGCCGGAGCCTTGAACTTGTGCGATGTCAACGCCTTGCTCGCGAGCGAATTTGCGCACGCTTGGCGTAGCCAGAACTTCACGGTTAGGTGCTGCAGGCGTCGCTGCTTCGCCGTTTCCGCCTTGTTTAGCATCAGCCGGAGCATCTTGAGCCGGGGAAGAAGTCGTATCTGCGCTGCCTTTCGCTGCGTCAGCTTCTTGAGCGGACTGCTCTTCGGCAGGAGCCTCTTGCTCAGGAATGTCGCCTTCAGCATCGATGATTGCAACCACTTCACCGACACGGCATACTTGACCGTCCTTGGCAAAAACTTCTTGAACCGTACCGTTCACGGGACAAGGAACTTCTACGACCGCCTTGTCGTTCTGCACTTCCATGATGATGTCGTCGTCTGTTACTTTGTCGCCCGGCTTGATATGCATTTTGATGATTTCACCTTCATGCAAACCTTCGCCCAGCTCTGGAAAACGATATTCAAATTTTGCCAACTGAAAAACCTCCCTAGAAATTGCTGCTATTAGAAATTCAATACTTTATTTACGGCATCAACGATACGGGCCGGAGTAGGCAACCAAGCGTCCTCGATTTGAGCGAATGGGTACACGGTGTCTGGCGGCGTAACGCGAAGCACCGGTGCTTCCAGGTGGAGAATCGCTTTCTCGTTGATTTGAGCGATCACTTCTGCGGCTACGCCGGCAGATTTCTGCGCTTCTTGAACCACGATGGCGCGGTTGGTTTTCTTGACCGAAGCCAGCACGGTATCGATGTCGATTGGAGAAATGGTGCGCAGGTCGATGATTTCGGCTTTGATTCCGTTCTTCTCAAGCTCGTCTGCCGCTTTCGTAGCAGTATGAACCATCAGGCCGTAAGCGATGATCGTAACGTCCGTTCCTTCGCGAACCACGTTAGCCTTGCCAAGCTCAACGGTGTAATCACCTTCAGGAACTTCAGCGCGGAACGCATGGTACAGGTTCAAGTGCTCCATGAAGAATACAGGGTCATTGTCGCGAATCGCTGCGATCATGAGTCCTTTTGCATCATAAGGATTGGAAGGTACTACAACTTTAATACCCGGGGTTTGTGTGATCAAACCTTCGAGTGCGTCGGTATGCAGCTCAGCCGCTTTTACTCCGCCGCCGAATGGTGTACGGAACACGATCGGGGAGTTGTAGCGTCCGCCGGAACGGTAACGCATGCGCGCTGCTTGAACGACGATTTGGTCAAGAGCTTCAAAGATGAATCCAACGAATTGAATTTCTGCGATCGGACGGAAGCCTTGGATGCCGAGACCTACTGCCAAACCGCCGATAGCGGACTCTGCCAGCGGCGTATCGAATACGCGCTCTTCCCCGAATTCTTTTTGAAGGCCTTCCGTTACCCGGAAAACACCGCCGACATTACCTACGTCTTCACCGAAGATGACAACGTTAGGGTCACGGCTCAATTCAACGCGCATGGCGTCGCGAATCGCTTCTTTCATGTTCATTTGTGCCATTGCTTCATTTCCTCCTTAAGAAATACAGTTCACTGTTCTTCCAGTGTGATGCCTTATAAGGCTGTATATCGATGTTAAACGTTATTTAAAAACAAGACCTGATGCGCCCATGACAAACCGGATGATCATCCAGGATCAACCTCTGACAATCATCGGCCCGTCATTCTTATTGGAAATCGGCTTTCTGTTCTTCCAAATGTTTCGGCGTTTGCTCGAACATGCTGTCGATCAAACCAGGTACCGTCATTTTTTCCGTTTGTTCTGCTTTTTTGATTTGCTCGTTGACTTTCGCTTTCGCTTCTTCTTTCACGCGAGCTGTATCTTCTTCTGTCCAGAGGCCTTTCGCTTCCAGGTACTTCGCAAGACGCGCGATCGGATCCTTCTCGTTCCACTCGCCCTCTTCTTCCTTCGTACGATATTTCGTAGCGTCGTCAGACAAGGAATGCGGACGGAAACGGTATGTCACGGCTTCGATCAGCGTTGCGCCTTCACCGTTGCGGCCGCGCTCTGCAGCATCCTGAACCGCTTTGATCACCGCGAGTACGTCCATGCCGTCTACTTTAACGCCTTTGATGCCGGCTGCAACAGCTTTGTGCGCGATAGACAACGCTGCTGTTTGCTTGGAGAACGGAGTCGTGATTGCATAGCCGTTGTTTTGTACGAAGAAGATGACCGGCAGTTTGTACACGCCTGCATAGTTCAGGCCTTCGTAGAAGTCGCCCTCGGAAGAGCCGCCGTCACCGGTATACGTAATCACCACTTGTTTTTGCTTCTTCAATTTGTAGCCCATAGCTATACCCATGGCATGCAGGATTTGCGCGCCGATGATGATCTGAGGCATCAATACGTTAACGCCTTCGGGAATTTGTCCGCCATGCTGATGTCCTCGGGAATAAAGGAATGCTTGGTAAAGCGGAAGTCCATGCCATACGATTTGCGGCATATCGCGGTAGCCCGGGCAGATAAAGTCGTCTTTCTCAAGCGCGAACTCGCTGCCTACCATCGTAGCTTCTTGACCGGATACAGGAGCGTAGAAACCGAGACGTCCTTGACGGCCGAGGTTAACGGCGCGGTCGTCCCAAGTACGGGTAAATACCATGCGGTACATAATTTCTTTCAGTTGATCGTCCGACAATTCAGGCAGAAGATCTTTGTTTACGATTTTGCCATCCGGGGAAAGTACAGATAGAGTACCTACTTCCTCGGTATATACTTCATAAGGAACCTTGGTCATTTTTTTCACCTCAATAAATATTTGAATATCAAGTTCCGCTGTTATAGAATTATTATACACCTGTTTCACTCCATTCGTCAAAGAAATACGGGATAAAATTTCATATTCCTTTACGTTTGTATGTATAACAGTTGACGAATAATACTATAACAGTATGACAAACATCATAGAACAGCAGACAACTTCAACATGTCAGGGTAATTTTAACTTATTGTTTACCGCATTTCAAAAACTAACCCGAAAAAGGTGACGAATGATGACGAATGAACGTTTATTGAAGCGAACCATCGTAAAAGAAGTGATTGACAGCAAGTTTTTGCAGGAGACTCGAACGCTGCGCATCTATCTTCCTCCCGGATACAATGAAATCCTCAGCTATCCCGTCGTTTACTGTCAGGACGGAGAGGAATTTTTCAACTTCGGCCGCATCGCGACCTGGGCCAACCAGCTCATCCTCGAAGAAGGCGTGGAGCCGTTCATCATTGTGGGCGTGGAAGTGAACACCAAGGTACGAACCGAGGAGTACGCGCCGTTCGGCAACCGCTTCGATGCTTACCTGTCCTGCTTCGCCGAAGAGATTATTCCCTTCGTGGAGCAAAAATATCCCGTGCGCAAAGAGCCTGCGGAAAGAGTGCTGGCCGGCGACTCCCTTGGGGGAAGCGTCTCCGTGCATTTGGCGTTGCGTTATCCGCATCTTTTCACAAGAATCATCAGCTTGTCCGGGGCCTACTATGAGAAGACCCAGAACATGATTCAGGAAGAGCGTGATTTGTCCTGGCTCGACATTTACATGATTGTAGGCTTGCAAGAAGACAACTACGCAACTGATACAGGTGTCTATAACTTCGTCGAATTAAATCGCTCAACAAAGGCTTTGCTGGAAGAACGGGGTGCCACCGTATCATATCTGGAAAAAGAAGGTCGTCACCTATGGGGATTTTGGCAAAAAGAGCTCCCTGCTGCCCTTATGTACTTCCTTGGTTAAATGTATGAATCGGCAAAATCCATGGGCTATATAAATGACCTGTTACTGCAAAATGGTTTAGCTGTCCCACTCAAGGACTACACGCGTTACGATTGAAATCCGTTGGCAAAAAAGAATACCTGTGAGGCAAGCTCTGACGTGATCGCCCTAAGCTTCTGCCCCACTCCAAAAAAAGATGAACAACCGCGCATTTTTTATGGAATGTGCATTGTTCATCTTTTATGTTCAGCAGCCCGTTCTTCTTGGTATCGCTTTCAATGATGTTCGTCAAAAAAGCGGCTGATTCACCGCTTGTTCGAATCGATTATAGCTTTTCTTCCATGATTTTGTCCAGTAAGATGTCGCACCCCGCATCAATCAGCCGGTACACTTCGTCAAAGTTTCCGGTGAAATACGGATCGGGCACCTCGCGCAATTTTTCGTTCGGCAGCAAATCCATGAACTTCAGAATCTCAGCCTGATCGCCTCCCGCTAACTTGCGGATATTCGCTACATTCGAATCATCCATGCCGATAACGTAATCGAAACGTTCAAGGTCCTCGCTGACGACCTTGCGCGCGACCATTCCTTCATAACTGATTCGCCAGCTGTCGAGCAGCTTTCTCGTGCCTTCATGGGGAACGCTGCCGATATGCCAATCTCCGGTGCCGGCTGAATCCACGCTTATTTGATCCTGCAGCCCGCGTTTTACAATTTTATGCCGCAGCACCGCTTCCGCCATGGGCGAGCGGCAGATATTGCCCAAACATACAAACAAAACGGATACCATGGTCCTTCCACCTCCACGCTATGATGAATCGCATTCGAGAAATTTTTTGTTTATTCTGTTCCATACCTTATATTAACCGGATCTGACTTCTTTTCCGCTGGCTGCCGAAGGCTGGGCTGCATGCAGCGACCTTCTCGGCAATCTCCATTTATATAGAACGGACAACATCCTGAAAATGATGACTATAACAAATAAGGTCAACAGCTGCCAGGTCTTGGTGGCGACCCCTAAGCCGAGAGCGACACCTGCTGCCATGGCCCAGACCGCGTAAATCTCGTCGCGCAGCACGAGCGGCTTCCGCCCGGCCAGCAAATCGCGGACCATTCCCCCGCCGCTGCCCGTCAGCACAGCCGCCACGATGACCGCGCTCAATGGGTGATTCATTTGCGTAGCATATAACGCTCCTTGAATCGCGAAGGCGGATAGCCCGATCGCATCAAACAAGGCCTCCGTTTTCTTCCAATGCTGAATTAAGCCAAGCGGCAGCACAAACGCCACGAAAACCGAAATCATCGCCAGCATGATTAAATCTCCCTGACCCCACAGGGTGGTAACCGGCACGCCAATCAGGACGTTTCTTATAATACCCCCGCCGAAGGCCGTGACCAATCCAAGCACCACAACCCCCAAAATATCGTATTCCTCTTCCATTGCCACAAAAGCTCCGGACATGGCAAACGCAATGGTGCCAATGATGCTGAATACGTCAAACACATGCATGTCCAAAATTCAGTTCCCCCGCTCCCCCGTCAATTTACATACTACATTGTAGCCGCGCCTAATAAAATTGTGCAAGCATGAAAACTGCACTATACTAGAATTCAATGACAATTCTCTTGAAAAAGGAGGAATATATAATGAAACACACTCGCGTCCTGATCTTCACAGGTGGGGAGTTGTCAACGGGATTCCTGAATGAGGTCCAAGAAGGGGATTTCATTATAGGAGCCGATCGCGGCGCTCTCTTCTTGATTGAGCATGGAATCAAACCCGATCTATCCGTCGGAGATTTCGATTCCATTCCGCCCGAACAGATGGATCGTGTCCACTCTATGAGCGGAAAGGTCATCGATTGTGACCCGATCGATAAAAATTTGACCGATACCGAGCTTGCCTTCGAACTGGCTATGGAACGCTCGCCCGAATCCATCATGATTCTGGGGGCTACGGGCACGCGCCTGGATCATACGCTGGCGAATATCCACATGCTCATACGCGGCCTTCAGCATCATATCCCGTGTTCTATATTAGATGAAAATAATTTTATTACCCTGACGGGCTCCAGCTGTCTTGTCGAGAACAAAGGGTTTACATATGTCTCCCTGCTGCCGCTCACCACGGAAGTTACCGGCATTTATCTCGAAGGTTTTCAGTATCCGCTCCAAGATGCCACATTGCGATTGGGACAGTCGCTCGGAGTCAGCAACAGGCTGGCCGAGGAGAAAGGAACGGTTCGGATCGAAGGCGGTCTGCTGCTCATTATTCAAAGCAAGGATCGCTAATCATTACTATTTTGTCATCTTTAATCGCAAAATTTTTACCACGTAATTCTTTTGAAAAACCCTTGTATATCAAGGGTTTTTCTTGTTTTCAACTCGTGAATCAGTCGCAATTCTTAATTTTTTGTTACTTTTAATGATATTTTAATAATTCGCTTTCATTTCATGCGGCCCAAGGACTTGCGGCGATTATCCAAAATATAGTCGGTTTCAAATCTGATATACTCGGTTCATCGCAACAAACAAAACTGCTTGGAGGTCATACAACATGAATCGACAGAATTGGATTAAGAAGGCCGTAGTGATCAGCTTGAGCGCAACTTTGGGCGTAGGCGCAGTACTAACTGTTGCACCGCCGGCACCTGTTGAAGCAGCATCCGTAAGCACAGGAACTCGAGTTGTTAACTTTGGTAAACAATATATGGGAACACCTTATAAATTCGGAGCATCCACATCCACGACAAGAGTGTTTGATTGCTCTTCCTTCATGAAACATATCTTTAAACAATACGGCGTGAACCTGCCGCGTACGTCCGCTGCCCAATCCAAGGTCGGCAAGGCCGTTTCGAAATCGAATCTGAGAGCCGGCGATCTGGTATTCTTCTCGAGCGGAAGCCGTGCGAATGGCAGAAACGTAACACACGTTGCCGTTTATATGGGCAACAACAAAATCTTGCACACTTACGGCAAGCCTGGCGTAACGATCTCCAGCCTGTCCGGCAACTGGAGCAAGACTTACCTGAAAGCTCGTCGCGTACTGTAGTCTTATTCTCCACTTATCATATCGAAGACCGTCTTTCCGCTCAGGGAAGGCGGTCTTTTTTGCTTGCATCGATTTCTTCCTGGGACAAAAGCTTATAACCGGCTCCCCGTATCGTACGCAGCAGTTTTTGCTTGCGCCCTTTATCGATCTTCTCTCTCAAATGGAGAATGTAAACATCGACCACGTTGGTGCCCGTATGAAAATCATAATCCCATACCTGTTTTAAAATATCCTCACGCGTGCATACCTGCCCCTGCCTTCGAGCCAAAAACAACAGCAAATTGTACTCGCGATGAGTCAGTTCCACGGGCTCCTCTTCCCGAATTACATTGCGGCTCAAAGGATCGATCACCAGATCTCCGATTCGGATGATCTCCTCCTGTTCCGCGCGTCCCGTCTGAAAAAGCCTCAGCAAATTGGCAATTCGCGCCAAAAGCTCCCTCTCATCCCTGTCATTTGGGATGTAGTCATGGGCTCCAGCCTCCAAAGCATGAATCGCTTCATTAGAACCGTCGCTTCCGATGACAATGATCGGGAGCTGCTCCCCTCTGCCCGTCAGTCGCTCCACGAGATTGAATTGGTTCATACCCGGCAGTCTGCTGTCGATGAGCAGCAGGTCTGCGCCTGCGCGCTGCAAAGCGGCAACCACTTCCGAATAATTCGCAGCGTCTGTCACCTTATAGCCCGCTTGTTCTAGTATCTCCGTTAGCGTCTGGATCCGAGCTTGATTGTCTGCCGCGATCAAAATGACTTTGTCCACGGGTTCTCCCCCGCTTTCATCGCTTAATAATGTAAGTATGTCTGTTTCATCCTGCTTTCACTCCTGCAATGGATGATGAACAACCAGAACTCATTTTCTTACAAAAATTCAAGCTGGATCCAAAAGATGCTGGGATCGCATACGATTTCCGTAGAATTGCATCTTATTTCGGTCGAGACGTTATTTTTATAATGGATATAAGATCAGGAAAGGGGGATATCTTTACTCGGTAGAACTCATCAACCATGATGAAGGAGGAAAAATAATATGCGCAACAAACTCGTGGGATGGCCTCTTGTCGTAGTCATGCTGGTATCCATTGTATTCACGGCCGCAGGGCCTCCCGCTAAGGCTTCTGCAGCAGGCGGAACAAACCTATCCATCGGTAAAAACGTGACGGCTAGCGGCCAATCCCAAACCTACGGGCCGTCCAACGTAAACGATGGCAATCCAAATTCGTACTGGGAAAGCACCAACCATGCGTTCCCGCAATGGATACAAGTTGATCTCGGTACCGCCACCAGCATCAACGAATTCGTCCTAAAACTTCCTGCCAGCTGGGAGCCGCGGACTCAAACGCTGAGCGTACAAGGCAGCTTGAACGGCACGACATTCACAAATATCAAAGGTCCGTCCGACTATGCATTCGACCCTGCCGAAGGAAATTCTGTGACCGTCAGCTTTGACGAAACGAGCACGAGATATGTTCGTTTAAGCGTAACCAACAATACGACATGGCCGGCTGCGCAGCTGTCTGAATTTGAAATTTATGGACCATCGGTCTCCCCGCCGACGCCTCCAACGGGAAACAATATCGCGAGCGGCAAACCGATCACCGCCTCCTCAAGCACATTTACGTATGTAGCGTCCTATGCTAACGACAACAACGTCCAAACTTACTGGGAAGGCGGCAGCAATCCCAGTACACTGACCCTGGACCTGGAATCAAACCATGATATTACCTCCATTGTACTGAAACTGAATCCGTCTCCGGAATGGAGCGTCCGCACGCAAACCATACAAGTTCTTGGGCATGACCAAACTACAACGACCTTTAGTAATCTGGTGTCGGCGCAGTCCTATACGTTCGCCCCCGCTTCCGGCAATTTCGTAACGATCCCGGTAAATGCAACGGTTAAACGTCTGCAATTGAATATAACATCGAATTCCGGCGCCCCCGCGGGACAGATTGCCGAAATTGAAGTGTATGGCACCGCCGGCGAGAATCCGGACCTTACCATTACGGATATGACCTGGACCCCGTCTTCTCCGAGCGAAAACGATGAGATCACACTGCATGCCACGGTTAAAAACATTGGAAGTTCGGAAGCCGACGCTACGACGGTCAATTTTTACCTGAATGACGCTAAAGCAGGCTCCTCTCCGGTGGGGCCGCTTGCAGCAGGAGCTTCCGCCACGGTATCCCTGCAAGCTGGAGCCCAAGCGGCAGCATCGTATGCACTCAGCGCTAAGGTCGACGAGGATGACGACATCATCGAGCTAAACGATGGGAACAACAGCTATTCCCATTCGTCCCCTTTGGTTATTGGCAGCGCGGATAGCTCCGATTTGGTAGGAACGATACAGTGGGCCCCAACCACGCCTATGGCCGGCAATGCCGTAGCCTTCACCGTCAATCTTAAGAACCAAGGCAACAAAGCCACGGCTAGCGGCTCACATGCGATTTCCGTTGCACTGAAGAATCCGGCCGGCTCAACGATCCAGACCTTTAACGGTAGCTACCATGGTGCCCTTGCCGCAGGCGCATCCGCCACCGTCCAAATTCCCGGCACATGGACCGCTGCGAACGGCAGCTATACATTAACAACCTCCGTGGCACCCGATGCTAACGAAGTACCGGTTAAACGGGAGAACAATGTCAGTCATGCCAACCTAACCGTGTACTCATCACGCGGTGCCAGCATGCCGTATACCCGCTATGATACCGATGACGCCATACGCGGCGGCGGCGCATTGCTAAAGTCAGCGCCCACGTTCGATCAAGCGCTCACGGCATCGGAAGCATCCGGACAACGTTATGTTGCTCTCCCTACAAGCGGATCCAACCTCGAATGGACGGTTCGAGAAGGCGAAGGGGGCGCCGGTATCACCATGCGATATACGATGCCGGACTCATCGGACGGCATGGGATTAAACGGCTCGCTCGACGTCTATGTAAACGGTTCGAAGAAGAAGACGGTTCCATTAACGTCTTACTACAGCTGGCAGTATTTTTCCAGCGATCATCCGGCAGATGCGCCTGGAGGAGGACGTCCTCTATTCCGTTTCGATGAAGTACACTGGAAACTGGATACGCCGCTTCAGCCGGGAGACAAAATCCGTATTCAAAAGTCTAATGCGGATAACCTGGAATACGGCGTTGATTTCATCGAAATCGAGCCGGTACCTGCCGCTATCGCCCGTCCTGCCAACTCGGTCTCCGTCACGGATTTCGGTGCGATCCCGAACGATGGCCAAGATGACCTAACGGCATTCGAGGCTGCCGTGCAGGCAGCGGCCTCATCAGGCAAAACCCTATACATTCCTGAGGGGACGTTCCATTTGGGCAATATGTGGAAGATTGGCTCGGTCGGCAATCTGATCGATGACATGAAGATTATGGGGGCAGGCATCTGGCACACCAACATCCAATTTACCAACCCGAATGCGGCTTCCGGGGGGATCTCGCTTCGAATCGCGGGCCAGCTGGATTTCAGCCATATCTACCTCAACTCGAATCTGCGGTCCCGATATAATCAGAATGCCATTTACAAAGGATTCATGGACAATTTCGGCACCAACTCCAAGATTCACAATGTGTGGGTGGAGCATTTCGAATGCGGATTCTGGGTTGGCGATTATGCCCATACGCCGGCCAAGATCGCAGAAGGGCTGGTCATAGAAAACAGCCGGATCCGCAACAACTTAGCGGATGGGGTTAATTTTGCGCAGGGGACCAGCCATTCGACGGTGCGCAACAGCAGCATTCGAAATAACGGCGACGATGGACTCGCTGTCTGGACGAGTAACGTGAACGGTGCACCAGTGGGTGTTAACAACACCTTCTCCTATAACACCATCGAAAACAACTGGCGCGCGGCGGCCATCGCTTTCTTTGGGGGAAGCGGTCACAAGGCCACTCACAATTTGATTGTAGACACCGTTGGCGGTTCCGGCATCCGAATGAACACGGTATTCCCGGGATACCATTTCCAGAACAATACCGGCATTCTGTTCTCCGACACCACCATCATGGGCAGTGGTACCAGTAAAGACTTGTACAACGGAGAGCGCGGCGCCATCGATCTTGAAGCATCGAGTGATCCGATCCGCAATGTTACGTTTACCAACATCGATATTCTGAACACCCAGCGCAGTGCGGTACAGTTCGGTTATGGCGGCGGGTTTGAGAACATCGTGTTTAACCATATCCGTATAGACGGTACGGGACTTGACGGAATAACGTCCTCGAGATTCTCGAGTCCGCATCCGGGTGCGGCGATCTACACGTACACGGGCAACGGGTCCGCAACATTCAACAATCTGACCATGCAGAATATCGCTCACCCTGATCTGTATTTCATCCAGAACGGTTTCCATTTAATTTTGAATGAAGCGATTGGGGATTAAACGATAAAAGGAGTGGGCCTGTGAGGCTCACTCCTTTGTCGTTTACGATGTTGGATGAAGCACGTTAGCTTTACTCCTTCTTATTTAACCGCCAACGTATTGATTATATAGCGATCTAGCCTTGGCGATATCCGATGTGCCATGCACCAGGGTTCTGCCGTCTTGAAATATAACCAAACGGTGCGGACTTGCCTGAAAAATGATCATATATGGGGTAACGGTAGCTTTTCCTTGACGCAGGCTGTTCAATCGATCCGCCATCTCCTCCAGTTGAAGCTGCATGGGTCTGCCCGGCCTGATCTGCACGGTGTCCCTGCCGCACAGCACTTCGCTTTTATCGGCATGTTCAGCCGACAGATATGGGTATGTCGGTTCCTCGCCGCATGTGGAGCAGTCCGATTTTTTCGCACGGTCTACTCCAAATTCCAACTGTTCGTTACGCCATAAATCAAAAGACAACATCTTTTTCCTCAGGGCTTGACGGTTTCCGGATAACAGCTTCAGCGCCTCCATCGTTTGATGGGCAGCGACCATCTGTACCGCTTGGGGGAGAATGCCGTTAATGTCGCAAGTGTCGCCGCCTGAAGGAATCACTCCAAGCAAGCAGTTCAAACATGGGGTTTCTCCCGGTAAAAACGTATAACTCATCCCGGAGCTCCCGACACATCCCCCGTAAATCCACGGAATTCCATGCTTGAAACCGATGTCGTTCAAGATCAGCCGGGTACCAAAATTATCGGTAGCGTCCATCATCAAGTCAACGCCTTGGCACAGCACCGACAATTCGTGGGCTCGTACATCCATAACGACACCCTCCACGCTGACGTCCGAGTTGATCTCGGATAACCGCTTGGCAGCAGCTACGGCCTTTGGCAGCCGGTGGATGGCATCCTGCTCGGTAAACAGCTGCTGACGCTGCAAATTGCTCCATTCCACGTAATCCCGGTCCACGATGGTCACGTGTCCGACGCCTGCGCGAACCAAGGTCTCCGACACGGCGCTTCCCAGCGCCCCTGCGCCGAGAACGAGCACGCGGCTGTTCCGGAGGCGAAGCTGTCCTTCCTTTCCCAATGGCGTGAACCGCTCTTGCCTGGAATACCGATCCTCTCTTTCCGCTTTAGCAGCCTCCTTGCCCTCCGAGGACTCCAAAGCAGTGTTCATTTGGTGTCCCTCGAGGGTTGCCTTCCCCCTGTTATCATGTAATCCAGACATGTAGGTTTCCTCCCGATCCATTTCTCCGAACATGCTAATGAAGTTTGACTTTCATAAAATCTGACTAAAAGCTATTCATGATCAAAAATACCCATCCTGCTAAAGAGGATGGGCGGTTTAACGAATTTCGCCTTAATACAATCGGGTATTCAGCGCCTTCTCAAGGATACTACGATGACGCAGTATCCAGGCAGCGCTCCGAGCTCTCCAGGCGATCCCCCACAACAGACCTTCCGTTTCCGGCGATACCTGCTGCTCTATGGCTTCTTCAGCCGTTTCCCGCACGACCACCTCTACGATCATATTCAACAAGTCCGTTCGAAGAGAAGGATCGACGCCATAAGCGTCAACCAATAAACGGAGCTGCCTTGCACGGGCATTAGCATCCGGCAAGCCGACTCTTTCGGCAACATCATCATCGTGCAGCTGCGGGAAGAGCCAGCATACCCGGGCTAATTCAACAAGCGGATGTACAGGTCCCGCGAATTCCCAGTCAATTAAAGCGTAAGGCATCCCATCGCGGGTAACCATATTCCAAGGTGCAATATCACCATGGCTATATACAACCCCGGCATCGCCCATTTCACGAAGAAACCACGGTTTCCATACTCCGTGGGTACCCGGCGAGAATGTAGCGGAAGCGTCATGAAGCTGACGTAACAATTGTCCTACAGCGACGATGGCTTCATCGCTCCAAGGTCCGGGATGAACAAATTCCCCCTCTACATAACTTAACGTCTCTTGACCTTCCTCATTCC
The DNA here is from genome assembly GCF_900109305.1 of Paenibacillus sp. cl141a. Taxonomy (NCBI): domain Bacteria; kingdom Bacillati; phylum Bacillota; class Bacilli; order Caryophanales; family Paenibacillaceae; genus Paenibacillus; species Paenibacillus sp. cl141a. The sequence goes on from NZ_FNZO01000008.1 coordinate 207,364, forward strand.
AACCCGAGCCAATAATATCGGGCAGGGACGTAAACCCTGCATGCTTCAAATGCCTTAATAAGGAGTGTACGGACGGGGTCCATTCCCCGCAGGGGCGATACACAACCTGACCTCGTCGTACAACCGACTTCTCAGCGGAGAGAATAAGGCCCTCTCCCTGTCCTGTTGGATTTTCCGAATTCATGAACTCGTCTCCCCTTCGGAAGGGGATAACACGGTTAATGGGGCTATGGAAGTGTATTCCCTTCATATATTGATGCCCCGATGGTCAAATCCATGTCTTCCATCAACATCTCCTCCGTTCATGTCAAGTTGCTTCTAGCATATCATAAAAAAGGATTCATCCATAGCAGGACCGAGAGCCGAAGACGATCGAGTACGCCAAAAAGGATGACCAGCAGCGTGCTTCCGGTCATCCTTAAGGAAAAACGATAAAACTCGTTTAGATTCAGGTTCATCATCCAACTTGTGAGCAGGATCGTGATCGTCGATAGGGTCAAGCGTTCTGGTTGGACCAATCTTCGACGTTCCAGATCTTCGTTACCCAATCTTCATAAAATTCAGGTTCGTGGGAAACCAACAGGATGGTGCCTTTGTATTCCTTCAAGGCACGTTTTAGTTCCTCTTTGGCCACAACGTCAAGATGGTTTGTCGGTTCGTCAAACAGAATCCAGTTGCTCTCTCGCATCAGAAGTTTACACAGACGGACTTTTGCCTGTTCGCCACCGCTAAGCGCCTTCATCGGACGGGTAATATGCTCGTTTTTGAGTCCGCAGCGAGCAAGGGCCGCACGAACCTCGTGCTGGTTCAAATGTGAGAATTCGTTCCACACGTCATCAATCGGCGTGATATTCCCCGGACGTACTTCCTGCTCGAAATAAGCGGGCACGAGAAAGTCCCCCTGATATGTCTTGCCCGAGAAGGCCGGGATTTTCCCTAAAATGGTCTTGAGCAGCGTTGATTTACCCACACCATTACATCCGACAATGGCAATCTTCTCTCCGCGTTCGATCATGATGCTCATTTTGGGAAGCAATGGCCGATCGTAGCCGATCTCAAAATCAATGCCCTCAAATACCGTTTTACCGCTGGCGCGGGCTTCCTTGAAGTTAAACACGGGTTTAGCCGCTTCCTCAGGACGGTCAATCCGATCCAAGCGATCCAACTGCTTCTCCCGGCTCTTTGCTCGGCCGGACGTGGAGTAGCGGGCCTTGTTCCGCTGAATGAAATCTTCCTGTTTCTTAATGAACTCCTGCTGCTTCTCGTAGGCATCGATATGCTGATTCTTGTTGATATCGGCCATTTCCAGAAACTTCTCGTAGTTCGCTGTATAACGCGTTAATTTCGCAAATTCCAAATGATAGATGACGTCGACCACCTGGTTCATAAATTCCGTATCATGGGAAATCAAAATGAACGCATAAGGGTACTGCTTCAAATATTGAGTCAGCCATTCAATGTGCTCGACATCCAGATAGTTGGTAGGCTCGTCCAATAGAAGAACGTTAGGCTTCTCCAGCAGAAGCTTTGCCAGCAGCACCTTGGTGCGCTGTCCTCCGCTTAATGTCGCTACATCGCGATCCAGGCCAATCACGGACAACCCAAGACCGTTCGCCATTTCTTCAACCTTTACGTCCAGCATGTAGAAATCCCCGATGTCCAGCTGCTCCTGAATCTCACCCATCTGTTCGAGCAGAAGCTCCAGCTCTTCAGGCGTTGCATCACTCATCTTATTGGTGATTTCCATCATTTCTTTTTCCAGTTCCAGCAGGGGGAGAAAGGCATCCTTCAGTACATCGCGCACCGTTTTGCCCGGTGTCAGCTTGGTATGCTGATCCAAGTATCCGTAACGGATTTTCGGCGTCCACTCTACCTTGCCGCTGTCTTTAAGCAGCTGACCCGTCAAAATATTCATTAACGTTGATTTGCCTACGCCGTTTGCTCCAACAAGACCGACATGTTCGCCGGCCAGCAAACGAAAAGATACATTCTTGAATAGAGTACGATCCCCGAAATTATGCGATACGTTCTCTACGGTCAATAAACTCATGGCTATAGTAACTCCTGTCTGTATAAAATGAACTTATTTCATGTTAATTTAGCGAATTGTACACAGTCAAGAGTTTATTGTAACATATCCTCGAGTCCGGTCGAAACTACGATTTTCGGGGATCACGGGATACCGGGATTATAACAGCTTTTCTCATGATAACCGGCTGCCGCTGCTTCCTTGGCACTCGGAAACACCTCCTCCACCCGATCGTTGAATGAGCAGGCATCCCGATAATAATAGGGGAACCCCTCGTCATCCACCGCGCCGAAATAGGTGGGGGCTTTAACGAGTCGGCCGCCTCCAAGCGCGTAGTTATTGTAATATTGCTCGCCCATGGGAATGCCTTGAATGAAAGCCATCATACCGATATCGTCAATCGTATTTACCCACTCTTCCTGAGAAATCAAAGGCAGCGTAAACGTATAAGAGATTCCGTTCCGCAGCGCCACTTGATTGTGACGCTGTATGTAATGGGCAAGACGCTCTTGAACCGTATTCACGATGGTGATCCGCCGGACTTGTTCAAACATATCCTCATGATCCAACAAAGCCACGCCTGTTCTGCCAATAAGATCCTTCCGAAATCCAGAATGCCAGATAGAGGAATTGGATTCATATACCTGAACGTAAGAATCCAGCGTAAACTGAATGCTGTTGCCGCTGCCATCATTCCAGGCATAAGGAATTTTGGGAGTCCATCGATGCTCCACAAGCTCCTCGCCGTCATCGTCAACATAGGGCTGTGATACATACAAATAATACCCGTCATAGTCCAGCACAACGATGGCAGGAATGTACCACCATAAGGCAGCTTGTGCAGCCGTGTCATCTCCGATCCCCATGTTGATATACAATGTCCGGGAAAATGACTCCAGCGCTTGTTCTTTATCCGCACGCATATACTTCACGGAATCATAAGCCGACTCCTTGGACTGCGTCTCGTTATCGTTCAGTTTCATCCCGCCGTCTTGAACGGCCGTGCGAAGAGCACCCGAATATTTCATCTCGGCAAACCGGACATCCTCCAGGCTGTCGGCTCGCATGCCTAGAATGAGAAACATGGGGAAGAACACGGCAGTAAACACAATGGCAAGATCAGTAATCTTCATTCAGAACCAATCCTCCGTAAGGGAATGCAATGGCTGCTGTTCCTCCTGAGTTGGATCCTGTCAACGTATCGAATATCACCAATCCGGGTGTGCGATTCAAGCTGGTGACGCTAACCTGAAAGTGATCGCCGGCAGTTAGACGGTAGCGGCGGCTTTCATCGCTTTTATCCAGATTCGAGTCCGGGAACAGATAACCCATTAGATCATCCTGATAATAAGCATCATATACAACTGAATAACGGTTCAGGAATGATCCGGGATCCGAAGGATCGGCATATTCCGGGTGGTATTTCTTGTGATGATGCTCCATCTCCACATTGTAAATGTTCCCTGTGGCCGCCAACTCTTGCAGGAAGTCATTGTACATGATCGGGGTAATATATCCCTTAGTGCGAACACTGTCTACGAATTTGGTAACGGATTGATAAACGATAAGTCGTGCCAGATCATCCTGTCTTCTTGCCATCTCGCCAGCGGGAACCAAATATAACAGAAGGAGCGCAAGAAATGCCGCAAACCATTTCGATACCGAATTTGACATGGTTGTTACCTCACTTTTACAAACTGGATCCGTTTTATTTCCCCATCCACTCCCCGAATGTATTCCGCATAATACCGTGCGTTCAAGTCGATGATCGAAACATCCAGTTCCTCCGGATGACTGCCGGAATGAAACACCGTTCCATCCACATCAACAGTAAAGTGGCCTGCCTCTAATTCTCGCAGCGTAAACAAGACTTCGCTTCCTTCATAGGTCAGCTTCCCGTTCTCGTTTGTCATCTTTACGGTTGTCACTCCGGCATGCTGCTCTTGGGTCATTCGGTCCGCGGCTGTTATCCCGTCACCAACCATTGCCTGAATATTGAATGCATACAAGGATGCGCCGAGAAACAATGCCACCCCCGCAGCCAATTCAAGCATGCTTATTGTTGCTTCGCGCAAGTTTATTCACCTTTCTATTCATAACTATTGATCGAATTTAATGCCCCGGATCACGTTGGAGTTGTCTTTCACGATGGTCGCCCTAAACTTCCCGCTTGGATTAACGTACTCTGGGCTTTTTTCATCCATGACGAGGTTGATGTTCCCTTGCCTGGAATCCGGATTCAGGATTGACCCGTCCGACTCCAGTACGTTGCCGTACCATTGCCCTGCTTTATTTTTACCTGTTGCAATGAATACGCCGAACTGATCTTTGTCCTTATATTTTCGCAATGCATTCGTAACTTGAGAACCGCTGATCGTTGTTCCGTCATACACGGTAAAGGCTGCCTGAGACAGCTCCGTCTGTATATCCGAAAAATTGTTCTGGGCGGTTTTAGTAGCCTCCTGGGCCGAAATAAACAAAATGACAACGATCGTAATCAGGGCAATGGTCAAAAATATGCCTGCTGCAACCTTTAATGCGGATGATGCATTATTCATTGAAATCTCCCTCATTTCCCATATTGATTTTTATATGAACCTAGTGATTATCGTTTCAGTAATGCTTAAGCCTTGGATTGCTTCATAGTCGTTGAATTTGCTCATAGTACGCTTCCATTTGGGAGAAACTCATGCCGATCAGCGGAATGACAAGATACATAAAGATCAGCGCATACATCGGAGTAAAACCGATCATCCGCGCCCATGCGGCTTTCGTGTCGATCATCGCTTCATATTCCTGCTTGCGCTGCTCGAAGCTGAATATCATCTCCCCGTCGAGATCGTCGAATACGTCCTTGATCGGAACTTTATCCACCGCAAGGATCAGCTTGTCCACCAACCGTTGAAATTCGGGTAACCAGACGTCTTCCTTCAACTCCAGTAAAGCCAACTGCGCGCCATGTTCATAGTGAAGCAGGCTTTTTTGAATGGGAACCTTGAAAATAACGGCGAACCGGTTAAGCCATTCCAATATAACTTCAACCGTGATTCGCTCCATACCGCGAAGGATCGATATGACCGTCTGAAACTGATATACTTCATGCCGCATTTCCATGTTTCGCACTTTCCGGTGAAAATACAGCAGCCACAGGGGCGCCCCATAACCGGCAATACCTGCCATGAAGGAGAGCAGCAGCTCCCACCATTTCAAATACTCGCTATCATACCGCTTCAGTTTGCTCATGATTCGATCGGCTGCAATCTCAATTTGTTCCTTGGTCAAACCAACAGAATCTGTATCTTTTACGGCCTGTTGGACCTGGTCATGCGTTGCTTTCGTTGACATCTGCAGCTGCTCCATGATTACCCGATCCCGCTGGGCAGTCTCCTCTGCCTGCAAGCGCTCAACATCATTCATCTGTCCGAACAGAGAATGATTTAATGGAACGGGGAAATTCAACAAATGATGTCTAGACTGTACATGCAGGCCAACGGCCAGCGACAGCGCTATGAAGAAACCGAGGAAAAAAAACGTTACCCTTCTGATATACAGCCACTCGAATTTGATTTTCGCATTGCTCTCCTTCAGCAGCCGAACCCGGCTGTCATATTTCATCGTGCCTGGGATCGGGGTCATGATTCCTACAAGCCAGCGAATCATAGGAATTCGGTACATTCTTTCTTCCCACGTCACTTTGCCTGCCATTGCCCGGTAATCGGTTTCCCGATTTTGCTGGAGTTTCTGGAGCAAGATGTAAGAAATCAGGATAATGACGTAAATGGATATCTTGGTCACAAATCCAAGCTTGCTCATGTAAAACTCATCCATCGACGGAAAACTGCTTCTCGCCCACCGTTCGATCGGTTTCGTAAAAAAAACAGGGGCCAGCGCAATTGCATTCAAGCCCTTCATCAAGTAATCAAGCTTGTCTCTTCGCAATATTTCCAATTGGATTTCCTTGGTCAATCCGCTAAGCCCAAGAAGATAAATAGAGCCTTGTTTTCTCGCATGATCGCCGAACTCCATTACCAGATGGGAAATGCCCGCAAACGCCTTTAAATACCGATTAGGCGCTACCTCATAATATCGCTCCAGCTCATCGTTAGGATCTTGGGATACGAGGGCATTATAGATCCGCTGGGCATGTATGGAGATTTCATGTCCCGAAGCCTCTGCCCCCTCATACAAAGCCTCCTCCACCATTCCATGCTGCTGATAGTGATGACGAACGAGGGAGAACAATTCAACCGATTGAACAAGCAGCTTGCGCTCCAGCCGGTTAATGAACATCTCAACAAGCATATTGTTAATAACCACGGCGGCAAGGATGACTATCACGATAAACCCCAGGTCCGGATGACTCCATATCAGCAGAAGGGCCGTTAACCCGATAATCCCTGTAATCGCGCAGACAAGCTTCACCGTCTCATACCGGAGCGAAATTTCATCGTAAGGATGGATGATTGCGATTCTCTGTCTGATTCGTTTGATATACGATTGGACGAGCGGGAGTTTCGCTCCATACATATAAGCCAATTGGAACCATTGGCGGTATATACCGCGAAACGGCTTTGCTTCACCCGCATCGAACTTTCCGGCAAAATCCCCACGGTTTCCTCGTCTTCTGGACATCCACGACACCAAACCGAACGTAATCGAGAACAGTGTCAGGGATGTAATGAATATCAGGATTAACACTTCTTTAGAGGTCACGTTGTTCCCCCCAACCCGAGTCCAGGAATACTCTAAATTCCTCCGCATCCTCCGGATGCATCTGCTCCGTCATTTCGCGAATGCTGATTTCGGATAGTTTGGCGCAAGCCGTATATCCACCGTCCCTGTATTCAATCACATTGCGGGACACATAGCAGCGGTCCTCGTTCAGCCTCCGCATATGCTCTGCGCTTAAATGAAAATACTCCTCCATGCTGCTCTTCCAATCCGTAGAATCTTTGAATTGCGGCAGAGCCCCCTTATCCACCGGAATGCACTCTGTAATTCGCTCTATGTAACGGTTTCCGAAAGCGTCTCTTCTCAAATGAATGTCAAAGTTGATCACGCTGACCACCTGCTGCTCGGCAATGTGTTCTTGCCTGAACGCGCCGCTCTTGAGCAGGGAGTTGCGCAGGGATTGAACCAAATCCCTGAATGTCTTGGCATGATGGGTAAACACGGTAAACAGACTTGCCACTTGTGACATCTGTATCATCCATGACGCAACCTCGTCGCTGGCAACCTCACCAAGGATATTGACCGTACCGTCCGTTTTCTTCTGCAGATCCAGCCCTGTCTGCCCGCTGATATGCTCCGTTTCCCTGAAGCTGAGAATGTTCCTGCGGCTGTAGATTTTCCTTAAGTGAAGCTCGAAGGCCATCTCCTGAACCCGGAGGGTATAGGAGGCATAGATATGGCCAACCATTGCCATCAGCAGCGTGGTTTTTCCTGATCCTTGAGCACCGGTAATCGCCGTAATCCGGCTGCCTCTCATCAAATATTTCAATAAACCGATCACTAGCTCCGAGCCGCTCCCCGTAATCAATTGATCAAGCGTAGCCTTGGGCAGATCGAACTTGCGTACAAAGAATGCCCAGGATTCGGCAAACGGGGGCCTTACCACAACAACCCTGGAGCCATCCTTCATCTCATTCACTTTGTAACCGCTGGCTTCCGAAAGCTGTCCCGGATGATTATATTTGTATATGTTTTGACATACCCGCTTAAGCTCCAGCATCGAACCAAACGATAAAAAAGCAAGATGAAGCGAAACACCCCGGTAAAAAATCCAAACGCTCTCACAGCCTGATGCAGGCAATTCGGCATTCGAAAGACCTAACCCCAAAAAATCATCCGGTCCGTAAAAGGTATCCTGTCCGCTATCACGGTCGACGGGAACGCCGCTGACTCCCCCACTGATCCCGTCAATCCGCTGATCCCTGATTTCGTCTACGACGGAAAATCCTTTGTACTGCTGATAAATGCGCTGAACGACGATATCCAGCTTCTCCTGAAACAAAAGCGGGCGCTGCTCTGACTCATAAATATAAGCAATGTCTTCCGCGGTAACCGCATAAACGCTGCCCTCCCCGTAACCAGGAATGACGCGAGGCTGTGCAAGATCGTATGTCTCCAGAAGTACGGAAAAAGCATCCTCCCCGTGTTGCTGCTTGTACAGATACAATAGGATCTCGAATTGATCCTGGGCCGTTAATTCGGTTAGGCTTTCAAACGGAATGGCTGCATCAATGTTGGACTCGTTCAATCCCAAATCCTTGACAAGCAGCTGCTTTAAAAAACTCTTAACGTACGCCTTGTCCATCGCATCACCGGATACGCAGCCCTTAAGCGCGCTTCGCAACTCGCTCCGCTTGTTCAGCCTGCGGCGATACGCTTCTTCGTGCAGACCTAAATCAGACAACTGGCTGTGTGTCAGCTGATGCAGGCTTTCCTTAACAAATGCCGTCATGGCTTCGATCGAATAGGGATCCGAGCCCCGCGTTACAGCAGCCGCCGGTTTACGGGTATCCATATAACGCAGATAGACAAACAACATGACTAACAAAACCAGGATGATGATCCACATGGTGTTCAAGGCGTTACCCAAAAGCATGCAGGCCCCCCGCTTTCGAACGGCCGGACGGAAGTCCGAGGTGTACAGCCGACGCATCAGCCAGGTGACGGACGGCATTATACAGTGAATTCAAACCTTTCAGGTCCGCTCCCCCACGGTTGCGCTGCATGTAGGGAATAATCGAACTCATATTCCATGCATCCGTCATACTGGAGCAATACGGAACGCCAACCGCCATCGTTTTGATTCCAAAGCGGCGCTTCATATTTTGCAGTGTGCAGCTGCTCTCCCGATCATATTTGCCGATCATATACAAGCAGTCTTTTTCCTTCAGCTCCGGAGGAAGTCTTTCCTTCTCAAGCACTCTCTTCAGGACGTGCAAATTCTGATTCAATCCAACAATGATCAAGTCTGCCGCTTGAAGTATTGCACGATCCGCAGCTCGGGGAACACCATTGCCGGCATCCGCTACGGTAACGTCATAACTTCGTTTGGAGGACGCCAAGACCTTGAACATCAGTTCAGTCCGATTCACGCCTTCCGCATGTCTTGCAGCACTGAAATCATTGACCGACGTCGGCTTCGGTCCGCATAAAATATCTAGCCGATCAGACAGCAGCGGCCGAGCATAATTGCGGACATTATCCGGATTCAACCTCCCGCTTGCATTGAGCCGTTCGAGGGCATCCAATCCGGTATCCTGAAACGCCGTCATATAATCGAACGCTTCCTCCTTCAGCGCAAAGGCCTGTTCCACTCGTTCTCCAGCTTGTCCACCATGGGCAAGCAGCACTTTGACCTGATATTCAAACGCCAATACGATCGGTAAACACGAGGCCAACAGCGTGCTGCCGCTCCCGCTTTTTAACGGGCTCCATACAGCAATCAGACTCATGCATGCCTCCTTCCCGCCTGCCTAAACGCCCGTCGGATATGCCGCTGCTCCATCTCCGTCAGGATCCGAATCAATTCGGTAAGCGACCGCTTATACTGTCTTGACAATGGCTTGATGCCCAGTCTCCCTGCGTGTTCGTTTTTTATTTTCAGCGCAAAAAACAATTCATCCCAAGGCATCTTTACAGGGGGACCCAGCCATTGAATCCGGCTATCCTCCATAAAGCCTTCAATATAGGACCCGTCCGCCAGGTCTTCGATAACCTGTACGTATACGCGATGGAAAGGGGGCAGCGGGTCGTTTGTTCTTGCGGCTCTTAGTTCATCCAGCAAGGCCGCGCTCTTTCGCAATCCCGTTACTTCGAATCCGCTGACCCAAACATGGGCATCCGCCGTATCCCACTGAGCCTTGTCCATAAATTGCGGCTTCTCCACGTCCATCACAATATAGTCATATTTCTTCTCGTTCGTTTCTTCCAGATAATCCATCAGTGACGTATAACTCCCAAATCCGGTTGCCACGTCGAAACCGGCAAACTCCATGACCGGCAGCTGGGGATGCATTACGCTAATGCAATGTCTGTACTTCGCATCTATCGCGCCATCGACGAGCAGCACCCTGCTGTCTCCATTGGCTAGTATTTTGCACATGTACAGGAGCATATCGCTCTTGTCGCAGATGCCCGAAAATATCCACCTCTTCACTTTGGTTACACTCCTTCGCTTACCAACTGTTCTCCGGGGCTCACTTTGCCATGCCTACGGACTCGAGAATATGATATCAGCCTCTGGCGGTGTCTTATCACTGTCGTTCTGGGTATCTATCCTCCCGGTTGACCCCAAAATCTGCTCGGCCTCCGAAGCCTTCTCCTCCCGAAGCGTTACCTCCGTATTCACGTCATCGTCCGGGAGAATGCCATCGGAATTCATTCCGGTAGCGGATTTCGCAGGGGGATTTATATGGGATGCCGGGCTCCAAGAATCCGGACTCCTGGCTCCGCCAGCATAGGCGGAATTAGGAGGCACGTCGGACACTTGCGCCTGCTGACTCGGCTGGAGTTTGCTTAAATCGTCTTCCAGCGTGTTTCGGAGCGTAAGCTCCAATTGCTTCTCGGCTTTCTTCACGATATTCGGGTTGCTAGCAATCAGCTTCGTCACCTCCGCGTTCGGCGGATAGTTCGCAATCGCTCTCTCTTGCAGCTCGGGTTCTACATAGGTAAGCGCATAGAGCGTAGCATCATGCAGATAAGCATCGACCAATGCGCTGGAGAGCAATAAGATTTCCTGTTCGCTTAACGTTGTCCAAAATGCCGGATTTTGGAGCCTGTGGATCTTCTTTTTGGATAAAACGATGTAATCCTGTCCGGTTGGAAATTGGACCCTAACATCAATGACATCCCCCTTGCGCAAGTCGCTTGGCAGATATACGGATTTCATCTCCCGGTGACGGAGATCGGGCCGCGTCGGCTCCTCTTCAAAGAGCATCGCGCCGGTAATCGGCATTCCCTGAAGCAGCGCGATCTTGGCGCCCTTCCCCGCGATCTCTTCCCTGCCCGAGAAGAGATTGCCGGACGTGCCGTCATACGGCAAACGCACTTCCTTGATGTCCTTGTCCTCTATGAAATGACCAGGCGGAATATCTCTTACCGGGACCCATGCCGCCTGCATCGAATTGAGCTGCTGCAGCTGGGTCTCTTCAAGCTCCGCGATTCGCTGCTCGTATTGGGTCCGCTCCACGTGCCGCTGTTCTTTAGAGCCGTGCACATAATACAACATGGCGCCGGCACATACAGCCCCAGTTACGGCTGCGCCGGCAAGTCCGGCAAATATCAGTTTGCGGCTTCGCCTCCTGATAATCGGCATGGCTTCATCTCCTTCAGTTCAAATGCGGTCAATTCTTAAGAAACCTGAATCTTCGCTTCCGTTCAGCCTGCGGCAAGTAGTCCTGAAAGAGCCGGGCGAACGCCTGCCGACTACTGTCAGGTATTTCGAAAGGGTCCAATTGCAAGGGCAAGGCATAAACCTTATTCGTGCCTAGCGTTTTCCTCATCTCCTGAATCGTTTCTTCACCGGCAAGGGGCAGGGCATAGATCCGGCCCGGCTGCGGGTGCCTGGACAGCATCCGGGCCAGCGTCGCCACATCATGCCGCCTCCACTCCGCTCCCGACCCGATAACAATCGGCAGATCGGCCCGCAGGAATTCCTCAAGCCTTTCGCTGTCCCTGTACGCCCCCAAATCCAATACAACCGCATCGTAACTGCCCCCGAGCAGCGAAATCACTTCCGTCCTCGCTGTTTGGCGCCAAAAGTGGATCCCGTTAATCTCGAATTTGCGGATAGAGCCGAGCCTTCCGCCCTCCGCTATTTCCTGTATGCGGCTGAACGAGGTGGATTTGGCGCTCATTTCAACGACGGCTACCTTTCCGTACCTTGAAGCAAGGAAATGTCCGAAGGCGATGCAGCTATGCGTGGTTCCTACGCCGGACGATGCACCTAGTACGGCCGCAACAAGCGTCCCGGGCACCGTGCTGGTTTGAACCGCAGATAGATTCGCGGAAATCAAATGCTGCCGCTTCAGCGCGGACCGAACTTCAGCTGTCGATTGATATCGATGCTCCGGAGCATATTGAAGCAGCTTTCGGATAACGGGTACTAACTCTCTTGGCAAATCGCCGCGAATATGGCGCTCCACTCCCGTGATCCATTCGCTGAATTTGCCGCCGGTCGAGAGATAAAGCAGGAGCGCCCCCAATCCGTACAAATCCGATCTGGCATCGCTTTGCCTGCCTCCGTATTGCTCCGGTGCCGCAAATCCGACCGTGCCGAGCTTGACCGTATCCTCCCCGCTCTCATGCTTGTAGCTTCTCGCGATTCCGAAATCGATGAGTCGGACTTCCAGCTGATCGGTCAGCATGATGTTCGAAGGCTTTAAATCCCTGAATATGACTTGGGGCTCGTGATGATGAAGATATTCCAGGACGTCCAGCAGCTGCTCCGTCAGGTCCATGATGAAGTCCGGATTCACGTTTCCACGGTAACCCCGGAAATATTTTTCCAATGTCATGCCTTGAATGTAATCCATAACCAAATAGGTATAGCCGTTGTCCTCATCACGAAAAAAATCGACGATGCGAGGCAGACGCGGATGGCTCAGTTTGATCAGAAGCTGTGCCTCATCCTGAACGGTGCGCTGCATACCCGGTTCAGACAAAGTCTCCTTCACCGCCCATTGTTTCCCGGGCAGCTTCAGATCTTCGGCCAGATATACACAGCTCATGCCCCCTTCGCCGATGACGCGGTCAATGACGTAACGCTCACCCAGTACATCCCCATGCACCAATTTGCAAGACTGATTCATCTCAATGCCCTCTCCTCTGACTTACAAGCACAACAAAAAAAGGAAAGCACTCCGCCGTATCACTGAAACGTGATCATAGCGGGATGCTTTCCCTTTAAGTTGCCGTTGGTTAATTTTGGAATCATTATAGAACAAAACACTTGAACTTGTAAAGGCTTTTTTAATACTTAATCATATAGAGCGTAATTTCGTCCCGATTATGGAACAACTGCTTCGCTCCCTGAATCTGCATTCTGGCCGCTTCAAATACCGACATGATCTCCTTCACCAATGCCATTGGCTTCTTGGTCAGCAGCTTGACCGTAACGACGGCCGTGCCGCCCGTTTCAAGGCTGTGCAGCAGCCCGGTCACCATTTTGGCCATCAGTTTGGGGCTCCAGCTCATATCGCATACCAGCAGATCGAATTCATGCTCTCTAAACGTTACGTCCGCAGCATTCTTGTGGATGACACGCAGGTTTTTATGCCCATCCAGGGAGGGGTGCATTTTTGCCGGATCCACCGCCGTAACCTGCAAGCCGCGTTCCAATAAAAAGGATGTCCAGCCTCCCGGCGCTGCACCGATATCGACAGCCTTGCGGAACGTATCGAAGGGTATCCCAAACTGCTTCTCGGCTTCAAGCAGCTTAAATTTGGCTCTTGAGATTTGACCCTCTTCCCGCTGAAAACGGACTGCGCCTCCGTTCCAATCCGACAGGTTGTCCTCCGGACGCGACACACCGGCATACCAGACATTGTCAGCAGCGAATAGTGAAATGATCCATTCGGGTGCCTGGACCGTGTATTCCAGCTCAAGCGGTGCCAAGCGAAGCTGCAAATCGTCCCGAAGGGCTGCAGGGCTCTCCGTCCATGAGCTGTTCTCCGTCTTGCGGATTTGGATGGATGCTCGGCTTTGACTAATCTCCTCCCGCTTCAGCACATGATCTGCTGTCAATTGCAGCGCTGCGTCTACGGATTCGGCCGCGATTTCCCATTGTACCGGAAAGAGATGCCGCAGGAAAATAGGCGGTTTTGACGTAATCAGCCGCTTAGCCTCAGTTTCGGAGCTGCCGAGTGTCATCAAAAACACCTCGCCTGGCATCACCATGGTGCTTTTTAGGCTGCCAAACATCCGGCGCAGCTCTTCTTGGGCATACGGAGCGAAACCATGATTTGCCGTGCATACCCATTTACTGTGAAAATCCTGATGGTTCTGATTCTGTTCCTCATGTTCCTGCATTACATTTAATTCGTCCAAACGGATTAACCTCCAGAAATAACTTTGATCCAGGGACGTCCGCCATCCCATTCCAGCTGAGCGTCGATATCATAAGTTTGTTTGATAAGTTCATGGTTCAATACTTCATCTTTGCGTCCCGCGGCCGTCAACCGCCCGTCTTTAATAAGCGCCACATGAGTAAATAAAGGGACGATCTCCTCGACATGATGCGTGACGTACACGACCGTAATATTACGCTGCCTTAGCCGGTCAATCTCATGCAGCATCTTCTCCCGTTCATACAAATCCAAACCGGCACACGGTTCATCCATAATCAGAATCTTCGGATTGGACATGAGGGAGCGCGCCAGCATCACTTTTTTCCGTTCCCCTTGGGACAAGGTCCCGAGAGGCAGCTCCGCCAAGCGGCCGAAATCCATTTCGTTCAGCAGGCTGTAGGCTAAACTTCTGGCCTCTTCCGGAATGTCCTGATAAAAGCGTAAAAAGGCATACGCCCCTGTTGCAACAACCTCCCACACCGGGTCGCTTAGCGATAATTTCTCCAGCAGCGATTGGCTGATATAACCGATGGATTTACGAACCTCACGAACGTCACATTGGCCGTATACTTGTCCCAGCACTTCTACGCGTCCACTGGAGGGGAACATATATCCCGTCATCATTTCCAGCAGCGTCGTTTTGCCGGATCCGTTCCTGCCCAGAATCACCCAATTTTCACCCGGCTTCATTTCAATGCTGACATCATTCAAAATGTGGCGGTTCCCACGAATGAGCGACAGGTGCTGCAGAGAAATCATGGCTTCACGCTCCTTACAAAACTGACGATATCCTGCACGGAGCCCATCCGATAAAGCACTTCAGGGTTTGCACCAGGGCTTGATGGGATCGCGAGCAGCGCCGGAACGCTTCGAATTTGATACCTTTCCACGATGCCCGGAAGGAAGTTCACGTCCGCTGCCAGCAGCTGTACATCGGGCACCACAAACTCCACGACATCCAGCATCTTACGCGCAGCCGCGCAAGTACCGCATAATGGCGTATGCAAAAATACGATGACAGGATCCGCCTTCGCGTCACGCTTCATCAGACGATCCTGCCATTCCAGCCTCTCCAACAGTTCGCGCTGCGTAACCTCAATCATCTTGAACCTTGGGCGACTTCCCGCAGGACGGATTCGGGCATCGGCCCATTGTGGACCTTGACGCTTTTTGGCATGTGCTCATACAGCAGCTCATACATTTTTCTTCTGCCCGACGGGCTTGAGGTGTGCAAATAAATTTCATTAGCCTGTAGATTCTCGGCAATCATGGCTGCAACGACGTCGCCGCCGTTCATTTGGCCATGCCCGAGTTCAAAATCAAGCGACAGAACGTCCACTTCGCATTCGCGGAGCATCAGCAAACATTCTTCCCCGTTTCGAGCCAGCGCGAATCCTTTCGGATTGGGGCGCCAGTCGTCTAAATAAAGATGAATCATTCTACCCTCTCCCTATCAGGACCAGGACAGCACCTTGGCGATGTCTTCCCGATGCGTGCCGTCAGCTCCTTTTTCACTTTCCAGTACAAATGCCTTACCCGCAAGTTCCGGTGCCAGAACCAGGCGCTTCAATGCTTCTGTTCCTATCATGCCTTGCCCGATGCGGGCATGGCGATCCTTTCTTGAGCCGGCTCCATATTTCGAATCGTTTAAATGAACGGCTACCGCCGATTCCCAATAGGCTAGCGACTTGCCTCTGGCAAGGAGCTCATCCGTATTCGATATGTCCCAACCTCCGGCGGCAAACAAGTGGCAGGTATCCAGACAGAAGCCTATTTTTTCCGGATAATCGGCAAGCTGCCTAACCTTTACGCACTCTTCAAGCGTCATTCCCATGGCTCCATGGTCTCCCGCCTGATTCTCGATCAGCAGCTTGGCCCTGCCCGCCCAGGAAGCCAGCACATCATTCATGCATCGAATAATGTTCTGGTACCCTTCAAGCACGTCCTGGCTCTTGAGATGCCCAAAATGTACAACGATGCCCAGCGACCCGCAAGCCTCGGCAATCATGAGATCATTCTTAAGGGAATCCACGGTCAACCGATAGAATTCTTCTCCCCGGGTCAAACCAACCGCCATATTCGTTGGATAAGGCGTGTGCGCGATCGAGACGAGACCCTGCTCCTGACAAAATTTCGCACAAGCCTCAGCATTGCGGACATCCGGCGTCTTCAAATGAAGACTGCGCGGATTTTTCGGGAAATACTGATACGCCAGTGAACCGATCCCGGCTGCATGCTGGGCTGCCGCGAGAAATCCGCCCCGCGTGCTGACATGGCTTCCAATCCGGACTTTAGACTTCATGCTGGCAATTCGGGCAAAAGAAAACTTTGCGCGAGGCGTGCTCCGCCTTCACGATCGGCGTACCGCAGCGAACGCAGGGCTCTCCTTCACGGTCGTACACTTTGCATTCGTCATTATAAGCACCTGTCAGCAGATCCCCTTCCTGAAAGGGCATTTCCATGTATCCTCCGCCGTCCGTTGCCTCGTGCATCACTTTGACGGTGCTGTCGTACAGCTGCTCTAGTGACTCCTCCGACAAATCCTGAATTTTGGATAGCGGGTGGATTTGGGCATCAAAAGCGATCTCGTCCGCATAACAGTTGCCGATGCCGGCGACGACTTGTTGATTGACCAGCGTCGTTTTTAAGGCGCCCCGCCGTTTTCCAATGAGTTCGACGAAACGCGCTTTGGTCATTCGCCGATCCAGAAGCTCAGGACCAAGGTCTTTTAGGGCGTTCTCAGTTTCCCTCGCTGTTAGAAAATGCAGATAACCCAGGCGAAGGCCGATAAAATACAGCACCTGGTCACCGAACGTGATCTCGACCTGGGTCGAACGGGAAGGGCGCTCCTCATCCCTGCGTCCCAGATACAAAATGCCCCCCAGCATCAGGTGCAGCAGGAGTCTGCCTCCGTTATGCAAATGGAATTTGAGGTGTTTGCCTCTCCGCTCCACAAAAATGACCTTGCTTCCCTTCAGGGCCGAAGTAAACTCGTCAATCGTCACATTCAAGGATTTTTCGCGGTTCACGACCACATCGGTGATCGGCACATTCAGAATGCTCTGGGATAACAATCTTCGGTAATTCTCCATTTCCGGCAGTTCCGGCATGATTCATCTTCCCTTTCGTCAACACACAAGTTTATGTATAATACTATTGCTTATCATGAACACAGCAGGCTGATCACTTCGTTCAAATCCCGGCATATATAGTCTGGCGTGACGCCGGCGGCTTCCATATGCGCTTCCATATTGCGATCGGTCGTGATTCCGGTCATGACGAGAACCGTCTTGCAGCCGGCATGCACGCCAGCGGCAATATCCGTACGGATATTATCTCCGATTACATAAGTTTCTTCCGGAGCTAAACCCAAGCGATCCGAGGCATACTTCATCAAGATCGAGGACGGCTTACCAATCACCGTCGGCTTAACTCCCGAAGCGGCCTCGACCGCAGCCCCAAGCGAGCCAGCACCAGGCATCAGGCCCGTATCGGATGGCAGCTGCAGATCCGGATTGGTCAAGATCGACACAGCTCCCTCCTGAATCCAGCGAACGGCGCGGGTTAACTTCTCGTAATCAAACGAGCGGTCGATTCCTTGAATGACGTATTCAGGGGACTGCTCCACGATGGTAAGGCCAGCGGACAACAGCGCTTCGCGAAGTCCCTCTTCGCCGAGCATCGCCACCTTGGCACCGGGCGACTCTTCAGCGATATATTTAGCTGCAGCGAGGGAGGATGTGCATACTTCCTCCGGCAAGGCAGGAATCCCCATCTCCACCAGGTGAGCCGCCACCTGCTCCGGCGTGCGTGAAGAATTGTTCGTTACATACAGGAACGGAATCTGCAGTTCTTTCAACCGCTCGATCAGCAGGTCAGCCCCCTCGATCCGATTCCGGCCATGGTACAGCGTTCCGTCCAGGTCAATCAGCAATCCTTTTGGTTTTTCCATGAATACATGCACCTTCTTTATTTCTTTCCTTCACGGCATAAATGATTCATCTGATGAAAAGGTGACCATTCAAGGCCGTGTCGTAAGGGTTAATCATCATAAATATATGTATGGCTACGGGCATTCAGCTGTCCTTTACTATAATGAACTTAGAAATACCGATAGTATTATTGTAAAGAAGCCCATTACCGGTTGCAAGGTTGATGCCGATCGCCTCATTCTGACCGTCGACGCGTCGAAAGAAATCGAAGACTGTCCAAGCCTTGGCGTTTATGAATCGCTTTGTCGCATCCTGCGCTTTCCCGGAAAATAATGCTCCCCGACCACCCGGTATTTCCACGTAATTCACCGCTGTGCGTGCCTAGGAACGCTGGATAGGATACAACCCGAAATCCTCCGCCAATCGCGTATTCGCAAATATCTCCCGCGCTTCGTTTAGCAGCGGCTGTAAATGATCGATATCCTTATACCGGGAGCTGAAGTGGGTCAAGAACAGCGCTTTTACCCCAGCCCGTTTAGCCGCTTCCGCCGCCTGTTTGGCGGTACTGTGATAGTATTCGTGCGCGAGCTCCGACAGATCCTCCATGAACGTGGCCTCATGGACCAGGAGATCCGCGTCCTTGGCCAAAGCCTCCACGCCTGCGCATGGCCGCGTATCCCCGAGAATCGTGACCACCCTCCCTTTTTTCGGTGTCAGGAGCACATCCGAGGCATGAATCCATCGGCCGTCGCCGAGTTCCACGCTTTCCCCTCTTTTCAGCTTGCCATAGAGCGGCCCTGGCTTGAGTCCATAGTCCGCCAACCGTTTCAGGTCCAGACTGCCGGGGAGATCCTTCTCCACGACACGGTAGCCGTAACTCTCGGCCCTGTGATCCAGCTTGGCCGATTCCACGAGGAAATTATCGTCCTCAAACAACATGCCACCGGTGTGCTCAATGACCTCCATCGTATAAGGGACGCGCGATTGGCTGATGCTGAGCGTAGTTTCAATGAAGACTTTAATGCCTGGGGGACCATATATCGTCAGGGGTGATGTTACCCCTTGGGCACCTCGGCTGGATAGCAAACCTGGCAACCCGAATACATGATCACCATGCATATGGGTAATGAATACCTTTTCAAGCTTGGACAGCTTGAGCGGGGACTTTAATATTTGATGCTGCGTGCCTTCTCCACAATCAAACAGCCACAGACTTCTTCGTTCTTCCAGCATTCGCAGTGCAATCGAGGTCACGTTACGCTGCAGCGTCGGAACCCCCGCATTTGTTCCTAGAAAATAGAGTTCCATCCCTCTTCTCCCCTTTCGGTTGTAAACCGGAGAAATCCCCCGAAACATTCGGAGGATTTCAAACCGGCTGTACCGGTATTCAAATGTTAAGCTTTATCCACGTTAAAATAATGAGCCTCCGGATGGCTGAACACCATCGCGGATACCGACGCCTCCGGTTCCATCATGAAACCTTCGGTAAGATGAACGCCGATATCTTCCGGCTTCATCAATTTGAATAAAGGCTCCTGATCCTCCAGATCCGGGCATGCCGGATATCCGAAGGATACGCGAATGCCTTGGTATCTCGCTCCCAGGCGCTGTTTCATCGTCATGTCTGCCGGATCGGGGTATCCCCACGTATCCCGCATCATATGGTGGATTCGCTCTGCCAGCCCTTCAGCCGTTTCCAGGGCAACCGATTGAAGTGCATGGGAACGGAGATAGTCGCCTTTATCCTTCCATTCCCCGGACAATTTCCCGACGCCGTGCCCTGCCGTAACGACCAGGAACCCGACGTAATCCATCACCCCGCTATCTACGGATTTCAGGAAGTCCGCCAAGCACAGATACGGCTCCACCTGCTGTCTTGGAAACGTAAAGGTATGCAGTATTTTCGATGCATCCTTTGGATCGTATATGATAATATCATTTCCTCGCGACTGCGCCGGGAAGAAACGGTACATGGCATGTGCCTGTATGATTCCCGATTGGACAGCCTCTTCCAGAATGCCGTCAACGGTTTCCTTAAGCGATACCGCCTTCGGATCATTGGCTTTGAGCAGCTGTTCCACGGAACCTTTGAGGCCTAAATGATGTCCCAACAGCATCTGCATGTTGATATAAGGCAGGATGTGCGAAATCGGATAATTCCGGAGCACATGCCGCTCCATATCCGGCGGTATATACACCGGGGCCTCGGTCGATATTTTGGATCGGAGTCCTTCAGACAGCTTCGGCATTACTTTTACAACCTGTGGTGCCGCTGCATCCGCTTCCTGCTCCGCCTTAATCTCTTCCGCCATTTGGGTGCGCAGCACCGGATCGCTCAGCTGGTTGGCCAATGCAAGCCCGTCCATCGCGTCCTTCGCGTAGAGCACCATTCCGTCATATTCGGGGCGGATGCGCGTCTTCGTGAACTTCCGCGTCAGCGCGGCCCCGCCAACCATGATCGGAACGCTAATGCCCGCGTTTTTCAAATCCTGGGCGGTGGATACCATCTGCTGTGCCGATTTGACCAACAAACCGGACAACCCGATGGCATCAGGCTGTTCCCGCCGGTAAGCCTCGATAATTTGCTCCGGTGGTACTTTTATACCCAAATTAATGATTTGGTAACCATTGTTGGACAAGATGATCTCCACCAGGTTTTTACCGATATCATGGACGTCGCCCTTCACGGTGGCCAGCATGATTTTCCCTTTGACCGACGACTCGTTTTTCTCCATAAAGGATTCCAAATACGCCACGGAGGCTTTCATCACTTCGGCGCTTTGCAGCACCTCCGCCACAATGAGCTCGTTGTTGTTAAACAAGCGACCAACCTCGGTCATCCCTGCCATTAGCGGGCCATTAATGATCTCCAGCGCGCCGTATTTGGTCAAGGCTTCATCCAAATCCGGAATAAGGCCTTCCTTGGAGCCTTCCACCACATAAGAGGCAAGTCTTTCCTCCAGCGTCAGATTGGATACCTTTACCTTCTTCTCTACCTTTTTATCCCGGAACGCGGCGACGAATGCGGCCAGCGTCTCATCATTGGTTCGATAAATCAAATCCTCCGCCAGACGCCGCTCTTCCTCCGGAATGGAGGCATAGCGCTCGAGCTTTTCCGTGTTCACGATCGCGTAGTCCAATCCGGCCTTCGTGCATTCGTACAGATACACGGAGTTCAGCACTTCACGGCCCGCTTCCGGCAATCCGAAGGAAACGTTGCTGATGCCGAGGATCGTATGCACTTTAGGCATGGCTTCTTTTATCATGCGAATGCCCTCAATCGTTTCCTTGGCTGATCCGATGTACTGCTCGTCACCCGTACCTACAGGGAACACAAGCGTGTCGAAAATAATATCCTCAGGCGAAATGCCGTATTTGTTCACCAAGAGATCATAAGACCGCTGCGCCACCTTGAGCTTGTCGTCGCGATGAATCGCTTGACCGCTCTCATCGATGGTCCCTACGACGACCGCAGCCCCGTATTTGTGCACCAACGGAGTCACATGCTCAAATTTCTCCTCGCCGTCTTCAAGGTTAATGGAGTTAATGATCGCTTTCCCTTGCGAATATTGCAGGGCCAAGTCAATGACCGCCGGATCGGTTGTATCGATCATCAGCGGCACCTTCACCTTTTTGACCACCAGCTCCAGGAATTGGATCATATCCTCGGCTTCTTCGCGATCCGGATCCTGTACGCATACGTCAATGACATGGGCGCCATTCTTGACTTGAGCACGAGCGATCTCGGAGGCTTCCTCATATTTTCCTTCCACGATCAAACGCTTAAATTTGCGTGAACCTAGAACGTTTGTTCTCTCGCCCACCATATACGGGCGGTTTTCCTGCTCGATATATACCGGCTCGATGCCAGACAAAGCCGGCAAGTGCCCGCCCTCAAGCGGACGTGGGGCGAAGCCATCCATCGTTTGTTTTAAAGACCGGATGTGGTCAGGTGTTGTACCGCAGCATCCCCCTGCGATGTTAAGCCAACCTTTTTCAGCAAATGCCCCCATCTTTTGGGCAAGCGATTCAGGGGATTCATGGTATTGACCATTCTCGTCAGGCAGACCCGCATTCGGATAACAGCTGATCGCGCTTCTCGACATTTCGGACAAGGAACGGATATGGTCGCGCATGAACTCCGGACCCGTTGCACAGTTCAGGCCGATGGAGACCGGATTCAAGTGTTCCAAAGAAATGTAAAACGCCTCGATGTTCTGTCCCGCAAGCGTTGTTCCCATCGGTTCGATTGTGCCGGATATCATGATGGGAAGGGTGACGCCTGTCTTATCAAACGCTTGTCGAATCCCAATGCTCCCCGCTTTTACGTTTAGCGTATCCTGCGAAGTTTCGAGCAACAGCGCATCCACGCCGCCTTCAATCAAGGCCACGGCTTGCTCTTCGTAACTCTCGATCAATTCGGCGAAGGTCACGCCGCCGGTAACCGACAGTGTCTTGGTTGTCGGCCCCATCGCACCCACGACATAACGCGGGCTGTCCGGCGTGGAATATTTCTCAACTGCAGCGCGGGCCAGATGAGCCGCTTTCAGGTTGATTTCCCGGGCAAGTTCAGGTATATCGTATTCAGCAAGCACAACGGACGTTGCGCCAAATGTATTGGTTTCAATCAGGTCAGCACCTGCTTCAAGATATTGTTCATGTATTTTTTGAATGACGTCGGGCCGATGAATGACCAGCATTTCATTGCAGCCATCCAGCTCCGGGCCGCCAAAATCTTCAGCCGAGAGGTCCTCTTGCTGGATCATCGTGCCCATGGCACCGTCAAGAATTAATATTCGTTCTTTAAGCACTTCTTGTAAGCTAGGCTTGTTCAACTCATAAACCTCCCCCGAAAACGTTAAATCTTAGTGTATCAGAATACTTTTCAATAGAAAAGTCGAAATATTGCGCAGCTATCGGTACAAATCAACATTTGCAGATGACAAATGCGGTGATGGGGGCTATAATACATATTAATCCAACGGGAGAAAGAGGGTTAAAGCTATGGCAGAAATCGTGATTCGCAACACGAACGAACGCATTACTGGGGAAGAAAATGTTCGGGAATTCCTGAATAACCAAGAGGTTGTTTATGAGCATTGGAATATGGATAAACTCCCGGCAGATCTTCAAGAAAATTTCAAGCTGAGTGATGAAGATAAGCAGCGCATTTTGGACACTTTTGACGAAGAAATTCGCGACCTGGCTGCAAGACGCGGCTACAAAATCTGGGATGTCATCACGCTTTCCGAGTCCACGCCCAATATAGAGGACCTGCTTAAAAAATTCGAAGAAGTTCACACCCACTCGGAAGACGAAATCCGTGCGATCGTTGGCGGTAAAGGGATTTTCATTATTAAAGGCTCCGACGATGTCGGATACTTTAACGTAGAGCTAGAGCCGGGCGACGTGATCTCCGTACCGGAAAACACGCCTCATTTCTTCACGCTGATGGAGAACAAGCAGATCATCGCGGTTCGTCTCTTTATTGAAGAGAACGGCTGGGTAGCTACTCCGGTAGAAGATCCCCAATTCCAATAAGCCTTAAGCGGTTGACTGAATAGGAAAATGGAATAAGGCAGCGCATGATCCGCCCAACGGATGGATGCGCTGCCTTATTTATTGGCTGTGTATGGTGTATTACTCGGTTACCGTCAGTTCCTTCAGCGGCATGGAGTGCTGCCCTCTTGCCGTGACATGGGAAACGATGCGATAGGTTCCCGCTTCCTCGAAGGTTTTCTCCATTTTGTAGACCCCGCCCTGATCATGCTTGACCGGTACCTTTGCCTGAACGCCTCCGCCTTCCAGTGTCACTTCGAATTCCACGTCGTTTGCATCTTCGACCGGGCTGCCGGCTTGTGTTACCTTCGCTTCGATCAACACCTTCTCGCCTGCCTTAATGCTCTCTGGCGTCAGAGAGAGCTCTACGATGATCGGCTCCGCCATCACGTCATCACTGGGCTCCGCCTTGCTGTCATTGCATGCGGCAAGCGCAACCGCCATCAACACCATGGCTGCAATAAAGGCCATCTTTTTCCTGGTCATCCAACCACCTCTTTTACGAATTCATGCTATGTATGATTTATTCACGTAATGGTCCATTCCAAAGAGCGTCATTTTACTAACTCATTATATCGTATTATTCTTTAACTTCTATCTCATGCAGCTTACAATTGTGTGACGTTTGTCACTGCCAACATACTCTTTCCTTTGCAAACATGGCAACCAACAAAAAAACAGCCCCGAATCGCAGCAGCTGCTGCCAGGACTGTTCCTATGTAGCTAATATATCTTGTAGAGTAGTTGTGAGTTCTTCATCACGTCATTTATAAGGACGCCACAATAGCATGCAGCTCGGATAAATGTTTGATCTCAAACTTCGGCTGAATGGCCGGATCATGAGGCCGGTCTACCCGATTGATCCAAACCGTATGCAGTCCTGCGGCATTCCCGCCTTTAATATCTGTGGTCAACTTATCTCCCACCATCACGGCCTGATCCGCTTCAACGCCTAACAGATCAAGTGCATGCTTGAATATGGAAACATCCGGCTTGCCTTTGCCGAAATCACCCGAGATTATAATGTGGTCAAAATAAGGGACCAGTTCCGGAACGCCATCAAGCTTCTCCTGCTGCAAATCCGGACTTCCGTTCGTTAGAAGCAGCAGCTTCACGTTACCCTGCAATTCTTTCAGCACTTCAAAGGTTTCTTCATAAACGTAAGGTCTTGTTCTGCGTTCCGCCGCAAATTGCGCTGCCAATTTCTCCGCCAACGCTTCATTATCAACGCCAAGGCGATGAAGTCCGCGCCGCCAGGATTCTTTGCGGTAAACGGGAGCCAATTCTTGCAGCTTTCGGAATTCGGGCTGGGATCCAGCCGTAAAATTAGCCCACAAGCCCTCAAACGGATTGATCCCGATCATCTTGGTAAACGCAAAAGTATCATAGGATTCATACAATGCTCTTGCTTCCTCACGCACCGCGGCTAAAAGCGCGCCGGCATCAACGCCGGTTGCCGTCGCTCCGGCTCGGCAAGTCACTTCAAACGCTTCTTCTACACTGCGTTCATCCCACAATAACGTATCGTCTAAATCAAACAAAACCGCAGCAATCGGCATTTCTCTCCCACTCCTCATCTACATTGTGATCTACTCTATCGGGTTAGTTGTGCTCCACTGGAATTTGATGAGTCTTTGCAAACTCTTCCAATCTTTCGCCCATGGCTTTGGTATCGTAAAGATTCATCATTCGTGAGAACACCCAGTTGCCTGCTTTTCCCTTGCCTTGGATCACGACGGAACCCGAAGCCAATTTGATTTTCTCGATATCGGATACGGCCAGACGGCGTTCCCGGTTGAACTTCATGGTCGACACGGAGGCGCGCTCAATCTTCAAATAAGGCTTGCGGAGAAATATCATGAGCGCCAACAGGATATACAAGCTGACGCCAACCCAATTCAATACATCATTGCTTCCGCCGGCTGCCTGTGAAGTTGCCGTTCCGAGAAGCGCATACAAACCGGCCAATGCAACAAGCACTAACGGAAGTACATACTTACGACCCTTAAACACGTCATGCTTATCACTAATCGCAGACCCTTGATACGAGGTCAATCCCTGCTTTTTGCGCTGTTTGTTAAGCTGCGACATATTTTTGCTGACTTTTCTTTCCCATGAACGTGACATTTGGTTCCCCCTGAACTCATAATCAAAATGTTTATAAACCATATAAACTTGGGGTAACCGTAATCGATTATCCGAATGACCGGTACCCCAAGTATTATTATGCTATCCTTCTATCTGTTCACGGATCCGCTGAATATAAATCCTTGAACGGTTAATCGACTAGTGCTTTAATCGCGGGCCGCCTTTTTGTTCGTTTTCATCAACCCATTCAATCGATTCCAGCTGTTGTCTAAAGTTACTGCGAATATTGTTAAGGTATATTTCCCGAAGCTCGGCCCGTTCTTTTAGCTCCTCCTCGGTCAACCCTTCATTCTTCTTCTTTCTTGCTAATACATTGATGCGTTCTACCAAAGTATCGATGTCCATGACTTCTCCTCCAATTTCGATATCATGTATAACTAAAACATGTGAAAAAGAGCTTGTCAAGGCAACTGGGCCCTTGCAAGCTCGTCTAAGAATAAATATGAACATATGTTGCGTATAAATGGATACCGTCTATGGAGAGGTAATCCATAGTCATCTATTGTAAACGCGCTATTACGCGTAAAAGATTCAATCTGATAAGCAGAATATGATGTTCAGTAAACAGGAAGCAACCAACAGTACTTGGTGAATATTATGGAGAATGATTGCCTATAGGTTAGGAGCACCGTCAAATCACCAAACCGGCAATGACAGCACTTCTCCAGCCTGTATGTCAGGACCCTTCAATCCGTTCATTCTTCGAATGCTATCCAAATATACGCGCGTATCCATATCCGCCGGTTTATGAAGGGAAGCAATTCGCCACAAGCTATCGCCATATTGAACGATCACCTGCTTCTCTCCAGTCGGCCTCTCTGTCCCACCGGCAAAAACGGAATATGCACCTGTCCAAAAGATGGCCACAATTAGCAGGGTGAACAACAGTTTATTCAAAGGGATCGAAGCTATCTTCGATTTCAAGTAAATGCCCCAATTCTTCGATGATTGTTCTGTTACCACCGGAACGTTCTCATAAATGCTGCGGTATGTACTGTATTTCAACATGGAATCATCATCTCCCAAACAAGTGTTCTCTTATGGATTCATCTTAACACGAACACTTGTTTGATTCAATACCCAAAAGAACATTTGTTCTATTTTTATTTTAGAACTTATGTTTGTACGAACGGTAGTTCTATGTTATAATTTTCCCAAACGTTACTAAATGGGGTTGATACGGCATGTCGAAAATATCCAGCCGCCAGCTGGCGATCTTAGAGTTTATCCGCAACGAAGTTCGTAGCAAGGGTTACCCGCCTTCTGTCCGGGAAATCGGCGAGGCTGTCGGACTAGCCTCCAGTTCTACGGTCCATGGTCATCTGGACCGTTTGGAGAAGAAAGGCCTGATCCGCCGTGACCCTACGAAACCAAGAGCGATCGAGTTGCTTGGCCAAGAAGAATCCGAAAGCGCGAATCTGTTTACGCACACCATTGCCAGAGTGCCTGTCGTCGGGAAAGTCACAGCAGGCGTACCGATTACGGCCATGGAGAACATTGAAGATTATTTCCCGCTCCCGCAGCATTACGTGGGCGACGATAAGGTGTTCATGTTGTCCGTAGTCGGCGACAGTATGATTGAAGCCGGTATTCACAGCGGTGACTACGTCATCGTTCGCCAGCAGCAAACCGCGGACAATGGTGACATTGTCGTAGCAATGACAGAAGAAGATGAAGCAACCGTGAAGACCTTCTACAAGGAGAAGGATCATGTACGATTGCAGCCGGAGAATCCTACCTATGAGCCGCTGCGCTTGAACCATGTAACGATTCTCGGGAAAGTGATCGGTCTCTTCAGGGACGTGCACTAATTTCATAGATTTATGAATAAGAGGTTACCTTCCTTAATGGATGGTAACCTCTTTTTTAGGACATGCACTAGAACGTTCCGGTCTTACGCAACCCTAGAACCAACGCATTTTGCGTAAGATCTAATTGATACCTTCTTTCAGAAACATAATCCGGCGCACCTTCGCCTCCCGGTCCCTCGGTAGACTGCAGAACAAGCTTATTCTCCTTCACCTCAGGGACCGTACCGGGTCTATAATAGGAAAAGTAGGATGCCAAGGATTCATCCTGAAATCGAAGCTGAACGGCTTTACCCGTTTCATGCTCTACGGCGAACGCATAGATTTGTATGCCATGACAGTCCCTATATTGCGGTGCGAGTATAAATACATCGGCATCTTGAAACGGCAGGCGAATCATATCAACCGGAGCAGATGTCGGTTGAATAAATGTAAGACCCTCCAGCGTAGTGACTTCATTTGTACCTTGGTTAGTACTATACTGCACGCTGTAGTTTCCGGTAAACGACCGATCCGTTTCGATCCCGAAGCAGCTCGGTGCACCCAATGTCGTTATTTTTTCCTGTCCAACTGCAATAACGTTTAACCTTCCTTCATCCGTTACCCCTTGTGCCCGGATTGTCTCCTCCCTATAAGGAGGCATAGTCCCTGCTCTCTCTTGTTCCTGACTGCCAAAAGGCAACTGAAAGGCTAATAAAATAATCAGAAGCATGAACCCGCCAGCCAATCCAACTTGTAGGTACTTTCGACGTCTAGGCTTACTGTCGGTGAAAATCACGGACCTATGCACGTTTTTTTTCATTTCGGACGTGAACTTTTCATCTGAAAAGGGAGCTTTTTTAGCCCGGCTGTACCAGTCTGGTTTATCCTCACTCATCGTTCTTCTCCTTCATTAGGTTTTGTACTTTTTTCCTGGCCCGATGCAATCTGGATTTTACGGTGCCTGTCGCAATATGAAGCAGCTCCGCTATCTCATGCATTGGCATTTCATAGTATAAGTCCAGGACCAACACTTCCCTAAGCTTGCTCGGCAAAGTCATAATCATTGCCCATATTTCATCCGTATACTGCTCGTCCAAATATTCCGCTTCCGCTGACCGGCTTGACGAACTGGCGATAAGCTTGTCTTTAAGGATGACTTTCCGAAAGAAAAAAGCCTGTTTGTACCGGAACGCCGTATGTCGCGTGATCGTCAGCAGCCACGTTTTCAGCGTCGCGTGACCGCGAAAGGTATGTATGCCGTAATAGGCCTTAATAAAGGCTTCTTGTGCAATATCGTCTGCCAAGGCATGCTGTTTGGTCAAAAAATACGCATAATTCCATACATCATTTCCATATTCGTTCATGATTTTATCCAGCGTCTGGCTGTCCATGACCGTCATCTGCTTCAAGTATTCGAGCTCCAACCGATTCACCTCATCTAATTAGAGTCATGGAAGCGAGGAAAGGTTCCTTTTTTCGCAAAAAAAGAATCTCCCCGTAGGTAAGGGAAGATTCTATTCTATAAAGTATAAACAATCCGATCTTTCTATTGCGCTAAAATGTTGATATAAAGATACTACTTAACATATCCACTTACAATCCTAATATTGGGCTTCAATATATGAGAACTATACCGACTCACAAATCATGCTGTTTACTAATGAATTTTAAATGCTGAAATCATGTCTGCTCATGTCTGCATTTAAAAAATCCCCGCTGCCACTTGGCAGCGGGGATCCCTCTATTAATACATTGTAATGTACTGATCGCGTTCCCATTGGTGAACTTGCGTTCTATACATATCCCATTCGATCTCTTTCAGCTCGTAGAAGTGAGCCAGCGCATGGTCACCGAGTGCATCCGAGATGACTTCGCTGCGGATCAATTCGTTGAGCGCTTCTTTCAGGTTTGCCGGCAAGCTTGGGATGCCTTCCTCGATGCGCTCTTCTTCCGTCATCACGTAGATGTTGCGGTCGATCGGTGCCGGAAGCGACAGCTCACGCTTAACACCGTCCAAGCCAGCTTTCAGCATGACAGCCAGAGCCAGATACGGATTCGCCGCCGGATCCGGGTTACGCACTTCAATGCGCGTGCTCAGACCGCGGGATGCTGGAATACGAATCATCGGGCTGCGGTTGCTTGCAGACCATGCCACGTAGCAAGGTGCTTCGTAACCAGGCACGAGACGCTTGTACGAGTTCACCGTCGGGTTCGTGATCGCAGCAAACGCGCGTGCATGCTTAAGAATACCCGCCATATAGTTCCGAGCCGTTACGCTCAGGCCAAGCTCGTCGCTCTCATCAACGAACGCGTTCTCGCCGCCTTTGAACAGCGATTGGTTGCAGTGCATGCCGGAGCCGTTTACGCCGAATAACGGTTTTGGCATAAAGGTTGCAATCAGTCCATGCTGACGAGCGATCGTCTTAACAACCAATTTAAAGGTTTGAATCTGGTCAGCCGCTTTGATCGCATCTGCGTACTTGAAGTCAATTTCGTGCTGGCCCGGTGCTACCTCATGGTGAGAAGCTTCGATTTCGAAGCCCATCTCTTCCAGCGTCAACACGATGTCGCGGCGGCAGTTCTCGCCGAGATCGGTAGGCGCCAGGTCAAAGTATCCGCCTTGGTCATTCAGCTCCATGGTCGGATTGCCTTTTTCGTCGGTTTTGAACAGGAAGAATTCCGGCTCCGGACCGACATTCATGGAAGTGAAGCCCATCTCTTCGGCTTCCTTCAGTGCTCTCTTCAGAATCCCGCGCGGATCTCCTGCAAACGGGGTGCCGTCCGGCATGTAAACATCACAGATCAGACGTGCGACGCGGTCCTCGGATACCCAAGGGAAGATCATGAAGGTATCCAGATCCGGGTACAGGTACATATCGGATTCCTCGATACGAACATACCCTTCGATGGAAGAACCGTCAAACATCATTTTATTATCAAGCGCTTTAGGCAGCTGGCTTACCGGAATTTCAACGTTTTTGATCGTTCCAAGCAAATCTGTAAATTGCAAGCGGATAAATCGAACATTTTCTTCTTTGGCGATGCGTAGAATGTCCTCTCTGGTATAACTCACTTTATCCTCTCCTTTTTAAATAAAAACTAGACTCCATGAAGAATGACAGCATGGCAATCCTTATTTATTAAAAAACCGGGATAATTCCCCTTGAATCAATGAAACCTGACCCGGTCTTTTAGCGGTAATCAATTCCTGCTTCAGCAAACGGCGCAGCTGCGACTCCGACATCTCACGGCGTCTGTTCTCCGTATCCGGCGTAATGACGGTAGCCTCTTCAGACTCTTTCGTGACCGGGTTCATGACTTGTTTAATGCCGGCAATGTTCACGCCTTTTTCAATCAAAGCCTTAATCTCTAGCAGTCGCTCCACATCATTGAAGGAAAACAGGCGTTGGTTGCCCGACGTACGGGCTGGGACAATTAAATTATGCTGCTCATAATAGCGAATTTGTCTGGCAGATAGATCCGTAAGCTTCATAACAATGCCTATCGGAAATAACGCCATATTCCTCCGAATCTCATCACCCATATCTCATCAACCTTCCAAGTGGTTATTCTGATCCTATTGTACATTTCCTGATCAGCCACGTCAACCGCATGTAAGGATAACTCACAATAGTTTACGATCTTTCATGTTTTGGAGTGCCATAAGTACCCCATATTTAACATGAGAATAAGTCAAACCACCCTGCATGTAGCCGATATAGGGTGAACGGATAGGCGCATCCGCGGACAATTCCAGGCTTCCTCCCTGAATGAACGTGCCTGCCGCCATGATCACCGGATGCTCATATCCCGGCATATCCCAAGGTTCGGGAACCACATGGCTGTCCACGGCCGCGGCCCGTTGTATCCCTTGAACAAAAGCGATCAGATGTTCCGCTCCGCTAAAAGATACCGCCTGGATCAAATCGGTACGCTCATCCTGCCAGCCCGGCTTGGTCGTAAATCCCACGGCTTCAAACATCGCGGCAGCATAGACGCTCCCCTTGATGGCTTGCCCGACGGTGGAAGGTGCCAGGAATAAGCCCTGATAGATTCCTCGAGTCGTTCCCAGCATAGCTCCGACTTCACGTCCGATTCCGGGTGCAGTCAACCGATACGCCGCCTGCTCGACATAGGCTGCTTTGCCGCATATGTAGCCGCCGGTTTCGGCAATGCCGCCGCCAGGATTTTTGATTAGAGAACCCGCCATCAGATCAACGCCGACCTCCGTCGGTTCCAGACGCTCCGTAAACTCACCGTAGCAGTTATCCACAAACACGATTACATCCTCGCGAATGGACCGTATACGGCTTACCATCTCGCCAATTTGGGCAACGGTAAACGAAGACCGCCAATCATACCCCCGGGAGCGTTGGATACCGATAACTTTCGTTGAAGGCACGATGGCACTCTCGACCCGCTCCCAGTCAATGTCCCCTTGTTCTGTCAGCGCCACCTCACGATAGCCGATACCGAAATCGCGCAGCGATCCGGTGCCGTCCCCGGGCTTGCCAATGACTTTATGCAGCGTGTCGTAGGGACGACCAGTAATGTAAAGCAGCTCATCTCCCGGTCGTAATACACCAAACAAGGCTGTCGAGATCGTATGGGTTCCAGAGGCAAAATGGGGCCGCACCAGTGCCGATTCGGCTCTGAATACCTCAGCGTAAACTTCATCCAGCACTTCACGGCCACGATCATTATAGGCATAGCCGGTGGAACCCGCAAAATGGAAATCACTCACCTGAAACTTCTGGAAAGCATCAATGACCTTCCACTGATTAAAATCAACAATGGTGTCAATCTCCCGTACACGCCGACTGATTTTGGACTCAATCTCACTGCTCAATTCAAGTATATCTTGCGAAAATCTTGCCATGACGAACTGCTCTCTCCTCTTATACACATGATGTCTCACATCTTAACACATATTTTTATTACATAGAACTCATCAACGTTTCAAAACCGCCCCGAACACGCAATATAAGCCCCTGAACAGGGGCATATGCGCATTTACTACCTATGCTTAAGATCCATTCTGAACGTAATCATGAAGCAAATAACCCATCTTTTCATAATCCGCTTTATTGATCCGGACCTCATAGAGGATATCATTCTCGTCAAAAGACTGCTCCAGCACGTCTCCGACCCGGTATACTACCGAGTTCAAATCGCCGCGGTCGGCCGGAATCCGGAACGTGACGTTGCCTCCGGAGAGCCGGTCCTGTATCGCTTCGCGCACCGATTCCAAATCCTCATCGACGTACGCGCTGATCTTTAATTGCCCCTCACCCGTCGGCAGCATTTCCAGCTGGCCAGGCTCACAAGCATCCTTTTTGTTAAACAGGACGATTTGAGGTTTATCGGCGGCTCCCAAATCCTGAAGAATGGACTGAACCACCGCCATCTGTTCGTCCCGCATAGGTGAAGAAGCATCCACGACATGAAGGATCAGATCGGCTTCGTTGGCTTCTTCCAGCGTCGCACGGAATGCAGCCACCAAATCATGGGGAAGATTCTGTATGAATCCTACGGTATCCGTCAGCACGACTTCTTTGCCGCTTGGCAGCTCCAGCACGCGCGAAGTGGGGTCCAGCGTCGCAAACAATTGATTTTCAATATAAACGTCAGCGGCCGTTAACCGATTCAACAAAGTCGATTTGCCGGCATTGGTGTAACCAACAAGCGCAACCTGCACGGCCCCGCTCTTCTTCCGGCGCTCCCGATGGAGCGTCCGATGCCGGGTGACTTCATCCAACTGCCGCTTTAAGTCGCTGATTCTGTCGCGAATATGCCTGCGGTCGGTTTCGAGCTTGCTCTCCCCCGGCCCGCGCGTCCCGATTCCCGCTCCGAGCCTGGACAGATTTTTGCCATGTCCCGACAACCTCGGGAGCAGGTACGTAAGCTGGGCCAGCTCCACCTGGATAATCCCCTCACGGGTTTTCGCCCGCTGCGCGAAAATGTCCAGAATCAATTGAGTCCGGTCGATAATCTTGACATCAAGCGATTCTTCCAGATTTCGAACCTGCGCCCCCGATAGTTCCTGGTCGAATATGGCCGTGGTAGCGCCTAAGCCATCAATCGCCATGCGCAGCTCTTCGACTTTCCCTTTGCCGATAAACCACTTGGAATCCGGCACTTCCCGATTTTGCGTAATGACATCCAGCACCTCTACTCCAGCGGTTTCGGCCAGCTGGACCAGC
Source organism: Paenibacillus sp. cl141a (assembly GCF_900109305.1). Taxonomy (NCBI): domain Bacteria; kingdom Bacillati; phylum Bacillota; class Bacilli; order Caryophanales; family Paenibacillaceae; genus Paenibacillus; species Paenibacillus sp. cl141a. Next base: position 241,102 of record NZ_FNZO01000008.1, read on the forward strand.
TCCTGCAGCGAGTGTTCCGGATTAATCCCGGTGCGTTTAACCGCGTCCGTAACCAAACTGACCAGAACGGCTTTATCTTCGATCTCTGTCCGGGTATCATGCGTTATATTTGTCATATAGCCAACTCCTTCTAACGATACGTCTACTAATTTAACTAACCGCTGCTGCCTGCAATAAACATTATGATCCAAAGAAAGCAGTGTTACCCCTTCATTATGTTCGAAGACAAGCTTAAATTCATTGTAATTTTCCGTTTAACTTAAAGTCCTCCGGCCGCAGGGTCATAAGCTCCAGCTTGCCCGGGTTGCCCGTTACGTATTGATTCAACAGCCGGACCGATTGATTCCTTATCGATTTCTCGATGACATTCCGTACATAACGCGCGTTGCTGAAGGCGTGCAGCCCATGGTCCTTCTCCAGCTGCAGGTGGTCCTTCAGCTTGCTCAGCGACTGCGGCATCAAGATGTAGTCTCTCTCCTTCGCCATCAGCTCCGAAATCTGGATCAATTGATCCAGATTGTAATCCGGGAAGTCCATCTGGATCGGAAAACGGGAATGCAAACCGGGATTCGTATCCATAAAAAAATCAATCTCGTCACTGTAACCTGCCAGAATAAGAATGAACTGGTTTTTATGATCCTCCATGGCTTTGACAAGCGTATCGATCGCTTCCTTGCCAAAATCCTTCTCGCCTCCGCGGGCGAGGCTGTAGGCCTCGTCGATGAACAAAATGCCACCCAACGCCTTCTTGACCAGTTCCCTGGTCTTTTGTGCCGTGTGGCCGATATATTCGCCAACGAGGTCCGCCCGCTCCACTTCGACCAGGTGGCCCTTATTCAGCACGCCCATCTTCTGAAACAGCTTCGCTACGATGCGGGCGACCGTCGTTTTGCCCGTACCGGGATTTCCTTTGAAAATCATATGGTATACATGACCGCCGCTTAATAAGCCTGCTTCCGAACGCATCTGGGCTACTTGAAGCAGAGCATAGATTTCAAACACCAAGTCTTTGATCTGTTCTAGACCTACCAGCTGATCCAGCTCTTTTTGTATTTCTTGGAATAGACTGTGCTGGGAAACAGGGTTCGGCGAAGGGGCCGGTTCGCGTTCCGGAACCGCACTGCTGATGAGTGGGGGTTCCGCGCTGCGGAGCACGACATTTATCTGCCGGGATGGCCGTCCTTCAGATCGGCCGTTAGCGGCCGTTACACGCCCGTTCATTGCTCCTCACCTCTTTATCCAAAGGGCTGACTATCTATTCCAATGTATTCTATTTACAGCCTGCTTATTAGAAGTTTCGTCCTCATAGGACACCCATGGCGATCAACAGCCGATCGGCCGTCCATTTCGTATAAGCCAGCACTTCCCGGGACTTGTGCTTAGCCATGGGCAGAACGGTAGATTCTGTCAGCGACATCGAGGGTTGATCGTAGCCAAGGGCTGTTGCGACCTCCATGGCCCTAGTCCCGTGATAATCATGGGTTACAATGATAGCGGTGTTCCACCCGTGCTCCTCCATGATCGCTTGGCTGTATAGCAAATTCTCGTAAGTGCTCGTAGCTTCGTTCTCAAGGAAGATTCGTTCTTGAGGCACCCCTGCCTCGACCAGGAAGTTTCTCATCCCCTCGGCTTCGGTATAATTGTACTCGGGTTTATCCAGACCGCCTGTAACAATGAAGGTATCGAATCGACCGGCATTATACTCAACCAGCGCATGCTCAAGGCGTTCGCGAAGGCCGGGACTTGGTTGATCCCCCCACATGGAGGCGCCCAAAATGATGCCGACGTCCGCTTTCTCCGCAGGTCTGCTGATGGCGCTTTCGATTTTCCAATACGCATAACCTGACCATAAAACTCCGAGAACGACGAGCGAGAGCAGGGCATACATCCCTCGCCGATACCATGCTCTCTTTCTTGTGCCTGCGGTCGGCAGGCCTTTATGTATTTCCTGACGCATTATTTCTTCCTCCTGAACTCTCCGTTATGAAATAACTGGTCGCGATGCTTCAGTGACATCATAAAATAAGGAAATTCATGTGCGTCGATGGCCCGAAGCAGGTTTCGTGCAGTCACCTTGGCAAGCCTGTAATCATCCCGGGTGATATCATTCCGGCGCAGGGCATCCTCAAGCTCATCTTCATCCAGCAAGAACACTTCGCCATTCTTGACGACCACAACGTCCAGGTATAGATCGTCAAACCATGGGACGCCCTGATCGGTTACACCTTGTTTCTTGCAAATATCGATATACCATTGAACAATATTCCGCTTGTCGTCAAACATGGCCGTAACGATGTAATGGCTGTCCTTGGGATAATACTGCAGCCATGAATAGCCTTTGTCCGCGATTCGGTAAGTATGACGGCCATACGTCTTCCACAACGGTTCTTTCAGGCCATAGATGGTATATAACGTGAGATACCCTGTAAATTGCTCACATTCCACATACCGGGAAGTGAAGTGCCGGCGGGTGATACGGCGCCAATTCGCCCGATCTCCGAATTTACGTTTCATGGAACTTTTCCTCCCCATTCGTATTCCCAGCTTACCACATTTGGGTAACACACTCAAAACAAAGAAGCCTCCGCAATCATGCGGAGGCTTCTGAATTTATTATGGGCTGTCTTGGGACTGGTCAGACGTGTTCGCCGGATCCGACGGATCCACGATCGTTCCCGGAACCGTAGGGATATTGCCGGTATCCGTGTCGGTTCCTCCCGTGCCACCGTCACCGGTGCTCGTTCCATCTCCTGAGCCATCCGTTCCGTCGCCGGGATTTTGGCCATCCTGACCATTCCCAGCTCCGTTTCCATTGTCAGGCGGAGTCGTACCGTTTCCGTTTCCGTTTCCATTCCCATGGCCATTGCCCGGTTCGCCCGAACCGTTGCCGTTACCATTACCATTACCATTACCATTACCATTACCGTTGCCGTTACCATTCTCATTACCCGGCATCTCGTTTCCTTCCCCGTTCTCACCATTATCCACCGGAGGCGGTTCTTGAGTGTCTCCTGGATCGGGTTCCAGATCCTCAGGCGGCAATTCCTCGGAAACAGCCACGATCTGCAAAATGTTTGAAGGTTCCGATTCATCGCCGGTTGATGGATCGAAGGCCGTTACGTAATAATCGTATGTCAATCCTTCCATCGCACTCATATCCTCAATGGAGGTTCCGCCCAAAGAATCGAGGATGCGCGTGTACTCGGACTCGGACGTTTCCTTACGGTATATGCGGTACTGAACATTGCCTTGAACCGGATTCCAGCTCAGTGATACGGTCTGGGTCTCCCCGTTATAAGAGCCCGTCAAACCGTTGACTGCGCTTAATGCCGGTTCTTCTACAGGCGGCTGTACCGGCTGGACATTCGGGAAATTCTTCGCCTCATAGCCTTGAACCGCCTTCTCCATCACTTTGCCCCATAAGGAAGCAGAGATCGAGCTGCTTCGTTTCAGCAGATGCTGGCGATCAGGATTATCGTAGCCCATCCATACAGCTGCCGTTAATTCCGGCGTATAACCGACAAACCATACGTCGCGGTTCGAGCTGACGCCCTTGTAGCCGCTCTGCGTGGTTCCCGTCTTACCGGCTACCGGACGGCTGATCCGGGCATTCTTACCCGTTCCGTCCTCTACGACGCGACGCATCATGTCCGTCATTTGCGAAGCCGTCGTCTCGCTCATCACGCGCTTCCCTTTGCTGCCCTTGTTCTCATGCACAACCTTGCCTTTGTTGTCTTTAATTTGTTTGATGGCAAAAGCCTCTTTGAATTCTCCGCCATTGGCAAAGGCACTGAAAGCTTGAGCCATCTCGAAGGTGTTCGTACCGGTATCCATGCCGCCCAGGGCCAAGGATAGGTTCGCATCCCCTTCGGACATCTTGATGCCGAGGCTTTGCGCAAAATCAAATCCGGTTTTCACGCCGATTTCGTTCAACAGCCATACGGCCGGGATGTTCTCGGAACGCTGAATCGCTTCCGGCATGCCGATCGTCTCCGAGTAACCGTGCAGGTTATTCGGACAGTAATTGCTGCCGAAACACTGCTTCTTGTTGCTGAGTCTCGAATCCTTCGTAAATTTGCCGGATTCAAGCGCCGGCGCGTAGGATACAATCGGCTTCAAAGCGGAGCCCGGCTGACGACGGCTGTCGGTAGCCCGGCTGAACCCGCCGCGCGTATACTCCCGACCGCCGACCATGGCGACGATCCCGCCGGTCTCTTGGTTAATGATGACCATGGAGCCTTCAACCTGCACGTCATCCGGACTTTCCTCGAAGTTGGCCGGATTATTGAATTCCTCTTCCATGGCCGTTTGGGCATTCACGTCCATCGTGGTATAAATCTGATAACCGCCAATGTTAACGTCATCCTCGGTAAGGCCCCACTTCTCTTCGGCCTCTTCCATGACATAATCGATAAACGCCGTATACTTCTGTTGTCTTTCAGGCGGCGTATAGGCATAGTCCACCTTCTTGGCTTCCGCTGCCTCTTCGGCCGTGATATATCCCTGTTGTTCCATCAGGGTAAGGACGACCGCGCGCCGCTCTTTGGAAAGGTCGGGATTCTTGAGCGGATTATAGCGGGACGGCCCTTTCGGCATTGCCGCAAGCGTCGCCATTTCCCATAAATCCAGCTCTTTCAGATCCGACTTGCCGAAATAACGCTCGGATGCGGCTTTGATGCCGTAATATGGTCCACCGAAGTTAATCCGGTTCAAATACATCTCGATAATTTCTTGTTTGCTATGCTGACGCTCAAGCGCCAGCGCGATCGACATTTCAGTCGCCTTTCGGAAGAATGTTTTGTCCCGGGTCAGGAATATATTCTTCGCCAGCTGCTGCGTGATCGTGCTTCCGCCTTCCACCATGGACCGGGCCATGATATCCTTTACTGCTGCACGGCCGATCGACCACATGTCCACGCCGTTATGCTCCATGAACCGTTTATCCTCAGTTGCAATGAATGCTTGTATCAATTTCTCCGGAATATCCTCGTACTTCACGGGATCGCTCTTCTGCAGGGACAACTCGCCCATCAGCGTGCCGTTGCGGTCATATACTTTGGAAGTACCGTAAGCGGTCAATTTATCCTGATTCTGTTCCAGCAGCTTTTCTCCGCTGATCAGGATGAACAAATAACCTGCAAGCGCGCAGAAAATCGCAATGACGGCCGTGAAAAACAGCGCCCATGCAATTCGCTTTCCCTTGCCCTTTTTCTTCTTTGCATTCGGTTTCGTGGTTTTGGATGTCTTCGAGTTGTCTTTGTTTTTATTCAAACGAGACATCTGATTATCTTTTCCAGCCATTTGTCCCCCTCCTTACTCCCTTGCGGGATCAAACCTTCTGACTCTCGAGTCGTGCCTCGGAAAGAAAAGAACAACCCTCTCAGGTTGCTCTCTGCACTCCTTATAAGCTAAACGAATTATAAACCAAAAAGTTTCAAATTAATCAAAGGCGGTATGATTTTGCTCTCTATGAATCCATTCTAAAATCTATTGTTCGCTGTTGTTATCCTGCATCAGGGACACATTACGCTGCGGCATGAACGTGGAGATGGCATGCTTGTACACCATTTGCTGACGGCCGTCGCTGTCAATCACGATGGTAAAATTGTCAAAAGCTTTGATCGTTCCACGGATCTGAAAGCCGTTTGTAAGGTATACCGTGGCCGGAATGTTCTCTTTGCGCAGTTGGTTCAAGAACGTGTCTTGGATGTTAATGGACTTGTTCATTAGCCGTACCCCCAATGGTTCAATTAGATTGTTTTGAAAATATATTCAAGATTTCAGTGAAACTTTCCTGCTATTATAGCACGGATTTTTTGATAGTTAGCAGAAAAATTTCCCGAGTCGGTGACGTCTACCCACTCGATGTCCTTCATGTGGCGAAACCAAGATAGCTGCCGCTTAGCGAAACGGCGCGTATCGCGCTTAAGCAGCACGACGGCCTCCTCGTAGCTGAACTCCCCTTTAAGGTACGACACGATTTCCTTGTAACCCAGCCCTTGCATGGATACTAGCCCCGGAGCGAACCCTTTGTCCATGAGCGCCGCCACCTCATCAACAAGTCCTTGGCTCAGCATAAGGTCAATTCGCTCTTCAATACGGTTATATAGCATTTGCCTGTCCATTGTCAAACCGACCAAGCATAAGTCATAGGGAGACTGCTTGGTTTGAGGCGCTAGCTGGGCCGAAAGTGGGACGCCAGTCACATGAAATACTTCCAAAGCACGAACGACCCGGCGTAGGTCGTTAGGGTGAAGCCGCTCGGCCGTTTCAGGATCTACTCCTGCCAATTTCTGATGGAGAGCCTCTGCACCATGTTCATTGGCGTAGCGGAACTGCTCCTCCCGAAAAACTTCATCCGCTCCGGTCTCGCTGAACTGATAACCGTAGCATACCGACTCTACGTAAAGCCCGGTTCCGCCAACGAGGAACGGAAGCTTCCCCCGCTCCGTGATCTCGGCGATCAGCCGCTGGCATTGCTCTTGAAATTCGGCCACCGAGTACGGGTGATCAGGCTCGTGAATGTCAATGAGATGGTGGGGCACGCCTTCCATTTCCTCCTCGGTAATTTTGGCCGTGCCAATATCCATGCCCCGGTATACCTGCATCGAATCGCCGGATATAATCTCGCATCCGAATTCCTTTGCAATTTCAATGCTCATTTTGGTTTTGCCTACCGCTGTCGGTCCAATGAGAACCAGCAGTTTCAGTTTGGTATTATCTGTCAATGGGAATCACTCCGTACGTTATTTTGGATTTTCCCCGTTCAGGCAGCGCAAAGCCGAGCCGTTCGAATTCTCCGCTGGATCGCGCTTCTTTCATGACGACGGTTTTGCGCGCGACCCTGATCGCTTCCCTCACGCTTTCCGCATCCAGAGGCTCGCCGTTTGCATAATGCCTTAACGGGTTGATGGAAGCCGAGTCGGTGATCGGTTCACGGAACATCGGGTCAAAGTAGACAATGTCGAAACTTTGGTCCGGCAGCGATTTCAAATAATCCAGGTGATGGCCGTGCCTGACCTCGATTCGCCGCATCGCCTGATCGCTGGCTTCCAGATGGCTTTCATAGGTCCGTAGCCCCTCTTTCAGCAGCGCAAACAAAGGCAGCGAGCTTTCCAGGGCGGTGATCCGGCTGTTCGCCCCTCCCTTGCCCGAGAATACCAAGGCGTCCGCTCCAAGGCCCGCCGTGCAATCCAGCACGGAGTCCCCCTCCTCCATTCCCGATGCCTCCAGCATGGGATCGGGTTTTCCGTTCAGCACCCGTTTCAATCGGACAAAGCCCATGCTCGGGTGAAATTCCATGACAGAGCCGCCAGGTCCGCTCAAACGCACATGTCCGTTCAGTACCACCAGTACGTCGTCGTCCCCGAACCTGCGGGCTAATTTTCGCAATGAATGGCCGCCGCGCTGGACGTAACGGCAGCCGGTTTCCTGGGCTAAACGTTTGGCGCGCTCGACGATGTCCGGCGCTTCCGCTTCTCCAGTTGTAATGATCATGAAGGTCCTCCTTGCTGTTACATGACGCGCTTAAACATTTTCTCCAAATCATATGCCGAGAACGAAACCACGATCGGTCGTCCGTGCGGACAGGTGTAAGGCTGCCGGCAGGCGCCCAAACGCTGGATCAACGTCATCGCCTCCTGTTCCGTCAGCTTCTGATTGGCTTTGATGGAAGCTTTGCACGAACACATGATCGATGAGGTTTCTCTCAGCTTGGCGATATCGATATTACGCTCATTCAGCACCCATTCGGCCATCTCTTCGATGATGGCCTTCTCTTCGCCCTTAGGGAACCAGAAGGGATGCGAACGGACCAGGAAGGTATGGCCGCCAAAAAACTCCATATAAACGCCGACCTTCTCGAACCAATGCAGCCGTTCCTTTACCTTCTCCGATTCCGAGGGCGTGAATTCCAGCGTGATCGGCAGGAGCAGCTCCTGCGATGCGTCCGCCGGGTTGCCGAACTGCTCGTAGTAATACTCGTAGTTAATCCGCTCATGCGCGGCATGCTGATCGATCAGATATAGACCGGTATCATTCTGCGCAATGAGATAGGTGCCGTGATGCTGGCCGATAAGCGTTAGTTCCGGAAAAGGCGGAATTTCGGGAGCTGGCCCTGAAACGGCCTGCAGCCACTCCTTCGTCACGACATTTCCGCGGCTTCTGGCCTCATTGCGGTAATCGCTCCGATAAGAAGAGGAAGCAGCCGTCTCACGCATCTGCGATGCCGCGGCTGATCCTGCTGTTACGTCCCCGTAAGAACGCGTGATACCGGATGGGGACGGTGCAAGCGACTGTTTGTCAGGCCACGCTGCAGGCGGCGTTGGAAGCGGCGTGTTTCCGCCCGCGGATCGATCGCCGCTGCCAGGGATCTCACGATCCTGATCCTGCCCGCCGCGGGCCGCTCCGGCATACCCTTCTGCCTGTGGAAATGACAGCTGTTCCTGGATATACGCATTGTCGCTTTTGCCGATATTCTGTTTGGCCGGACGCGGGATGAGGATTTCCTGCTGCAGCACCTTGCGAACCTCTTCCTCCACGAAAGCGAACAGCTCCTGCTCTTTGCTGAACCGCACCTCCAGCTTGGAAGGATGCACATTCACATCGATCAATGAAGGATGCATGGACAGCTGAATGACGACAAGCGGAAACCGGTTGATCGGCAGCAGCGTATGATAACCTCTCAATATCGCCTGCATTAAGCCGTAATTCCGGACATAACGCCCGTTTATGATGAGCGACATGCCGTTCCGGTTGGCCCGGGTATAGTCCGGACGGCTGATATACCCGCTTAACGTATAGTCCATATTCTCGGCTTCGAACGGCAGCATGGCTTTGGCCGATTGGGTGCCGTATACGGCCGCTATGACCTGAAGGGCATCGCCGTTGCCCAGCGTCTGCAGCAGCGAGTTCCCGTTATGCCGGAGCGTAAAAGCGATATCCGGCCTCGAAAGCGCCAAGCGGTACATATAATCGGATATATGCCCTAATTCGGTCTGGATCGTTTTCATATATTTCAGCCTTGCCGGCGTATTGTAAAACAATTCCTTCACTAGGAAATCCGTTCCTCTGGGTGCGGCCGTCTCTTCGTTCACCCGCAGATGGCCGCCTTCGATTTCGATCTTCCGTCCGCGGCCATCCTGGGCATTGGACGTAACGAGGCGCACCTTCGATACAGCTGCTATGGACGGCAGGGCTTCTCCCCGGAAACCAAGGCTGGTGATCTGAAACAAATCGCGTCCCTCGGCAATTTTACTTGTCGCATGGCGATAAAAAGCCGTCTCGCAATCCTCCGGATCGATGCCCGCGCCGTTATCCGTTACGCGAATGCTGTCCAGACCGCCCTCTTCGACCGAAACGTCGATCTTGGTGCTCCCGGCATCAATGGCGTTCTCGACCAGCTCCTTGACAACGGAGGCAGGCCGCTCCACCACCTCGCCGGCAGCAATCTGGTTTGCAATATGCTCGTCCAAAATCCGAATAATCCCCATTGTTCCTACCTCCGTTCCTTTTCATTCCCATGCCAATATCACATATCCTTCGCTTGAAGCTTCAGGTCATTCAGGAACTGCATCGCCTGAAGCGGCGTCATGTTCATGACGTCGGCACCTTTGACGGCATCTATGATGCTCTTAACAGCAGGATCGTGAGCAGCTTCTTGCGGAGAAGAGTGCTGATCCTTGCCCATCTTGGCGTTCCGGGCTTCAGGCACTTCCTCCTCGCCGAAAATGGAGAGCTGCACCACGCCAACTTTCGGGTCTGCTCCGTTCAGGCTGCCGGTATACGCTATCGTCTCTTCACGGAATTCATGCAGAGCTTCCGGTCCGCTGCGCCTCACATCGGAAGAGGCATCGGACGCCGGCTCCTTCCGATGGACCGCGACCCCTTGCTCCGATGCCACTGCGGCCAGGGAAGCCATCTCCAGGCCCTGCAGCAGCCCATAAGCGCGATCAATGATGCTGCCGGGCAAACCTGCCAGTCTGGCACAATAAATGCCGTAGCTGCTGTCCGCCGCGCCAGGAATCAGCTTGCGGAGAAAATGCACCTTGTCGCCGCTTTCCTGAACCGCCATGGAATAATTCTTAAGTCCGCCAAGGCTCTCCTGAAGGTGAGCCAGCTCATGGAAATGCGTCGATACCAATGCCTTGCAGCCGATATGATCATGCACGTATTCAATCACGGCTTGCGCAATGGCCATGCCTTCGCTCGTGGACGTACCGCGCCCAAGCTCATCAATGATGATCAGGCTGCGTGGCGTCGCTTTTTCGGTCATGACCTGGATATCCGCCATTTCCACCATGAAGGTGCTCTGACCGCCGATCAGGTCGTCGGCGGCGCCGATGCGAGTAAAGATCCGGTCGACCAGCGGGATAACCGCGCGCTCCGCCGGGACAAAGCAGCCCATCTGCGCCAATATGGATAACAGAGCCACCTGGCGCATGTACGTGCTTTTGCCGGCCATATTCGGACCCGTTATGAGCAGGATCGAAGAGCCGTCCTTGCGCAAATCCGTTCCGTTCGCGATAAACGACGAATCCTTCATAACGGCTTCCACCACCGGATGACGGCCGCCTTCAACGATATAATCATAGCCCTCGCTCAGCTCCGGCTTGACGAACCTGTACTCCGCGCTGACGGCAGCCAGCGACTGATAGACGTCAATCTCGGCGATGCGCTCGGCGAGTTTCTGCAGCCGGCTCACTTGGGTATTCAGCTTATCCCTCAGCTCGGTAAAGAGCGCATACTCCAGATCCACCATTTTCTCCTGGGCTTCCAGGATCAGTCCTTCCTTCTCCTTCAGTTCGGGCGTGACGTAACGCTCCGCGTTGGCCAGCGTCTGCTTGCGCTCATAGCGGCCTTCCGGCAGGGATGACAGATTGGATTTGGTGACCTCGATATAATAGCCGAACACCTTGTTATAACCGATTTTCAAAGACTTGATCCCGGTAGCAGCACGTTCCTTGGCCTCCAGCTCGGCGATCCAGCGTTTGCCGCTGGTGCTCGCTTCCCGAAACTCATCCAGCCGTTCGTGGTACCCCGGCTTGATGATTCCTCCGTCGCGCACAGACACCGGCGGCTCATCCACAATCGCATTCTCGATCAGTTCGCACAGATCGTCGCAAACATCGGTATCCGCTGCCACGCGCCGCAGCGTCTCGGAAGGCGACTGGGCACACAGCTCCTTCAGGGAAGGAATTTGCCTCAATGACAGCTTGAGCGCATTCAAATCGCGTCCGTTCGCGCTGCCGAACGCGATCCGGCCGACCAGCCGCTCCAAATCGTAAATCTCTTTCAGCGCCATCCGCAAATCTTCGCGCAGTATGTACTGGTTATACAAATGCTCAACGGCCTCCAGCCGCTCCTCGATCCGGCTTCGGGACAGCAGCGGTTTATCGATTCGCCGCCGCAGAAGTCTGGCTCCCATGGAGGTTTCCGTACGATCCAGAAGCCATAGGAGGGACCCTTTCTTCGAGCGTTCACGAACCGTCTCCACCAGCTCCAGATTCCGCCTGGTGAACGGATCCAGAACCATGTATTGTCCCGGCTCGTAGGAAGCGATTTGAGTCAGCTGCCCCAGCGACCGCTTCTGCGTCTCGCTTAAATACGAGATGAGCAGGGATACGCAGGCTCTTCTCTCCTCTTCGAGGCGGGCCCATGCCGCTTCTCCGAATTGGGTCCTAACCAATGCGTCTTCTCTTCGATCCCAGGCCGTATATACGATATTCCGGCTGCCTGGCAGCGCCTGCGATGAGATGATCGCCAGCAGCGACGCATCCCCGATTATTTCGGAAGGTTCATAAATGCCAATCTCGTCCCTCAGCCATTCCTCCGATGAAGGCACCGACGTCACGTAAAGCTCGCCGGTGGACAAATCGCATGCGGATAAGGACATCAAGCCGCCCGCTTCCGTCACGCATACCATGTAATTGTTCGATTTGTCGTGAACGACCTTGCCGTCCATGATGGTTCCCGGCGTAACGACCCTGACGATTTCCCGCCGCACCATGCCTTTGGTGACCGAAGCATCCTCCATCTGTTCGCAGATGGCGACTTTGTACCCCTTTTCAATCAACCGTTGGATATAACCTTCAGCGGAATGATAAGGAACCCCGCACATCGGTATTTTCTCTGCACCGCCGCCTTCGCGGCCGGTCAGCGTAATCTCCAATTCCTTCGACGCAAGGATCGCGTCATCGAAAAACATTTCGTAAAAATCGCCCAAGCGGAAAAAAAGAAACGCATCGCGCGCTTGTTCTTTGACTTTCAAATATTGTTCAATCATCGGCGTATATTTAGCCATGACGTACCTCCATTACCTTTCTAGCTTGACCTCCATTATAACAGAAATTGACCGTAAGGCATCACGGCTTGGTTGGAATATTCCACAGCGGCCGGATATCCCTGCTCTCATCCCATGTTCGTCCCGTCTCCATGTACGCTAGAGCCCGCTCGATTTCACGGGCAAAATCCGGGTACTCCGGCAGTGCCGACAGATCCCTGTGCCAGCTTGCAATACACTCTTTGAGCACGGATTGATCGCCTTCGTAATAGGCACGGTGATACCGTTCGGTGTTTAACGGCCTCCCCGGCAGGCGATCGCTGTAGCGGGCAGCCAGGTAGGCCACGCCCAGCGACACCTTCGCGACGAGCGGCGAGACGAGAAAGCTGGGCAGCGTACGGTATTCAAACCCGCCGTAAGGCTGCCTCCGGAAATCCCCAAGGAAACCGTATCGTGGCCTCCGCAAACGCCCATTGGGGTCTTCGAGCAGGGACAGCGGCAGAGCCACATAATTATCCAGGGTCTGAAGAAGAGACAGGGACAGCGGTACGCCGCTGAAGTGAATATGGCCTCCCAGCGGAAAATCGCGATGCGGCAGTGCGCCTGCCTTCCATGCCAGTGAACGATCCTGAATCAGGAGATGAGCTTCACGCAGAGCTCTTTGCATTTCAAGCAGCAATTCCTTCGGATTCGCCTTGGGCGACGGCCTGAGCTCGGCAATAGGGTAAATCACCTCGCCCCGTAAACGAACGGCATCGCTTCCGACCGACCCGCCGCGTTCCATAAATTCGGATGCAAACACGATGTCTCCGTTATCCTTCATCAGCACAAACTCCGGATCCATGCCCATGAGTAACGATGAAACAAGAGGAGAACCGCCTTCTTCGTTGTAAGCAGGGTACCCTTCCGTCCGCCGTGCCCCCTGACCCTTGGCACTCATTACGGCTTTGTTGCGGTCAGCTGGCATGCGGATATCCTCCACTACGTATCTTCGACCGGGGCGGGCCGTAATGATGACCTCCCCTCCATCGACGCCCAATGTATACAGCGACCGCAGGGCCGCTTTCTCCAATCTTCGATGCAGGCCATCTTCATATTTTCCGCTCTCGGGATCGGGCAAGAACACCGTTTCGCTGCCGCCCATTTGATGTTGGCGGATCTTGGCTGCAGCCAGCCGGTCAACATGCACCGCGTACCTGGCGGCGTAACGTTTCTCCTCGACTGAACCCGAATGCAAACCACACGGAATCCCGGATCGGATCAACCGCGCTTGCGCCAGGAGCGAAGCCGATCCCTGCAGCGACACATATTTTGTTTCGGCCGCTGGTTGTACGATCATTCTAGCCATCCCCATTCCCCCTGCAAATAAAAATAAAAAAGAGGGCATCCGCCCTCCGCAAAGCTGCCCTCGCTGCATATGCTAAGATTATAATCATTCCTACAGGAGGGTTAACTTACAGTTCATCCTCCAGACCTTCGTAATCTTCGTAATCATCGACGTCGTCTCCCAGGACGTAGTCGAATTCTTTGTCTTCGTAGTCGCCGTGAGGTTGGCTGCATACTTTGACAATGACCTTGGTTTCGGCTACCAGTTCCACCGCGTACTCTCTCTCTACCCGCAGAATGACGCTCGTGCCATTCGAGGATACGCTAGCCTCGACACAGCTCGGCTCCTGCGTCGCTTCAGCCGACACCTCCACCGTGGATGCACGATGCTTCGGATCCAGATAGGAAAGAGGCACGCGTTCTACATACGATACCGTTTCTTTCGCCACATCGGTCTGCGAATTTTTGTCATAGGAATACCAGATGTTTACATCGTAAGTACCAATAACTTCAATTCCGTCTCCGGCGGCAACCGCCTCGTACTGATGGTTTATAATCCAAGCCCCCAAAATACTGGTCGGATTATTAGGCGGAGTCACGGTATGTGTTACGGTAGAGAACTTACGACCCTTGCCGCAGATCGCCTTCGTGATGATTTCTCTACATTGGTGTTTATGACTCAATGACATCTTCGAACCTCCTCCATACAATCATTCCATACATGTGTATGCAAGACATGGGCGAATGTTGAATGAAGTGGTCCAAATAAATTCATATGATGCTAAAAATATCAGATTTATTTTTGAAAATTGCTAAGCTATACGGCCGAATCCGCGCGCTTCTGCGGTTTTTTAGCCGTGGGCGCTTTATACTTTTTCGAAATATTCAAATAGTATTCCAGCTCGTGGCAGAGCTGCAAAATCGCAGAGCGGACCTCGAATTCCTCGCGGGTCGTCGGGAGCTCCATCTCTTTGAACCTGTCCTCCAGCTCAATCAGCAGTCCTTCGGACTTCCCCGTATAGCCCTCGGCAGCGACATCCTGGCTTAACTGATCGAAAATTTCAGCCGTCAGCACACCGTGCGGAAGCCGCTCGTACACCTGGGAGATCTGATGCATCATGCTCTGGATATTCTCCATCTGTTCCTTACGCATATAAAAATAGATGTTCCATGAGCCGTCCGGATGAATCATCTGGTTCTCCGAAGCCCGCTTCGCTTCCTCTATCCCTTTTTCGATCTGCCGATTGGCCTCGATCAGCTCTTTTCCGTCCCATATATGTTCGGGATTTCGAAGCGTCAGCGAAAAATGATGGAAAATGACAGAGAAAAGCCCGTCCACCTTGCGGCGGATTTCCATCATCGCCCCCTCGCTGTTCGGCATATAAACCAGGTTCACGAGCATGGCCGACCCGAGGCCGATAATCAAAAGTTCGATTTGCGTGAGCAATATGCCGAGTCCGATCTCTTCCCCCTGAAACACCCGAAACACCACAACCGAGCTGGTCACGATGCCTTCCTTGAAATTAGCCCTCGATATCGCGGGAAATGCAAGCAATATGTACAAGGCCAGCACCCAGTAATGAAAACCGAGAAAATAAAATAAAATGCACGCCAGCACAAGTCCCAGCAATGACGCAAAAAATCGGGACGATATGGAACGCACGCTCCGTTTGCGCGTAACGTCAACGCCGAGTATAGCAAGAAGACCGGCGGACGTAGCCCCCGGTATGTTCAAAGCATCTGTAATTAAAATGGCAAGCAGGCTGGCCGCTGCTGTTTTGATGACACGAAATCCCATGTGATGAAAAGCCTCCAGGCGAGTTGTTGATGGCTATATCTGCTTCTTTATCATGTTAGCCGCATATACGCATATATAAGGTATCTTCATCCTAGCTTATTTTTATGCCGTTAACAACCATGCCTGACGCCGCAGGTGATGCCTGCCTAGCGGTGGGTCAACAATTTCCTTTCTATATATACCACGATTTGATACATGGCCGTTGCAACAACGGCAATGATAAGCAGACTCGATAACACGAGCGTGAAGTTGAATACCTGAAAACCGTACATAATCAAGTAACCGAGACCCGATTTGGCCACCAAAAATTCGCCGACGATGACGCCGACCCATGCCATGCCCACGTTAACCTTGAGGGTCGATACGATCGCGGGATAGGAAGCCGGCAAGATGACCCGTTGAAATACCTGGCGCTTGGTTCCGCCGAACGTGCGGACGACCTTGATCAGATTGGAATCCACCTCGTTAAAGCTATTGTATACGACGAGCGTGGTCACAATGACCGTAATGGATAGCGTTGTGACGACAATGGCGGTAAAGCCGGCGCCGAACATCACGATGAATATGGGACCCAGCGCCACTTTCGGCATGCTGTTGAACACGACCATATAAGGATCCAGCACTTTATTGAGAAACGGGGACCACCAGATCAATACGGCCATCAGCGTGCCAACGAGCGTGCCGAGCAGGAATCCAACAACCGTCTCCCCTACCGTGACCCCCAGGTGTCCCCATAACTCGCCGCTGATCATGTTATCCCATATGTTCGCAAAGATTTTGGTAGGGTAGCTGAACAGCAGCACGTCGATCCATTTGAATCTGCCCGCCGCTTCCCACCAGATAAAGAACAGCAGCAGCAGGCTGAGCTGAACGGTCAGTACCCGGTTTTGCATGCTTTTCTTTCGCTTCATATGAGTGGCATAGATATTCTGGAGCCAGCCCTTCGAAGAAGAAGCTGACGGCTCATCCCTTGATGTCATAGGCTTCACTCCTTCCCGATCGTTTGCATTTCGCCCCAGATTTCATGAAACAATTCATTGAACCCCGGCTCCTTGCGGGCAAAAAACGGCTGCGCCCGGCGGATGTTGTCGGGGATATCAAACAAACGGTGAACCCGCCCGGGATTACGGTTCAAGAGAATGACCCGGTCGCTCATCGCAATCGCTTCGGATAAATCATGAGTGACCAGGATGGCCGTCTTCCCCCGCTCCTTCAGGGTTTCCACGATCAAATCCTCAAGCTGCAGCTTCGTCTGGTAGTCCAGCGCGGAGAAAGGTTCATCCAGCAACAGCAGTCCCGGATCCGTAGCTAAGGTCCTGACGAGCGCTACCCGCTGCCTCATCCCGCCTGACAGCTGCGCCGGATACAGATTACCGCTCTCCCCGAGCCCCATTTCCCTGAGCAGATTCCCTACGACGCTTCGGCTTTGCGGATTCAGCCTCTCCGTCAATTCCAATCCGATCAAGGCGTTATCCATGATGGTCCGCCAAGGAAATAAATAGTCCTGCTGCAGCATGTACCCGACTTCCGGCGACGGTCCGTTTACCGGTTTGCCGTTTACGTAAGCAGCCCCTTTGGAGGGGGCAAGCAGGCCGGCAATGACCGACAAAATGGTCGTTTTCCCGCAACCGCTAGGCCCTACCAGACTGATGAACTCCCCCGGCTCCACCTTCAAATGAATTCCCTCCACAGCCAGAGAGGCTTCCCGATCGGTGACATATACATGAGCGATATCATTCAATTCAACTACCGGTACCATGGTGCTCTCTCCTTTCGTTCTATGGATCAGGAGTGCGTGATTTATTTAGCTTGCTTTGCTTTTTCGGCAAAGCTGTTGTTGACGATGGCATCCGGCGCTACCCGTTCCTTCAGTTCCCCGGCCTGCTCCATCACGTCCAGCAGATTGTTCCACTCCGCCTCATCCACGATCGGATCGCCGGCGTAACTGCCCTGCTCTTTGTAGCGCTTGACCGAGGACACCACGATGTCGCGGTCGCTGTCTTTAAAATAAGGCTGGATCGCATCCGCGATATCTTCGGGACTGCTCGCATCCACCCATTGCTGTGCCTTGTACAGGGCGTTCGTAAACTTCTGCACCGTGGCATCGTTTTTGTCGATATAGCTTTGCTTTGTCATAAACACGGTGTACGGCAGATGCCCGCTTTCTACGCCAAAGGAAGCCACCACTTTGCCACGGCCTTCTTTTTCAAATATGGAGGCCTGCGGCTCAAAGAGCTGGACAAACTCACCCGTACCGGAAGCATACGCCGAAGCGATGTTCGCAAAATCGATGTTCTGAATCAGCTCCAGGTCCGCATGCGGATCGATTCCTTTTTTACGGAGCGTAAACTCGCCTGCCATCTGCGGCATTCCGCCCTTACGCTGACCGAGGAATACTTTGCCCTTCAGGCTGTTCCAGTCAAAATCACCCGATCCATCCCTGGCCATCAGAAACGTGCCGTCCGTCTGCGTCACCTGCCCGAAATTGATGACCGGGTCTTCAGAGCCCTGTTGGTACACATAAATCGAAGTTTCCGAGCCGACAAGCGCCACGTCGATGGCTCCGGACAGCAGAGCCGTCATCGTTTTGTCACCGCCCGGGGTCGTCTGCAGCTCGACATCCAGCCCCTCTTCTTTGAAAAATCCTTTCTCCAATGCGACATACTGCGGCGCATAGAAGATCGAACGCGTCACTTCGCCGATCTTGACTTTCGTGGCCGATCCGCCGCCCCCGCACCCGGCAAGCGCAGCTCCGCATACAAGAAGCAAGGATAAAGCTAGCCCCCACCATTTTTGACGCTTCATTCGATAACCCTCCATTCCCATAGACCCAATGTTTCTTTTCAGCATATGCAAGCGTCAGCCCAAAGGTTAAAAGCCTGGTTAGAGCATGCCGGCATATTTGGATAGGCCCACTTACGCAGGGAACGAATAAAAAGAACCCGGTTTCAAAACTCTTCCGAATAAAAAAAGCGCAGCCTCTCGGGCTGCGCTTCTCGCGATCATTACAGTTTGTAGATCTCTTTATATTTCTCTTCGAGATAATCGGCCAGATAATCCGGATTCAGTTCTTCACCGGTGACGCGTTCGATGATCTCGGACGGCTTCTCGCTCTTTCCGTATTTGTATACCTTGTCCGTCAGCCACTCCTTGATCGGAGCCAGGTTCCCGGCCTCGATGAGCTGGTCCAGATTCGGCAGCTCTTTGCGCATGGTGTGCAGCATCTGGGCCGCATACATGTTGCCAAGGGAGTACGAGGCGAAATACCCGAAATCCCCGCCGGACCAGTGAACGTCCTGAAGCACGCCCATCCCATCGTTCGGCGGCATAATGCCGAGGTATTCTTTATACTTCGCATTCCAGGTCTCCGGAAGATCCTTCACCGCCAAACCTTCGTTAAAGAGTTTCTTCTCGATCTCATAACGAATGATGATGTGCAGGTTATAAGTAAGCTCATCTGCCTCAATTCGAATCAGAGAGTTCTCTACCTTGTTCGCGGCCAGGTAGAAGTCCTCTACGTCCACGTCCTTCAACTGTTCCGGGAAGTGCTGCTGCAAATCCGCGAAATAGCGGCGCCAGAACGGACGGCTGCGGCCGATCATATTTTCCCACAGACGGGATTGGGATTCATGGATGCCCATGGAGGTACCGCCGGAAAGCGGTGTCCCCGCGAGTTCCTTGTCGATATTCTGCTCGTAAAGGGCATGGCCTCCCTCGTGCAGGGAGCTGAATACCGCACTAAGCACATCGTCCGGAAGGTACATGGTCGTAATGCGCACGTCTCCCGGGTTCAAGCCCGTGGCAAATGGATGCACGCTCTCGTCCAAGCGTCCCGCTTCAAAGTCATAGCCCATCTGCTCCAGCAGGAACAAGCTGAATTTCTCCTGCTGTTTTTTCGGAAACAACTGCTTCAAGAAGTCTGCTTTCGGCTTGAAGGGCGCTTCCTGGATCGCCTGGACCAGCGGTACCAGACGCGCTTTCAAGCGGTCAAAGATGGCATCCACCTTTTCCACCGTTAAATCCGGCTCATACATATCAAGGAGCGTATCGTACCTGGTGTTTTTCACGCCCCAATAATCAATAAACTCTTGCTTGAACGCAACGATCTTCGTTAAGTAAGGTTCGAAGCCTTCAAAATCGCTGTTCTTTTTCGCTTCCTCCCACTTCGTCTCCGATTGGGCGGCGAGAATGGAATATTCCTGGAAGCGCTCTGGCGGAATGGACTTGCTCTGGTCGTATACCTTGCGCACCTCTTCGATCATGCGGCGTTTGCGATCATCCAACTGCTCAGCTTGTTCCGGCTTGGCAAAGAAAGACAACAGCTCTCCCATTTCTTCCGATATTTGCAGTTTAAATGCCTCTGTGGAGAGAACCCCGATCGTTTCCGAGCGGATCTCGGTTCCTTTGCGCGGAGCGCCTGTCCGTAAATCCCAATGAAGTAGGCCAATAGCTTCGTAGTAACTCATGATTTTGCGAACCAATCGTTCAAATTGTTCCCATTGCTGTAAATGTTGTACTGCCATACCGGCACACCTTCTTTTTTTTATGATAGGATTCTTGTTTACTCTATTGATGATACTTTTTACAAGGTATATAATCAACTTCCAGAAAGAATAAATAACAATCTACATATAAAGGAGTGTCAGGATGGCGTGAATATTCAACTCACCCCGCAAGCCGAGCTGAAGCTGAGGGACAAACTCGGGGACAAGCCGGGCGCAATCAGGCTGATCTATGACACGGAGGGATGCGGATGTGCCGTCAACGGCGTCCCAGGCCTGCGTATTGTAGATGAGCCGGCGTCGGATGATCTTGCTGTCGAAACGGACAGCCCGGTAACGTTTATCGTGAACCGCAAGCAGGCAGTTTTCTTTGAAGAGAAAATGAAACTCGATGCCGATCCGGCCGCCTACGCCTTCCGTCTGGACAGCAGCGGACAGCATTATGGCACCAATATCCAGGTAGTGGATACCAGAGCGTGAGCAGCAGCATTCTAAATGAATACTAGATACAAAAGGAGAGAATAAATCGATGGAAAAACACCTTAACAGCATACTGGAACACAATCGCAGCTTTGTAGAGAATAAAGAATACGAATCCTATCTGACAGGGCGTTTTCCTGAGAAGAAACTCGTGATTATCACCTGTATGGATACGCGCTTGGTCGAACTTCTGCCGAAAGCGATGAATTTCAAGAATGGCGATGTCAAAATCATCAAAAACGCCGGTGCAATCATTTCCCAGCCTTTCGGGAGCGTGATGCGGAGCGTCATGGTTGCGCTGTACGAGCTTCACGCGGAAGAAGTCATCGTTGTGGGCCACTATGAATGCGGCATGGCATCCCTGAACGCAGAGGATATGATCCAGCATATGAGAGACCGCGGCATTTCCGATGAAGTGCTGTCCACGCTGGAAAACTCCGGCATCCGGTTATCCAAATGGCTTCGCGGTTTCGATAACATTACGGACGGCGTAAAAAATACGGTCAACCTGATTAAAAACCACCCGCTCCTTCCTCCAAACGTACCCGTCCATGGCATGGTCATCGACCCCAATACCGGTGCGCTTGATCTCGTCGTGGAAGGATACGAGAACGAATAAATCAACCAAAGTCAAATGGAAGCACAAACGCGCACGCGTTTGTGCTTTTTTAGTCACAATTTTGCCAAAAGCAGAGAGAAAGCCCCCTCCCCCGGTTGTCAAACCATACAGTTTCAGTGTACACTTTTTAACAACCGGACCGATAGGCGGATTATCATTCCTGCCTTGGCGTCCACGATATGCGTTTCAAAGGGAGTTATGTCCATGAATACGTTGTCATACGGCTTGTTAGGATTACTAGCAAGAAGAGAATCATCAGGATACGATTTGATGCTTCGCATACAGCCTTTTTGGCAAGCCAAACACAGTCAAATCTATCCGCTGCTGTCCAGCATGGAGGAGAAACAGCTGTTGTCCTCGCACTGGGTTCAGCAAAGCGATAAACCGGACAAAAAAATTTATGCGATTACAGAAAAAGGCATGCAGAAGCTGCGTGAATGGATGTACCAACCGATTGCGCCTGCAGTCACCAAGGATGAGCTTTCTCTTCGGACCTTTTGCCTGTGGTTGACGGAGATCGGCATCGCCGTCGATATTTTCGAGGACCGCAGAATTGGGTATCTGGAGAAAAAGCGTTACTATGAGCAGATTTTAGCGGGGATTCCGGAGGACACCCGCGAGATCGGAAGCAAGGCGTTCAGCAATTATGTGCTCGCTACCAAAGGACTGATGATGGCTGAAACCGAGCTGAAATGGTGCGATTGGGTACTGGAATTACTGAGACAGCAGCAGCGCGCTACAGCCTCAAACCATGGCCGCACAAATTTTGAAACCTTATCGTGACTCGTCCGTATTACTCTTTATACTCTAAATTAATTGGGAGGTTCGACAGAACACAATGAAAAAAGTATTGACGATTCTAGTAGCGATTACACTGTTCTTTGTAGCGCTGACGCCTGATTCCGCAGATGCCAGAAGAGGTGGCGGAGGTTTCAAATCCGGAACCAAGTCATACAACAGCACTCCGAAAAAGAATGATACCAATAATGTGCAACAATCGAACAACCGATCCAATACCTCTGGAGCAGCAGGCAACACGGCAAACCGCGGATTCTTCAGCGGCGGCGGCTTGATGAAAGGTCTTATGATCGGTGGTCTGGCTGGCTTGCTCTTCGGCAGCATGTTCGCCGGCATGGGCTTCATGGGCGAAATCATGGGATTGCTCATTAACCTGATCGCAATCTGGGCTTTGATTATGATCGTTATGGCTGTTGTACGCGCCGTGAAGAATCGTCGTAAACAAAACG
Organism: Paenibacillus sp. cl141a; assembly: GCF_900109305.1. NCBI lineage: Bacteria > Bacillati > Bacillota > Bacilli > Caryophanales > Paenibacillaceae > Paenibacillus > Paenibacillus sp. cl141a. The sequence goes on from NZ_FNZO01000008.1 coordinate 263,354, forward strand.
AGCCTCGCGACAACAACAATCACAATAACCGGTACTAATCCATGGTTCTAAGCATGGACGAAATCATCAATGCGGTCTGCCTTCACCAAGCGGAACGCAGAGGCGTCAAACCAACGGACGTATCGCTTGAGCTTAGCTGGGACGAAGATACGGGATATACGGCCGAAGTATGGGTCAACGGAAGAACTCAGTATTTGATTGAGGCCAACCTCATCGAGGCCATTCTCCGCTACCTTCACTCCGAGTACAATATCCGCGCATACAGCGAGCAGGTAAGACTTGAGCTGGAAGATGAAATTATCGCCATTGTTCAGCAATAAGGCGATGAATTTAATAAAGCAGCCCTTCGCCATTGTGCGAGGGGCTGCTTTTTTGAATTGTCAACATGAAGAGCCGTTCGTACACCGCATGAAGCATCCGTCCAAGAAAAGCACTTCAACCATATCGGCGCCATTCCTCATACTGTCCACCGATCTGAAGAAAGGATTCATTGATCATGTCCTTCTTTTATAGGATCTCATCCTCGGTACACTTCAAGTCGGTGGTTACATTATCCGCTTTTCATACCGAATGCCGCTTGCCAGGTTGATCCGGCAATTCAGATAACGAAGCAAATTAGTCCCTATGCAAGATTCGTTTGTACTCTCTCAAACTGTTCGGGATATGACCTGCGGCAAAAACGATGCTGAACATAAACAACAGGACGGAATGCAAAACCACCGAACCAGCCAGAAAATAAAGGACCGGACTTATCGCTAGTGGTACCGGAATGCACATAACCGGCTTGAATAACAGCCCATAGTCCCTGTCGTTCAAAAAGTATCGGCACCATCCCCCATAGTATAGCAATAGCGATAGAATCATTACGATGAGCGAGATGATTTCGTACCCGTTCCGGAGCTGGACCGTAAAAAATATAGGGACAATCATGGTCCCGATTCGCCCGATCCCTTCGGCCACCGAGAAGATCAAGCTTGGATTGGGCTGACCGGACATGTTATGCGGCGAGCGTCTAAAGAACAAGAGATTAGGAAGCAGAACCATAAAAGGCATGAAGAGGCTCGCTGGATGAAACAAAACCGTTTCCTCCTTTACTAGTGAAGCAGCGCTTCAGTTTGCTCGTCTATTCCCCCATTATACGATCCAATGAGAAACTACGCGGGGCTTCCCTTACCGCATTTCATCTACGCGAAATATCTGGTATTGCCTGCGGTATTCTCCCGCGTCGCTCCTTCTCATCCATTTATCCCTGCGGATCATGTACATTACTAAACAGATCCCGATTGATCAAACTATTTCATAGCTATTCTGTTGTGAGGCATGAAGAATATAGCAACGCCCTGACCTATTGCATGTTTTATCAGAAAGACGATTTTTAATGATGGAGCCGTTCGTCCATTCTATATCGTGTGTCATTGACCTGCGCATTGAGATTGTCGATAATAGTAGAATAAGTTCACTATCTACAAGGGATTGGAGCTATGTAATGAAATATACTAATCTGGAAGAATGCATCATTGATTTGGAGCGACATGGGCATTTGGTTCGTATACATGAAGAGGTCGATCCTCATTTGGAAATGGCAGCCATACATATGAAGGTTTATGAGGCAGGCGGCCCGGCACTCCTGTTTGAGAATGTAAAAGGTTCAAAGTTCCGTGCGGCATCCAACCTGTTCGGCACGATCGAGCGCAGCAAATTCATTTTTCGGGAAACCTTCCAATCTACGCAAGACGTTATCGCGCTGCGCAACGATCCGATGAAGGCGCTCAAAAATCCTTTTAAATATATCGGGACGGGACTGGCAGCTAAATCTGCACTGCCGATCAAAAAAACAGGTGCCCTGCCACCCGGATTTCAGGAAATCCAAATTTCCGATCTGCCGCTCATTAAGCACTGGAAGGACGACGGCGGCGCTTTCGTCACGCTGCCCCAAGTGTATTCCGAAGACCCGGAGAAGCCGGGCGTCATGAATTCCAATCTAGGCATGTACCGGGTTCAGCTCACAGGCAATGAATATGAACTGAACAAGGAAGTCGGCATCCATTACCAAATCCACCGGGGTATCGGCATCCATCAAGCGAAGGCGAATAAGCTGGGTCAGCCGCTGAAAGTAAGCTGTTTTATCGGGGGGCCCCCTGCCCATACGATTTCAGCGGTGATGCCTCTGCCGGAAGGCATGAGCGAGCTTACCTTTGCCGGACTGCTGTCGGGACGACATTTCCGGTACAGCTATGTGGATGGTTACTGCATCAGCCACGATGCGGATTTTGTTATTACGGGGGAGATCCACCCCGGCGAAACCAAGCCCGAGGGACCTTTTGGCGATCATCTGGGTTATTACAGCCTGGTCCATCCGTTTCCCGTCATGCGAGTGCATAAAGTCTATGCCAAGCAGCAGGCCATCTATCCGTTTACGGTCGTCGGGAGACCGCCGCAGGAAGATACGTCCTTCGGGGAGCTGATTCATGAGCTGACCGGCGGGGCGATCCGGCAAGAAATTCCGGGGGTCAAGGAAGTCCATGCGGTTGATGCTGCCGGGGTACACCCCCTGCTCTTTGCCATCGGCAGCGAACGGTATACACCATATCAACAAGTAAAGCAGCCGGCCGAGCTTCTCACCATCTCCAACCGGATACTGGGCACGGGCCAATTAAGTTTGGCCAAGTATTTATTCATTGCAGCTGAAGAGAAACAGCCTTTAAGCACGCATCGCATCGAGGACTTCTTGACCTATATATTGGAACGCATCGATCTGAAACGGGACATCCATTTTCAGACCAATACCACGATCGATACGCTCGATTATTCCGGAACCGGACTCAACACCGGCAGCAAGGTCGTATTTGCGGCGGTCGGTGATAAAAAAAGGGATTTGTGCCAAGCAGTGCCTGAGGCGTTAATGGAGCTTCCCGGATATGCGCCCGCAAAATGGATTATGCCTGGCATTGTCGCCATCCAGGGAGCCCCCTTTACGAGTTATTCCGAAGTGGCGCAGGAAATGTCGAGCCTTAGCGATGCCATCCGGGAACGAGGTTCACTTCCTTCTTGCCCGATGATCATTCTGTGCGATGACAGTGAATTCATGAGCGCAACGCTCAACAATTTTCTCTGGGCAACCTTTACGCGCAGCAATCCTTCCCACGACATTCACGGCGTGAACAGCCGCTATGAGCACAAGCATTGGGGCTGCGACACGGTCATTATCGATGCCCGGACGAAACCGCACCAAGCCCCTCCGTTAATACCGGACGCGGAGGTTGAACGCAGCATCCAGCGTTTGTTTGCGAACGGCGGCAGTTTAAGCCGCATTTCGCTGCGTTAAGAGTTAAGAACGCGGTTGAGCCTGTATCAGGAAGTAAAGGGATAAAATTGTAAAGGGCTGGTCCAACGTCCATTTGACTTTGCGACCAGCCCTTTATTTTTTAATAGCAATAACGCGAATTCCGTGCAATCCTCTTCTCTTTATCAATACATCTTATATATAATGAAATCTAATCCTTATTAGTCAATACGCTCATCCAGGGAGGGTAAACATGTTTCCAGAACTACAGACTCAACGATTATGGCTGCGTGAAATCCGGCTTCAGGACGCCGAGGCCATCTACAGCTGCTTCTCGCATGAGCAGGTGACCCGCTATTACGGTCAAGACACGTTGACCAGCCCCGAGCAAGCTCGTCGATTCATTGAGCTGTTCGCCAACAATTACGCAGAGCAGCGCGGGATTCGATGGGGTATCGAAAGAAAAGAAGCCCACGGCCTGATCGGGACGATTGGATATAACGCATGGTCCCCACGGCATAGAAGAGCAGAAATCGGATATGAGCTTCATCCCGACTTCTGGAGGCAAGGCTATGCCCGCGAAGCGGCCTCCGCCATCCTGGCATATGGATTTCAGGAGCTTGGCCTAACCCGCATCGGTGCCGTCGTTTTTATCGAGAACCAGGCTTCCCATGCACTGCTGGCCAAGCTCGGATTCGAAGCGGAAGGAACCCTGCGCCAGTATATCTATCAGAACGGCACGGCACACGATACGCGGGTGTATTCATTGTTGCAAGGCTAGCGGAGCTAAGCTTGCGCGCTTCCAAACCTTATTCACCAGAGGATTCCTTCGCATCCAGAAAAGGCTTGTTCACAAAATAATACATAAAGCCCATTAATAGAACGCCGCCGATCAAATTGCCGAACGTTACCGGAATCAGATTATGCAATACGCCATCAAACGAAATCGTGCCCGGATGATTCAGCACGAGCGCTATGGCAAAGGTGCACATGTTCGCAACACTGTGCTCGTATCCGGAGATGAAAAAGCAGAACACAAACAGCATCATGGCAAACATTTTGGCTCCGTCGCCCTTCAGGGACATGGGAATGAAAAAGGCAAGGCATACGAGCCAGTTGCACAGAATCGCTCTAAAAAAAAGCTGCATCGTCGGGGTGGTCATTTTGTGTTCCACCACATTGAGCAGAAATCCGTTCACGGAGGAATCGGTGAATAATCCCGTTAAGAAAATCAACAGCGCAAACGTGCAGGCACCCAGGATGTTTCCGGCATAACTGAAAATCCATAGCTTGACTACTTCCAGCCACTTTAATTTCTTGCGGAGAGCGGCATACGTGTAATAAAACGTATTCCCTGTAAACAAATCCCCTCCCCCGTACGCGATCAGGATAATCGCCGCACCAAACGTAAGAGCAGCCATCGGATAAGTCAGCGGGGAATGCTCCAGATAAAAAAAGTTCCCCGTCTTAAAAGCGACAATGACGCCAAAGCCGATAAACATGCTGGCGAGCATGGAGCGGGCGATGTAGCGCAGCTGGCTTTGTTTAAAAATTTTGTGTTTTTTGAGAGCAAGCTGCTCCACCTTGAGTAAGGATTCGGTTTCCATAATTCCTCCTGAAAAAGTCGGTTCTATATAGATTACACGATTTTTCCAAAAAATCATATCACCCCTGTACTATTACCCATTTTCCGAATAAGCTCAGGTCATGGACGGATTCATCAATGTTCGTCCGATTGGCGTACCCGATTCATCGTTCAAACCATTAGTATCCTGCAAGGCGTATTATTTCCAGGTATCAAATCTGCAATGTCATCTTCATAGAATCGTAACCCATTGCCCTTAAGCATCAACTATCATGGGAAGATAAGTCAGGATCCGTTGTTTGATACACAGCACATGTGGTAAGTAGTTGTTACAAAGGAGAGGATGCAACATGAACTTGAAACAACCAGCTAAAAAAGCAATCGTCACCTTGACTATGGCGGGCGTCGTCGGCCTTAGTGCATTCGGAGCCAATCATGCTGTTTTGCCGCTGCAGCAGGCTGAAGCCGCCACGGCGGCAAGCGCCGAGGATTATGCTGCCGAGCACGCGCTCAAGACGCTCAACAGCTTTTATAAACCTGCATTGAAGGGACAATTCCCCGGTGCGGTCAGCGGATTAACGATCGGTAAAAGCACTAAGCAGGACGTGTACAAGGCCATTGGCGAGCCTCCCGTGCCCGGCAAGGATGCCGATGCCTTCGACGTATACGGGGCAAACATGGGGAATCCGGGCTACGCCTTCTCCTACAAGCTGAATAAAATTCGCGAAATGCGTTATTTTGGCACCAATGTGGAACGACAGACGAACATCGGCGGCATCACCATGAAAATGCTGAAGAAAAATTGGTTTGCTCCGGATGCAACCACCACATTCAAGAACGGAAAAACGAAGCAAACCAAGCTGACTTACCATCGTGGAGCATATAAGCTGGAGTTTATCTTCAACAGCAGCACGGACCTGGATCATATTAATTTGCTGAAAAAATAAAGTTGAATAAATTCATTTTATTTTTCTTGTATTACGGTTCGCCACATTAAGAAAAACCCCGGTCTCTTGAAGAGATCGGGGTTTTTGGCTTACATCAAATACTGTGTTAACACGTCTTCCATCCATGCCTGACTTTGCTCCAGCCGCTTCAATCCGGCTGCCAGCATATCGATCTGCTCCTGCAGCACATGGGACTCATCGGTCCCTTCCCGATAGCGGCTCAAAAAATGCAAGAAAACGTCAACCAAACGTAAGCGCAGCAGTAACGGTACGGCAGCAATCTCCTCTTCGGTCAGCCGTACGCGGCTGGCAAAGCCTTCGCAGAACTGCCGGATAGCGTCCTTCTCCTCCGCCATTCCCAAAAATCCCGAAATGACGACCGCCGGTTCCATCGCCCTGACATCCTTTGTGCAAAACTCGAAGTCAAGCAAAGCGATGACCTTGCCCGATTGTTCCGAATCTACGAGCAGGTTCGAAAAGTTCAGGTCCCCGTGGACCAGCTGCTGCGGCAGATTTTTCAGGGATTCCAGCCTGCCGGATATCTCGGTATACGCTTCTTGAAGGATTTGCAGCGCGTTTCCTTGTTCCTGGAACTCGACGGGCGGTTGCTTGCAGAAATCCTGAATGAATGCCCTGCTGCATGAAGGATACGATTGAAGCAGCTCGTAATAGGGCGGATACACCGGCTCCATTCCAATCGAACAATCCGCAAGTGCACGTACCAGTTCTCCCGTTTTTTCACCGAAGGAATAAGTCGCTTGGATGCTCTCTTCATCCGGTCGCGCTCCTTCAATGTATTCGAATAGGCAAGCGTATCGATCACTTCCGTCCTGAACCCGAACCATCTTATCGCCAGACGTTGATGGAAGAGGCGTTGGGACTTTAAAGCTAAGGGGTGCCCGCTGGAGCGAGTCCAAAACCGCAAACTCGAATTCGATCCTTGCCTTGTCACGATGCGTATTGTAAATGCGCATGACCGAACGCCGATGCGGGTTATGAATAAAAAGGGTCGTATTGTTCCAGCCCGTAGGGCCGTTTAACGTATCTCCGTACCACTCGGGCCAATACGTTTGCAGAAGCTGCTCAATCATGATCAATCCTCTCTTACCTATATAAATCCTATCGTAATCCGAATATATCATCATTTCTGCAAAATTTCTTTTGTTTTTGCAATTATGACCTATACGCCAAGATGCATCGTCTATTAACAACAATAAGCCCTATAACACCGCATCCCTCACCACCCGGAAACCGCAGTTGCCCGTCGAGCTGTCGGGTGTATTCCCGCTCCGCGCCGCGACTCGATACCGGTTGCAGTAGGATCTGTGGCACAGGTACGAGCCCCCGCGCATCGACCTTCTGCCGGTAGGCTCCCCATAGAACGGATTGTTCGCCGAGGTCTGTTGATGATACGACGGGCTGAACCAATCGCCGCACCATTCCCATACGTTGCCGGACATGTTGTACAATCCGTAACCGTTCGGTTTGTAGGCATCCACCGGCGCGGTTCCGATGTACCCGTCGCTGGCGTTATTTTTGACCGGAAATTTGCCCTGCCATATGTTGCATTGATGCTCTCCGTCCTGTTTCAGCAGATCTCCCCACGGATAGGTCCTGCCCTCCAAACCGCCGCGAGCCGCATATTCCCATTCCGCTTCCGTCGGAAGCCGCACGCCGGCCCATTGACAGTAAGCTGCGGCATCGTTCCAGGATATATGTACGACCGGATGGTCCATCCGATCTTCGATGCTGGAATCCGCCCCCTCGGGTGCTGCCCAGTAAGCCCCTTCGACCACCAGCCACCAAGGCACCTCTTGCGGCACCTGGGCTACTGCTGCCTTCGTTTCCTCCGAAGCCAGCAGTTCAAACACAAACGACCAGCCGAACCGTTCCGCTTCCGTCACATAACCGGTGGCTTCCACAAACCGTTGATATTCCTCATTCGTTACGGCATAGGGCGAGATCTCGAATCCGGAGACGGTTACGCTGCGAGCCGGCCCTTCGCCGTCACGAGGGAAACCTTCATTCGAATTCGTGCCCATCGTAAACGTCCCTCCAGGCAGCGTGATCATATCGGTATGAAGATCAGGATGAGAATGTTCATCATACTTATCATCTCTTGTAGTGCCAAGAAGATCCTTCTGGCCGGATCCCGCCAACTGCACGTGCGCTCTGGAGCCTGCGCAGCAGGAATGTGGTTCTCCCATGTTATTTGTTCCTCCAATCCTTGATACGGAGAACAGGACAACCGCGTTCAAAGCGGTTATCCTGCTCCAACCTTGCTATTGCGATTACACGAACTCCCGAGGATGGCGGCGCATCAGCTCCGGCACCGCTTCTCCCCGGCCCGTGTTCTTCAAACGCTCGATATACCGGGGCAAATGGCCTTTGGCATGGTAAGGTCCCCCCTCTTTCATGACCGTCCACAAGGGATCCACGTCAAACGGCATCGTCGACATCATATGATCATGCCACTCATTCAGCAGGTAGACGGCCTCCCGGCAAAGATCCGGTCTTTGAGACGCCTGGTTGTGCTGTTCATAAACGTCCTCGGTGATATGGAACAGCATTTCTTTGTCGAACAGATGAAAGCCGTCATGATAGGTTCGAATGTACAGCCAATCTCCAAATCGCACGCTTCGCTGGCAGACGTGTGCACATTGGGATACCACCAGATACTCCCTGCCGCTCTCGCGTCCGCTTCGCAGGGTCTCGGCATAACTGATTCCATCCCAGCTTCTTGCCGGTGCCACGTTCATATATTCCGCCATCGTAGGCAGAAGATCCAGATGATAGTGCAGATTGCGATCCGATATCCCTTGCATGATGCCGGGCCCTCGGATAATCATCGGAATGCGGCAGGTTCCCTGATCCGCTGTGCCATGTTCGCCATAAATCCCAAGCTCCCCCATGTTCTCGCCATGATCCGCCGTTATGATTACGATCAAGTCATCCATAACGCCCTTGGATTCCAGCAGCTCGAAGATGGCCCCGATATGCTTGTCCATATGCCGAATGCCGCAATCATAGCCGTCCACCATCGTCCGCAAATCCTCCATCGTCCGAATCTCTCCGGGATGACGCGGGTAATCGGGGGATACATCACTATTATACATGTTAATTTCGTTTACACCATGCGGGCCGACCTTCTTCTGATGCTCCTGAAGCACGTCTTCGGATAACCACTCCGGAAGAGGATCATGCTCGAACGGATTGCCCAGCGACTGAGGTGCACGATACGGCGTATGCGGATCCCAGAAGTTCACATAGAGCATCCAATTATCTTCATCGGCGTTGCGATCCAGCCAGTCCAGGACCACCGGAGACACTTCTTCAGCCGACTCCAAGCCGCCTTTGCCTGTATTATACATTTCATTGAAGCCCGCATAGAAGGTCCAGGCGGAATGGCGCTCTCCGAACGGACTGATCAACGCGGTTTTCATGCCGGCCCGGCGGAAAATGGCGGGAAAGCTCTCCGAAGCCAGCTTGTCGCGGAAATCCCGCGTAATGCCTTCATGCCGCACGTCCGCTGCCGAGCCTCCATGGCCCACGACCCCGTTATGAATGCCGAACCTGCCGGTCATCAGCGCGGTTCTAGAAGGAAAACATGGAGCGTCGGAGGTATAGTAATTGTCGAAGCGTACGCCTTCCGCCGCTATCCGGTCAATGTTGGGCGACGTATTCCGATGGTATCCATAACACCCTAAATGATCCGGTCTGGTCGAGTCCAAATCCAGCAATAATACTCTCATTCACGCATCGCTTCCTTCCTCATCCCTTTTCTCTTACCCTTACATGTCAGCGTTTACAAAATGACTGCTTTTGACAGAAATTATAGGCCAATGCTTCCTGTTGAGTCGATGTACATTTCGTTAATTTGTTGTACGATTCTCCTTCGATTTTGGTTAGCAGACCTGTAAATACCAACAAACAGCTACTCATTGGCAGCATGGATATGCTAGGCTATAGGTATAAAATCACTACGAGGTGCTTGTCTGTGATCCAATTAATGAGCGTGAATTTTGATGATCATATCCCGAACTGGCGGACTCAGCTTGAGACGCTCCGTTACAACGTGCTCGTTGTGGTAAGAGAAGGTAAAGTGAGGTATGAAATCAACGGGGAAGAGATCATTGCGGAAGAGGAAGACGTGCTCTTCATCCCGCAATCGACGAAACGGAGCGGCGGCAACTGGAATGATATCCCCCATCGGAAATACACTATTCTCTTTACGATGGATCCTCAGGTAACCACAGGCATTCCGTTTCTGGATGGAGGGCAATTCCGCAAATTCAACCTTGCGCATATTCAGTATGCCTACCGCCGCTGCGAGCGATTATTCGAGGAAATGCGCGGCGGCAAAAGCTACCGCTCCATGATCTGTCAGGGCATCATGCAGGAGCTGCTCGGCATGCTGGCCCGGGAACTCGAGAAGACCGAGCTGCCGCCAAGCAAAAGAAATTATGCGGATACCATCAAATCGTATCTGTTGGACCATTACCGCGAACCGATCGAAATCGAAAAACTCGCAAAGTTAATCCATCGTTCCCCCAATTATGCCACCGCCCTCTTCAAGGAGGTGTACGGTCATTCCCCGATTCGGTACATGCACCAGCTGCGCGTGCTGGAAGCGTGCGGCCTGCTGCTTCATTCCGACATGACAATCGCTCATATCGCCCACTATCTGGGTTATTATGATACGTCCTATTTTTATCGCATGTTTAAAAAATACACCGGTCTGTCACCCTCCGACTATGTGAAACAGGGCGATCGGTCCGATGTATCCAAGCTGTTCACCTAATGCTTATTCGCAAATATTCATTTGATGGACGGCTTTTGCCCCGCAAACTGAATGACATGGGACAAGCCCTGATGCCCCTGTCCTTCCTGCCGAACGACCTCACCCATGAAAAAATGGACGATTCGCCAATCCGCAAAAGCTTCAAGGAAATCGCCGGGCGCGTATAAAAACAGAGGATCTTGCGGCCCCCCGCTGCGATAAGGAATCTGGTACGGGGAATACACCTCGGTGAGAAAATATCCTCCCGGCTTCACCGCGGTTTTCACGCCTTCCAGCGTCCTTGTTCTCAATTCTTTGGGAAAATGTCCGAACACGCAAATGATCTCATCCCATTGCTCCTTCGTCCACTGCGCTTCCCTAAGGTCCACAAGCTCGGTGCGAATCTCAACGCCGCTGGCTTCGGCCAGCTTATTGGCTTTGTTCAGGCCGGACTCCGCATAATCCCACACGGTTACGTTCATGCCTTCGCGAGCCAGAAACACCGCATTTCGTCCTTCGCCCTCCGCGATCGCAAGCGCATTACCCGTTAATGCCAACCTCTTATGCATGTCGGCTATAAATACATTGGGCTCGGTTCCGAAGACATAGTCTTCGCCCTGAAACCGTTCATTCCATGGATTCATTATTGGATCCCCCTATTGATCATCAGTTACTTGGATAACATTGGGCATATCACCATATTACCATGCCTGTTTCATCCTCTGCAGCATCACGTCTTACTTAAACGATAGAACCATCATAGAATGTCCAGCCATATTTTGATAGCCGTTGCCAGGATCAAAACGGCCAAAATGATCTGCAGAATCTTTGTGTTCATTTTCTTGCCCGCGGCCGCACCGAGTGGAGAAGCGATCAAGCTGGCAACAACCATAATAAGGGCCGGGATATAATCCACTTGCCCCGTTGTCAGCTTGCCAACCGTCGAACCGATGGATGAGATGAAGGTAATCGCAAGCGAGGTGGCAATGGTCATCCTCGTCGGTATTTTCAATACAACCAGCATGATCGGAACGAGCAGGAACGCACCAGCCGCTCCGACGATGCCAGCTCCGATTCCGACCACAAGAGCCAGCAAAGCGGCCAGCCATTTATTGAACTTGACCTGATCCAGGGGAATATCGTCCACCCCTTTGTTCGGGATGAACATCATCACGGCCGCAATCAGCGCCAATATGCCATAGATGAGATTGATGCCGCCTTCGCTCATCATCTTGGAGCCGAAACCGCCGATGAAGCTGCCGAGCAATATGGCCGAACCCATATAGATAATGAGCGTTTTGTTCAGATATCCGCCCTTGCGGTATGCCCACACGCCCCCAATCGTGGCAAAGAATACCTGTACGGCGCTTATGCCCGATACTTCATGCGTGGTGAAAGCCGCAAGGCCGAATAACGGCGGGATATACAGCAGCATCGGGTATTTGATGATCGAGCCGCCAATGCCAACCATTCCTGATATATATGAGCCAATGAATCCGATTAAAAATATCGTAATGATGAAGGATATACTTAGTTCCATCGTGCTGCCCCCTTATTTCTCTTTAGAAAAGAAGGGAACCTGTCCGGTTCCCTTGGATCTCTTTATATCTTGTTTCATCCGTTTATATCAATGGCCGATCTTGTTATCGACCCTTGCCATAGCTCTTAATCATGAATAATCCTGCCTCTTAGCATTAGAGTGTCGTGGTCCAAATTAACGTACCGCACAGCGGTTCGGCCCAATCTCCATCTCACGCTGCCGCTCGGTGTCAGGGTTCATTTTCCCCATGTTGGTTTGACGAATTTCCTGATAGCTGTTAGGCTGCGGCGGCAGATTCTGCGTTACCAATGTTCGAAATTCCGTCTCTTCGGCGATGCTGAGGCCATGGTTTTCCCGATACAGCTCTCCCAATTTCTTCGCGACCGTCCCGTCCTCGTTCAATTCGTCCATGATCATGAAATGCGCCGGCAGTACGATCAAATCATCGGATAGTTGGGTGTAGCGGGCATAGAGCGTCTCCCGCAAATCGCCGACCCAATCGTCTGCCAGCCCCGCCAGATCCGGACGGCCGATGGAATCGATAAACAGAATATCGCCTGTCAGCAGGTAGCGGTCATCTATGACAAACGAAGTGGAGCCGATGGTATGACCCGGAGAATGGAGCGCATCGATGCGGATGGTGCTCCCGCCAATCGCCACTTGATCGCCGTTCTTCAACGGCTCGTATTTAAACACGACCTCGCTGGCATCCTCTGGCGGAAGCCAGTATACGGCTCCTGTCTGCTCAGCAATCATTCGACCGCCGGAAATATGGTCTGCATGGAGATGGGTATCAAACACATGCTTGATTTGGGCATCCACGCTTTCGGCAAATTCAAGATATACCTCCGTCATGCGGGTAGCGTCAAACAATGCCGCTTCGCCGTTCGATACCGCCATATAAGACAAACAGCCTTTGCCGATACGAACAAACTGATATAGCGTGCCGCCATCCGCCAAGCTGCCGATCTTCAGCGGGACAAGATGTTCGCTCCAGGCTTTCATCCCCCCTTTTAAGTACGCGACATTCCGTCCTTGCTCGGCCAGCATCTCGGCCACCATGACCGACGACCCTTCCTTGGCGCATACAACCAGCACTTCTTGATCCTCCGGGATTTGATCCAATATTTCTTCCACGCCGTCAATCAAATCAAAATAAGGGATATTCAAATGCCGAACTCCTTCGCCCTCAATCTTCCAATCCTCAAAATCCGAAGGGTTCCGCACGTCCAATAGAAACAGGCTCTCTTTGCGAATCACCTTCATGGCCACTTCTTGCGCTTTCATTTCTCTCATTGTCATGGTGCTCTTCCTCCTCTTAAATTCAGTCATTGGATCTGATAAATTGCACATTCCTTCCGGCTGCCTATTGCAAATACGAAGTGCTAAGCATGCTTATTGGACAGCCATCTTAAGAATCTGCGCGATCATTCAAGCCTAACGTTTCTCCTCTCCAGCCGCTCATGCCCGGCACCACGTTTATAATGCTTGCATAGCCTTTAGCTGAGAGCTTTTGCGCAGCGAGGTCACTCCGCGTCCCGGTACGGCAGATGACATAGATTTCATCCTCTTTGTTCAGCTCAGCCATACGTTCATCCAGTTCGCCAAGCGGAATCGATACGGCATTGCGAATATGCCTGAAAGCAAACTCCGTCGCTTCCCTCACATCCAAGACGATGATTGGCGCTCCGGACGCAAGTTTCTCCTCCAGCTGATCATTAGACGCTACATGTGGATAGCTTCGTTCTGCCGTTTCTTCCCCTGACGATTTACGGAGGTAGTGTTTCAGCACATCCCCCTCTTCAACCGTTCCGAGATATTGATGGCCCGTGCTTTCCGCCCATGCCTGCATGTCGGCCTTGGAACCTTTGTCGGTCGCCTCTACCTCCAGCACATAGCCGGCTTCAAGATCCTTCATCGCTTTTTTTGTGCGGACGATGGGCATCGGGCATGCCAGCCCCTTAGCGTCCAACTTCATATTCGATTCAATTGCTGCCATATCACATCGAACCTCCATTGTTTTGTTTGTCAGATCCTTTATACCCTAAGGGGTATATTTCGTTTCAAAAAAAGGTGACGAACACACCCATTCTTTTCAAATAGACACGGTTACTCTGTTTCGCCCTCCCATGCGAGCATGCCGCCCGTCATATTGATGACTTGATAGCCTTGGCCTTCCAAATAATCGGCTGCACGGCCGCTGCGTCCACCGGAACGGCATACCATGATATATTCTTTCGACCGATCAAGATCCTGCTTGCGGAATTCAATCAGACCGAGGGGAATATTAACGGCGCCCGGAATTTTACCTTCCGCGACTTCTTCCACTTCTCGCACATCAATGATATTCACGGCTGTCCCGTCACTCAACATCCGCTCTAGTTCTTTTGGAGAAATTTCTCTCACGTTGATCAGCACTCCTTTTACTTTTAAGTTTAAGACCAGGCATTCATGCCGCCCTTCACATTGGTCACCTTCACAAAGCCTGATTTCTTTAATGTTTTGCTCGCTTTGTTGCTTCGCATACCGCTTTGGCAGATCAATACCACTTCCCTTTCTTTGGAGAGCAACTCGCTACTCAACAAAATCTGATCCAGCGGAATATTGCGGAAACCCCGAATGTGATTTCCCTTGAATTCTCCCGGCGTCCGGACATCGATGAACTGCTTGTTCGCATTGGCATCCTTCAGCTCATGGTTTAGCTGAGCCGCGGTAATTTGCCTGACTCCTTTGGCGGGGAGAATTCTCCAAACGACAAACAGAATGAGAAGTGCAATGAACAATACATTGAGAATATCCATCTTTATTCCCTCTCTTTATTACAGCAGCCTTCGCCGCTGTTTTTCTTAAATGAACAAGTTAACATTGCCATCCTGAGCGTCGCCCAAATACGCCGCAACGCCCGCATACTCGATGCCGTCCAGCAGTTCTTCTTGCTGCAGCCCAAGCAGATCCATCGTCATCGTGCATGCAACCAGCTTCACGTCCTGCTCCTGTGCCATCTCGATCAATTGCGGAAGCGGAACGGCGTTGTGTTTCTTGATGACGTCCTTGATCATTTTGGGACCCATCCCGGCAAAATTCATTTTGGAAAGTCCCATGTGGTTGGATCCGCGCGGCATCATTTTTCCGAACATCTTCTCGATGAAGCTTTTTTTCTTGGGCAGCAGGACATCCTCATCCTTCCGCAATGCGTTCAGCCCCCAGAAGGTGTGGAAAATCGTCACCTCATGGTCGTATGCGGCCGCACCGTTGGCGATAATATAGGCAGCCATTGCTTTGTCATAATCGCCGCTGAATAATACGATCGTTGTCTTTTTTGTTTCTGTCACGTCATGATCTCCCCCTGTAATGCGTTTATTAATAGATCCAATAGCAAAGTCTTTTATACCCCTATGGGTATTGAAGCACTCAAAAAAATTATCCCTTCCTAATCCAAAACTTCAGCACGCCGCCATCCTCTTGATGTTCCAGCATCTCGTTGCCCGTCGATTTGGCCCAAGCCATCAAGTCGCTCTTCGCGCCTTGATCCGTTGCATGAATCTCAAGCACTTGACCTTGTTCCATTTCTTTCATCTGTTTCTTTGTTTTCACGATCGGCATGGGACAGGCCAAGCCTTTAACGTCCAATAGTTTATCCGCGTTCATCATGATTCCTCCTTAAAATGAATGAGTATATGGTCCGATAATACCCCTTGGGGTATATTAAACGATATCCAAGGTCCTGTCAATCTTATTGGTGGATCCTGATATTAAAATGAGGGACACTTCCCCGTTATCTGCTCTTAACTAGCAGATTTACCGCTTCAACCACAAGCTTCTCCGTATCCTGCCCGGTCTCTGCGGCCTGCTGTACGCATTCCACAAGATTTGAGCTGACGACAACGCCGATCGTCCGATCGATCGCCGTCCGCGTCGCAGACAACTGGGTGATCACTTCCTTGCAATCCTGGTTCTCCTCCATCATTTTCAGAATGCCGCGCAGCTGCCCTTCAATGCGTTTCACCCGATTCTTCATCTGATCATTGTAATCCATCTGGATCCCCCTCCTGTCTGTGTACTATTATTAGGATGCATGATTTAAAGCATATAGGTTGCATGTCCTTAATATATACCCCCATGGGTATTTTGTCAAGTTTCGGCTGCCACAGCTTCATTGAGATGAGCTCTAACTTGTCGCTTAACAGACATTTCTGATATTTGTAACACCTTTTCTATGCTGCTCCATGTTATGATACCCCATAGGGTATACATTAATCCATACGTAATTTACACCAACTCAGGGAGGAATATTCGATGGGCAAAAAAATCGTCATTGTCGGCGGCGTAGCAGGCGGCGCCTCGGCAGCTGCCAGACTGCGGAGATTGGATGAGAGCTCTGCCATTGTTTTAGTGGAACGCGGGGAATATATTTCGTTTGCCAACTGCGGTCTGCCCTACTATATAGGAGAAACTATAACCGACCGCAATAAGCTTATGGTGCAGACCGTACCCGGCCTCAGCCGCCGCTACGAGCTGGATATTCGGAATCTCAGCGAAGTTACGTCCATTCTGCGTGATAAAAAAATGGTTGCGATTAAAAACCTTGCTACCGGCGAAACCTACACCGAGAGCTATGATTATCTGATTCTGTCACCCGGCGCGAAGCCCGTGGTGCCGGATATTCCCGGCTTGTCCGAAGCTCGTAACGTATTCACGTTGCGGAATATCCCGGACACGGACCGAATTAAGCGGTACGTGGATGAAGTCCAGCCGAAGGAAGCCGTTATTGTCGGGGGCGGGTTTATCGGGCTGGAAATGGCCGAGAATCTGGAGGATCGCGGCGTTCAGGTTACAGTCGTCGAAATGGCCAACCAGGTGATGGCTCCGCTGGATTACGAAATGGCCGCGATCGTTCAGTCGCACCTTAAAGAAAAAGGAGTTCGTCTGATTCTTGAGGGTGGCGTAGAAGCTTTTCATGACGGCGGCCAACAAATCGAGCTTTCCAGCGGCAAACGAATATCAACCGAGATGACGTTGCTTTCGATAGGCGTTCGGCCAGAGAGCATGCTGGCGTCAGCTGCCGGACTTCCCGTCAATGATCGCGGCGGAATTCAAGTTAACGAATATATGCAGACCGCCGACCCGAGCATTTATGCCATCGGCGATGCGATTGAGGGAAAGGATTATGTCCTTCAGACCCAGACCTTTATCCCGCTCGCCGGTCCTGCCAATCGGCAGGGACGCTTGGTTGCGGATCATATCTATGGTAAAAACAATCGTTACAAAGGCACGCTCGGTTCGTCGATTGCCAAGGTATTTGATCTAACGGTTGCTGCGACAGGTGTTAACGAAAAGCGCCTGAAGCAGATGAACCTACCTTATCACGCCATCCATATTCACCCTTCGTCGCATGCCGGGTATTACCCCGGGGCGTATCCCATCTCCTTGAAGCTGTTATTCCATTCGGAAACAGGTCAAATCTATGGGGCGCAAGCGATTGGAGCAGATGGCGTGGACAAGCGAATCGATGTCATTGCTACAGCAATCATGGGAAACCTCAATGTATGGGACTTGACGGAGCTGGAGCTGTCCTACGCGCCCCCTTATTCCTCCGCCAAAGACCCGGTTAACTATGCCGGATATGTTGCCGCCAACATCTTGGATGGCTTGGTCGAAACGGTCCAATGGCATGAAATCGACGATCTGGTTGGAAAAGGCGCAACCCTGATCGACGTCCGCGAACCTAAGGAAAGGGAAGCAGGATATATCCAAGGTTCCATCAACATTCCGCTTAACGATCTCCGCAGCCGATTGAAGGTACTGCCGGAGAATGAAACGCTGTACGTAACTTGCCAGGTTGGGCTGCGCGGATACTTGGCGGCGCGTATTTTGGCCGGGCATGGCTTCCGGGTTAAGAATCTGGACGGCGGCTGGAAAACATACTCCTCCGCGTATAAGCCGTCCTAATCGATCCCAACTGAAACTGCCTTGAATCGATAGACAAACGGATTGCCATTCAAAACAACAAAAAAAAGCCCCGCCAATGAACTGCACCCCAATTGTTAGACACATCTAACAGTTGGAGGTGCAGTTTTTTATGACTAAATTTACTAAGGACAGCAAATTGGCATTAATTCAAGGGTATGACTCGGGTCTTCTATCTCAGTCAGAATACGCAAATCAAATGCGCGTTACCAAGTCTCAATTCCAATATTGGTTAAAGCTCTATGAGATGCATGGTGAGGCCGTCTTTACTAACGGCTATACAAATTATCCGGCAAGCTTTAAACTGGACGTACTCAATCATATGGCTCAATCAGACGCTTCTCTCATGGATACCGCTGCATTGTTTAAGCTTCCGGACTTCT
>NZ_FNZO01000006.1:0-336011 GCF_900109305.1 Paenibacillus sp. cl141a
CGGAAGGACACCATCTTCTCCTTCATTCAGATCAAGGGTGGCATTACCAAATGAAGCCGTATCAGCATGCGCTTAAGTCGAGAGGCATTCTCCAAAGCATGTCACGAAAAGGGAATTGTTACGACAATGCCGTCATAGAGAATTTCTTCGGTATCCTCAAGTCGGAGTTTCTGTACTACAAAGAGTTTGAAAGTGTGGAGCATTTTAAGAAAGAACTGAAAAAATACATTGAATACTATAATACCAAACGGTTAAAGGCAAAATTAAAAATGAGTCCGGTACAGTACCGAACTCATTTTGAGAAAGCTGCCTAATGAAATAACCGTGTCTAACTTTTGGGGGTCTCTTCACAATGCGGGGCTTTTTTTCTTTATTTGAAATAGATAATGGCTAAATCAGTTTATGCGCATACCATTTCTTGCCGCGGAAGCGCCATAGGAAGATCGCTCCCCGCACGCCCCATTCGCAGTTCATGGCCAGCCATACGCCAAGAATGCTCCAGCCCAGAACGATCCCCATAATATAACCGAGAATCACCCGGAATAGCCACATGGTCAGCATCGAGGTGATCGACGTAAAACGCGAGTCACCTGCCGCACGCAAGGCCGATGGCAGAATAAAGCTGATCGACCACAGCGGAACCTGCACAAGCGTGTTGATCAACAGCACCACGAACAGAACGTTCACGATTTCCGGCGGCGGGTTGAACAACCCGACCAGCGGGCGGTAGAGCGGCATCAAAATCAAACCCATCAAGGCCAGCGAGATAGCGCCAAACCACAAAAAAGATTTGATGAACTTCCGGGCATCCGCTATATTACCGCGGCCGATGCATTGACCGACGACGGTCACGATCGTTAAGGACAACGCGCTGGCCGGAATTTGGAAGACGGCCGCAAGCGATGACCCGATCGCGTTTGTTGCAATGGCGTAAGTGCCCAGGCTGACGATAAACACTTGGGTTAACAGCTTTCCTCCGTTAAAGAACATCTGCTCGGCTGCGAACGGAAGCCCGATAAACATAATTTTGCGCAGCATCGATATCGGAAAGTGAAACAGGTCCCGCAGGCGGATATGCAGCGTCGCGTCTACTTTAAACAGATAATAAAGCGCGCAGGCCGCTCCGGCAAAACGGGCGATGTTGATGGCCAGCGTCATGCCCATAACGCCCATATTCAGCAGCGTGATGAACACGATGTTCAGCAGAACGTAGAGCAGATTCATGATCAGCGACAACGCCAGTGATGCACGGGTCTTGCCGATCCCCCTCAGCGCGCCGCAGACCGCCTGCACAATCGCAATCCCGAGAAAGGAAGTGCTGCTTCCGATCAGATAAATCCGCGCACTCTCCAGCACTTCGGGCGACGCTGAGCCGAACAGCAGATTCAGCACCGGCTGGTGAAGCCCGATGATCAGCAGCGCGATCGCTAAAGCGATCATCGCCACCGAAGTTACCGTGGCGGCGGATGCCCGGGATACCATCATCGCGTTGCCGCTTCCCTTGTACTGCGCCACAACGACGGTGCCCCCGGTTGCCACTGCCACAAACACATTAATCAAGAAGATGTTCAAGGAGTCCACCATGTTCACGGCGCTGACCGCCGATACGCCCGACGAGCTGATCATGGCCGTGTTAACCAGGTTCAAACCGATAATAAACGCCTGGTCGATCAAAATCGGGAAAAATAAAGTGAAGATCTGCCGGTAGTCCATCGACTCTCCGGATAAATGATTGCTGAGCAAACCGTTCATTCGGGTTCGTAATCGAACCAACATCTGTCATCACATTCTTTTCGTTGTAATATAAAAGAAAAAACTCTTCATGCGAAGAGCTTCAGGCTTACGGTATTTAGAAATGGCTGCCGTAACCGTCGCTTGGGAGAGCTCACTCCCTCGCCAAGGGGGACCGATACGGATGGATTCATTTGATCCCGGATAAACCCCGTCTTTGATTGGAGGATATCACCAGACCCGGGTTCTGTCAACGAATGCAAGGCACAGGAAATGACCGTAAACCGCTGATAAACGGAGCTTCATTTGAGCCTGCAGGTTGTAACCCTTTATATAGAAGCAGAAGAGGCTTCACCTTCTGTCAGAGCCTTTAGAAGGTGACCTCTTCTGTAAAATGCCATGGATGTAATCATTGATCGTTCAGAGCGCAAACGTGTCGGCCTCCTTTTTCACTCACGCAAAATGTGAGAATTTATTTGCTGTTATCGATACAATCGATAAGCCGTTACTCCACATCCTGGACAATGCCCCTCAGGGATTCAAAGGATCCATTCTCCACCATACCAATAAGCGCCGAGGGTCTCGGGAGTCCGATCTTCGTTCCCCCTTCAAACTCATAAACGGCGAGTTTACAAGGCAGGAAATACCCGGCCAAGTTATTCTCGCTCAACACTTTTTTCGCCTCAACCGGATTGCATACCTCCAGTATTTCGTACTTCTGATCAAACTCGATGCCCTTCTCATTCAATTTGTCCTGAATGCTGAATCGCCACAGCAAACCGAACTTCTCTTCGGCCAACGCTTGTTCCAATGCAGCAATGGCATCGTCTACTGACTTATCCGTTTCTACCGTATAGTGAAACATGTTTATCCCTCCAGAATGGTAAGACTTTAGGTGCGGCTGGGGTACGGTCATTCATTACTTTGTTATACAGTCAAATATAGAGTTGCGATCTACAAACCAAAAAGACAGCTTCATTCTCCTTTCCATCTTCATCCATTATGTATGCTTCACCATTGTGGAAAAGGGTATTCGAAAAATTCCGTTCAATTTTATACATTTTGCCTTCTTTCACATGACACCCCTGATCCAAAAATCTATTTTCATGGACAAGAATATACCTTGCTTTATCGATATCCAACGTTTCTTTAAGTATCATTTTATAATACCTCTATCATTATTTTTATTTTATTAACGTATTAAATATAGTGCTCATCGATTTTCTTCTCAATATCATCCAGAAAATCTTGAAGTTTGTCCCTTAGCTCTAATTTCTCACTAAACATGAGATCCTCTTGTTCATATAAATCCAGTAATTCTCTGAAAACTATCATGTTGACTTTACACATATGATAATCACGCTCTTTCTAGTTTTAGTTACTGTATAATCCAAACTTTAACATTCTTACGTCTTCCGAATTGCTTTGCCTCGTTTAGATCGTTAATAAATACATCGATTATATGACCTTTAATCGCAGATCCTGTATCTTCTACCACCCGCTCACCTACACCGTCAATGTAAACTTTTGTTCCAAAAGGAAGCACTTTCGGATCAGCTGCAATCGTCCAATTCTCCTTGGTTTGCTTTCCGGAAGCTGTAACACCATAATCGGGATCACCTGGATTTTTCCCTGTTGATTCAGGCCCATTGGTATACGCAGTTAAAGTAAACAGTATATACTGTTCCGCACTATTAATGTTCTCTTCGACTGATGCATCAATCAATTCATTCGGTTTATTATTTTTATTTTTATATTCATAGCTATCAATAAACCGTACCTCCTCTTGCCTATTTGAGCGTTGATCCTCTATCAACGAAATGGCAAATATAGTGCACATTACTAATGATACAACGGTTAATCGCATACTCTTTCTCCTTTTATGTATTTTTCAGCCACTCCAAATAACTTGATTCTACGAATTTCTTCGAGCATTAGTGAAGGCTCGTATAGATCATATGATCATAATAAATTTCATAAATCTCATATGTGGCTGGGTATTATGTATCTTATAAATGAGTATGGGGTCTTTAACTTTTAACTTAACCAATTTCACATCGGTAAGTGGTTCTTGAAATAATCTTTCCAATGCTGATTTCTGATTCATTTGCCAATCTCTTATAAAATCATCCAGTGTATACAGCCGATTGGTTATGATCTCTCTGCGTTTATTGTTGACATACCTATTAATCACCTTACCCTCTTCACCTTCACAATCTTTAACCAGCTTTATTTTTTCATCCTCAAGTAGAAACAAGAAATTAATCATGGATATTAATTCTATAGCAGCCGGACTTATTCGTAATTTCATAAACAAATCATCATTCATATATATATTCTCCTTCGATCATCATGTTGTCATAGTAATTCTCTGATAAGTCATATTAAAGTGGTTGGTAAATTAAGAAAACTCATTACAATTGCCCTTGAAATATACTTGGCTTAGCATGAATTGGAAATAATAATAATAATTCGTGTCGTTTATTGTAGATTCACTTTACACTTACGAACGTTTGTTCCTGTTTTTCAATTATACGATGAATCACCTTGCGAAACAAGATAATTTTCCCAAGACTTTTTTTTATATATTTCCTTTATTAATCATTTTATATAATTACGCATATGCTGTTTTAGAATCTTTAGTTTTGACATTCAATTCCGCAATCTGATCATTTTGTCGTACAATATACAAATTGTCCATTATCTGTATGTAAGACGGTTCGAATCTCTCCCCTGATTTTCCCGATTCCGTAAAATTAATATCTTCGATGCTCAGCCACTGCGCTTGATCATGGAGCACCTTACCCTCTCTTCGTATTACAACGATCGATTTCATTTTACAAACACTCCCCCTTATAATTTCTTCGTATTTCGAGCAAACAATGACTCCTTCAATACAGTATCAATGATCACGGGAAAAAAATGATTCCAAGGGGGGTGATGAACATAAAAAAAGAATAAGCTCTTTACACTTATTCTTCACCATAGACTTCTATTATTTTATCGATATTCAAAAAGTCATTTCGTATTCTTGATGCATTATAGTCGCTACTATTTTTGATTTTGGAGATATTAAATCGATCGCATACGATATCAAACGTTTCTTTGTCAAACTTTCCTGTTCTTATTCTCAATTGGTTGGCCATATACACCATGCCGGAATTACGTATATTAATAGCCGTTAGGAAGGGCTGTTGATACCATTCTCCGATTTTTTTCAATCTTCTCAGAATTAAATGTGGATCTGCTTTACCACTAGCCTTTGTATTTAACACGGCACTCCGAAATACGTATTCATTACTTACTAATTTTGAGGTTGGGGCTTTAATATTCGCTGCCGGATTTCCGTTATTTTTATAATATATCTTCTCTTTAAAAGCTCTATTTAACATTAAAATAAGTTCCTGTGATACCTCTAATTTCCGCTCAGAATACTGATCTATATCTGTATTATTTCTCAATAACACTTTGGAATCCTCATTGCTAATATCATGAATGGTCAGATTAAGTACTTCACTATACCCCTTCCCTAGTATTCCTTCGAATATCGTTTGAATAATCGCAGAATCCTGAAAGTTGACTAATCCCCCTGTTATATCATCAATTTCTTCCTTGGAAAAAATCAGTTTATTCGTTTTATCCACAAACTTTGAATAATATTCTTGACCAAATATGGTATCTAACGGATTTAAATTATTGGCTCTTAAATCTTCCTCTATCGCCCAACGAATATAGCTTTGAATAATGGAAGCGGACGACAAAACAGAATTCATGGTTTTCGGATTCAAATAACTAATCAAGCTCTCGATTTCATAGATATTAAAATCATAAAGATCTTTCTCGAATTGCTCCTCCAGCATTTTGGCTCTGTTCAAAACTCTCGAGAAGGTGGATAAAGTGTTTGATCTTAACCCTTTAAGAAACATTTGCTTCTGTTCTTCGTTATAGAAGCCGCTTTCGTATATTTTATTAGACACTTCGTCACCCTCTTATCAACAATTAATAAAATTAACTGAAATAATGAATCATCGCGTTGCGATTTCTATTATTGTTTATACCTCTTCGATCTTCGAGAATCTCAAGCAGCTCTCGATTGTGGAAATCAATTTTATCTATTCTGGCTTTTATTTTATTCAGGTCGGTTTGTTGATCTTTAAAATCTTTTGCAATCCGGATATATGCGGCAAACATCAATGGATGATTAATATAGCCTTTTCGGTATTCATTCGGATTCATTATAAACTCCTGAGCGAATAAACCGGTTAGATAATTAAAGAAATCCACTAAATAGCTGGAAACTTCCTTAGCCTCCAAGGTTGTTTTGGGGTCAAAAACTTTATCAATGGCATACGACAAAATATCAAACGTTGTCAGTTGCCCAGCAACCTCGCTTATCTTGGAGCTAGAGGCAATCTTTCCTTTCAAGTCTGTCTTTTTCTGAAGATCCCTGACCACAATGTCAGAATATTTCTGAGACTTGAGTTCCTTTAATCGTTGGGGCTTCACTACGTTGATGGTGTTGATTTGCCCAAAATATTTTTTAGCTGAGTCTGTATCATAACTGCGAACAGATAAAATCATTTCTAAATCAAGATCCGGATTTATGGCTACAGCTCGCACTCCACCCTGAAGTCTGTGGAACCCATCCAGAATTGAGATTGTCGCTCTGCTGTTTATGGTTAGCGTTTTGTTTTTTTCATTATAATGTAGGGGTTCGACGTCCGTTGAATACACATTTAATGTTATCATGTCCGAAAAATATGTTTCTCGTAACATATGATCCGAGATGTCTTCGACGCTTTTCTTGTTAATATCCGGAACAGGTACTACACCGTTCTTCGCTCTCTTGAATTTTGGACTTCTCTGAGTTTCATAATCATAGGTAATCAATTGAGAATGATACATTTGGACGAGATAAGATATTTTTATTTTTGTAAT
This sequence comes from Paenibacillus sp. cl141a, assembly GCF_900109305.1. Lineage (NCBI taxonomy): Bacteria > Bacillati > Bacillota > Bacilli > Caryophanales > Paenibacillaceae > Paenibacillus > Paenibacillus sp. cl141a. The sequence goes on from NZ_FNZO01000006.1 coordinate 6,670, forward strand.
ATAATTCTCCAAATCGATCATAGTTACATCTGCCAATTGAATCGGCAGCTGCAGAAGATGAAATCTATTTGAAGTGCCTAGATTTTTTTTGGAAAGCTCGATCTCACGATCCGAGTAATATTCATACGGGGATATTGACTGAATGCCAGTAATGGTGTATACAGCTATACATATTAGACACAAGAGAGGAGAATCTAATGAAGCTATCCGATCATCGCCGCGGGCTATGGAGTTAATCGTACCGTTTGGAATATTGTATTTTTTTAATTCCCCATTTATTTGCTCCAGCACTTTTCTTTTATGCTTTATTTCATCAATTACATTTTCCAATGCTTCTTCCAATTCTTCCCGATCCCTAAACAAACCTATTCACCTCACACAATCTTGACCGATATTTCCCTAATCTTCGCTATTATACACTAAAAATAAAATAATACATAAGGTAGATTAATATATATCGTTGAATTTCTATGTATGGATATGGGTTAGTTGATTTGATCACCTGGTTGAATTCTGCATCAAATATTCTATATCCATGGGTCAAGAAATTGTCAAGCAAACTTGCAGTATGGGATGTAATATTCGTTTCCTTCCACACCCCAAGCCTTTGATCGGGGTAAGAAACAACAAGCTTCTGTAATCTGTATCTACATTTCATCTGTTCACAACCTAAATTATAATTGCATGGATCATTCCGAAGATATATTAACATAAATATAATAACGATGATATAATAAATTTTGATTACATAGATCTAGGGGGAGAATATTTGATGGATACACAAGTTTTTATTTATAGTGTGGACACTAGTTCGTTTTATACAGACCAGGAATTCAAAATACATCGTAGACTTAACAAACGTTATAGATTAAGGAAAATACTCATTAGGATGAAGTCACAATGCATCGAAGAAAGCGAGTATCAAAATAAAGTTACACTTCTTCTATCGAAAGTAAACACAAAGATCAATCAACTTAAAGAACTATTAAAAAGCCTCATGACAAGTCATCAAGAAATAAGGCAGCTAAGGCCGGAAGTTTTGACTAACAAAAAAAACATAATCTCTGTATTTGAGTCGACTTTAACTCGCACTTTAACAATGCAACAAAACTTGCTCTCCGAAGATATCATGGTTGTCCAGACGTATTATTTTGAAATTTTAAGAAGTCTAATTTACGATGGCTATATGTATAACGGCCATAAATACATATGCTTCACAGCTAGTGCAGGACAAATACGTACAAAGAAAACACTCTTCATTAAGGAATCTATATATAATCAATACCGTGAGTCTTTAATGTGTGGGTTAACTACAGATAAAATAAACCTCCAGGGTGGCGTTAATATCAATAAATACTTAGCGTATCTGGCGCTTTGTAACAGCGCGACAGATGAATGGCATGATTTCGACATAAACAAGGCCATCGTAGTAGATGACATGGAAACAACACTCCGGAGCACGGTTGATTTTATCGATGACAAAACGTATGAAATCACAAGACAAGAAATGGATATCCCCATTGAACATACGGACGGCTGTGGTATGATCCTGCCCAAAATCAGCAAAAAAAGCATGATGATCAGACTGCCATGGGTAAAGGGCCTCCTGGTCCCTTTCCCTTTCGATAAATTTGTTCGCGAAGCCAATAAGAAGGGAGCGAAGTGCGGGATTGTGACCGATATCTATGGGAAACAATACGATATTTTAAAAGACGACATTCACATTATTTTTACAAGAAGCCAGTTCAAAATGTGGAAGTATTATACATCATGGGATGAGTACAAACATCATTTTCTTCAGCATCATTGTCGTGCCAGTAAATGTAACGAGGAAGAAGAACAGATTGTAAACGGTAAATCGAATTATCAAATATTGCAAACCCTCACTGACTTTTCAGATGATGAATTGATGGAATTAAGCAGCAGAACCAGAGAGAAAATTATGAATATCGGCTCGAATCGAAATACCATGCTGAAGATTCTGGGTGTCACCGGTGCTAACCAGAACAAAAATTACTTCCAGCAAGCCCTGGAGATTTACCCCGAACTTCTGAACGACACCTATAGTCGAGAAATATTGAAACAGGTCAAGAAGAGTATCGTCAAAAATGCACGAGCCGGCAAAATGGACATCAGTGGAAAGTATACTTTTATTAGCCCAGACCTCTATGCTTTTTGCGAATATTTATTTCTGGGCGACAAGAATCCAAAAGGCTTATTAGATGATGGCGAGGTCTTCTGTTCTCTTTACGATGATGAAGAAACTCTGGATTGCTTAAGAAGCCCTCATCTATATCGAGAGCATGCCATCAGAAAAAACATCAACAATAAAGAGCTTCGACGTTGGTTCACAACCAATAACCTATATACAAGCTGTCATGATCCCATCAGCAAGTTGCTGATGTTTGATGTTGATGGTGATAAAAGCCTCGTGTGCAACGATAAAACCTTGGTTAAAGTTGCCCAGCGTAATATGAACGATATCTATCCTTTATACTATAGAATGGCTAATGCGAGTGCAGAAATCATCAACAATCAGAATATCTACCGCGGCCTTACAGATGCTTATTCTGGAGGAAATATCGGAGTTATAAGCAATGATATATCCAAAATTTGGAACAGTGAAACTATCAATCTTGATGTAATCAAACTATTATGTATGGAGAATAATTTTACAATCGATTATGCAAAGACACTCTACAAACCTGAAAGACCGAAAATCAAAAAAGAGTTAATTACGGCTTACACTGCATCAAAGGTCCCTTACTTCTTCAGGTTTGCCAAAGATAAATTGCCCCATCATGTTGAAGGCGTAAACAAAAGCACAATGAACAGGCTCGCTGAGTATATCCCTAACCCAAGACTCCAATTCAAAGCACTCAATCTAGGCAGTTTCGATTATAGAATGCTGCTACATAATAAAGATCAAATCATTCCTTTAAATGAAGAAATCATTAGAAAATACACGGAACTGGATTTGCAAAAAAGATTCATGGAACTGGGCACCCTGGATCATTATGACTCTGCTGAAAATCTGTATGTCTATTTAGATATTCGAGAGCAGCTTATGGCGCTAAACAATAATCCAAAAGAACTGGTCGATATGCTTGTTGAATATTTATACCAGCACAAGAACAGCAGCTACAAAACTACATTATGGTCAAGTTTTGGAGACATCCTGGTTCAAAATTTGAAAAACAATATCATCACTACATATAATGATGAATCCATACTTTGCGATAGCTGTGGTATAAGAATAAAATCAACCCATCACCGAAAGACCTACTGCGATGCCTGTTCATTGGAGAAGGAAAAGGAACGTAAAAGAATCGCATGGCACAAATATAAAAATAAATATAATAACACTAGCGAAATAAAATAATATCAACAAACCCGTATGGACATTGGCTTATTGAGCCGTGCATCTCCGCAAAATAAATTTTGGAAAATGTAATGTTCTCCCGTACTACAAGGGATTTAACGATTTGTCCTCATTTTCCTAATCGTATTTAAGGGAGGGCAGGTGAATGACTGAATTCGATTTGATTCTGATTTCAGTTCACTCGCTTTCCCTTTATTCATATATTCCATATCATCGTTTACGAAAGGAGGCTGAGCCTAAATTGAACAAAAAGGATCTGATTCAAGCCGTAGAGTCCCATACCGAATATCCCAAAAAAGACATTGAAGACATCGTAAATGGTGTCTTTAATGAGATTACAAATGCTCTGTACTATGGTGAGGAAGTAAATATTTCTTCATTTGGAAAGTTCATTGTAAAAACAAGGACCACCCGAAAAGTCCGTAATCCACAGACTGGAGAAATCATGGACATTCCAGCTGCCAACGTCCCTGTGTTTAGACCAGCTCAAAAACTGAAAAGCGCAGTTCTATAGTGATTATTTTTTACAATAAAATAAATATATACTTCGAGGAATTATGATCATCGATCGCTTAAGAGCATTTCTTGGTAAACCTCATCTGTTCAATTCTGATATTCCTGTTTACTCCCCTACCCTTTCAGAAATAGCAGACATCGGAGAAATTGAATATTCCATACATATGACCCTCTGTTCATTCAATACCCGAACCATTCTGGTTAACTTATTTGGAGTTTCTGAAACGGATATCATCAGGCTTATGGATGAAGATCCTTACGACTTGCTTACAAGCCATCCTTCGATTCCTAAGTACATATCGAAAGCCTACTCCTTCTTTGTCAAAGATAACGTTTCTTATCATCCGGTTGCTAAAACCTTTAATATAGGTGACAAAGTTCTGGTTAACTCAGACAATTACATGGAAATGTACAACGTTATTAAAGAACTGAATGGTTTAAAGGATTCGAAAGAATCCCCTGCAAAGTTCAAGAATAATAAGGCTAAAGAATTATTTGAGAAAATGAATGCCCTTAAAACAAAAAACGCTAAAAATACGGGGTTGGATATCAAAGATATCCTCTCCATTATTTGCTGCGCAGAAGGTAACGGCATTCATGTTTTCAATGCATCCAATCTCACCGTCTATCAGATGTATGAGCATTTTGAACGAATTAACTTAAAGGAAAACCATAACAGGCTGCTGCCCGTCTGGGCTAACGGCTATCTCAAGGAAAACTCCCAGCTACCTGAATGGTTAGTAAGAACAAAATTCTAATAAAAAATCTATTTATGATCCTTAGGAGGAAATAACTATGCTAAATCTTGGTAAATACGGTTCCCGTGATATTCTTAAACTTCAAATCTTCGATTACACTACAAAAAAGCCGATTATGACGTTTGACTACGCAAATACAGCTTCCCAAGAAATGACCTCTTCTCGAGTTTATGCGATGGGTGCCGGCGCACGTCGTATCGCCTGGGATGGTGAGAAAACGGCAAAATTAACCATGGAAACCCAACTTTTCTCCATGCAGCATCTTGCGATGCTGGCAGGCGAGGAAATCCGTAAAGGTAAACAAAACATCTACAAAACAGAAGTGATAACCGTTCAAGACAATGGTACTGGTACAAAACAAGTGACGCTATCCAAGCCACCGGTTGGAACCGTTAATGAAGTCAGCGTCCATCCATATATCAATGGAATTAGCACGGATGCTGCCCAAACGATTGCTTCGATCACCGGGAATGTCGTAGAACTCGATGCTTCTGCAACCGTAGCTGTTGGTGATGAAGTTGAGGTTTACTACCAATTTGAAGCAGCAGAGGCGAATACGCTCTCCTTTACAGCTACTGGATTCCCTAAATATGTCTATATGGTTGGAGATACTTCCTACACCGACGAAGTAACCGGTGAAATTGTTGGTGCACAAATCGTATATCACAAGGCTAAAATTGATCCGAACTTTACAATCAGTATGTCGGCAACAGGCGATCCTAGCTCTCTGAGCCTGGTATTCGACCTCTTCCCTAAGAAAATTGAAGATGTGGATACCATCATTGATATGGTAATTTACGAAGACTAATCCGTTACTGGAAGGAGACAGGGCTTACGCCTTGTCTCTTCCCTATTTATAAGACATTTCATAGAGTCTTCTTCGAACAAGAACACTGTACCAAGTGTCTTAATAGACACCAAAAATGAACCTTAAGGGAGAATCATAACATGACAGCAAAAAAGCCAACTAAAAAACTAACGGCACAGGCGTTAAAGAAACTTGAGGGCGAGTTGAACACGAATAAAACCATCTCTATTCTGAATGACACGTACGAGGTCAATATTCAGCAGGTTTTTCGTGAATCTCATGTAGAAGCTGTAGTCATCCAGTATCTCGCTCTTTTGCAAGAGTTGAAAAACCGATCGGATTTGAATGACATGCTTATTGCAGGAACGATCGGATTATTGAACAGTCTCATTATCAAGGAATTCACCAACATTCCTTATCCACAATGCAAATCGATAGAAGATCACATCAAGGTCTCACACGTTCTACTCGATACCGGGATCATGAATGAAGTATTCGAATCCTTTATTCCAGAGGAGCTACGGAAGATAGAAGATAAATTCAAATCAACAAACCAGAACCTAGGAGAAATTCTTGGCGAGTTAGCCCTAGCCTCCTCCCTTGCATAATCGATATTTATTTTAACGAAGGAAGTGAACATGGATTTATGGCCGATGATTTGAAGATTTTTATTTCAGCACGCCTGGATATGAACCAGTCAATAAAAGATATTAACAAGCAAATCTTAGCGCTATCCACCAATCCAAACTTAAGAAAATTGCAAATCGACATAGCGCTCGATAACGCTATAGTAAAAACAATAAGAAGTATTACGACTGCAACTGACAAACTTAATGCAGTACTGCTCTCGCAAAACAAAGCAATCTCAAACAATGTATCTGCATATAAGCGTCTTAAAACGGTTCTGGGAAGCATCAATAGAAATATGCATTCTCAAAATGAATTGATCCAAAAATCAATAATGGCACGTGAATCGAATAAAAATGCTTTACAATCCGAAACTACACAATATGAGAAGCAAAAACGAACAATTCAGGGACTCAATAAACAAACTCAAATATTAGCAGCTACCCGAAGAACCTTAGCTACCACATCTGCAAATCATGGCTCAGTTCCGGGTCAATCTTCAGCCAGTAACCCAAATAATCAAGGTGGAGTAGTCCAAAACACAGGACCGTCGCTAGTGAGGAGAATGGAAAATTGGAATATTGCGACGGAAGCTCTTAGAATTCCCTTACAACTGTTACAAAGTGGTGCCAAGTATGTTAATGAGCTGGATACCGCCATGTCGAATCTAACCAGAGCCACGAATGCTTCATCCATTGAAATTCAAAATTTCCTTGGAGATGCTAATGCCGTAGCGAACGAAATCGGCGGTCTAACTGTAAATGTCATCAATTCAGCCACGGAATGGGCGAATTTAGGATACTCTATTAATCAGTCAAAGGCTCTTGCTAAACAAACACTGGTGCTGCAAAATGTCGGGGACTTTGACTCAGTTGAGCAAGCTTCCAAAGCTCTTCTGTCCACAATCAAAGGTTTCGGGATTGAGGTCGATAATGAAGGAAAGAACGTAGCGAATATCGTTGATATCTATAATGAAGTAGGAAACAGATTCGGCATCACCTCTCAAGGTATCAGTGAAGCCATGAATAGCTCAGCTACGAGTCTGAACGCAGCCGGTAACACGATAGAAGAATCCGTAGCCATGATAACAGCCGCTAACACTTCTATTCAGGATCCGGGGAAGATTGGTGAAGGGTTAAATACCATCTCAAAACGTTTAAGGGGCATCGGCGAAAATGGTGAAACGTTGACAGAGATTCTCCCTACACTTGATTCCAAGTTTGCTTCCATTGGTCTCACTTTGAAAAAAAGTGACAACACCTACAAAAGTACATTCGATATTTTTCAAGAACTCTCTTCAGTATGGGATCACCTCTCCTCCACTGAACAAATCGAAATTACGCAGCTCATAGGTGAGGATCAGCAAGCAGTTGCTGCAAGTATTCTTGCTAATTGGCAAGACGCAGAGGGAGCTTTACAAGCCGGACTTCAATCCTTTGGCAGCGCTGCTCGTGAAAATGAAATTTATCTGGACTCATTACAAGGCCGAATTGCTGCCTTCACGAATGCAGCCAACTCTTTTTGGAGCAACAGTTTATCTTCAGACTTCCTAAAAGGTGTCGTGGATGTGGGAACAGGATTAATTAAATTTCTTGATAATTTGGGTAATACAACCGTATTAGTTACTGGACTCCTTCTAACCTTTAGGCATAAAGCCATTGGAGATTTAATCGTCGGTGCCGGACAAGCGGTACTAGCCCTATTTGGAGTTCGCAAAGCGATTGAGACTACCGGAGTTGCTGCCAATACAACTGCCGTTGCTCTAACAGGTATACAGAGAGCACTCGGAATCTTTGGTGTATTAATGTCAGTAGGTTCACTCATTTTCTCAGTTTTTAATCAAATTAGCAACAGTGCTTCCAAAAGCTCCGAGGAATTTGAAAATCTTAAACAAAGCATTGAGGAATCAACTCAAAACTTAACACAGCTCCAGGGTCTAAACGAACAATATAAAACGGGAAACAAATCGCAGGAAGAGCTGCTATCGATCCGTCAACAAATGAAGGAAATAATGCCGGAAATCGTATCTTATTATACTTCCGAGGGCGAGGCAGTATACAAAACAGCACAAGAAATAGATGAATTAATTGAAAAAGAACGTACATTAAACGCCGAGAGAAAGCAAAATCTTGTCGATGGTGGTTTTGAATCACTAATTGAACCAATTGATAATATTGAAAGTAGCCGAAAAGAAATCAAAAAAAAAGAACCGAAATTCAATGAATTTTCAGCTCAGGCAGAAGCTCTACCTATAATATTATCATTTAGTCTTAAAGAACTTGATGACTCGAGTGAATATGACGATCGTATAGCGGAACTTAAAGACAAAGTTCAATCAATATTCTCAAAACATGATTCAATTCCAGATCCAGGTTGGGTAGATAATATTCTAAGAGAAGATAAAATTGATGAGACTTTATCAAGAGTAAGAACCTCTCTTAAAAGTACATCAGCTGAAATAGCTTCAGAGAATCAAAAAATTGAATCAGAGTTAGAAAACTTTAAGACAATATTTAACGCAGCCAACGAAGTTGCACTTTACAACTTGGGGAATACAGATAAAACGACTGAGTTGTTTATGAATAAATTCTCCGATGCTTTCCTAACTAAAAATGCAAACTCAATTAATAAAGATAATTTTAAAAAAATAATACTACAATATGAGAATCTATCAAAAGAGCTTGCTAAACAAATAGACACAAACAAAATAGACTTATCAAAAATGTTTGAGACAGGCAATGTTTCTGAACTTGCCCCCCTACTCAATAATGTTGCTGGCGAATTGATAGATGTTTCGCAATTATTGGATCAATTCAAAAGCCAAACATATAATGATAAGTTTTCAGCTTCGATGGAAGAAATCAATCAAAAATATGAATCAGCAGCAGATAAAGTATCAGTTTACAACAAGTTATTGGCAGATAATTCATCTGAGACTGGGTTAAATGCCAAAGAAGTAGAGGAATTAATTAAGAAGGACAGGTCGTTAATTGATCTCTTCGAAATTGAAAATGGGCATATTAAACTGAATACCAAACTAGTTAATGAAAAGAGAAATACTGAAATTCAAGCCTTCAAAGAAATTGCTGCGGCTCGTAAACAAGACCTCGCTGATCAAAATAGTGTGTTGATGGATAAACTGAAAAGTTGGGGAATTGAGTTCTCAGCACTAGATACGCTTGCTGGATTGGAAGAGGCAAGAGCAACCATCAATGACCATAAACCTTCGAATTGGCAAGACATAAGTCCAGATAGTCTAGGTAGAAACGATAGCGTTGAAGATCTGAACAATTACAATAAAAAACAGAGAACGAAAGCTCTTGATTTTGTAGAGCAATATTATCTTCTATCCAAGGAATTGGGAATATTATCGAGCTCACTAGATAATGTTGGGACATCAACCGAAAAAACAAATAAAAGTACGAATGAGTCAAATAATACATTCAAAGAAACAAAAACCCTACTCGAAACAACCAATGTAAAGATACAAAAAATACAGAGCAGCATAAATCTGCTGCAATCCGAACGAAGTAAGTACAATAAAGGATCAAAAGAATATCGAAAGTCATTAATGGAAGAAATCACACTGTTGGAAAGACAAAAAGAGATCATTGATGAGTCGATTGTTAGTGTTCAAAAATCAGAAAAATCAACTAAGAACACTAAATCTACCACAAAAACTAATTCTTTAACACAAACGAAATATTATGATCAAATTAATAAGTATGCTGAACAATATCTCGTAAATCCTAATCTGATAGCAGCAATTATAAAAACTGAAAGCTCATTTAATCCAACTGCCAGATCAGCAGCTGGTGCACAAGGATTAATGCAGCTTATGCCAGCCACTGCAAAATCCCTCGGTGTTAATAACAGCTATGATCCTGCACAAAACATAGAAGGCGGCACAAGGCATTTTGCTCGACTTTTGAACAAATATAAAGGCGATGTCGAGCTAGCTCTATATGCGTACAATGCTGGAGAAGGAAACGTTGATAAGTGGATAAAGAGCGGACAAATCAACAACATCCCTTTCAAAGAAACTAAAGCCTATGCTCCTAAGGTACTGAAAGCATTTAATGAATATAACACCAATACTAATCATGTTACTGCAACCCAAGACTCTTCGGACGATGTATCTGAACTTCAAGCCAAATCTAAAGAGAAAGATTCCGAAATCTATAAATTGAGAGTGGAGTTCATTCAAAGTACAATTGTAGAATCAGACAACCGATTAGAAAAGATCGATAATAATATCGCTAAGTCTAAGAATAAACAATCCACACATGATAACCTCTCAACAGAATGGCGAAAAGAAGAAATGTCCCAAATAAGCTATATGGAACAAAGACAGAAGGAATTATTTAATCAAAATGAGAAGACCTCCAGACTAGTAAAACAAAAGAAGATTACAGGCGGAGAATTCCAACAACAAATCGATCAAAACAATCTCGAGATAGAAAAAATTGAAACGGAGATTCAAGAAAAACGTTACGCCGTTCTAGTCAGCAGCCTTGATCAATATGAGCAAAAACGGAAACAAGCCTCACTAAAGATCGAGGCATCTGAAACGAGGAGTTCCTTGTTAGACTCCGCATCTCCTGCATATCGCAAAGAACTTGAAGATCAACTAACGTTGAAGCAAGAAATTAACAAACAAAATGAAGCCGAGATCCAAACCATTAATGAAAAGTTACAAAATACAAAACTTCTCCCCAAAGATGTCGCTGCTCTTAAAGAAAGATTGAAATTGCTTGAAGGACACAAACTTTCGGTCCAAGTCGAGATAGATGACATTAAAGGTGATATCATAGAAAGCCAGCTTGAAGAATATTCCGATAAAATTAGGGATAAAGATGCTGAGATCAAGATCATTCAGGATAACCTTCGTAATTTAGAAAAAGGCACCCCCGAATACACGCAAGAATTAATGAAACAAATCCCGCTCATACAAGACAAAATCAGGCTGAATCAAGCCGAGATTGCCTATCTGGAAGCTCAAACGAAAAGAACGGATATTAGCATTGCTAAGCGAAAAGAATATAACCAATTGCTAGTAGAGGCTAAAGAGAATAATCGTTCACTGATGCAAGACGAAAGATCGATCCGAATGGAAATTGCCGATGGAATCATCGAGGATTACAAGAAGGCCATCAATAAGCAGAAGGAGCTTGAACTTTCCGCTATAGACGAAAAGATGAAGGCTGAGGACGAACGCCATAAAGAAGCGATTAAACATCTGGACGATGAATTTAAAACGTTTGAAAAGTATATAAATGCCCAACTGAAGGCTATGGACCGACAAAACGCCTCGGACGATTACGATAAGGAATTAGCCAAGAAACTCAAAGAAAGACAAGAAATTATCGATAAAATAAACGTTCTGCAGCTCGACAATTCAATGGAAGCTAAGGCGAAACGTAAGGATTTACAGGGGCAACTGGATGCCAAAAATGAGGAAATCGACGAATTTAAATTACAACGTGATCGGGAAACGTCAAAGCAAACTCTCCAAGATTTGTTGGATGACCGCAAGGAATATCTGGATCAGGTGCGGACCCATGAAGACGATCAATACGAAGAATCACGTGAGAAAAACGAACAAGAGAAAAAAGATATTGAACGGAAATATAATTCCATGCTTAACGATGAGAAGAATTTTTACCGGATTAAGCAAGGACTTCTTAGTGAAGACAAAGCTGTTGTCAAAGCAACGACAGAGGAAATAAAGCTATTTTACACGCTATTATATGCTGAGCTCGAGCAAGCCTTGATTAACCATAAAACCATCACGCAGCAAGAATATAACAACATAAGAGATAGCTTCAACCAAAGTAATGGTAATCTCGATCATTACGGTAATAACGGTGGCACTACAGGCGGTACCAATGGACATGCAGCCGATTCTACAATCACACCAGACGTAGCTAAAGCTTGGTCAAATTATCTTGGCAACAAAAAACTGGCTGAAGAACATCAGAGAGAAAGAATGAAGTATAAAAAAGGTTCCCCCGACTATGAAAAAATATCCAATCGGATTAAAGAGTTAAGTGAGGAGAACCAAAAGTACCGGAACACTTATAAATTTAAAGACGGTTCTTATGAAGAATTAAAGGGATTTACCGGCTCATCTATATTCAATGCAGCTTCTGGCGGCATGACCCCTGCCTGGGGCTCGGAAGGCAAGTTCCTCCTTGCTCATGAAAAAGAATTGATACTAAATAAATCAGATACTTCCAATCTCCTTAAAATTGTTGGCTTTACTAGAAAGATTATTGATTCCATTAAAGGAAGCTTTAATCATGATACCTTCAAAGCAACCTCTACCTCAACCGTAACAGACAACAGTATCAGAATTGACAATGTATCCATACATGCTGACAACCAAGATACCGGTACAAGCCTTCTGCAGAAATTTGAAACTGCCCTTCATACTAAGCTTAAGCACCGGACGATATAAATTTAATGCTTCTCCCCTCTTCTCCAAAGAAAGGAGTGTATTCCTTGTTAGGTGAAATCGATTATAATTTGAAACCAGTCAAACCTCAATATTTCATCGCTAAACCCAATCGCGAGATTATAGGTAAACTGAGTGAAGTATACAATGTAAGTCGAACCAATAAATTAAATGATATCGATGAACTCGATCTTACTGTTCCATATCAACTAGATGTTAACCATAAACTAATCAAAAATAAAAATATTAATAATCTTAAAGAACGATACTTATTAAAGGTGGTTACAGCTCGACAAACGGATTGGTTCATCATCAAAGAGATAAATGATAACGCCAGCGATTCAGAAACTTCAAAAACCATTCGTTGCGTGTCCTTAGCACATGAGTTAACAGATAAGGCCATTCGAATGTATTTAGGCGAGTCTATCCACGCAAGGCAAATATTAAACGATCTGACAGCTAACACGACCTGGACACCTGCTTATATCGATGCAGATTTCGAATTGACCTACAGAACTTTTGATTTCCCCTCCACTAATGTGCTTGATGCCATCTTTTCTGTCGCTGAAACTTATAACGCAATTGTACATTTTGATACGGATAAACGGGAACTAAGCCTGACAAAACCTGAATTAACAGGGCTAAATCGAGGGCTAACCTTTTCTTATGGCAAGTACTTAAACAGCTTAGGCAAGACAATACAAACTGATGAGATGGTTACCCGACTAACGGCCACCGGCAGTGAAGGATTAGGTATTCAGAAAGTTAACCCTACCGGTCAGAACTATATCGAGAACTTCGGTTATTTTATGTACCCTTTCGAAAGAGATGCTCAGCGCAATATTCTATCCTCCAGCCATCATATGAGTGATTCGTTATGTCATGCCCTGCTCGACTACCAAGAACTCGTTGAAGCTCATTCGGGATTGTTCAACACCCATTATACGGAGCGTCAAAAGCTTCAGAATCAATTAATTCAGCTAGAAGGTGATCTTGATCGACTAAAGCGAGATGAAGCTAACGTGACCAGCACCATGATTTCGCTTCAATTCGATGGCAAGATGTTTTTCGAGAAGTATGGACATCAAGGTTCGAGTCAGAGATCCTTTGTCATTAATCAAACCTATGCTTATGCAGTCATGATCAAAGTGGATAACACAGCCGGTGTGTCCGTGAGTCTTGATGGACAAACAAGGTCTATAATTTCTAATCAGTGGGTGCTTCTCGGGAAGATTAAAGATCAATCGAGCACGCAAGTAGCAATTAACGGTGGGAGTACAGGTGTTTTTATACAGTTAGTTAACATCAGTCTTGGAGAATTCAATACTAACAATAATGATGCTGCTATTGTTGATCGATATAGCCTGGATCATAAAGAAAATCAGGTGAAACTAAAGGAGCTTGAGATTAGTTCTATTACCGCTACAATCCAACAGATTAACAATGAAATCGATATTCTTCAAACGAGGCTTACTGCCGAGAATAATTTTACTCCGGAACAGCTTCAGGAGCTGAATTATTATGTTATTGAGCGAGAGTTTAACGATGATACCTACGTAGATGAACAAGACCTATATCAAGCAGCGTTAGAAAAGTTCAAAGAGTTACAGCAGCCTCAATTATCCATAGATATCGATATCGTCAATTTTCTCGAAATTGTGGAAGAACAACGAAATTGGAATAAACTTCAGCTTGGTGACTTCGTCAACATCAAATATGAGCCTACGAACACTTATGTAACAGCTAGAATAACTGAGATTGCTTACAACTACGAAAATTCCAACATCAATCTGACTCTTTCCAACGCCAAAAGCGTGAATGATGAATCCACCCGAATCGAGAAATTCCTTAATGATGCCAAAAATACAGCTGTTGTAGTCGATCTCAATAAGACCAAATGGGGTAAGGCGGTCGTCGATACCTCAGAGATGAGCAAACTGTTTGATAACTTTTGGAACAAAGTGACGAACGACATTAATATGGCATCGAATGAATTCGTTACGATTGACCGAAAAGGCATTACGATTATTGATCCCAATGACCCCCTCCGATTTTTGAGAGCTACACATGGTGTATTGGGTTTAACTCGCTCAGGTGGACTCCGGTACGAGACCGCAATTTCCGCAGATGGAGTAATTGCAGAAATGGTATTAGGGAAGATTATCCTTGGTTCAAGAGTTGTGATTGGTGACGATGACGGCATATTTACTATCGAGGGACCAAAACTAACCATTCAGGATCGATGTGAGCGTGCAGTTTTGAAACTTGGTCTCCTCTCTGAAAGACCAGACATATTTGGTATGTATGTAAATCGATATGCCTCCCCTAACTGCAGTAATAAAACTATTACCAATGTAACAGGAATGAATAATGACAAAGGTTTTTACATCGATAAAATCCGAAATGGTATCACTTCCAACGTGTTTGGACTATCTCAGGATGGGAACCTGCGCCTAAGAACAGGTGATAACAATGAGGTAATGATAGTAGATCAAAATGGTCTGGGATTGGGCTCGGAAACATGGGCATTAGCACCTTTCCGTGTTAATTATAAAGGCGAAGCATGGTTAGAATCGTTGTGGGCTACTAACGCTTACATTCAAAACTCAAAGTTTATAAACGGTGCTATTGAAGGTTCTTCTCTCACTCTGCATGATGCTGGTGGAGTAATGAAGATGTTCCCTCGCATTGGATTTTGGGCTGGATTAAATGCAGAAGATCCAATTGATGCATCCATTTATATCACTATGGATGGTAAATTGCTTATGAAAGGGCCTAATGGACAATTCTTTATTAATACCCAAGATGGATACGTTGATTTTAACGGTATGGATGTTCGAGGAATTGGAGCTATTGACGCTGAACTTCTTGCGGCAAATATGCTTTCTGTACAAGACGGTATCATCTCGAACCTTACTGCTGGCAAACTATCTACTTTAACGAAGACGGCACTTGATGACTGGTCAGACTATATTCGGATCGAGGGAAATAGTATAAAGTTCATTACAGGTAAAGTGAAGCCTGGAAGCGGAATACACAAAAAACTCCCAGATGGTCGTCCTTTATATTGGGTCTCTGCAGAACAAACAGGGCTAATGAGCGTTGAACCTACGGCATGGCCTGTGTTGGTTTATGATATGGATGAAAAGATTAAGGAAAATAAAACATTTATCGGAAGCGGTAGTAGTGCATTTCCTGTAACCATGTCTGGTGAAGGCGATGGCATGAAAAAATTCGATTCGAACAATCCAATTGATCCTAGTATGGCTGGAAAGAATATGTCAGGCAGAGGATTCTTGTCAAAGCCTAACGGCTCTTATGATATGCTTTACTTCTCTTCAAATTATGGGCGTGAAAGAAGCATGAGGTTAAGAGATGACGAAATCACAGTTGTCTCAGAGGCAGGAAAATTTAATGCAAAAAGTAAGGATTTTAACTTCATAGTAGATGAGGGTACGTATAAAATAGGACTTACTAATGGAACGATTTTTGAAGTCTCTCCTACTGGTGTGAATATGGATGTTCAAGGAGACATTAACATTAAGGCTACAGGAACTGTTACTATTAACGGTCAGCAAATTAAACTTAATTAAACCATCAGCACAGGCACAGAAAGTAGCAATACCGAAACTCAAACAGGAAGTAACGATAATACAAGCAAGCCCAACAACAGTAAGGGAGTGTACGTTCAAAATTTGAAAGTGACATACTCGACAGATGGCAAGTAGATGCAACAAAAATTCGTGAAGCGTTGAACAGTGGAAAGCTCGATGTTAATGCTCAGGATGAAGAAACTGGTAACACGTTGCTTCATTATGTGATTCTAGAAAATAACTTCAGTGCTTACACAGCCGTAAAGCAAAACGCACTAAACGTTGACATTCAAAATAAGCAGGGGCAGACCCCGTTACATATTAGTGTAACCGAAAAAAATATATTCTTCTTTTCTGAACTCAAGGATTTAAAAGGAGGGACTAAATGCCCGGAGTAGCACTAAATAACGCACCAATTCAGCAAGTAAACAAATCAAGCCATGTTTCATACGTTGAGCGGTATGTGTACGACCGTGAATGTACAGATTATGACCAATTTGGAAACTGTACAGGCTGGAATCCACTGTACACAACTACAACTCATTACACCAACGCCAAGATAACAGGGAGTGTATCTTCTTCTCATAACGTCCTAGTTAATGGGGTTTCAGTTGTAACCGTTGGGGATGCCACACAGGAACAATGGATTGCTGATCCTTCTCCAAGCCCTAAATTGGATGGGATAATTATATCCATTAATCCTGGAACTTCTGATAGTGGTAGTGGAAAAGTATTCAATGGTAGTTCCAATGTCTTTGTGAATGGCAAAGCCTTAGCCTCCATCGGCTCAACTATAACTACTCACTTAGCTGTACCAAGTTCCATCACTAGAGGAAGCAACAATGTATTCGTGAATTAACATGTAAATGAGGAGAGCGTCTACTACAGGCGCTCTTTCGTTATTATGGTATAATATACCAGACAACAGAATGGCTAATATGGGCGGTCGGCTAGTCTCCTGCAAGGGAGGTGATGCCTGTGGAGGTTAAAGATGCTTTGACATTAATGATTCAATTCGGTTCGCTGCTTGTCACGCTAATCGGGTTGGTCGTAACGATAGTCATTGCACTACACCAAAGCAAAAAGAAATAGGCCGCCCGTGCTAGGGTGACGACCTATTTCAGATCCCAATACAGCCTACCGCCCTTAAAAGCGGCTGTTGTCAAGGAGTAAAGATGTTAGCGCATCTTCGCTCCTCTTTATTATATACATATTGTACCATAATATTACCCTGTTTCAAGCATTGCTAATCTGGGAAAGTCCATAAGGGTTAAAGTTAACAAAATTGTAGAGCGTCTTTGATGGGCGTTCTTTTTGTATTTAAGGAGGTGGTAAAAATAACTATACGCGATTCATTATACTTCTCATATGCTGGGAAAAAATCAGTTGACTTCGGAATCATCAACGTAAACATAAGCTCAGGCATGCAAGAAGAACCCCTAGGTGCGTCTAGGTCAATCCAAGAAGTGTCCATCCGTGGTCGAGATCGTCCCTATTTTCAAGATATAAAGAAAGAAACTTTGCAATTTAAGGTTTCATTTGCTTTTGAGGATGTATGGGATACCCAAAAAATTCGTGAAGTCGCTAGATGGCTAACGGATCACGACTATTATCAGGAATTCTACTTTACCAATGAAATAGGACGAGATCCTGAAAAAATTTACTATGCTTTATTTGTAGATGATCCCGTTTTAGTCCATAACGGATTAAAGCAAGGTTACATAACGTTGACCGTTCGTTGCGACAGTGCTACTGCATATTCCCCCACCATGACCTCACGTTTATATCAATGGGACGACCGAACTATTACTCTAAAAGTAACAGACTTTTCACTCGGTGAAAAAAAATCTATCGTTCTAGACTCAAACGGATATCTTGCCTTAAACCCACATCGTCCACGCTGGATTGATTACCCTTCTCCAATGAAGTGGTATGAACTAAACCCTTAAGAAAGGAGTATGAAATGGCTAAGACAACAACTAAACTTTCGCTAATCAAACCGGAATATAGCGATGAAATTGAACACACTATTAGCGCACTGGCAGAGAACTTTCAAAAATTAGATGATGATTCCAAAACCTATGTTAACACTCCTCCCACTTCAGGCGTTTGGCCTTCCAAACTTATCTTGCATGCCAACCAGCTATCCATTGGTGGGTACTTAGGTTGGGTAAATATCAGAGCTGGCACTGCAGCACCTATATGGGAAAGATTAAAATCATACAGCAACGGGTCGCATATTGTTCCCAAAAAAGATAACGGACATTATTACACCTGTATTCAGACGGGTTACTCTGGTTTGACTGAACCCATATTCCCAGTATCCAATGGCGGAGAAGTTCAAGATACTCGCGGCGCTAACCAATGGAATTCTAACCATTACTACAATGTCGATGATATTGTGTTTCCTCTGCTAGATAACGGACGTTTCTATGTATGTATCCAGGCTGGTGAATCAGGGGACGTTGAGCCTAATTGGATTACTGTAGATGGTGCCACAACCTATGATAAAAACGCAGTTTGGGCGAGTTATCGCATTGCTAGGTGGAAGGAAAGCGGAACTGCAGTCCACTTTCGTCCCTTCGGCAAAATAGAATAGAGGCGATACATTGGCTAATTGGTTATCAATCATAAACTTACAAGGAATGTACAAATCACCTGCTCAGTCTTTGCCCCTAATCACTGACGGAGTTTTAAGTAAAATATCTTGGGAAATGGAACAACCCCTGGAAAGTCAGATCGTGGTTCAAACCAGAGTCTCTACAAATGGTTATGAGTGGTCGGAATGGAGGAATTGTCTAAACGGTGGGCAAGTTCCAGACCTTAATGAAGATTCTCATCTAAACAATGCAAAATTTATGTTTCGGGTCCTTATACGTTCTAACTCATATCATATAATCCCGAAATTTAAGCATATCACCTTTGAATTTGAACCTGTTCTGGTGTTCGATAACAAAGGGGATCTTCATTGTAAACCAGAAATATGGATCACCAAAAAAGAAAATGGCGATTTCAGTATCCAAAATTTAACCCACAATTTAGATGAATTTAAATTTATGGATCTCATTCATGATGAGACGATCTACGTGAACAATGATGCAGAAGATATTGAAACATCACTCCCCATAACCTACCGCTATTCAAATTTCAATGATAATTATCTCGCTTTCCCAAGGGGTAAGAATATTCTCCGAATCAAGGGTAAGGCGGATATTCGATTAAGATATCAATTCAAAATGATCTAACATGGAGGTGATTAATTGCCCAATTTAATAACCCAATTACAATACAATGATCCCCTTACGATTATTGCAAGAAATGGTACACCTGAAGATCCATATAAAGACCGCTCGGATTCACTCCCCGTCATTAATGGCCTTATTACACTTCTAGAAATCCCCTCCTTGGCTGACAAAGTTCTCATAGCAGGAATGAATGAAATTGATCAAGAAATTTTCGAGCAGCGTAAAAAACTCGAGCTTCATGAATTTCTAGTTAATTATTCAATTGGCTCTATTCAAGTTCACCCTTCTTTAGAGGGCAGAACACTTTTATGTCGCTACAAAGGCCGAGGCTTGATTATGTATCCAGCTAGCCGAATTTATGCATTGGTTAGTCGAAATCCAGATGTCGTCATCACCTTGCAAGATTACATCATGGAGATTGAGAGAAAACTTGCTGAAAATCAATCGCTGATCGGCAGAGTCGAACAGTTAATTAGTGAAACAAGACTTGTCATTGAAGAGTCGAAAAAATCAACTGACAATGCAAATCGTGCTGCAGAGGAAGCTGATCGTGCAAGAGACAAGGCGCACGATGCCTACGAGTCAACGAGACTTGTATTTAAACCACCTGTTGCTGATATGAAAGAACTTTATGCAACATATCCCTATCCCTCTGTTGGTTGGACAGTGCAAACATATAAAGACGGTGTTCGGTATCGTTGTGATGGAAGTGATTGGATTCCCATTGATATCTTTGGCGAGAATATCCAACCCGTCAATGAATTTAGAGACGGTTTAATGACCGTTGCGGAACACCTCAAACTGAAATCCTTTCCCATGGACCTCAAGGATCGAATCATTGTTTTCTGTCTTCCCTCGTATATTTTCCAGGGAGTTCAGGAGATTATTGTTCCTTTTGATTTTGACGGAGAGATTGTATCCGTAAAAGCCATTTGTAAAATACACGGGGATACCGAGACTGAAATCGGTATTGAAAAAAGCAGGAATATTGTCGATTGGACCAATATCCTACACAGCAATTTGTACTTTCGTGCTTTGAGTAATTTTGATGATAAAACCGTTTCCGTCGCTTCGCCAAAAGTTGATAAAGGAGATATGTTTAGAATTAACGTCATAAAATCAGGCGTTAATATTCAAGGAATTACGATTGAAATTAAAATAAAAATATAAAGGAGATTTATATATGCCAACACCGGTAATAACATGGATGAATAGTACTCACACACAACAAGTAACGGCTCCCTTTGATTTTGGAGTTATTGATGCTGGAGACTTAAGTCCACCGTATACCTTCAACATCTGGAATAACAAAGGTGAAGCAACGGATGTCTCCACCATGGAAGACTGCACCATCACCACCCGAGACATGTCTGGTGGTTTAGGAAATACAGTGGGTAACGAAGTCGAAGTTGTGAAAAACAATTGGTTTCATGCACAGGTGGATTCTTTACAAGAAACGGATTTGGGTCAGCCAACCTCAATCATCGGAAAAGACTTCTCAAAGCCGATTGGAACCACAGGAAAAACAACAAAGGACCATACGGGAGCAACATACCCTACCCCATTTACGCCAGCTGCGAAAGAGATTCTTGGAGTAAACAATAATGGTGATCCAACAGACGCTGCCGGAAATTATGCAACTGTCACATTGCAAGCTGCTGTTCCTCTGGATGCAAAAAGTGGTAAACAGCAGTTTAAAGTCAGGGTTTCGTATCGTTATGTATAATCCATAAATTTATATGTTTGATTTTAGACAGGTACATTCGTGCCTGTCTACTTTTTATGCTCACAATACAATGGAGGGTAATTCATGATTTTAGGAAATAGGCAGTTTAACCGTTCTCCCGTACACAATCAATCCTTTATTTGGGTTGCAGACTATTATGACAACACCTATCTATCAGAATTCAGTTTTGATACCCATAAAAGCAATAGTTTTTATGATATACAGCGAGAAAAACTTATTCAATTTGGCTTGATTGGATCGGGCTCTCAAGTTTACTTTGATGTTGCGAATGGCATCTTCTCGATCAACGGTCATCGGATTATGGTTTCTTATAAAACAGACACTAAAGAATATCCCCTTACAGGAAGAACCATTTTGTATAACGACATCATTACCTACAAAGAAGCCGTATCGGATGCTGATTTTATTACCAAAAGAGCAGCAAACGGCCGATTCCATCATGCTATAACGTCATTTAATATCGGATACAAAAAGAAAATGGAGCTCGAAGGAGTAAACATTAACTTTCAAAATATATTAACCATCCCTTGCAATGAAGCCCTTTATCTACAAATTAAAATCTCCGCTGACCAAGATCTAAATGGTTCTCTAATCATTCGAAGAGATGGAATCATCGTTGATAAAATTGAGGCACCTCTGATTAAAGAGATGGCAGGCATTATCAATTGGGAAATTAAATAGAGAGGTGAAATGAATTTGAATAACTTTTATGTGGATGACTATAAACGAGTTTGGGGGAACGCATCAATTAATGGTGAGATCGATATCATCCTTGGAGCAAATGATGTATTGAATGTGTTTACTGACACTGAATCGTATACAATTACCCTACCTCCACGCAAATACACGACCGAGTATACAACCAACGTTTCCGATCTAGTTGAGGAAATAAATCATCAAATATCCTTAAGTCCCCTCCCTATTGAAGCGTTGCTGGGGGGCTTCCACAAGGATCAAAAATATAATGTCGTTGTCCTTAGAATGACGAATGGTAAAGATATTGCAGATTTATCGGGCTCGTTCTTTGATAACTACTTTGCTTAATGGCATCTGTAATGAGGTGAAATAACATGGCTACTCAAGAAATCGGCATACCTATAGATTTAACTGTAGGTGTATTTGACAAATTAATATATAAAAATAACGCCCTCCAGTTAATTGACATGGCTACGGATGATAATCTAAATCCTGTCTTTGTTGATTCGGGAACGTGGATTTCTGAACCAATCTGGATCAAAGATAAAATTACTTCATTTAAACGTGTATCCAAAACAATAAATGTTAAAGGTAATGGATCCTATAAAATCTTTACCTCCTCCTCTCCCGATCAAACTTCGTGGTCCCCCTGGGAAGAAATAAATTACGTCGACGGAAGCATCACAAGCCCTCCCGATCATTATGCAAAAATCAAAATTGAAGTGTTTGCTCAAAAAGCCAACGCCATATTTACCGTTGATGAATTCAATATTCCAGATAAATATTCAAATCCTTTTATAAATAGTTCCGATGGAATCTTAGAACTAAAAACACAATATCCTCTTGTTGGTACACAGGATATGAATTGGAATGATCCAGGAAAACTATTCATCACCAGAATCAATAAATCAAATTTTAAGGCCATCAACAAAATCGAGGTGATATAGATGACAATGCCTGCAACTACTGGACAATTGAAAACAAGAATTCAAGATATGCAGATTGGTGATTACATCTATGGTTACTATGACAAATCCACCTCAAGTTGGGGCGTAGGACAACAAAAAGGTGTAGAGTTCCCAGTCACTGGCATGCCAGCGTCTACTTTTGATACGGGATTTTTTTATTACGTTAAAGTAGACACAGGACTTCTAATCGCTGACCGTATTGTTCAAAATACTCAATCTTGGGATACCTTAAATGGGTCAAGCAGAGTTATACAAGGAAGACCTGAAGTATTCGATGGTGTAAGTGGTATTTTTCGTTCCCTTACTGGAGGAGTTGCTTATGCTGATGCTAATGGTAATATGTCTTCAACTGATCAAGGATTCGGCGCTTGGCCTACTAACAATGAGTGGGATACATATATTGCTAACTTCCCAGTAACTAAAATACAAACCGGAAAGAGTTTAGATGATGTATTTCATTGGAGAGAAGTTCAAAATTGGTGTCAGGAAACTCCTGTCACTGGTTTAACGGGACCTCACGTATTTCACGCTACACCAGCGGCTAGGGTTAGAAGGGGGAATCCAAAAGCCTATAATAATAGTGATTATCCAATTACTAGTGTAAGTCCAACGTTATCTTCGCAGTCATACAATTATATTGGTTTTCGCCCAATATTTGAATATAAGGAGGTGTAAGTTTTGGCAACTATAGGACAAGCATTAACAGCCCCGGAGAGTGGTTGGAAGAGGATAAATGCTGACCACTCACTACTGTCTTATAAGGGATCATGGATAACACAAACAAACTCTGCTTACTCAGGGGGGATAAATAAATACACTAGTACTCCAGGTGACAGCATTTCATTCACTTTTAGGGGAACAAAATTAAGATACATCGGGCAATACAACACAACTTCTAAAATACCATTATCTATATCAATTGATGGTGTAACTGAACAGATAAGTTTTCTGTCTAATACATTGATTAATTCGGTACTAGTATATGAAAAGACTGGATTAGTTGAAGATACTCACACAGTTGTTTTAACTTTTAATGCCACCAACGAGTATCAGTCCATACAAGGTATTGATATTGATTCAACTGGTAGCATGCTTCATCCTGATGAAGTCACAGACATTAAAGACCTTGCGATAGGCAAACGAATCCGATGCAACTATTCTGCTCTTTCTGGTTATACTGGTACTTTTAGCGGTCTTGGGGAAGAAAGCGCAGACTTTATCCCGATTTCTAGTTCTGCTAACCCTAGTGGCGACTTCTACTTTATTATGGTGGAAGACTTTAATAAAAAGAAAATATTAATTGCTGATCGAAATATCCAAAGTAGTATTTCATGGGACACGCTCAATAGCTCTGGTATTGTTAGTGGAGTTAAAATGCCTACTAAACCATTTAAAGGGACTCTATCAGGATATGAGAATGATGAAGTTCAAGTTTCGGATAATGGTTACATCTCTGGTGCTAACGGAGACTATTTTGGTTGGAAGGCGCTAGATGGAAAGAACGGTAACGGTGATAAGTGGGCAAATTCAATATCTGCAAGTAAACCTGCTGAATTAACTGTAAGGTTTAAGAAGAGAAAACCGATAATAAATGCCTTCACAATCACGCCCCCTCCATCAGCTTCAGCAAATTCAGTTGATCACCCTAAACATTTTAAGCTACAAGCTTCTGATGATGGGAGTAGTTGGGTTGATTTATTCGAATATACAGCAGGGATTGGTGCATCGAGAACAAGATTTACTTTCAACAACCAACAAGCTTATTCTTATTATCGCTTCACAGTTCTTTCTACAAATGGTGGAAGTCAAGTGCAAATTGGAGAGATTGAGTTTGAAAGCGAAAATAAGTTAAGCAATATTGAAACAAACATTCGTCTTCTCACAGGTGGAACCAAAAGCGGAGATAAAGATAATGAATGGGATAACTACATCGTCAATTCTACTCTAAACGGAAAAATAATAGCAGGTGACAATGCAGTTTGGAATTGGGGTGTTTTTTCGTGGAGTTCTACATCAACAGCTGCGACTTACAGATCGAGAAGAGGACAAAATACATCAAGTGGATTTTC
Source organism: Paenibacillus sp. cl141a (assembly GCF_900109305.1). Classification (NCBI taxonomy): domain Bacteria; kingdom Bacillati; phylum Bacillota; class Bacilli; order Caryophanales; family Paenibacillaceae; genus Paenibacillus; species Paenibacillus sp. cl141a. The sequence goes on from NZ_FNZO01000006.1 coordinate 31,536, forward strand.
GGAATCACCAACTACCACAGTAAACTTTGGTTTTCGTCCAATCCTAGAGATAAAGGCGAATTTCCGGATTAGATCTTTGATATTATCAAATGGTGAATACAAAAAACTGAACGACTCCTATACAGTAACTGAGCGAACTGCAACTCCGATCAGTATTAAAATGACTTCAGATAATACTCCTTCTCCCTTTGTTGCAAGTGCATCAAGCGCCCTTCCCAATTATCCAGCATACTTGGCGTTCGATGGAGTTAATGCTACTGTTACAGACAGCTGGATATGTCAATCCAATTCAGGTTGGCTTAAAATTGATATGGGAACGCAGATAGTTGTTGGAAATTATGAAATAGAAAAGGGACATAGATTTGCTGACGATGCCCCAAAAGAATGGACTTTTGAAGGTAGTAATAACGATACTGACTGGACCATACTAGACGCACAAACCAATCAAGTTAATTGGACTAATGGCGAAAAGAGATCGTATATGATTGCAAATCCAATGAGTTTCAGGTATTACAGGGTGAATGTAGTTATCAGTGAAAACAGTGCCTACTTAACCATAGGAGCATTAAATCTGCTGGAGTATGGGACCGTAACTAAGACAGTAAACGCTTTTTCCTTGGAAACTGTATCGACAACACTACCTGCTTTGGATACCTTTATTAACACCGGCATAGACGACATTTCTATTCTTAATAGAAAACTGACAACAATAACAATTCCTATGAATGATAATACTGCTTCAGGTGTGTCCCTAGGAAAAGGAAAAATGTTTAAGGAACGAATCGATCTGAATAAATATATCGATATTAAGAAGATCAATGCGAAGTAGAGCATACCACTCTACTTCTTTTGTTTTGTTAAAAAGAATGCTTTTATCAAGAAATGGAGGGTGAGGAAACATGGCTTATACATCAACAGTGAATGCGATCCCGACAATGACATCGAACACTGCGCCAAGTGGTGAAGCTTCTGCGAGTAGCAGTAACTCTAGTAATCCTGCATACATGGCTTTTGATAAGAATGGTTCTTCAGGTGCTTGGGTGTCAGCTGCTGGAGGAACTACTGGATGGATTCAATATAAGTTTCCATACAAAATGATAATAGCGAAGTATGATATATATCCCCAAACTAATTTAATAAACAGAGCGCCAAAAAGTTGGACTTTCGAAGGTAGTGATGACGGTACAAGGTGGGAAGTTTTAGATACACAAACTAATATCGCTGGATGGACAACAAATGTTGCTAAAGAGTTTACAATCAGAAATCCAAAAGAAAAACAATATTATAGGCTTAACATTTCAGCAAATAGTGGGGATGCCACCTATTTATCGTTAAACGAGTTAGGGATGTATGAACTCATTTATGACCGTAAAATCCTACTTATAAATGAGGGGAAAATAAAGGCTGTAGTTAATCCGTATCGTTCAGAGAACTTAGTTCCAGTTATGACTAGTAATATTGCTCCATCAGGAATCGTTAATGCAAGTAGCGAATCTGCTTCCAACTTTGCAGCTTATTTAGCTTTTAACGGAATAAAGGGGGCTACGAACAGTTGGCAATCTACAACCGCTCAGTGTTGGATTAGTTACCAATTTCCCGTTAAGAAAGTCATAAACGTGTATAGCTTAACAAGTGATACATCTTCGAGAGCTGGGTATATGCCGAAATCATGGAATTTTGAAGGATCAAATGATGGGGCAACTTGGGAGGTGTTAGATATGAGAGTTGATCAAGTTAACTGGTTGGAACTTGAGACAAAGACATTCACATTTAACAATAAAAAAGGCTTTTTTATGTATCGATTAAATATTCTAGATAGCAATAATACTAGGGTGTTTCTTCAGGAAATGGAATTATTCTATTATAACCTTGGAACAATTGTTGAGTTGGATAAATCAACAGCAACCGAGAGCGATTTTCTAACCTATGGTTCTGAATCGATAGATATAGGAGGGGTATTCGACCGATATACAAAGATATCTTATTCAAGTAGTGTCTTAGGCAATGGTAAGACTTTCGAACAATCATTCGACACTTCAAAGCAAAAGTTAAAGAAAATTAAGTTTCAATAGATTGGGGAGATTGTTTTGGCATATTTGAATAAAGATAATGCAATACCATTGATGACTAGTGATACCACGCCTTCGGGCATTTCAACGGCAAGTTCAGCTGCTAGTGCTGCATGGAATGCATTTACCAACAGTACAAATGATTGGAGAACGGTTGCTGGTCAATTATCAGGATGGATAAGATATGATTTCCCACGAGCAGTTGCTATAGGTCAATACACCATTGTCCCTTTCGGTGGTACTGGTGGAGTAGGTGTCAACCCAAAGTCATGGACATTTGAGGGTTCAAATGACGGGGTTAATTGGACAATGCTAGATAACAGGAATAACCAAACTGTATGGACAGCCGCTGTTATTTGCACGATCCCTAACAACACGAGATATTTAAAGTATCGATTGAATATCTCGGAAAATAACGGACATGCGTCCTGGGTAGGAATTCGGCAACTCATGATGTTCGAGCGTGTCTTCGAGCAGAAATATTTAGTTTCCAGCGCAGGAAACTATTACTCAATAAAGATGCCCGATTCTGAGGAAAATGTGATTACTCCAGTAAAAAGTAATGCAGAATCAATCGGAATAGTGAACCATTCAACGATTTCTACAACTGGCTGGGAAGCATTTGACGGAAACAAAACGGGTAACGGCTGGTTAATTAATCTAAGGAGCGAAGCTAAAACTCAATGGTTGTCTTATAGATTTCCAACTCCGAAGGTGATTAGTAAATATACTATTAGTTTTGCGCATACATCAGTTGATACTGCTCCTAAAAGCTGGACCTTTGAGGGCTCTAACGATGCGAATAACTGGACTATCCTTGATACGAGAACCGATGAGACAAATTGGGCTCAGTATTCCACGAGAGAATATGTTTTTTATAATAAAAAGGCTTATATGTACTACAGAATTTATGTGTCAGAAAATAATGGTGGGTTGTATCAAATCTATATTTCAGAAATAGAAATGATGCAAACAAATTCGACAACAATCGACCTAGTTACTCAAGCCCCGAATGAAGATGATTTCATTAAATTCGGGATAGATAAAGCTACAATTATCGATCTGGATAGAACACTTGATACAAAATCATTCCTTGATAAGAATGGAACCAATCTAGGGACTGGAAAAGTCTTCAAAAGAACTATCGATACGAATAGTGTGAAAATTAAAAGAGTAATGATTGACTAATGTTAGAAAGGAGTGTGTACCGTGAGGTTTGATGTAAGCTACAAAAGTGCCGAGTCTGCTAGTTCTTTCGGTAATGTCAATAACACACAGGGACATTTAATGAAAGTTGATAGAGATATCATTATAACTTCCATGTATATGTTTAGAAGTAACGTATCTCAAACAGTAAATGTAGCACCAAGAATTTACAACTCCAGTAATCAACTAATCGGAACAGCACCTAGTATTTCGACTACCCGTGATATGGGGTGGATCAAGTTTACACTTGATAATCCAGTTTCCATTAAAAAAGATGAAGGATACAAAATCCTATTCTATTATGATGGCACTTGCGCAATCGGTTCTCAGGGTGGATATTCAGACGTTAATTTAACAAAATTATCAACAAGTGACAATAAAACTACCTTTACAATTTTAAACGGATATTATGTAAATGGTGGTGACAGTATCCCAACATCGTATAATAAAACGTATCTAATGTCATTTGGTTTTGATTTCTATTATTATGTCGACATTAACCGATCTTTTGCTTTCCATGAAGGGGATTATAAATATTTTAATAATTCCTGGATTAGTATGGGCTCCAACGTAACCGAAAGTGATTATGTTAATTATGGGATGGAAGATATTTCTAGTTTACCTGAAGATGCATGGAAACAGTTGCTCGGCAATGTAGAAATAGCGCACTTCACTGACATTGTAAACAAAACAGAATTATTATTTAATATTGAAACAGAGCCATTCACACTCGCTGAGGAATGGGAAGATGAGATCGTTAAGGTCATCGAATACACTGACGAATCTGCTCGAAATCAATCGTATGTCCATTTTGAAACCGAGGATTTTTATTTTAACGATAAATTTAATGGGAATGTGGATGTACTTTACTTTAATGACGATCCACTTAAGACCAAAGCCGATATAGAGCTTACTGCAAATTATAGTCCGCTCGATGAATTAAATCGGGACTTTGACATTGTTTCATGGACAGATAAAGAAGACATTGACGAGTTTAAAATAAATATGTCTGCCCTTCCCTTTTCCCAGCTCATTATCCAGGATGAAGATTTTCAGGTTTATGGCGACTTGCAACAAATACTCATTAATAAGATATCCGATCAAGGATCAATTAAGGTTCTACTTTCTTTTGATGAGGGTAAGACGTGGGAATATTACAAGTTTAATGAATGGCGATCCATCGATATAACTAACGAGAATTTGATTCGAAATAAAGCTATGGATATTAACTCATTAACTGGCCTAACGATGAACGATTTTAACAAGAAAGGAAAAAACAAATTACGGATTGCGTATTATCTTGAAGATAACATTCGGCAACAGGAATATACGAAGATAGACAACTTGAAAATTGTTTCGAATGCTCCAATCGAGGATGTTAAGTTTACCGATGTTGCTTTCTACTTACTGAACACACTCGCCACGATCCAACTGACTTTTGGTGGCAATAAATTAATGGGTCAACTTGAAGATGCGGATCAAGGCAAAGTCCAATATCGGGTGTTTCTAAACAATAAACCATACTATCCTTCCAATGGCGAATTTACCCCTATCGCCCCCTCCCCTATTGATATTAGCCTTAATATCTCAGAAAAAGATATATTATTTGGTCAGAATAATGATCTAACGGTTGAGTTTCAAGACGCATGGGGACAATTAGACACTTGGTCCACTACATTCATTGGAACATACTCTGGCCTTATGTTTATGGATGAGACGGGGCAGTATTACTCCAATTCGTTTGGAGGCATCTTAAAGTACTTAGATTTTGGCATCGTTATCGCTGGACAAACTACCATGGAACAAAAGGTTATCGTAAAAAACCAGCTCGGGCAAGATGTACAGAATCTCATTCTAGAAGTCATGAAAGACCAACTTCCTCCAGGAGTAGAAGTGGAGTTGTCTTATGACAATAAACCGGTATTTGTTCCTGAGGACTATTTGCTCTTTAACAAATATATATACCCCAATGATGAAATGGAGTTCTATGTTCGTATAACAACATCTCTAACTGCTCCTCCTGCTCCAAGCGGGCAGTTTGAAATTAGAGTTAAAGTAGATTCCGTATAATCTCAATACAATGAGATAGGATGTGAATGATTTGTATGAATTTAATGACCTTGAAAGTGGGGTCATCATTCGAAGACGATTAGAAAATAAAATATCCGGACGATTTATCCTATATCGTTCCGGCGAGAGCGATCTAGAATCATCGCTTTTAATCAAAATTAGGGACAACGATAACATAATCGGGCAGCTATCTGTTCGAACACAAAAACATTATCAAATCGATGCCTCTTTAGATGTAAAATATAGAGGAAATGATGGGATAGACTCCGTAATCGAAGCCATTTCTTCTAATTTCTTAGATGCTACCATCGAAGTTCGACCACATAATCGTTTATTTGGTAAGTTTGAATTGCATGAAGCTCCCAGAGTTGAAGTCCGATTGCCACCTTTGGCTGATGCGTCTACCCGTAGTCGAGATGATCTGCAGACCATTAACTATGGTGACACCAAAAGCATGCTTACAGGTGTAGGCACCGATGAGAATTTCGAGTCTTTTGTTTCATTTGGAGAACTTAAGGATCGTATCCCCGACTTAAAAATTCTAGAGAGCGTTAAACTCAGGCTTTACTACATTAACCTACCTCTACATGCCAATATTGAGCTTCATCAGCCTCATACACTTTGGCGGGAGATGGGGATTACTCATGCTAATAGACCATATTCCTTAGAATTATTGAGTGATCAATACACATTAAACACCAGAGAGCGATATATTGAATACGATGTTTTAGACATCGCACAGCGCTGGGAATCCTATGATTTAATTAACTATGGCTTTATGATAAAAACCTCAAATAATGAAACGATAAGTTTCTTCACTAAGGAATCCGGTATCCCACCGCTGCTAATTGTAAAGTACATCACTTCGCAGATTTACAGTATAAATCGAAGCGAGTTAGAATCGACTTTGTTTATCTATGGTAAGGGATATAAGGAATTTACAGGTTATTTGCAAGTACATAGTGATGTGGGCATTGAATCCTTAGACTCCTTCCTCTATGTTCACCGAATCGAAGTTCCCGTATTTTATGAAGTTCCTTCCTTCATAACTGTCAATCGACCAGATATGCGCTCTGAACTAGTTGTATCAAGGCGCGAAGAATCAAATCTTGAATCCACGATTACTGTTGCGAACAAATTAGCGAAAGAACTTGAGTTTAACATTGTTACCAGTATTCCTGATTTACATGGATATATAAATCTTGATCCTAATGCGACACTCAAGAGTACGCTAACGGTTGCCATTGTTAAAAATGAAGATTGCGACAGCACAATCATCATTTCTCAACAAGATATGGTGGGCAGTTTAACGGTTTCACAGTACAAGAAGATTCAGGAAGATTTACTTGGATTACTGGTCGTACAGAACACCAAGGATGAAGACCTAGACTCCGTTATCCTAATCTCACAAAGAGATTTGGGGGGAGAACTGGTTGTTCGGGCTTTGGGTGAGGAGGATCTTGATTCAGAAATCACGATTCCTTTCTATGAGGATAAAGAAGCCAACATGACCGCTTCTGTTCCAGACCTCTATTCCGAAATTGTGATCAAATATAAGCACGAAATTGATGCAACATTATGGATTAAAGAGAAAGAATTCTTGGACTCCGTTATCGATGTCAGACAAATCAATGATCTGGAAGCCACCATTACCACTAAGGAAATACATGAAACAGAAGCTCTAATTACGGTGAATGTACCTGACCTAGGAGGCTTCCTCCATCCAAGAGTTCCAGGAGAAACTGATCTCGATAGTTTACTCAGTGTGCGGAAAAGAGACGTCAGTGACTTAGACAGTTTTATTTTAGTTAAAGGTCTTTCAAATGGCGCTTATTATTTTATTATTTAATTGCATTCAGGGACTCTTTCATTGGAGTCCTTTTATTATGATTATTTGGAGGAAACTCAGTGTATGATTCTACACTATTCAAGTTTTTAACCTATACCCTAGGTGGATCAGTTGTTACATTCTTGTTCGGGGGTTGGAGCCAACCTTTAACGGTGTTAGCAACAATGGTCGTATTTGACTATTTTACAGGTTTGGCTGCTTCTTATTATGAAGGTCGAAAAAAAACAGAGGATAAATCAAAAGGCTGGAACTCCAATAAGGGATTCTGGGGGATCTTCAAAAAAGTTCTAATGTTCTCCGTTATTGCCCTACTCTATCAAGTGGATAAATTGCTAGGATTAAATGGTACGCTGAGTTTAATGACTGGGGCTATATTTTTCTATATAAGTAACGAGCTACTTAGTTTGATTGAAAATTATGGGCGCCTTGATTTACCGATGCCTGAACAAATGAAGACAGCGATTAGTGAATTGAAAAATAAGAGTGATCGAAAAGAAGGTTGATATGGGTTATTGTTGATGACGTCCAGATTATTACAAGTATTGTTAAAAACCATGATAACGATCTCAAATATGCTATCACTACTTGATCTAAAGGATTATTTGATTAATGAATTAGGTCAAACTGAGTTCAATTGCAAATTTCCTGAAGCTATATAGCAAATATTTTTTTAAGTCACCTAATTTAGGTGGCTTTATTTTTATTTTCGTCTTCCAATGAAAGGAAACCAAGATGTATAAAAATGGTCAATTCATTATCATGTCTCGTCACGAATTTTACGAATGGCTTCAAAAACAAACCTTCACGCGAAAGATCTCCATCATTCAAAATCACCACACATGGGCTCCTAATTATACCTCGTTCAATGGCAAGAATCATTTTGTTCGTTTAGAGGCGATGAAGAATTATCATGTCAAAACCAACGGTTGGTCAGATATCGGACAGAACATCACTACATTTCCGGACGGATTAATAGCCGTCTGCCGTCCTTTTGACACCACGCCTGCCGGCATTAAAGGAGCCAATAACGGCGCCTTGTGCCTAGAACATATAGGCAACTTCGATATGAACGGAGACGTAATGGTACCAGAACACCAACAGACAATTACCTTTGTTAATGCTGCTCTGTGCGAGACATTCAATCTTCCCATCGATACGGAACATATCGTATACCATCATTGGTACAGCCCGAACGGTACTAGAATATATAATTTCAAATCCGGTTCCAACCTACCTGGCTTGTCTGCAAAATCTTGTCCAGGGTCTAATTTCTTTAAAGGCAATACCGTTCTGCACGCTCAGAAATACTTTATTCCTCTTATTCAAGAGAACTTCAACAATTTTACAGCAAAGGATGATGAACCAATGACGCCAAGCGAGAAACAACAATTTGAACAGCTAAAGCAATCGGTTTCGATACTAAAATCTGAAATTAAAGCTCTCACCCATAGTAAAAATATTTTGAAAAAAGGAGTCCACGAACAAGGATCTTCACTGAAGAAAACGAGTGATCGCGTAAAAGCATTGGAACACCGCGAAAAATTAAATCAGATTCCTTCATATGCTCAGAAAGCAGTTAGCGCCCTAATCCAGCTGCGTGATCAGTACGGCAGTCCAGTCATTGATACTCCACATGGAAGAAGTGCTGATTTTTACTCTTTGATTACAGTCCTGTACCGTGCCGGTTTGCTCGATAAGAGATAAGAAGATAACCGTAATCCGGATTCATTCCTATATTAAATTTGGCTAAAAAATACCCTTAAGAGATATGACTCTCTTAAGGGTATTTTTTTCGACTATCTAAATTAGACTGCACATGCATTACTCTCACCATCCCTCCTTACCTCCAAGCTGACCTCCTTCTCCATGCAATCCTTGTTGTCCGCTAACTCAAATAATTGTTCAATATGGAATACCCCGGACGACAAATTCCCGTTATACACAGCCTCCGCAACCATGATCGCCACCTTAGCCGTCAACCGGGACTGATCCCGCCCGAACCGCAGCATTCCGTATCCATTTGACTTTCAGCAGGCGGTGCAATCCGGATGCACGGCATCTTGCTAGAGATGGAAGTTAGAGGGATAGAATCAAAGCCCAGCCGCGTGGACACGGTGGATACACCCATGGTGTGCGACAGTGTAGATTGATCCGAAAAAGGAAATCGATACACCTTTTTACGTCCTATTTTGCGGCCAAAAGGAACCGAGCTTCCAGCGGAGAAACTCGCGACCGTCCGCAGGCAATGGTTCTCCATCACCTGATAGGTGGACAGAAGATTATCCACGGTCCACTCCACGGCGGCCTTGCCGTGGCGGTCCCCTAAACCGAGCATGATGGAAATATCAACCGACTTCGTCACATCCAAACTTTGACCCGCCAAGCTCGCCATGAGATTCGTTAATCCAGGGGCCAGGCCAACACTCAGAACCGCGGTCGATCAGGAATCCTCCGCCACTTCGCCACTTGACACAGAAATTCTGCCTTTGCCGATATATCCACATAATGCGTCCCGCTCCGGAGGCAAGCCGCTACCCAAGTGATCAAGGCACATGACCACAAGTTTTATCCGTTCCCATTCACATTCCATGACCGGCTGATCCAAATCCAATCGCATCGGCAGCACATTCCCGCCTGTCTCACGGCTGAAACGCTCCGCTCTTTCCAAACTTCTGCCTGTAGCGTACACAAACCCTGGATATTTCTCTCCGAGCTCCCTGCATATCATACTCCCGACATGTCCGTATCCGCCTACAACCACAATCCGTTCCTTCATGATGCTTCATCACCAACTTTATAAAATTCTAGTACATAGTAGAGCCAACTCGAACTGGAAAGTCTCTAGGATCTTAAGGCGACAATTATAGAAGGCTAAGCTAAGCCTTGACTGCAAACCATCCCTCGACCAGAAAAGCGCCGATATAGCGGGTAACTTCCTGAAAACCGGCCGCTTGGAGCAGCTCCCGCAAAACGTAATCCGGGACGGGAGCCGTCCCCCATCGAATGCGAGAAACGCTCCCATTCTTCCTCCGGGATGCCGTTACTCCGCATATGTTTTCGCCATGCCTCCATTTGGATCCGAGCGAGCGAATCTGTTTCACCGCTAATGAGCGCAAGCACGAAGGGAGCGGCCGGTTTCAAGCGAGATGCGATTTGTAGCAGTAGTTCTCTTTTTTAGGAAAGTTCTTCCACAAAAAGAAAGCACAAGTAAACATGAAGCTGCGCCATAAATCTTCTCCTGTGCAAGCTCGTGAACCGTGCTCTGAAGAATGCAACTCGCTTGGCCATTCGGTTCTGTTCTACACGCTGCCGCATCATCTCCAGCATGGATGATGCGGGATCCACGCCCTGAAAGCGCCACTCTTTATGGTCGCAGCCAAAACACACGATTTCTTCCCCTCCGCCTGCTCCAACGACCATAAGGTGCGCTTCGCCGTAACCATCTCCTAATTGAGCTGTAATCAGTCGTTCTGCCATGTCATAGATCAAGGAATATCCCGGTATTTTCCGGGCGATCGTCTCCAGGTATCGTCCGGTATGAGCTTGATTCCAATCGAGCGGAATAAGCTCAGTCTTCATTTCGTCCATGCTCAAGCCTCCCTTTTTCTTCACGGTGAAAATCTGCTCGTTCTTTCATTCGTTTCGCAAACATGACATAATAAGAATCATTCTCAATTATAAGGATGGAAAGCCATAGACCTAGCCCAGAAATGTGAGGTTTTCCGGACGGATGAAACGGGGGACTGTATATGGACACACAGCTTAACGGCCTCATTGATAGAATAACGGCGCTTGCCGGAGCTAGATCCACCTCGCGTGCCTATCGAACCGGACTGATCCGGCAGTTGCGCGGTTGGATTCCCTTCGACTCGGCTTGCTTTACAACGGTAGATCCTCGCACCTTGCTCTCGACGGGCGCTGTGACGGATGACAGCATTGAGGCGATTTATAATCGCCTCTTCGAATACGAATATTTGCACAGCGAGTACAATCACTATCATATAGGCGAAATCCGGGGATACGGTAGCCACATTAAGCGGAGCTGCGAACGGGGAACTGAGCAGAAGCCCCCCGTTATCAGAACGTGCTGCAGCCGGCAGGTTTTCATGTTGAAATGCGAGCCGCTCTGCTGGCCGGTGGCATGTGTTGGGGATTTCTGACGCTGTTCCGCCGGAGTGACCAACCATTTTTTAAGGAAGAGGAACGGCAGCTCCTCTCCTCCCTCGTCCCATTTATGGCTGCCGCGCTCCGTGATCGAAGCTTTCCGCGATCGACTGAAAATCGGACGAGTCCATGGACTGAAACCGGATTGTTGCTGCTGTCCGAAACGCTTGATAGTCTTTCGTACAATCATGCGGTTAGGTACTGGCTGTCATCCCTGCAAGACGCAGAGGGATTGGAGGCTGAATCGCTCCCCCGCCCGCTACGCGCTGTCTGTTTCCGGGCTTTGGCTGAAGGCGACGGAACTGCGAACTTGACTTCGAGCGCATGTACACACGTTCGGCTCCGAGACGACACTTACGCCACCATTCGGGCATGTCGTCTGAACGGTCCCGGTCGAAACAGGCCGTTACTTTAGAGCCTGCCCATACAACGGATATGCTGCCGTTAATCTCGGATTCGCTGGGCTTGACGGAGCGAGAGAACGAAGTAATCAGCGGAATTCTGCGAGGCTTTTCCAACAAAGAGATGGCTCAGGCCCTGTTTGCATCCCCCTACACGGTTCAGGATCATCTGAAGTCCATCTTTCTTAAAACCGGCCTCAACAGCCGCAGGGAATTGATTTGGCAGCTGCATATCAAATACAGCTTGAACTCTTGAGGTTGAAACCATGGACTCTTTGATGCAAATGACATCTTTCGCGGAAAATATGAATATATGAAAAAAACGAGGCGCATCCATCTTTCGCTTCGTTTTTTGGGTGCGGTGTTCCGCTCCTCGGCTTACATCAATGCTGATTTGGCGGTCCCTAAGCCTTCCCTTGGTCACTACTCCATACCAACTCTATCAAGCTGCATATGATATCAAATGATAGATTGGAGGAGGTCTGGTAGCATGACAACCCAAATGGAGTTCGATGCCGTTTTCAGCCTGGGGCACAACTGTCAGGTTGCCGCTCAGCTTAGAAGAAACAACCTGCGTCGCATGGCAGGTCCATGGGACTGGTTCAACTTCGCTTCAACCCGAGAATTTTGCAAAGTCATCCATCATCGATTCAGCGAATTCATGCTCCGGGAAAACCTGGATATCTACGGTAAATCCGTCAACTGTTATTATGTACGCGACAAACGATCCTCTTGTTTATCCTTCCACGACTTCCGGAACGACCCGAAGGAGCAGCCGCTATATGACTACCCTGCTTTCCGCGAACGGCTGGATCGAAGAATCGGGCGTTTTAACCGCTGCTTGAATTCGGATCGGAAGACGCTTCTCGTACGCATCATCCCGCATATAAAGGATGCCGAAACGATAGACCAGGTTATTCGCGAAACATACGCCAACCCGAACGTAACCCTGTTATTTGTCCTGCTTGGCAACCGTGAACAAATCGTAAATCTTCCCTCGTTCTCGGATCGGGTGCTTATCATACAAATCCCGAAGGGGGCGACCTGGGAAGGGAATTCGGATGCGTGGAAGAGCCTTCTTGGTGGGTTTTCGCTCACGAAAGGGGAATAAACGTTTGACAAAACCAGGTTTTTCCCGTATATTTACAAAAAAGCATATCAGTAACCCTTACGAAGGAAGCACCCGTAAGTCTGGCGTTTATTACGCCTTTCTAACGGGTGTTTTTTGTCGTTAGCGGAGGCTCCCCAGCTTGATCTTCTGGGCTGGAATGATAATAAGAGAAGGAGCGATTATGATGTTGAAAAGATTATGGTTTTCTATCCTTGCGATGGTACTGCTACTCACCCTTACCCCCATTCCTTTCGCGAATGCTGCAGCCATTGAGTTCACCGATTCGGTTCAAGCTCAATTGAATGCCACAGCAGACCGGGCCGGCGGAACCGTTCGTTCGAAACTGAAGAAGCAGTACGATGATTTTAAATCGGAACGGAAACAGGTCATGGATTGGGACGATCGAATTTCTTCCCTTCGTTATGCCAATGAAGCCAAAGCTTCGGAAACTCGCAAACGAATAAGCGAAATCGACAAGGACAAAATCCGCAGGCTGGAGGATCAGCTCCAAACAGCCAAATCCAAATACCAGCCGCTGTTTGATGCCTATTCCGCGCTCAATAAACAGATCGCCGCAGCCAAAAAACTGAAGGACAAATCGCTATCCAAAATGCTGCAGTCGCAGGCCGGCGGCATGAAGCTCCTGGTTGCCTTGGGACGTGAGGATATACGAAACAAGCAGGCTGCGCTTACGGCGGCCAAAAAAGAGAGAACTTCCAAAGCGGCTAAAGTCCGTTCCATCCTGTCCGAAATCGATCCGTACAAAAGCAAGATCAAAGGCGATAAAAGCGCTATTACTACGCCAAATAAACTAATGACAACCGAGTGGAAAAATTTCAAAGCCGCCGTAAAGGCCAATGAATCCGCCAGAACCAGCGATGCCCTGTCCAGGCTGCTGACGCTCTCAGGGGAGATCTTGGCCAAAAAGAAAAGCATCCATACTTACGAACAAAAAATCGAGTCCGTCATCGCGCGCGCTAATGCACAATTAAGGTAACTTTTTACCGAGTCCATCCTAGCATATAGAGACATTTCGGCAATGCGATGATATAAGAACCCCCTTCCACGATGGGTAGAAGGGGGCGATGTTTAACATAAAGATTGCATTTTATAATTCATCGAGCAACCGTTTGGAGAGGGTATTGGCATCCGGCCAATCTGGATTGATCGAGCAGCGGATAATCATATAACATCCCTTCATAGATAACCTCAAACGCCGGATGCTGAAAAAAATCATTCGGCGTTACTGCCGAGGAAGGCCGATCCCATAAATGGATTCTGCTTTGCTTCATCGCTTCGGCGACGAATTGCGAACAGAAATAGGATCGTTCCCTCGTAATATCGAGTCTCATCAGCACGCCGAACATGCCGATGAGATTATAGCCATAGGCTTCCTCTTCATCCTGGTAATGCCGGATCACGCGTCTTGCCGCCTCATATTGCTGAGGGGTGACTTCGAGACGAAGCAGAGCGCATCGCGTGCCGGGGAAGTGGCGAAAAGTTCCTTCATACACATCCTCCTCCACGAATCCTCCGACCCAAGGATTGTTGGCGCACTTTCGTCCGAAGCTGAACACTTCATTCAAGTTCTCGTCGAGCGCCAGCGAGGCATGATTATAAGGCGCAGCAGTGATTCGTTTGATCAATTTCGTAAACATCGTTCCCGTATCAGTCAGTAGAACATATATATTTTTGTTATCGGACATTTGGCTTTCCCCCACATACATTGATGAACTATTCATAGAATCCGGATTTCGTCAAATCCTTCGTTAATTTCATTGTAGTTGAGGCAAGCCGTTTCCATAACCGACTATAGGTGTGATTAGGACCTGGACCTAAGTCGAGTTCTTACCTGACCTGACGACGTAATCCATATAACTATACCCCATACAAGCGACGATAGGAAGATGGCGTCATGCCTTCGTGCTCCATAAATCGCTTGTTAAAGTAACTGACGCTCGGGTAACCTGCTTCCACTGCAATTTGTCCGATCGTTTTATCTTTATGATCGAGCAGCCATTGCTTAGCCATCTGAAGACGGCAGCGCGTCACAAAATCCATCGGCGTCATCTCCATGACGTTGCGGAATAATTTACAAAAATAGTACGTGGATACGCCTAACCTAGCCGCCCACTCTTCCAAAATAAACGGTTGTGCAGCTTCCTGCTGCATGATGGGCAGCAGCTCGTGAATGCGGTTCGCCGAATTGTTGGATTTATTGTCCGATAAGGAGGACGCCTGTTCCACGAATACGGCTAACAAGGAATACGTCAAGGTGGACAATTGCGCAGGCTTCAGCATGCGATGGGTTTCCGCCTCAATCAGGAGCGCTTCATGCGCTTCCTCAAAGACGGCTGGCTGCCGAATGCTCCAAAGCTGGCTTTTATGAAAACCGCGCTCGATGAAATAATTCTGCAGGCCGCTGCCATAAAAATGGAACCAGCGGACATCCCAAGGATCGTCCTCGCTGCTGTAATAATGCTGAGCTTGCATGGGAAAATACAGCACGGCTTCCCCTGGGCCGAGCGTATGAACGACATTGTCGATTTCAACATGCCCTTTCCCGGAAGCAACATAGTGAATATTGAAATTGTTTAAAGAACCGGCTGCCCGTGTCACCGTGTGATCCGGCTCATCCCGATAGATCCCTACCGATTCCGGCAGACAGAAGAACGGCATTTGCGGAAGTGTCAGCAGATGGCTTTGTCGTTTCATCTCCATCCCCCTACAATGACAATATTGTTGTATTACACTACAAAATAATATTATATCAATTTTATTTCTTGTCTTTTATAATCGCAATATAATCTTAATAAGTTGTATAGGAGCTGATGAACATGACTCAAAAACTTCGTTGGGGGATACTTGGATGCGCCAGCATTGCCAAACGTTCGGTCATACCCGGTCTGCAGCAATCCCGTTTCAATGAGGTCGTTGCCATTGCCAGCCGTGACCAGGCAAAAGCAGAGGAAACCGCCGAGGAACTGAAGATTCCGACTGCATACGGCAGTTATGAGTCCTTGCTTGAGGATTCTTCCATAGATGCTGTCTATATCCCGCTGCCTAACCATCTACATAAAGAATGGAGCATCCGTGCAGCGAAAGCAGGCAAACATATACTGTGCGAAAAACCGCTGGCGCTGACGGAAGCAGAAGCGGCCGAAATGGCTGACGCGGCCGCGACAGCGGGCGTGATTCTCGCCGAAGCCTTTATGTATCGCTATCATCCGCGATACGATGTCCTGAAGGAAATGATCGACTCCAGGGCCATTGGGGAAATTCGGGGCATTCGCAGCGCGTTTACTTTTAACAGCTCGGCTAATCATGGAAATGTCCGGTTTCGCAAAGATTGGGGCGGCGGTTCGATTTATGATGTCGGCTGTTATCCGATCAATGCCGCCCGCATCCTGCTGGATAAAGAACCGGAAGCGGTTACCGTGCAAGCCTTCTTCTCGCCTGAGCATGATCATGTCGACATGATGGCCTCCGGCTTGATCGAATTTGATGGCAATGTTTCCCTGACCTTTGATTGCGGCATGTGGGCGGCTAATCGGAATCCCCTTGAAATTGTTGGCACGGATGGCCTGATTGAAGTCCCATACGCCTACAGCCTGCCTGAGAACGGCGCAAACTTCTTCTTAACGACCGGCGATGGACGCAAAGAAATCGAGGTTCCTCATGCAAACGCATACAGCGAGCAAGGCGACCGGATAGCAGAAGCCGTTCTGTACGGCAAGTCTCTCCGTTACTCGACGGAGGATGCGGTTCGCAACATGAGAGTCATCGATGCCTGCCTGCAATCTGCCCACGAACGTACGAGAATCGTGCTGTAATTCACTCAAGGAGGAGATGTACATGAAATATATATCAATTAAGGGATTAAACAAACCCGTTTCTGCACTCATGAAAGGAACTGACTATTTCTATCATGATTCGTACGAGAAAGCTGCCGCCAATATGGATGCTTACCTTGCGATCGGCGGCAATTCCGTTGATACCGCTCATATCTACTGCGGCGGTCAGAGCGAAGAAGTCATCGGCAGGTACATGCAGGAAAGGGGGAACCGGGATCAGCTCGTTATTCTGACAAAGGGTGCCCATCATGACCAAAACGGCCCTCGCGTCAGCAAAAAGGACATCAAACACGATATCACGATAAGCTTCGAAAGACTCCAGACGGATTTCATCGATTTGTACGCATTGCATCGTGACGACCCTGAGGTTCCGGCGGGGGAAGTCATCGAGGCTCTGAATGAATACATTGCGGACGGCAGTGTAGGCGCCATCGGGGTATCCAATTGGACCTGGGAACGCATTCGGGATGCCAATGCCTATGCCGACGCAAACGGCTTGGTCGGCTTTTCCTTCAGCAGTCCGAACCTCAGCCTGGCCAAACCGAACGAACCTTTCTGGAAAGGCTGCGTCTCAGCCGATGCGGAGACGATGGCCTGGCACGAAGCCGAGCAGTTTCCACTGCTCTCCTGGTCTTCCCAAGCGCGAGGATTCTTCACTGGTCGATTCACTCCGGAAATTCGGGACAACGCGGATCTTGTGCGGGTATTTTACAGCGATGCGAACTGGGAGCGGTTAGAGCGTGCCAAACAGCTGGCTGCTTCGAAGAATGTGACTGCCATACAGATCGCGCTCGCTTACGTACTGAACCAGCCCTTCCCTACTTGCGCGCTGATCGGCGCGCAATCGGCCGAGGAATTGAAATCCTGCGACGAGGGTTCGAACATCCGCCTAACTAAGGAAGAATTAGACTGGTTAGACCTGACGATTGATCAAAGATCTTGATTCCAAACGATTAAAACGCCTTGAGCCAGGATAACGTCATCCGGCTCAAGGCGTCTTCTATTTTCTTTTTAACTTCATCAACTCAGGCATGGAAACCGACTCTGTAATCAGATAGATGAATCCGTGGTTCCCAGGTTCCCCCTACTCCTGCAAACTCCGCAGATATTCTTCATATTCTGCCGTAAATTCGAGCGCCTCGCTAAAGTCCGCCGACTTCAGTGATAGGACCGCAACGACGTCTTCCTTGCATGTCTCATGCAAGGCTAGAATACGCGGCTGCCTTGGGACGCGAAACTGGGTATGATCGTGACAATGGTACCTAGCGGCTCTTCCTCCAGCGACAGAACGGTGCTCCACATCCAGCGCTGCTGGTCGGTTCCTTCCTCGCTTCCCCATTCCCTTGAAATGTCAAAGTCGCCCGGGAATTTCGGTGCGGGACGTATTCCCATTTCCTTGAACTGCCTGTGTACCGGCAAGAACAACAGGTTTAAATACGTCCCGTACGCCATATCCCCACCCTCGTTGTATGCTCTTAGCAGTTTTTCCCGGTTATCGGTAAGCACCTTTTCCCAGTTCTGTTCAATGTGTTCGGAAATATAGTCTCCGATAGCTTCGATTGGGTTGTCCTGTTGTGCTTCCAAAAATGCTTGCAGTGGTTTCAATGAATTCATATTTAACCCCTTTCCATTTCATGGATTTTTGGATGTACCTCTCCAGCTTACAACATTCATGCAAATTGTAAGATTTGCTGGTATTCCGGCTCATATTAGGGGTTAACTTTCTCATATGCTTTAAACCCTGAATCCCTGCAGCATGCCGGCAATCACATGCATGGTTTCCTCGATCCCCTTATCCGTTTCCGGCATTTGTGCCACCCACAGCGAGCATTCGTTTAAGGCTCCGGACAGGGCACGCGTCAAAGCATCCACCGGAGTGGTCTTCATCATTCCCTGAAGCTGCATTGAGACTAACTGTTCCCTCAGGTGACTCATTGAATTCTGCTCGTCCATCTCGCGCCATGACTCCCAGCCTGCGACACTCGGGCCGTCAACAAGCATAATGCGCTTATTCTGCGGTTCGACCACGGTCGAAATAAAAGCCCGACATCCAAACAACAGCTGATCCCAAGGATCCACGTAACGGTCCGCTTCCGCCTCCACGCGCTGCCCGATTTCCGTCTGCACTAGTTCGAGCACGGCGAGAAACAGCCCTTGTTTATTCTTAAAATGATGATACAGCGCGCCGCGGGTAACATGAGCTTCGTCGGCAATCTCTTCTAAAGCCGCATGGGCATAGCCTTTTTCCGTAAACTGTGCCCTCGCCACCTTTAGCAGCAGCTGTATGGTTTCGTTCGCTTCGCTTTTGGTTCTTCTCATAATTGCGTTATTCTCTCCTATGCATCATTCGGATGCAGTTCTCAAGGACGACGGAAGCCCCAGCACTTCCTGGTCTTACACCCTTCACCATGAAGCTTAGCGAATGCTGACGGACCCATGGACCGTATAATCAGACGATTCCGAATGTAAAAGTCAGCGGCTTGCGGCTTTTAATAAATGCCCCCGAGGAAGCTCTGGTGCATGCGGCTTGCCTCGATGAGACAGAAATTCCGCAAGCTCTCTTACCAAAGTAATCCTTCTGCGTGGAGCATGTACTCATTCGCCGGCGCCGTCATCCTTCGTGGACCACACCTCTTCATTATACTGCTCCATAAAGGCTTGGGAAGGTGGAATGATCTTAATCATATCGATCAACACCCCATTCGGGTCACTGATAATAAAATGCCGCTGGCCGAACTCTTCATCACGAATGTCCAGATGAAGCGGCAGCTTTTCCTGGATGACCAGCCTTTCGTACTCGGCGTCCACATCCTCCACCTCAAAATTGAGAATCAACCCCTGTACACGCTGCTGATAGGCAGAGGGAACCGTCGGGTGATCTTTGGACAGGATCGCCAGCTCGTAAGCGTTGGGTCCCTCGATTCCCTTCTTCAAGCTTACATACCAATCCGCTTCAAAAACAACCTCAAAACCAAACAACCGTGTGTAAAAGTCTGCGCTTTCGGCAATCTGTTCTGTCATGATGACGGGATAAAATCCTTGTAGTTTCATATGGAAAACATCTCCTTGTATATGGAATGATCTCAATTTAACATACATACAGTATGTATGTAAATGTTTTTTTTTGGTCGACAGCCATTCAAGCATGCCCCGAACCACGCATCGTCCGCACAGGGAGCATTGGGCATATAATTATCATAAAAAAAGAACCTGCGGACCGCAGGTTCTTTTTTTGCTACCACAACAAGCTGACTGCCAATAGATTGAACAAGGCTAACGGCAATACGACATTAGGATTGGGGCCATATGGCACAAATGGAGAGAATCCCGGGTAAAAACCTCTGTTGCCTTGTTCTACAAGAATGTACACATTCTTTGCATCGACATTGATGACGACACCTTCAATGGCTTCATCATCCATCGTATGCACTCTTACCTTGCGATTCACCACGTTTTTCATGGCCGAATGGGCGCTTTCTCTATGTTTCTTCATGGAATGTACCAACTGGTGATCGCATTGAAACAGCATTTGCGGTTGAGTTGAATAATGGTTCATTTTGCTCCTCCTTCATTCTCTTCTACCCGCATTGTATGCAAATGCCCTCTCAAGGGTGTTCGCCTATCCGCAAATCCGTTTAATGCACCGTCGATACGGGTATAGTACAACCAGATGAAGGAGGTTAAACATCATGGACAAACGAAATATACAATCGGAGTCAAACAGCTTTTATATTGAAGACAACGGTAAAAAAGTAGCCGAAATTTCCTACTCCCCACAAGGGAACGGAGTGATCAGCATCGATCATACCTATATTTCTCCCGGGCTTCGGGGGCAAGGCATTGCCGATGAGCTCGTACGAAAAGTGATCGACTACGCCAGGGAAGAAAACTTGAAAATCATCCCCGCTTGCTCCTATGCCGGGCATTATTTTGATAAAAACCTCGACGATCGCGTACTTCTGCACAAGTAAATATGCTGCTAAACAACAATCGCAAACATGCATGCAAAAATGAAGCATCTGTTAGCTTAAACTCGGCCAGCCATAAGAATACTCCCCTTATCGGTTGGCTTTCACGCGCCCGGATTTCCAGTCAATACTTAACTTTGGTATTTTCTATTGCGATAGAGCAATCCTATCCTCTATGATCAAATGGTATAGCTTAGTTTAGGGAGGCAATTATGAACATGATGCAAACAACGGAGAATTGGGTCTGGGAACAGATGTTTGACAAATTGCCTTTTGGGGCGATCCTGATTTCTGCGGTTGACGTGCCTGTTGCGATGGTGAACGACCGATTCTGCGAAATAACGGAAACCAATCGTTCTGACCTTCTTCAGCTCAAACCTTCCGAAATCCAAGTTCTATCCAACCTACCTATTCAACAAACTTTAGAATCATTCATATATGACCCAACGTCCACTCTCTCGAGAGATTCATATTTTATCCGCCATGACGGACGCCGAGTACATGTCACCTTGAGTATCTCCCTGCTTGAGCCCCCCACCCAAGACAGGGCGCCGTGGATCATGTGCTGCCTGGAATCCGGGACCGTGCAGGTGGAGTCGACTTTGCCGCCGATCATCAAGAATGACGAGCTGCTGGCACTGATTTCAAAAAGCGGACAAGACCTCATATCCATCAGCAGCGCTGACGGCATTATCGAATACATCTCACCTTCTGCCACTGACATACTGGGGTACACCCAAGAGGAAATGATCGGTCAACATCGCAGTAAATATTACCATCAAGTCGATTCCGAGCAAATGAAGGAACCAGGCAAACTATATTCGGAGAAAGATAGTTTCGTTCGACGCATTCGCCACAAAGAAGGACATTATTTGTGGTTTGAAACGTCGTTTCAGCTCATTCTGGGATCTCAAGGTGAAGTTGACAAGGTACTGGCCATAGGACGAAACATAACCAAACGAAAAACGGATGAGGATACGCTGGCCCATGCGCAGCGGATTGCCAAGATCGGTTCCTGGCGCTGGGACCTGATCACGCATACGCTTACCTATAGCGATGAAATGAGGCGAATTTACGGATATCAGATCAATGCCACCGAGCCAAATCATGACACACTGATGTCCCTAGTCATTCCGGAGGATCGCGAGCGGCTTGAACAGGTTGTGCGAACGGCCATACAGGGCAAAGCAGACGAAATCATATACCGGATCTTGCTTAAAGACGGACAAATCCGTACCATCAGGGCCCAGTGGGAAGTCTCCGTTACGAACGAAGGAAGGCCCATGGAGATGGTCGGCATGGCACAGGATATTACCGAACAGGTGATGATCGAGCAGCAGTCGCTGGAGAATGAGAATAAGTACAAGCTCATCACCGAAAATTCGCTCGATTTCATATCGCGAAGCACCATCGACTGCTTTACGTTTCTTTACTGCTCGCCTTCCTGCTACGCACTGCTCGGGTATCGCCCCGAGGAGATGCTCGGCACTAGTACTTTTGACTACGTTTACGCTGAAGATATTGCGCCGCTGCAGGAGTATTTAGAGAATTGCCTGGAAGGCAAAATGCTCGCGCCGATCACCTTCCGATATATACATAAGGATGGCAGGCACATCTGGTTTGAGGTCAATTGCAAGTACATCAGCACCCAGGACGGACAGAAGAATGAAATTATTTCGATTGCGCGCGACATCTCCGAGCGAAAATTAATGGAATTTAAGCTGAAGGAAAGCGAGCAGCGCTACCGTTCCCTGTTCGAGTACAATCCATCCGCCGTATACTCCATGAATTTGGACGGTGATTATATAACGGCCAACCAGAATCTGCAGGAACTGACGGGATATACGTTAGATGAGCTCATCGGGATGTATTTCGGGCCGATTGTAGCAGAAAAGGACATGGCCCGAACACTGTTTCATTTTAATCAGGCGAAGGAAGGCATACCTCAAAGCTATGATCTAACTATCATTCATAAGGATGGGCGTCCCATCGAAATCAATACCATCAACATTCCGATTTTTGTGGATGACGAAGTCGTCGGCGTATACGGCATTACCCGGGACATCACCGAACGCATCCGGACGATGGAAGAGATCAAGAAGCTCAGCCGGGAGCTCTCCCTGTTGCTGAACACGGTATCCGAGGGCATTATCGGTCTGGACATTCACGGGCAAGTCGCTTTCATCAATCCGGCCGGGGCAGCCATGCTGGATTACGAACCCGCAACGACCATTGGAAGACCTTGCGACCAGATCATCAAAGAAATCCGCCATGATGGCACTTTCTTTCGCGGGGAAGATTCTCCTCTCGTTCGGGCAGTCAAACAAGGCATACCCCTGTCCAGAGCCGAAATCGTACTCTGGCGTGGAGACGGTACCAGCTTTTTGGCCGATTACCAGGTTAATCCGATTTGGGATCAAGGAGAGCACAAAGGCGCCGTCATGGTATTCCGCGATATTACGGACGAGAAAGAGATCATTCGCGCCAAGGAGAACGCCGAACGGGCGGATCAAGCAAAGACGGAGTTTCTCACCATGATGAGCCACGAGCTCCGGACTCCGATGAACGGCATTATCGGAATGATCGAGCTGTTAAGCACGACAGAGCTCGACGAGGACCAACAGAATTACATCCATATTCTCATGGAGAGCAGCGGCTCGCTGCTGCATATCCTGAACGAGATTCTCGATTTCAGTAAAATCGAGACCGGCAATATGACCCTTAATCATGAACCGATTGATTTGCGCTCCTTGCTCGAACTCGTTGTTGATTTATTCTCGGCTAAAGCCAAGGAAAAAGGGTTATCCTTATCGTATAACATCAACAGCGCCAATGTCCCCGACGTCATTATCGGCGATGCCCTAAGGCTGCGGCAGGTGCTTGTGAATCTCATCAGCAATGCCATCAAGTTCACGCATGAGGGCAGCATAACGTTGAGCGTGGAAGGACTTCGCAGGACGGGCACCGAGGAGTTCACGATTGCTTTTCAAGTAAAGGATACGGGAATCGGCATAGCGCCTGAGCTCCAGCATCAGCTGTTCACTTCCTTCTCGCAATTGCATCCATCCTTGAACCGTAAATATGGCGGTACCGGATTAGGGCTAGCGATCAGTAAA
Source organism: Paenibacillus sp. cl141a (assembly GCF_900109305.1). Classification (NCBI taxonomy): domain Bacteria; kingdom Bacillati; phylum Bacillota; class Bacilli; order Caryophanales; family Paenibacillaceae; genus Paenibacillus; species Paenibacillus sp. cl141a. Next base: position 55,344 of record NZ_FNZO01000006.1, read on the forward strand.
AAGCTGGTTGAGCTGATGGGCGGCGTCATTGGCGTCGAGAGCCGTGAAAATGCCGGTTCTTCCTTCTATTTTACTATTCCAACCCATACGCTGCAGGATGATCACACGGACCCGTGACATTCGGTCCACTTTTCGTTCTCAATTGATCTGCGTCAAAAAAAGGTGGTCCACAGCTTCTTATGCTGGGGACCACCTTTTCTTCTCGTTTTCGCACTGCGTGTCGGTTTCGTTCTATTGGTACAGGGACTCCAGTTCGTCTACCAGCCTGCCTACGTAAGCCACCGCTTTGGAGATCGGCTCCGACGTGGACATATCGACGCCCGCCATGGCCATCAATTCCAGCGGGTTCCTGCTGCCGCCGGCCTTAAGCACTTGAAGCCAGCGGTCCACGGCCGGTTGGCCCTCCTCGCGGATCAGCTGCGCCGCAGCTGTTGAAGCGGTCAAACCTGCCGCATAGGTGTAAGGGTAAAGTCCCATATAGTAATGCGGTTGCCGCATCCAGGTAAGCTTCGCGCCTTCGTCCAGTTCCACGGCGTCTCCCCAGAAATCGGAAAGCACTACGCCTTTAAGCTCGGACAGCTTGTCTGCCGTAATCGGTTCATCGGCCATCGCATGGCGGTATACCCTTCTCTGCATTTCCGCTTCCAGAAGGTGCGTCACGAAGTTGTGGTAATAGGTGCTCAGCAGCTGGAGAATGATCCAGCGCCGCATCCGCTTATCCGCGGATTGACTCAGCAAGTGATCCGCCAAGAGAAGCTCGTTCATCGTTGACGGTGCTTCGATAAAATACATGGACGGACGGGCATTGGTGATGCGCTGATAGCGTGCAGCGAGCATCAAATGGCCCGCATGCCCTACCTCGTGTGCTAACGTGAAGGCATTGCGCATATTGTCTGCCCATGCCATCAGGATATAGGAATGCACACCATAAACCGAGGAACAGAACGCTCCGGTAGATTTGCCGATATTATCGGCATAGTCCACCCAGCGCTTGGAGAACGCAGATTCAACGATCTCGCCGTATTCGGGACCAAGAACCGACAAGGCGCTGGAAATGGTGGCACAAGCTTCTTCATAGGTTACGCTCGGATTGAAATCCGGATCCATCGGCGCTTTCAAATCGCAGAACAGCATCTGATCCAGACCAAGCTCGCGTTTCTTCAGCTTCATCAGCCTGCGCATATGCGGAGCAAGCTCCTTCAGAATCGTATCGTGGATATGAGTGTACATATCCATTGTCACTTGCTGGGGCTTGAGCAGCATGTCCGTAACGGTGTCATACCCGCGAAGCCGGGACAGCACCACCTGCTTCTTCACTTCCGTGGCATACGCCTCGGCAAAAGTGTGACGGGCCCCCTGCAGCGACTTCGTAAAAGACGCATAGGCTTCGCGACGAAGCTCCGTATCCTCGGACATTTCGTAGGAATTCTCGTACAGACGGAACGAGACCGGCTTGGTTTCATCATTCACTTGAATGTCATCAAAGGTCATATCCGACAGCTTGCTGCGCAAATAGATGCGGTAAGGGGAACCGAGCACCTCGCCCAGCGATGCAAGCACGCTCTCCGTCTCAGGACTCAAGCGGTGAGGCTTGGACTCCAGCAGCAGCGTCAAGCTTCGGGCATAAGGTGCCAGCCCTTCTTCCTTCGTTATGTAATGCTCGATGGTTCCGTCCTGGAGATCCAACAGCTCCGCTTCAATAAAAGTTAAGGAGGACTGGATGCGGGACAACACATCGCCCGTCTTGGCCGAATTCGCCAGGTTGGACGGGTTGGTTCCGTCTTCCGACTGACGCAGTCTGGCATACGCCCCGACTCGGCCGATGCTCTCCATCAACGCTTCCTGTTCATTCAAGCATTCGAGAAGTACAGATGCACCATCGCCTAGCCTGCCCTTATAACGCGTCAATCGAGCAGCTTGCGATTCAAGCGCTTTGAGACCCGCTTCAAAATCTTCTTGCGAGACAAACAAATCATCCAGATTCCAGGTAGCCTCGATTGGAACCTCACTTCGTGTCAGCAATTTCCCCATGGATACAGCTCCTCTCCTGTCATAAGCGATCATTGGCTGCTGCACGGCTTAAGGATTAGCAGCAGCGTCACCCTTCCATCTTATCACAGTTTTTTACGGGAAACGCATCCTCATTTAAATCTTGACTTCCGACCTTGTTTATGGATATAGTTAACCCATACTCTTATCTAAAGGAGAGATTTTGATGTCGGTGGTCGTTCTTAACTAACCCAATTTCATATGGATCGAAATGTAAAATTCTGGGCATTTCCTGTTTGGGGATATGTTTATTTTTTGATGGATTCTCATTTCGTCCGTTGAATTAGTTAAGAACTGCGGATATCAATTGAAGCCCCTTTAGGGTTTATTTCGATAGGATATGGTCATCCGTGCTGAGTTCAGCACGGATTTTTTGGGTCTCCCCTCTTCACTCAGCGGGGTTATTTGGAGCTGTCCCACGCCATATCCAGCGGAATAACGGTCTTTGGGCGGAAAGCGAACCTGAGTAGTTCGCTTTCCGCCCTTTTTTGCGTTGTAGTACCTTCCACCATTTTAGTCTAAAGGAGAATGTAACCCATGAAGCCATTGGCATTAAACAAATTAGAATATGAGAAAATACGCACTGAACTCGAACGCTTTGCCGTATCGTATCTGGGCATTGCGCACATTCAAAAGATGGCCCCCCTCACCCAGTTGAAGGCCATCCGTAATAAGCTCAATGAAACGGAAGAAGCTAAAACCCTGCTGCAAAGCGGGGCTAGCGTGCCTATTCCCTCACTGGAGGGCGTTGAATTGATCCTGGATTTGCTCGGCACCGGATATGTCCTGTCCGAGCGCGATTTCGGCCATTTGGTCCAGTATCTCAGAAGCTGCCGTCAGCTCATTCAATATATGGCCGCCAAGAGCAGCATTGCTCCGACGATCAGTTCCTACGCCTCCTCCATGCATGAACTGCGCCCGCTCCTGTCCGAAATCGAACGCAGCATTCATGCCGGCCGCGTTGTGGATGGCGCCAGCAAAGATCTGGCGAAAATCCGCAAAAAAATCATCGTAACCGAGGAACGGATCAAGCGTAAACTCGACAGCCTGATGAGCCGTTACAAAGGGATCATGCAAGAGCATGTCGTCAGCAAACGCGGAGGACGTTTCGTACTGCCTATCAAGAAGGAGCACCGAAAAGCCGTGAGCGGCTCGATTCTGGATGAATCGGCCAGCGGGCAGACGGTATTCATCGAACCCGCCGATATGCAGGGGCTTCAGATGGAACTGAACCACCTGCAAGCCGATGAGGTCCGGGAAGAAACCAAAGTGCTGAGCGATTTGACGGCACTCGTCGAGCAGTATCAATACGAGCTGAGAACCAACGCCGATACCGTCGGAATCTACGACTACATCATAGCCAGAGGCAAATACGCGATTTCCATCGGAGGGCGGAATGTGGATCTGAACCAGGAAGGATTCATCCATCTGAAATCCGCGGTTCACCCTTTAATCGGCTCCTCCATGGTACCGCTGGACTTCACCATCGGGAAACGATATAAAACCTTAATTATCACGGGTCCGAATACCGGCGGCAAAACTTCTGCACTGAAGACGGTTGGGCTGATCACCATAATGGTTCAGTCCGGTTTGCTGGTTCCCGTAGCGGAAGGCAGCCATTGCGCCGTCTTTGACGAGGTGTCCGTCGACATCGGGGACGGGCAGAGTTTGGAGCATGCCCTGAGCACATTCTCGGCGCATATCCGCAACATCCGCGATATTTTGCAGACGGCCGGCAGGTCCACGCTGGTATTGCTCGATGAAATGGCTTCCGGAACAGACCCGGGTGAAGGCGTCGGGTTGTCCATCGCCATTCTGGAAGAGCTGTTCCAACGTCAAGCAACGGTCGTGGTCACGACCCACTTTACCGAAATCAAAAATTTTGCCGATCGCACGGCAGGCTTTGAGAATGCCCGCATGGAATTTGATGCCGACACCCTCGAGCCGCTCTACCGCCTGCGGATTGGTGAAGCCGGACACAGTTATGCTTTTGTCATCGCTGCGAAGCTGGGGATTCCGGAAGCGATCATAGCCAGATCACGGGAAATCACGGAGGCGGGGACGAGGAGAGGCATTGCGGCCTACAGTCACGAGGATAGCTCGGACACCGAAGAACGGGCCGGAGAACCAACCCCGGTTGAAAGCGATTCTTTCCCAATCGAGGGTCCGGATCACCCCTTAGACGACAAGAATAAAGAAGACGAAGCCCCTGCCTCTTCCCTTTATCAGCTTGGAGATCGGGTCTATGTGCCCTATTTGAAACGAAGCGGCACCGTTTATGAAACCATGGACGCTAGAGGGCATATCGGTGTCATGATTCAACAGGAGCGATTGAAAATCAACCATAAACGGTTAAAGCCCTACATTGCGGCTAAGGATCTCTACCCAGAGGATTATGATCTGGATATCGTCTTTGAAAGCAAAGAGAACCGGAAGAAACGCAATTTGATGAAGCGCAAGCATGTTGAAGGATTGCAAATTGAAAAGAAGCCGGAGTAGCGATGCCTGAATCGATAGTTTGGAACGATTGTACGTACACGAATAATGAAAAGAAGAACCATGAACCATATGTTGAAGGAGAGATAACGATGAACATACGTACCGAAATCAAGAATGATTATGAACAAGTCAACGGGCTGCTCACCCAGGTTTTTTCCGGTCAGGAAGAAGCGATCCTGGTACAACGATTGCGGGCAGACGGAGCTTTTGAAAGGAAATTGTCCATGGTTGCCGAGGAGGACGGGATCATCAAGGGGCATATTATGTTCAGCCGGGCCAGCCTTCTTGACGGCGATCATACCCATCGGGTAGCCGCGCTAGGGCCGCTGGCTGTGCTTCCGAACGATCAGCGGCAGGGGATCGGCGGAAAACTGATTGAAGAGGGGAAACGGCGGTGTCTCTCGCATGGCTATCCGCTTGTGTTTCTGTTCGGCCATCCCTCGTATTATCCGCGTTACGGTTTTGTCCAGGCCAGAAACCATGGAATCGATGTATCCCAATTTGCCGTTTCCGATGAGGCGTTCATGGTCGCCGAGCTTCAGCAAGGCGCACTTCATGAACTTCGTGGCGAATTCCGTTTTCATCCCGCATTCGAAAATTTGGGGTAAGCCGAACTTCTTAGACCTTATCATCCGGGTGGTTGGGTTAAGGCAAGCAATCCTTGGTGGCATTCAGCTTTCAATATGTTGTACAATATAGTCTAAATGACTATTTGAAGGATGGTTTTCAACATGTATGTAGCTCAAGGTTGGCAAGATTACGAGGTCATCGACACCGGTGGCGGTGAGAAGCTGGAGCGCTGGGGCGATGTCATTCTAAGACGTCCGGATCCGCAGATCATCTGGCCGATTGAACGTGAAGACGGACAATGGCGCAATGTACACGGGCACTATCACCGCAGTTCGTCCGGCGGCGGGCAATGGGACATGAAAAAGCAGCTGCCGGATCGATGGACCATCTCGTACGACCAATTGAAATTTCATATTCGACCGACCAATTTTAAACATACCGGCTTGTTCCCGGAGCAGGCTGCGAACTGGCGCTGGATGATGGACAAAATCGCTTCCGCCGGTCGTCCGATCAGCGTGCTGAACCTGTTCGCCTATACGGGCGGAGCTACCGTCGCTGCGGCCTCTGCCGGTGCTCAGGTCGTCCACGTGGATGCTGCGAAAGGGATGGTTCAATGGGCCAAGGAAAACGCGGCATTGTCCGGCCTGGCTGACCGCCCAATCCGTTATATTACGGATGACGTGTTTAAATTCGTGCAGCGGGAACAGCGCCGGGGAAACAAATACGATGCGATTATTATGGATCCTCCCTCTTATGGGCGCGGGCCAAGCGGAGAAACGTGGAAGCTGGAACACAGCCTGTATCCATTTCTCGAAAGCTGCATGAGCATCGTATCGGATAACCCGCTGTTCATGCTGATTAACTCCTACACGACCGGCATCTCCCCGACCGTTCTGAACAACATGCTCACCATGACCATGAAGCCGAAGTATGGCGGATTGATCAGTGCAGGCGAAATCGGATTGCCGATTACCCGCTCCGGCATGAACCTGCCATGCGGCATTCTGGGCCGATGGGAGTCCTGATTCGATGAGCAGACGGGGACCAGCATCGTATCCGGCCGTGCCGATTCTTTTCGAGGATAATCATGTGTTGGGCGTAACCAAGCCGGTCAACATCCCCTCGCAGGAGGATGCTACCGGCGATCCCGACATGCTGACCATACTGAAACAGGACATCAAGGAGCGTTATGACAAGCCGGGGAACGTTTTTTTGGGATTGGTGCACCGCCTTGACCGTCCCGTGGGCGGAGCGATGGTATTCGCTAAGACGTCCAAAGCCGCCTCCCGATTATCGGAGGCCGTCCGGAGCCGCAGCTTCCGTAAGCAGTATGTAGCGGTCGTTCACGGTGTTCCAGCGAAAACTTCAGGCCGGCTCGTGAACATGCTGTACAAGGATGCGAAAACCAACACCGTCCACGTTGCCTCCAAAGGGACGGACGGAGCCAAGGAAGCCATTCTGGATTATACGGTGCTACAAGCAGCGGAAGGCGTAAGTCTTGTCCTGATCGAGCTGCACACGGGCAGACCGCACCAAATACGTGTACAGCTCAGCCATGCGGGTCATCCGCTGTTCGGCGATCAGAAGTATGGAAGCAAGGTGAACAAGGCCGGCCAACAGATTGCCTTATGGTCCGTGTTGGTCGGGTTCCCTCACCCTGTTACCAAAGAGGACATCTCCATTCGTTCCATGCCGCCTTCCGTTTATCCCTGGAGTATCTTCAATATGGACCAGCTGGGATCGACATAACGAACCTATCAATGAATGTAAAAAAACGAAATCCATCATTGGATTTCGTTTTTTTTGCATGTCTACGCCTAATGCTATGACTATGTATCTAATTACAAATATTGTAATATTTTATCCCTCTATCGTAATATATTATCCCTTTACTTTTAACAAAGAATGGCAAAGAATAGTAAGCAGAATAGATTAACATTTTTTAGTTTATTTGTATAATCATGGTATAGGCCTCATCTTGGGGTTTATATAGATCACGGCTGCCTAGGAGGAGGATGATCAAGAATATTCATGAATGGAGCCGCTAGCCGGTTCGGTCCTTCGTGTTATGTGCAGAGCAAGTAAACCCGCAGCTTAAGGAGGCTTGATCAGCAACAGGAGTCCGCTGAATTTCAAATTAAATTTTCAAGGAGGTATTTGTTATGGAACAGGTTCCGTGTCAAACAAATCACCGCTTGCATTTGAAACCGCTGTGGATTTTTTTAGGAAGCACACTGTTGTTTTTCACCATTATGATCATTACGGCAAGCAGCGTTTCCGCTCATGGTTATATCGAATCACCGGCCAGTCGTGGTTATAAGTGCAAGCTCGGCGAGAACGTCAACTGCGGCAGAATCATTTATGAACCGCATTCCCTGGAAGGTAAAGGGAACTTTCCGATCGGCGGACCGGCGGACGGCCAGATCACCGGTGCCGGAATCTTTACCGAACTGTATGAACAGACGCCAACCCGCTGGAGCAAAGTGAACATGAACGGCGGGCCGAACACGTTTAAGTGGGTGTTGACCGCAGCCCATGCTACATCCGATTGGAAATATTATATTACGAAAAAAGGCTGGGATTCCAGCAAACCCCTCGCACGCGCAGATCTCGAATTGTTCTGCTCCTTCAATGACGGCGGCAAACAACCGCCGAACACCGTAACCCATACTTGTAACGTACCTACCGACCGCACCGGCTACTATCTCATCCTCGCCGTATGGGAAATCGCCGATACGGGCAATGCCTTCTATAACGTGATCGACGTGAACCTGAATAACGGCAGCGGCAATCAGGACACGCAGGCACCGACCGTGCCGGCGAATCTGAGAACCACAGGGGTTACAAGCAGCAGCATTTCGCTCGCCTGGAACGCCTCTACGGATAACGTAGGAGTCACAGGCTATGAAATCTATCGAGGCTCCAATCTAGTGGCAACGGTATCCGGATCCACCCTGAGCCACACCGTTACCGGCCTGCAAGCAGGCACCTCCTATACCTTTACGGTAAAAGCCCGTGACGGAGCAGGCAACGTATCGCAGGCGAGCAGCCCGCTAACCGCCAGCACATCAAATCCCGTTCCGGACACCCAAGCTCCGACGGCTCCTGCCAATTTACGATCTGCGGGATCGACGTCCACAAGCGTATCATTAGCCTGGAACGATTCCACGGATAACGTCGGAGTAAGCGGCTATGAGGTATATCGGGGCACCGCGCTGGTTACGACGGTGTCCGGCAGCACGCTATCCTATACAGTTAGCGGATTATCGCCAAACACGACCTATAGCTTTACCGTAAAAGCACGCGATGCGGCAGGCAACGTATCCCCAGCCAGCAATGAGCTGCAAGTCACCACGGCGGACGGCTCTGTACCGGAAACTCCGGCCTGGGCTCCGAATACTTCATACCAGCAGGGAGCTTTGGTCACGTATGGAGGCAAAACCTATGAGTGCCGCCAAGCCCATACGTCCCTGCCTGGATGGGAACCCGCTAACGTGCCGGCTTTATGGCTGCTTAAGTCTTAACTTCATCATAATATGCCAAGGTTCGTTAGTGAGCACGTGACTAGAAAGCAATATTAGCAAAACTATGAAACGCCCCCAAAGTCGGAGCTGCCAGGCAGCGAGACATGGGGGCTTCTGTACATTCCATGTAGGATGCCGGATCAAAAATGCCTACGCCTCGACCAGAACCTCCTGCGGAGCCGTGCTGATCTTTCCCAATAGATAGACAAGCAGCTGTTGATTATGCGAGGATATGCGGTTCAGAATCCGGGAAAGGTAATCCTCCCTAACCTGTAATCCGCGCGTATATTCCTCGCGTCCTTTATAGGATATCGTCACCCAGACAATCCGTCTGTCATTTTCGTCCCGTTCCCGTTTGATCAATTCGTTCTTCTCCATCCGGTCCAATAGCATCGTTACGGCAGCCGGACTTGTAGCCAGGTAAGGAATGAAATCGGAAGGTTTCATCCGCTTCTGCTCAGCGAGCACTTCCAGCACCATGAGTTGCGACTCCGTCAATGTCGGGGCTAATCCGGCTTCCATATGGAGTTTATAATCCTTGGCCAGCTTGGACCACACCTTGGCGAATTCGGCAGTATGCATGTTTATCCCGTCCCTTCCGTTATGTCTGTCATGATCAAACCTGATACCATCTGAGTTTGCCCCACTGTACTCCGATGAATGAACTTCCGTTTGAGCCAGCGTCATGATTTTCATAATAGTTTATAGGATTAACTTTTCGCTGGACGCCAGCCAATTTCCTTCTTTTTTCGTTAAAAAATATAATTTCCAACCAAGCGACAAAACCCGTCATGCCTTGTGTGACGCCGTTTCTCAACATTCACCTTACTTCGACAGCGCCAGACATATGTCAAATAGTATAAATCAAACAAGCGTCATCCAACGCTAAATACAACAAAAGCACCCCGACAACCGTTCATCGAAGGTGCTTTCGTCCATTCATCTCTATTCAATCTATATCCGAATTAAAGGAAAGGCTCGCTCTGGCCTAACCTTCTTTGCCTAACTCTGCATGCGGGAGACTGACCAAATCGACAATCTGCCCGTTCTTGCCGACATCGGCCAGTAGTTTACCAATCGATTTACGCTCCGCAATCGGAACCTTCTCCGTGTGAATCGGGAAAGCTTGCCCGTCTTCGCTATAAGCGTTAATCTGCAGCGGCTCGCGACAATAGAAAGCGCCGACAATGGCGCTGCCGTTAGGCTTCACCCGCTTGCCTTCCTTGAACTCAAACGTGGCCATCCCTTTTCCGCCTCGGCTTTGGGCCGGATAATCCAACAGCAAGCTTCGTTTGCCGTATCCTAGATCCGTGATGGTCAAAATCTCGCCTTCATCGTTCTCCACCCATAATGCCGCAACGACCTCGTCCCCGTCTCGAAGCTGGATTCCCCGAACCCCGCCGGAAACGCGTCCCATGGCATTGACTTCCTGTTCATTGAAGCGGATGCTCATCCCTTCCTTCGAGATCAGCACGATATCTTTATTGCTGTCGCTCATAACGACCTGGATGATGCTGTCTTCCGCAGCTACCTTCGCTGCCGCAACCGCGCCAGACCGTTTGGTTACGTACTCCTTGAGATCTGTCCGCTTCACTTGTCCTTTGCGGCTCACGAAAACAAGCGATTTGCCCGCTTCGTCAAAGTTGGAAACCGGGATGACAGATACGATATGGTCCTCTTTCGGTACCTGGATCACGTTAACGATAGCCGTACCGGCATCTTTCCACTTGTACTCCGGAACCTGATGCACCGGCAATAAGAAATATTGCCCGCGGCTCGTAAAGATCAGCAGATTCTCCAGGGTATTGACTTCAAACAACCGCGTGATGTAATCCCCTTCCTTGACGCCTGAGCTTTCCAGCTCACCGCCGCTGCGAGTGAAGGATAACATGCTGGTACGCTTGATATAGCCTTCATTCGACAAGGTTACGAGCACATCCTCGGCGTTAACAAGCACTTCCAGATTCACCTTGATCTCTTCCACTTCTTCCTGGATAACCGAACGCCGGTCGATGCCGTACTTCTCCCGAATTTCGATCAGCTCTTTGCGAATGACGCCAATCAGCTTCTTATCGCTGTCGAGAATCGCACGCAAGCCCTCGATTTTCTTTGTCAGCTCGTCCAGCTCTTTTTGCAGGGAATGAATTTCAAGGTTGGTAAGACGGTATAATTGCAGCGTCAGAATCGAGTCGGCTTGTCTCTCCGTGAAACCGAACATCCATTGCAGATTGTTCTGGGCATCCTGGCGATTCTTGGAAGCCTTAATAGCCGCAATCACTTCGTCCAGTATGTTGAGCGCCTTGACGAGGCCTTCCAATACATGAGCCCGATCCTCGGCTTTCTCCAGCTCGAACTGCGTCCGGTGGGTGACGACTTCACGCTGATGATCGATATAGGCCGACAGCATCGCTTTAAGCCCCAGCTGCTGAGGGGTTTTGTTCACGATGGCAACCATATTGAAATTGTACGTAATCTGCAGGTCGGTTTTCTTGAACAAATAAGCCAGAATCCCGTTCGCGTCGGCATCTTTCTTGAGCTCCACGACGATGCGAAGCCCTTCCCGTCCGCTCTCGTCCCGAACCTCGGCGATGCCTTCGACTTTTTTCTCAAGACGAATGTTTTCCATCGCCGTAACCAGTCTGGACTTAACAACCTGATAAGGAATTTCCGTGATGACGATCTGCTGTTTACCACCACGAAGCGATTCAATGTCCGTCTTGGATCGCAGATAGACCCGGCCTTTGCCTGTCCGATAGGCATCCAAAATGCCTTCGCCGCCCATGATGATACCGCCGGTCGGGAAGTCCGGGCCTTTTATGAACGTCATGATCTCGTCCAGCTCGATCTCCGGCTTCTGCATGACGGCGATGCACGCATCGATCACTTCCCGCAGATTGTGAGGCGGGATTTCGGTGGCGAAGCCCGCGGAAATCCCGCTAGCTCCGTTCACAAGCAGATTCGGGTACCGCGAAGGCAGCACAACCGGCTCCTTCGCCGTGTTATCAAAATTGTCCTTGAACAGCACGGTTCGCTTCTCGATATCGCGCAGCAGCTCCATGGCAATCGGCGACAGCCTGGCCTCGGTATAACGCATAGCTGCTGCCGGATCATCGTCCTGGGAACCCCAGTTTCCGTGACCGTCCACAAGCACATGTCCCATTTTCCATGGCTGGGCCATCCGTACCATGCCTTCATAAATCGATGAGTCCCCGTGCGGATGGTAGTTACCCATGACATCCCCGACGGTTTTCGCTGATTTGCGGTATGATTTATCCGGTGTGTTACCCGAATCGTACATGGCGTACAGAATCCGACGCTGAACGGGCTTCAGGCCGTCACGAACGTCCGGGATCGCCCGGTCCTGAATTATATACTTGGAATACCGGCCAAATCGGTCACCTACAACCTCTTCCAGAAATGCCGGCAAAAATTGCTCCGATAAACTCATTCATTCACCTTCTATTCCTCAAACTCCGCGAAGTTGACATTTTCTACGATCCACCGCTTGCGGGGATCTACCTTATCTCCCATCAGCGTAGACACGCGCCGCTCCGCTTTGGCGGCATCTTCGATTTGAACCTGCAGCAAGGTCCGCGTTTCCGGGTTCATCGTCGTTTCCCATAACTGCTCCGGGTTCATCTCGCCCAGTCCCTTGTAGCGCTGCAGCTCAAAATTTTTGAATTCCTTCAAATAATTAGCCAGCTGTTCATCCGTCCAGGCATACCGCACGGTTTCCAGCTTGCCGGATTTGCTGGCGATTTTATACAGCGGAGGCTGCGCAAGATAGACGCGGCCTTCATCAATCAAGGGCTTCATGTATCTGTAGAAGAACGTGAGCAGCAGCACCTGAATGTGGGCTCCATCCGTATCCGCATCGGTCATGATGATGATTTTCGAATAATTGCTGTCCCCGGAGGTGAACTCCGTGCCGATCCCCGCGCCGATCGCGGATACGATCGCACGGTATTCATCATTCTTCAGGATGTCGGCCAGCTTGGATTTTTCCGGGTTCATCGGCTTCCCTTTAAGTGGCAGGATCGCCTGGATCTTAGAATCCCGCCCCTGCTTTGCCGAGCCGCCAGCGGAGTCCCCTTCGACAATGAACAATTCGGTTCGCGAAAAATCCTTGGACTGAGCCGGTGTCAGCTTGCCGCCGAGATTGGAACTCTCGCTGCGCTTCTTGCCGCTGCGCATCTCATCCCTTGCCTTCCGGGCCGCTTCGCGCGCTTTGGAGGCCTGAATGGCCTTCTTCAGCAGCGTTTGGGCAACCTGCGGATTTTCCTCTAGGAAAATTTGCATCTTCTCGGTAACGATGCTGTCCACCGCGCTCCGCGCAGAGGCGCTTCCCAGCTGGTCCTTCGTCTGGCCCACGAATTCGACCTCAGCCATCTTAACGCTGATTACGGTCATCATGCCTTCCCGGAGGTCATTCCCCTCCAGATTCTTGTCCTTTTCCTTCAGAAGATTGTTCTTCCGTGCATAATCATTCATCACGCGGGTATACGCCGTCTTGAAGCCCGTCTCATGCGTACCGCCCCCGCGCGTCGGGATGGAGTTAACGAACGAGGCCAGCGTTTCGGTATATCCTGCATTATATTGAAGGGCGATTTCGACCTCGATGTCATCCTTCTCGGCATAAAAATGGATCACATCGTGCAGCACGTCCTTGCCTTCATTCAAGAACTGCACGAACTGGCTTGCGCCGCCTTCATAAAAAAATTCTTCCCCATTCCCGCTCCGCTCGTCTTTCAAGACGATCCGGAGTCCTGAATTCAGGAAGGCAATCTCCTGTAAGCGCTCTGCAAGCGTGTCGTAGTTCAGATGCGTTCCCGAAGTAAACACGCGAGCGTCCGGTTTAAACGTGATTTTCGTCCCTGTTTTGTTCGTATTGCCCAGCACCTCGAGACCGGTTACCGGTTCTCCCACATGCTCTTTTCCTTTTTTGTCCTGCCAGTACTCGAAGCGTTGGCGGTGAATTTTACCTTCGCGGTAAATCTCCACTTCCAGCCACTCGGACAACGCATTGGTTACGGATGCGCCAACGCCGTGAAGCCCGCCGGACTTCTTGTATCCGGAACCGCCGAATTTGCCGCCGGCATGCAAAATCGTGAATACCACCTGCGGCGTGGGAATGCCGGTCTTGTGCATCCCGGTCGGAATACCGCGTCCGTTATCGTATACCGTCGCGGATCCGTCTTTATGCAAAGTAATTTCAATTCTCGAGCAGTACTTGGCCAAATGCTCGTCTACGGCGTTGTCCACGATTTCCCATACCAGATGGTGCAGACCCGACGAGCTTGTGCTCCCTATGTACATGCCTGGCCGTTTGCGTACCGCAACAAGGCCTTCGAGCACTTGAATGTCGTCAGCATCGTATCCTGAACGGTTAGTACCGCCGTTCTTTGATGACTCTGCAAACATATCGATCTGTTCGACCATTCATGCTCCTCCTTCAATTTCACGTATCTCGTGTTTTCTATTTCTACATTCCAATATTTTAGAAGAACGCGGTTCTCTAAAAAATGCAAACAAATGTTTCATGCTTTGTCCATTTTAATTCAAGATATCCCTTCTCGTAAAGACACTGAATGCAACAATAACCGCACAAATCGCCCAGATGGCTAATACGGCAAGGGAAAAATTCAAGGTCATGCCCTCGATCGGCGGCAAATTGCCCGCTAAATAACTGGTCAAATTCAGGTTTACCATGAACAAATATTTGGCGCTGCTCCATGCCGACGCCATATTCGTCAGAATATTTCCGGCGATCAATGCCGCCATCATAATGACGATGCTGGCCGCCGTGCTTCGAACCAGGACGGATACCATAAAAGCCAGCATGCCGACGCATACGCCGACAAACCAGACCAAACCGCCCTGCATCAGCAAATACTTCCACTGGGGCACCGCATGAACGCCGGACATATCCACGTCTGACCCGACAATTTGGAAACCCGTGAATACCGGGATATCAAACCCCTTGTAGCCGAAAGCGAGACCCGAGATCAGGTAAGCGATGACAAAGGTGGAAACGACAATGAGCGACGTGAACATGATCAAGGCAACCAGTTTGCTCAGCAGCACTTTCCAGCGCTTTACCGGCCTTGTCAGGAGCATCTTAATGGTGCCGGTCGTCCGCTCTCCGGAAACGATATCCGAAGCAATGGCCATGATGAGCAGCGGGATAAACAAGGATATCGCATTGTTCAGAAATTCCCGCGTGAACGTTACCCCGTTTGGTTGATTAGGATTCACATCATGCTGCAAATAATACTGCATCTGCTGAATAAAGATTTGCCGATATCGTTTCCATTCATCCGGCACCCGGTCACTGCTAAGCGAATTCTCATTATCCGTGATCCGCTGCTGAAGCTCAAGCCGCCAGTCGCTGTTAAACTTCTCCCGGCTCCGTTCCGCGGACTTCATCTGGGCGTATGTAAACATGGGCACTAGGACGAGGAGAACCAGAAGAACCACATAAAACCGCTTACGCTTGATAATTTTGATGCATTCGTTCTTGATCAGGGGCAACAGATTACTCAATGCTCTCACCCTCCGTCATCTGCAGGAACAGCTGCTCCAGCGTAGGATTGATCCGATGAACCTCCCGGACCTGCACGCCGGCGCCAACCAGCCTTTCCACAGCCCTTGATGTATGTGCAGCATGCATTCGGGTCACAACGGCGTCCGGTGACATGCCTGCCAGTACATTATCGTCAAGCACATCCTCCGGGCGGTCCACGATCTCGCAATAATCCAGCTTCTGCAGAATTCGTTTGCCCTGCACGGCGGGATTCAGATCCCAGATGACATGATCGCTGCTGCCGGCAATCAATTCATCGACCTCGCCGACGGCAAGCACCCTTCCGCTGCTGATGATGGCTACCCGATCGCATAACAGCTGGATTTCGCTCAGCAGATGGCTGGAAACAAATACAGCCAAGCCCTCCTCGGCCAACTGATGGATGAACTGCCGCATTTCTTTGATTCCCTTCGGGTCAAGACCGTTCGTCGGCTCGTCCAGAATGAGCAGCTTCGGCCTGCCGAGCAAAGCCTGGGCAATCCCCAAACGCTGCCGCATGCCAAGTGAATAAGTGCTTACCTTGTCATGGATTCTTCGATCAAGCCTGACCGTATCCACAACTTCCTGTATCCGCTGATCGTCAATGCCGGGCTGCATTCTTGCAAAATGCTCGAGATTTTCCCAGCCGGTCAAATACGAATACATCTCCGGATTCTCCACGATGGATCCAATACAGCGCAGCGCCTGCTCCTGCTGGCGGTTCACATCGTAACCGCAGACCTCGATCCTGCCGGATGACGGCTTGATCAAATCCACAAGCATTCGGATCGTGGTTGTTTTTCCTGCCCCGTTCGGTCCCAGGAACCCGAATATTTCGCCCGCGCGCACATCGAACGACACATCATGTATAATCCATTTTCGACCGATTTTCTTTTTTACATGCTGGACGGATAGTACGATTTCCTGCGCTTGTTTATTCATCGATTTCCATCTCCCCACCTGACATCCTCTTCATGCTACAGCACACCTTCTACAATTCGATCCGCGATGGCCTGATATCCTGCCCCGTTCGGATGGAAATGGTCCGTGGACAGATATTCGCCGAGCTTATGCTGAAACAGATCGAATGTAGGGACAAGTGTCATATTCGGATCCCGGTTAACGAGCTCCATGACCGCATGATTCCAGGCTGAGACCACGACATTGCCGGGTATCAACAATTCTTCCAAATCGGAAAAGGGATGATACAAGCCGATATAAACAATTCGGGCATCCGGATTAATGTCCCGAATCTTCTCAAGAATCGTCTGCAAGCGTTCGGTGGCCTCCGGCAATGCGCCCATCAGCATGGCAGGATCGAGTTCAAGCTCTCCTGTATCCGCCGCCCCCTCCATCAGCCCGCTTCCTTGAAAGATATCATTGCCTCCGATAGACAGCATAATGACGTTGGCTTCCTTCAAAGCATACTGTATTCCCTTGTCGTCCAGCTTAGGGAGAAGTCCCTCGGTGGTTATTCCGTTTATGGCCAGATTGGCCAGCAGGCTGGCTGTTCGTCCATCCCTGTTCAATTGTTCGACGCTTCGGCGGACAAAACCGCCCCCGGTGCTGTCCCCCGTTCCCTTGGCAAGCGAGTCTCCGATCGCCGTCACTTTCAGATCATTTGGCAGCACCGCTTCCGACGGAGCCCGTTCCGGCTTCGTCGGCGCAGTCTCTTGGCCTGGCGCGGCGGAATCACCGCCGGTGAGCAAGGGCTGCCCTTGAGGATCATTAATATCCTTAAACGCATACACGAAACCGAATATAAGCACAATCGTTACGATAATCGACACGGAGGCCGTGATACGCCATATCCATGCAGATGACTTCATGACATTCCCCCTACAAAAATCCTCATGTACATTACCTTAAGACTTCTATAAAAAATTTGCAAATCAAAACACGCAAAGAAGACTGCCCCGGGCGCAGTTATCTGCGCGCCCGGGGCAGTCTCATCGTGTGAAACAAGAACCGTGCTTATTGGCTGATGAATTCTTGAACCCAGTATCCGTTGTAATATCCCACACCGATCATGGTGAAATTAGGAGACAGGATATTTTCGCGGTGACCTTGGCTGTTCATCCAGGAGTTCATGACTTCCTGCGGCGTGCGCTGCCCTTTAGCGATATTCTCGCCGGCATAGCCGTAAGAAATGCCGTAAGCCTTCATCATGTCGAATGGAGAGCCGTACGTTGGCGAAGTGTGGCTGAAATAATTGTTATTGCTCATGTCCTTCGCTTTGTCCAGTGCTACCGTTGTCAGCTTGGCATGTACCGTGAGCGGCTTCAGGCCAGCTTTCGAACGCTCTTGGTTCACCAAGTTGACAACTTCGGAAGCAAAATTCGATTGCTCCGTTGTGCCCGCAGATTCGGAAGGCTGGGACGGAGTCGTAGATGGCTTGCTTGCTTCTGGTTTGCTTGCTTCTGGTTTGCTTGCTTCTGGTTTGCTTGCTTCTGGTTTGCTGGTCTCAGGCTTGCTTGTTTGAGGCGTCTCGGCAGGCTTGTCCGCCTGAGGCTTTTCCGTTTGCGGTTGTTGGACGACCACCCATTTAAACTGTGACTCCAACCCTTGGCTCTCCAGGAATTTCTGGATCTTTTGTTGCCAGTTTACATAATTATTGCTTTCAGCAGGTGCAGCCGAAGCCGTTGTCGGCAGCATGATGCCGACAGCCAATACAGCCGCGATGCTGCCGCCTGCGATTTTCTTTATCCAATGGTTGTTCATGAATACTCATCTCCTATGCTCATAGTTGTAGAGTTTGCTTGACCGTCGTTCTAAGATGTTGAACTGGATGGGTGTAGGACGGTCAGGCATTAGTTACATTTTTGTAATCAGGTACGAACACATTGTAACACATTTGATACCTTCGGCAATCCTACAATTGTTGGAAAGGAGTCCTTGAATTCCTACTCTATGCTCAGGGCCCCAGAAACCAATACCGGTCCTGATCGAATGACTTCCTTGTATTTTGATAAGCGGGTAAAATCTTCTAAACTTCCATGGAATCTAGGTCATAACAAGAAAAAACCCACCCCGAAAACGGGGTGGGTTAATGAAAAGGCCCAGGCTACAGCTTTTTGCTGAACTGGTAACCAGCCTTTTCAAATCCAATATGTTCATAAAATGCATGTGCGGGAGCAAGTTCTTCCCGGTTGCCGCTTGTGAGAAACAAGAGGTGGCTACCATGCTGTCTTCCCCATGTCTCTGCACCGCGAATCAGTCGTTTGCCAATTCCTTGGCCGCGGTAGCTTGAGGTTACAATAACCGAAGTAATTTGAGTGACCGGTTCGGTCATAGTGAAGGATTTGACTTGACGAAGCATGATCATGCCGACGACAGTTCCATCAACCTCGGCAACCAGATTGCCGTATAACGGGTTGTCATTCATGGACTCCATCCGTTCACGCATGACGTTGAGCGTGGTCGGATAATTCAGTTCTCGCATCAAGGATGTGACAGCTTCCAAATCATTCTTCTCAAAGTTTCGAATCAGCAGTGCAGGCGCAGAAATTACGCTTTCGATGCTCATTATACCCTCATGCTTCCCTTCTTCTATGAATTCTGAGTAAACTCTACTTCTATTTTGTAAGTTTATGAAGAAGATTGCAAGTATCAAGCGACATTTTTTTTACATTTGTGTCCGTTTTGTTAAACCTTTGTTAAGCCGTTTTTACAAAAAACGGTATTGTGCTTCGATCAGCCCATGATACGTCCCCTGCTTCTGCATAAGCTGGTCGTGATTTCCTTCTTCGATGATCTTCCCGTGATCCAGCACGACAATATGATCGGCATGACGGATCGTTGACAAACGGTGCGCCACGATGAAAGAGGTCCGTCCCTGAAGCAGCACTTTAAGGGCGCCCTGAATTTTCAATTCTGTCTCGGTATCAATACTCGCCGTTGCTTCATCCAGGATCAAAATGCGCGGATCCGCTAGGAGCGCCCTGGCGAAGGACAGCAGCTGCCGCTGACCCATGGACAGCATGTTTCCGCGTTCCTCGACCTCGGTATCGTAGCCTCCCGGCATTTGGACAATAAATTCATGAGCGCCGACGGCCTTGGCTACATCCTCAATTTCCTCATTGGTCGCATCCAGACGGCCAAAGCGGATATTATCCCGAATCGTACCCGAGAATATGAAGGTATCCTGAAGCACGATACCGATCTGATTGCGGAGGCTTTCCACCGTCACCGTTTGTATATCGTACCCGTCGATAGTTAACTTACCGTCCGTAATATCATAAAAGCGGCTGAGCAAATTAATGATGGTACTTTTGCCTGATCCGGTATGACCGACCAACGCAATCGACTGGCCTGCCTTCACGTCCAGATTGATGCCTTTGAGAGCCTGGCGTCCTTTTTCGTATTCAAACACCACATTCTCCAGCTTGATGTCCCCTTTAATGGTCGGCAATTTCTTCGCGCCGGGCTGATCATCAATGCTCGGCTTCTCGTCTATGAATTCAAAGATGCGTTCGGACGATGCCATTGCGACAAGCAGCTGGTTATACATTTGGCCGAGCCGATTGATCGGCTCCCAGAAGTTCCCGACATATTGGGTAAAGGCTATCAACAGGCCGATGGTGAGCTCGCCTTGCTGAATCAATACGGCACCAAGCCAGAACAGAATTAGTGAACCGAAACCTCCGGTAATCTCGATAAGAGGCCCAAACCCTTGGTTCATGGCCGACGCCCTATCCCAGGACTTTTTGCTGTCCAGGTTCATGTTATCGAAGAATTTCATGTTCTCTTCTTCCTGCGTGTAGGCCTGCGTAACCCGGATCCCCTGAATGGATTCGTTCAAGTGGGAGTTAATCCTCGAGTTCCGGATCCGCACTTCCTGCCATGCGCGCCGGATGCGCACACGGAGTTTCGTAGAGATAAAGAACATGATCGGTACCGTCACGATCACGGCAAGGCCCAGTTTCCAGTTAATCAGCAGCAGGATGACAACGATGCCGACAAGCTGCACACAGTCGATGATCAGATTGACAACCCCGTTGGTAAACAAATCCTGCAGGGAATTGACATCGTTCGTAACGCGAACCAGCACGGATCCCGCCGGACGCTTGTCAAAGAAATTAAAGGACAAACGCTGTATGTGCCGGAACAAATCGGCGCGCAGGTCATAGATTACCCGCTGACCGATGATATTCGTAAACTTGATCCGGAATATCCCGGCAACCCATTGAATGATATACATCGCCAGAACGGCGATCGTAATTTGATACAGCAGGGTCAGGCTCGGATTTCCTTCCTTCGGGTCAATGGCCTGGTCGATAGCCAAACTCGTCAGGAACGGAATCGCAAGCTTCGTAATCGTACCGATGATCATCATCAGGCCGATCAACGGGAGAATTTGTTTCGCGTAAGGTTTCATATACGAGATCAGGCGCGTCAGCTGCGCCCAGTTAAACGGCTTCTCGATCGCATCGTCGTCCTTGTATACAAAACGTTCATTGGTTTCTTCCGAGGACTTCCGCGGCCTCGGAATTTTCTGCTTCTGATGCGGTTCAGTATTTACGTTGGCGTTCATGCTTGCACCTGCCCTGGCGTACCTCCTGCTTGAGCTTGCTTCGCAATCAGGTCCGCATATTGTATTTTGTAGACATCCTGGTAAGGTCCCGGCACCGCAATCAAATCGTTATGTTTGCCGCGCTGCACGACTTTACCTTCATCCAGAACGAGAATTTCATCCGCATGCCGCAAGGAAGAAATCCGATGAGCGATAATGAATGTCGTTCTGCCGTTCATGACTTCCTGGAAGCCGGATTGAATCTCATGTTCGGTTTCCATGTCCACCGCGCTGGTGGCATCGTCCAAGATCAGGATTTTCGGGTCCTTCAGAAGGGCGCGGGCAATCGCGATCCGCTGCTTCTGTCCGCCGGAGAGCCCCATCCCCCGTTCGCCGACAATCGTATCGTAGCCGTCCTTCATTTCCATGATAAAATCGTGGGCCTTGGCCAGCTTGGCTACCCGGATGATCTCATCCATGCTAACATCCTTCATCCCGTAAGAGATGTTGTTGCGGATGCTGGAAGAGAACAGGAAAGTCTCTTGGAAGACCGTTGCAATCTGGCTGCGCAGACTCCGGACCTTAATATCGTTGATGTTCACGCCGTCTAATTTGATGCTGCCCTGATTCACGTTATAGGCATGCATCAAAAGCTGGATAATGGTCGACTTGCCGGAGCCCGTTCCCCCCAGCAAACCGATCACGGAGCCGGGACGAGCGTCCAAATTGATATCTTTGACGGCAGCCATCTTGTTCCCGTATGCGAAAGTAACGTTATCGAACACAACATGACCCTTTACCTCGCTTGGCACCAAATCTACCGCACGTTCACGGTCTTCCACATCGATAGGCTGATTCAGCAGCTCCAGCACCCGTTCACCCGAAGCCTTCGACTGCGTATAGTTGTTAATGTGAAACCCGATTCCCCAAAGAGGTCCGATTATGTACCAGATCAAGGTAAAGAATGCTGCCAGCTCCCCTACCGTCATGGAACCCTGGATCACCATGCCGCCCCCGACGGCAAGCAAAATGACAACGCTGATATTCGCAAACAGCTCCATCATCGGGAAGTAACGGGCCCATAGGGAGGAGGCGAATATCTGATTGGTTTTGTAACGCTCATTCCGTTCGGAGAATTTCTCCACTTCGTGAGGCTCGCGCGCAAAGGATTTAACGGTACGAACGCCCGTAATATTCTCCTGCACCGCGGTAGTCAGCGAGCTCAGCGCCAGACGCATTTCCTGGAATGCCGGATGGATCCTGGACTCGAATTTCAGGGCCGCGACCACCAGGAATGGCATCGCTACCAAAGTTACCAGCGTCAATTTCCAGCTGATGGTGAACATCATGATGGAACCGAAGGTCACCATCAATACCAGATTAAGGAGCTGGGCAAAACCGAAGCCGATAAACATCCGGATCGCTTCCAAATCCCCCGTCAGCCGTGACATCAAATCCCCTGTCCGAGCCGTGTCGTAATAACGGAACGATAAAAATTGCAATTTTTCGTAGCAGGCGTTTCGCATCGAATAAGCCAGGTAATTCCCTAGTCTTCCTCCAAAGAATCCATGCAGAAACTGCATGAAAGCTTTAAGGATGACCACGCCCAGCACGGTGAGTGCCAGCTGAGGTACGATGCCGAAATTCTCCAGCTTGATTGCATCGTCAATCAGCACTTTCAACAGCTGCGGATAGACTAGACCTAAAGCGGTTGCAATCGCCAGACACAGAATGGAAAGAAAAAGATAACTTCGTTTCTCCCAAAAGAAGCCCTGCAGTTGCCTGAGAACATTCATGTTTATCCTCCTTTGGATTTTTTACGTTCAGGTTATGTAGCATTTATGAAGTTTATCATCGACCCGAACCCGCGGCAAAGAGAGAAAACCGTCATAAATGAGCCAAAAGGACCTAAAGGGGGCAAATAGCATAACTTATCATTGTTTCATGATGAAATCATCGGGAATTCTCATCATTACTAGGGGATATAATCACATTGCCAGTCCCTTCAACCGTTAGGCTTTATCCGCTATTTTCGACTTTTTTGAACATGCTTGAAAAAGGGTAATATCCTAAGCTGGTTTCATCCTATTCACGTTCGCTGCAGCGGATAAAAATATACCATATCGTCCTGTGCCGCTTTCTTCAGGAGGGCGGTCCATCGACAATAATAGGACGAAAGACGCCCCGCCACGGATGGCATATGGGACGTCTTTCGATGGTTCAACATGTGATTGGCGTTCATTCATCCGGAAAAGGGGAACTCCCTTGCCGGAACTTCGCACACATGCTGCTATTCTATTGCAAATCTTGCTTCATGCTAGACGGGCATGTTCCGTCTTTACTGCGCTGACTTCATCATGGATTCCAAATCATCCGCCAGTTGACGCCACATCAACGGAGACTGGCCGTCCTGCAGCGAACCCAATATGGCCGCCATGGATTCCTTCAGCTGTTCCTCCAAAGCTGATACATGATGCTGTAGTGAACGTTCGCTCATTCGAACATAGTGGTCCGTCAGCTGCTCTTCCCGCAGGCCGACCACACCCGCCACCGCTTCCTTCACTTTCGGCTCAGCCGCTTCGCGCAGCTTTGAGCTTCCGCCGCCCTCAAAGAAATGCTTGGGATTCTTAAAGGTCGGCCAGAAGGTTAGCCAACCCCCTTGGATTTGCAGCTCCGTTTCGTCCAGCTCCGGCGGTGCCCATTCCGGATCCCGGCGTATGGCCAGTGACAGACCCTCGGCCATGCCGTTGATATCGGCTGCGGCCTTAAATGCCGCGGCTTCGGTTAATTTGCGGCCAGCCGTCTCCAAACGAAGCGTGGTGGCCCATAGTTCCTGATCCAGCTCTACGGACATCGTTCGCATCAAATCACGTCCGCAAGCCGCAAATGCCGATTTCAAATGACCAGCATCCTCCCGGAGCACGGAAGGATTAAACGACTCCTGGAAGAAACGGTTCATGGCATAATCCAGCCGCTGCCGCACGTGAAACAGCAGCTCGCTGCTTTCTTGACCAATGTCGCGAGCCATTTCCTGCTCCGCCAAAGCGTTAAGGCGGGCCATGGCTTGGTTTTGCACCTCTTCCAGCTCCCCGATTTTCCGCTTGCGCGTGGTCTCATCCTGAGCGGCCATCTCAGCCCAGCCCCGGATACGGTCCCTTACAGAAGCGATCTCATCATAACCGGCACGCTGCGACAGCCTTGGCAGCTCTTCCACCGCAAATCGGCCCAGCGCTTCTTCGAAAACAGGGAATCCCGAAGCCTGCAAGTTCTCCTCGTCCCCTTGCCGTTTACTGTCCAACGCAGCCAGACTAGAGACGGGGAAGATATGCGGGCTGCCTACGCCGCTGGCCGTGAGATTGGTGCGCACATGCTTCACCACCTCGTTCAGCTCGTCTTCGGACTGAGCTAGATCAGCCGCATTGACGATAAAGAACATTTTATCCAAGGCAAAGCTGTCTTTGACCCGGCCCAGCTGGGACAGGAATTGCCGGTCCGCTTTGGAGAACGCATGGTTGTAATACGTTACGTAAACAATGGCATCCGCATTCTTAATATAGTTGAAGGTGACGCCGGTGTGCCGGGCATGCAGGGAGTCCGCTCCCGGCGTATCCACCAGCACGATCCCTTGCTCCGTCATCGGACAGCTGTAATACAGATCGATCCCGTCGACAAAACAGGATTTGGTTTCGTCCGCCACGTATCCCCGATATTCGGCCAGTTCTACCGTTTCCGTGGTGCCGAGCCTGGACTCCATCTCATCCCAGCCGGAGGCGGCGGCCTTTAGGAACCCGTAATGCGGCAGGCCCGCCGGGTGAATTCCGGCCGGATTCAAACCTTCAGCCACGCTCCGCCAATTGGCCGGATTCGGTTCTTGGAGACCCAGCACGCCGAAGGAATACTTCAAATCGTCCCACCACATGTCCCGGCTCTTCATACGCACGTCTGCGGTACCATGAGATTTTCCTCCGGCCGGTGCCAATATCCGGTTCACCGCCGCCGTTGTCGGATGCGGCGATACCGGCAGGACCGACTCGCCAAGCAGTGCATTGGCGAAGGAGGACTTTCCGGCGCTGAACGCTCCGAACAGCGCCAGGGTGAACGAGCCGCCCGCAAGCGCATCGGCGCGGGCGGTCAGATCCCGCGCGGCCGACGCCAGCGCGGGGTGCGGCGCCAGCAGCGCCGCCGCTGCGCGCAGCTCGGCTGCCGCGGCCTCAAGCCGCTGGCGCCGCTGCGGTGCCGCCGCCTGCGCAGCGCCGGCCCGGGGCGCCGTGCGCCCTTGCCCCGGCTGCGCCGCCGGGGCGCCGCCCTGGGCAGCCGCATGCGCGGGCTGCCCCTCCGGCTCCCTCACCTCCGGCAGGAGGCCGGGGGTGAGGGAGGTGCGCGGCGGGAGCAGCTCTGCCAGCTCGGCCGCGCGGGCGGCTTCCGCCTGCTGCAGGGCTGCGTAGCTGGCGGAAGCCGCGGATTGCGCCAGGAGCTCGGCGCCCTGGCGCTCCAGCTCCTGCAGACGGACGGCCGCAGCGTCCGTCAATGCCGCCTTCAGCCGGTCGGCAAGCACCAACACGGCCATGCGGTAGCTGCCCTTGATTTCCTCGGCCAGCTCCCGGTTATAGTTCAATACATATTCGCCTGACACCGTGGCTTCCGGATTCACGGTTCGCGTAATCATATCCTCCCGCACGCCCGGAAGTTCAGCGTCCATCCAACGTTCCCATTCGGGATTCCATTCCGCATGCTGCTCGACGCTATTGCGGAACAGCGAACGCAGATGCCAGTCGACCTGCGAAGAGGTCTGTTCCTCCAAACGATGATGGAAGGCCTCCAAACGGCGACGGCGCTCTTCCTCCGTCTTGCCGCCCGAGAAGAGGAACCCGACCTTAAAGCCGGATTTCCGGCTCTCCAAGAAGGACAGGCTTAAATCCCGAACATCCGCCGGGGTTAGATTGGCATTGGCCAGCAGCTTATCGGCTTCCTTGCGGAGTTCTGCGCGAACCGATTCCGGCAGACCCGCTACGGTTCTCTTTTGTTCTTCCAGCTCCTGCAAGCGCGCTTGCAGCGCCGCAGCGGCCTCCTGGCCGCCCATTTCCTCCAGCAGCCGCTCCTTCTCCTCCTGATGACTGCGGGTATAGGCTTCCACATGCTGATCCGCAGCATGACGAATGGAGCAGGAAACGCTATGACGCAGCAGCGGCTCCTTCCGGGATATCAGTTCGCCGATCAAAGACTTCAGCGTCTCCCATTGATTATAGGGATGGTCCTGCACTTTTAGCGAGGTGCATAACAACCCGTTGTACGTGATCTTCCACTGGGCGAACGCCTTCTTGACGTCGTTCAGGTAAGAAGACAGCGTCAGCTCGTCATCACGATGCTTGTCGATCTGATTCACGATCAAATATAGCGGCTTCCCCCAATCCGACAGGCTCTTGGCAAACATCAGATTACTCTCCGACTGCACATGATTGTAATCCATGACGTAAAACACGATGTCAGCCATATGCAGAGCGGAATGGGTGGCTAGCCGATGCCCGTCGTCGGTCGAGTCGACGCCGGGGGTATCCATCAATACTCCGTCCGCGCCAAGCAGCGGCACGTCATCCCACACTTCTATCGCGGAATATTCCCGGCCCTCCTTGCAGTATTCCGCAAGTTCGTCGATCGTTACCTTGATAGGCTCCCCATGGTCCGCGACAGTCCGGTGAATCATAGCCCGAGGCTCGCCGCTTCGGATCGTGACCACATTGGCACTTGTCGGTACCGGACCCGAGGGCAGCACCTTTTTGCCGCAAAGCGCATTGATCATGCTTGACTTCCCAGCTGAAAAATGACCGCAGAAAGCAAGCGTCAGCTCGCCGCCAGTACCCTTGCGTATCAAATCCTCGGCCAATGCGGAGGAAGACTCGTCATTCCAATCCAAAAAACGGTCCCGGACTCTATTTAGTTCCGTCATGCTGTATCCGATTTCATCAGTAATCAACTTCAATGTCATTTCTCGCTCCTGTCCATTGATCTCTCCATCTCTGACACCATCTGTTCACATCATTTTATTTTATCACCGCTTGGGCCGTAAAGGAATCATTTCATGCTCCGCCGTTTGCCCCGCTCTATGCAAAATGGCAGCCAAGGAAAAATCGCTTCCTTGCCTGCCATGGGTTCAACATTTCATTTTTTAAAACATCAAATTTGAAGAACTTAAGATACGACGGTGTTCTCTTCTGCCGGAATCAAAATTTCGAACACGTTTCCGTGCTGCAAAATGGTTAAACCGCGAGACTTATCGCGCATCACAACCACTTCCGGCTTCTGAGACATACGCTCCAAGTAATGCTCGGGAGCATCTCCGGAGTGGCTGAACGTCACGCCTTCCACTTCCTGCTCTTCATTCTCGCTCAGTTGGTTCTGGCTCTCCACCACATGTTCAAAAATATCCGAGAACAATTCAAAATTGTCGGTGTAAACAGAGATGCATTTCATGTGTAATCCCATCCTCTTTTAAATTTAGCTCCTGCTGATCCGGGCTGCATTCCTTTATCACCTTGCGAATATCCGACATTTCCATTTTGGTCACAGTTGTTTCCAGATTTCCATTCGCCCATGCGGCCGAAATAGAAATCCGGAGACAAAGGCAAGCGCGCTGGCTTGCTTGCAATGATGCCCATTCGCCGGCTGTCAAAGCTCGGTGTTCTCCCGAATCAGATGAACCGTTTCTTTTTTTGTCTGTTTCTTGCTGGTGTTACGGTTGTTCCTTATTCTTCCTGACTGCTAAGGTTTTCATACGTTTCTTTCCTTCGCGGCAAACATCCAGCAGCGGGCATACCGGGCATTGCGGATTTTGAGCTTTACAGTGGTACCTTCCGAAAAAAATGATCCGATGATGCGTCATCGTCCATTCTTCACGCGGCACCCGCTTCATCAGCTTTTTCTCCACTTCCAGCACGGAATCTTTCCAAGCAGCCAGTCCGAGCCGTTTGGATACCCGCTCCACATGCGTATCCACCGCAATGGCAGGCACGCCAAAGGCGTTGGAAACGACGACATTGGCCGTCTTGCGTCCAACCCCGGGCAATTTGACCAGCTCGTCATGAGCTTCCGGTATTTCCCCGCCATACTGTTCGATCAGAATCCTGCACAAGTTCTGAATATGTTTGGCCTTGTTCCGGTATAACCCGATCCGTCTGATATCCTGCTCAAGCTCCTCGATCGGTACCGATACGTAATCCATAGGCGTTTTGTATTTCTGAAACAGATCCTTTGTTACTTTGTTGACTGTTTCGTCCGTGCACTGGGCAGACAGCAGCACGGCGATGGTCAGCTCAAACGCATTGCTGTGATTCAGTTCGCAATGTGCATCCGGAAACATGCTCTCCATCGTGTCCAAAATATGCCGTACCGTTGCCGCATTCATATGATTTCCCTCCCGCAAAAAAAAATCTTGATGCGGAAATCCCCGCATCAAGACGGTGTTTCTCGAGCAATCCCAGGTCGATAATTTACTGTTTTACGATCTCAACAACGACACCGTTGTTTAAGTACAGTACAATATTATCATTTTCCTTAAGGGATTGCACGGACAAAGTAGTGTCACCTTGATGAACAAATACTTTATCGGATAATACATACCGGAAATTATCGTTAATCGATTTGCGCTTCACTTGAATTTCCGTATTGCTTGCTTGCCAGAATGCACGATCCACCTTCTCCATCACTTGGACAATGGTTACACCCTGAATGTCCTTTCGAATCTCTACGCGATCCCCTGAAGCCACTGTGCTTAAATTCGAAGCCGTTGAACCATTCTTAACGACTTTGACGCCGCCGCTCACTCCAAACGTCTGACTGTTGCCTGAATAATCCTTCACGGTTAATGCATTTGCGGAAGCATCTACGCTTGTCACTTCGCCAAGCGTCAATTTAACTTCAGCTACCGCTACAGGCGTTAAACCTTGGAACGTTATATTAACGAGTGCTCCCGGACGCAAGTCAGCGATCAAAATGGCTTGTCCGCTTTCGCCGGTCAATATAGATTTATCGGTATAAATATCGCTTGTGGTGCCATTTGATTTTACTCGAATCCGGTTCCTCGTTGGTTCTGTAGACACAACCTCGAATTGTGCGGAAGTTTTGAGTTTTAAGCTCTGTAAGTAATCTTGATTGTTCGACAGCTGCGCTATCACTTCGTCGCCAATCCGTAAATCCGTCAGAGTTACGCCCGATCTGCCGAAGATTTCCACAATCGGACTATTGTAGTATGAGATTTCCTCCACTTTTCCACTGGCGGTCAATATCGAAATCACTCTCTTGGATGTGTTAATGCTGCTGATTTTACCTTCAACTTTATATACCACTTCCAATGAAAGCACGCGGGTACCGATCAGGGAGACACTTACTTTGCGTCCGGAAACGAGCAAAGGTTCCACTCGATCCAGCGTCGTTCCGTAGCTTGATTCCAGCTTTGTCTTGTCATCCAAAACAATCACAAGTGGCTGGTTGTTCGCATCCTTGACAGTCAGCCAACGCGTCTTCGAATCGTAGTTTACGACGGTAGCGGCATCCAACTGCTCAATTTGGCGACCCGTTACTTCGATTTTCGAAATTTTTTCTTCACTGTTAATGGTCAGTGTCACTTGATCCCCGGATACCGCGTCAGCGAGCAAATCCGACAGAACAGGTTTCGCCACGCCACTCATGATAATTTCCGGCTTCTCGGCCAAATACTTCGTCTCGAGCTGTGTGCTTCCATTGCGCTTGTAGGTGATCGTCTTACCGTTTTCTTCAACGGAGTACAACATTGCCTGTACGGCACGATCGACGCTTTGCGTAACTTCCAACGACTGAAGGACGCTGTTTTTTACCGTAAAGTTCACGGTGTAGCCATTCTTGAGCTCCCCAGGAGCCAAAATTTGATTCTGATAGCGAATGACGGTTGCATCATCCCACGTGTACGTATCCTCATAACCGGTGCTATCCTTAAGGGTTACTCTTTTGTTCACCGTATCCACGTTCTGAACGATGCCAGCCCCCGTCTTGTTAACCAAGCCGCTCTTTACACGAATCGACACGATTTTCTTCTGCGGACTGTACGTTTCGCGTTCAATCGTAAGCAGGCTGCCGGCAGCAAGCGTCTTTGGATCGATCTTCGTACCGTTCTGATCCAGGAACACGGTACTTGGGTCGTAACTTAGCTCTTCAAAGGTGCTGCCAGTATCCAGCCAAATGACATTGTCCGGTGACAGGCGTGCATATGTGCGGTCTAAACGTTCCACTTGCTGGGTCGAATCCGTAATCTCCACATAAGCAGCCGTTCCGTTATTCACGACGACTACCGCTTGAGTGTACGGATTGATTTCCGAGAATTGCAGTCTCTTCTCCGAATCGGAGGTAAAATAGGATGTGGAATTATCCAGCTTGAATGAATTCAGCTTGCCATTGGCATACAGCTCCAGTTTACCGTTCTCGATCGAAGCGATGGAGCCTTTGTATTGGTTCTCGTAATTTGTGGTAATGTAGGCTTGAGCCCGGCTCAGGAACGTTGCAAGCTGGGCACGAGTAACGGCGCCTTGTGGATCGAATTTGTTGCCGTTCACTCCTTTGGCAAGGCCCAGTTCAACCGCTACATTGACATAACCCAGACGATCCGGGGATATCTTGGCGTTATCCGCAAAGCCTGTCGCTTTATTTTTGGCTGCATCGGCTTCCGCGGTACGTCCAATGGAACGGACAAGCACTTCGGTTATCCATTCCCGGGATGCTTTCTGCGCGCCCCAAATGACTTTCTCGTCCGTATATCCGGATTCTTTTTGCTTGTCGAGCAGGTTTTGCTGAAAAGCCAGTTCAACATATTTCGTAAAATAATCGTTCACTTTAACATTTGTCGGTAATGTCGCAGCGCCGCTGCTTAATTGATCCTGCATGCTTAAGAACCGGATCGCCATCGTTACAGCTTCTTGCTGCGTTACAGGATCGTTCGGACGAAACTTTCCGTTACTCCCGGTCACGATCCCCTGTGCTGCTAATTGATAAATGTACTTTTCTCCCCAAAAACCAGCATTCACGTCGCTGAATACGTTAATGGCCGTTTGGGGTGCATTTGCCGCTGTCGCGTTTGCTGCTTCTTCATCTGCCGAGACGATCGAAGCTCCGCCTCCGAATGCTATAAGTCCGGCCATGACGGCGGAGACCACTTTTTTGGAATGAACATGTTTGCTGTGTCTAAGTACCATTTTCTTTCCCCTCTCAATGACTACTGCTTCATCATATACTAATATTCGACAGCAGATCGTGATCTCCTTCAACCATCATTACCGAGTCATTGGATTTTCTAAATCGACATGCCCCATCAACGATTCGGTCTGCTGACCATCGACCAGAATTTGAAGTGATTTTACTTCGTCAAACTGGAAGAACGTTTTCTTGATAGCATCGATGGCAAACGACTCGCCGCCTGCTCCCAGATTGGCTTCATCCGGGACCGTCACGTCGAGCGTCAGGGCGCCGTTTTCGAATTTCGACGAATTCAGCTTGATTTTCTCCCAGAGGGGAACCATATCGGCCTTATCGCTCTTTTGCAATGCTTGATATGCGGCTTCGTATTTTTCCTGATCTTCCTTATACGAAATTTCTGCCGAGCCTTCAACCAGCTCCATCAAATCCGGGTCCGTATAGTAGGCTTTAATGCTCTCCGTTTTGGCTTCCGGCGCTGTAACTTCATTGCCGCCGTCCCCTGTTGACGTGCCACCGGAGCCGTTCAATGCTCCTCCATTGCTCTGTCCTGTCTGATCATCAGGTGCAGGGGTCACTTGCCCCGGCGTATCGTCCGGTGCTGCTCCGGGTTTCTGTCCGCAACCGGCACCAACTAGCATAACGGCTGCCAACAGTCCGACTGCCCAATTTTTTTTATTCAAAATAGCCACCTCCTGCAATCACGATCACTATCGTATCGTTAATCAACCTTCAAATAATTTTTGATGCCTCTGACAATTGCCTCGGCTACCCGATCCTGCGTTGCCGGATCAAACAGCTTGCTCTCATCGGTCTTGTTGCTCAGGAACCCGACTTCCAGCAGAGCGCCAGGCATCTTGGTCTCACGAATAACATGGAAGTTGCCGTATCTAACTCCACGGTCTTTTAAACCCATGGCCTTCACGATTTCTTTATGAAGGGCATTCGCCAGCGCTTTGTCAGATTCATTATAATAATACGTTTCGGTTCCGCTTGCAGAGGAAGGGCCGCTATTAGCATGTATCGATATGAAAACATCAGCCTTCAGATCATTCGCAATCTTCGCGCGATCCTTCAGCTCGAGGAAAGTATCGTTACTGCGAGTCAAAACGACTTCGATATTTTTTTCTTTGGCTAACAACTTCTCAACTTTCAGCGCCATCGCGAGGTTGAAATCCTTCTCCCTCTTCTTCGTTACCCCGATCGCTCCCGGATCATGATCTCCATGACCCGCATCAATGACGACGAGTTTCTTTCCGCCTGCACCAGGTGTAGGGTTAGAACCCGTATTCAAATCCACAATGAACAGGCCCGATCCGTTCTCGAGCCCTGAAACGGTGTAATTCTTGGCGTAGTTGAGATCAATGACAATTCGCACGGTCATTGGGTTGCTGTTGTATAGGGAGTAACGGACGGCATTGACATCCGGGTATCCCGTTACCGCCATCTGGCCGCTTTTTGTCACGTCATCAAAGCTGGCATTGCTGCTGAATGTATCCGAGAAATTCGTGTTCACCATATCAATGACAATACGGTCTGGATTGCTAAGCTTTGATACATTTGGCTTCGCATTGCCCGTAACGGCGACCATCAGCCTATTTTCGCTGAAACTGATACCGTCCACGGTCGATGTAGATACGCCGGGTTCTTCACCAGGGTTACTCCCATCGTAAGACGAGGTCAGATAGACTGCCTTCTGCGTGTTATCCCATCTTACTTGAAGGCCCATTTGCTCACTTACAAAGCGAATCGGAACGAGGGTCGTTCCGCCTCGAAGAACAGGCGCCTTCGTCATTAGAACACGCTGGCCGTTTATGTCGGCATACTGACTTCCAATCACCATCG
This sequence comes from Paenibacillus sp. cl141a, assembly GCF_900109305.1. Classification (NCBI taxonomy): domain Bacteria; kingdom Bacillati; phylum Bacillota; class Bacilli; order Caryophanales; family Paenibacillaceae; genus Paenibacillus; species Paenibacillus sp. cl141a. The sequence continues at coordinate 88,117 of NZ_FNZO01000006.1, forward strand.
TCACTTTCTGCCAGGCGTCTTCAACCGTTACCGTCTTCGCTGCCTTGTTCCAATTCACGTTAAAACCGAGATTTTCGGAAATGACACGGATCGGGACCATGACGGTACCGTTGTTGTTCTCCACTTTCACGCCAGATGACAGATTGATTTGTTGACCATCCAGGTAAATCCTTGCGCTGTACGAACTCGCATCCGCCATTTTAGGAAACGCAATCATGATGACAACGAGAAACATTAAAAAACCGAACTTCTTCATCCTTCACCCCTACCATCCTATTATTTTGCCATAGATTGGCGTTTCTGCACTCGGCCTGTCCGACATTACCTGACAACCTATAGACGCTTAGACTCACTGAAAGTTGCGAAATTGTTCCCTATTTACCAAAAAAACACCTATTTCGACAAGCGAAATAGGTGTTTAGTCCTTCATATAAAATTCAGAAGTAGTTCCTTTGCACTATTTTCGAGTCATAGGATGCTCCAGCTCAACATGCCCCATTAAACTCTCCATCTGATTACCGTCTACAAGCAATTCCAAGGACTTCACTTCATCGAACTGGAAGAACGTTTTTTGCAAGGCATCAATCGCAAACATTTCTCCTCCAGCTCCAAGATTCGCCTCTGCCGGCTTGGTGATATCCAGCGTCAAAGCTCCGTTGTCGAACTTAAGTGACTTCAGCGTGATTTTATCCGACCATAATGGATTCAGTTCGGCATCTCCGCTCTTTTGAAGACCTTCAAAAGCTTTCTTATATTTATCCTCTTCGCCCGAGTACGTGATCTCTTTGCTGGCTTCTTTCAAATCCATGATCTCCGGGTCCGTATAATAGAGTTTAATATTTGCTTTCTTCGCTTGATCCTCCGCAGCGTTCACGTCCTTCGTATCGACTGGCGTGCCTGTACTTCCAGCGGATGTTTTCTCCGGAGGCGTGCTTGTTCCTTCGCTCGCGTTCACGGTAGTCGCTTCGGCTTCGCCTTGCTTCTGATCGTCCGCCGCCTTGTCATCGCCCGGTTCGTCCTGCGGCGTCTGTACTTGTCCTGCTTCAGTATCCGGACCCGTCTCGGCGGGGGCTGCAGTCGGCTTCTGTCCGCAGCCGGCACTAAATGCAAGCAGAAGCGCCAGCAATCCGGTCATCCAATATTTTTTGTTCATGGCTTGTGTCCCCCTCTAAGTTACATCAAATCTTGTACACATTATTGTACTTTAAGATATTCTTTAATACCCTCTACAATACCTTGTGCAACACGATTTTGGAAATCGCCTTTAAACAACTGGGCTTCGTCATCCTTGTTGCTCAAAAAGCCAATCTCGAGCAGGACAGCCGGCATCGTCGTTTCCCTCGTAACATGAAGGCTACCGTATTTAACTCCACGATCTTTGAGACCTGTCGCTTTAGCAAGATGTTTATGAATCACATTCGCCAATGACTTGCTGGAATCTCTTGTATAATACGTTTCCGTACCGCTGGGACTGCTGGACGCGTTGCTGTTTCCATGAATGGATACGAAAATATCTGCGTTTAAATTATTTGCGATTTTAACCCGATCGCTGAGCTCAAGATGTGAATCGTCGCTGCGAGTCATCACTACATTGATATTCTTTTCATTTTTGAGCAGTGCCTCAACTTTGAGAGAAACATCCAAATTAAATGATTTCTCCGTTTTTCCCGTAAGGCTGATCGACCCCGGCTTGATACCACCGTGACCGGGATCAATGACAACCGTTTTCTTGCCGTTTCCGGTAACCGGCGGCACCGACGGAACGAGGATTTCGCCTTCTGCGTTCAGATCGACGATGATGATGCCCGATTCCTGGGTCACCGCATAATTCTTAGGTCCAGTCAAATCCAATACGATCCGCACCGTTGGCGGGTTGTCGCTGAACACGGCATATCGAATATTCGTAACGTCGGAATAATCCGCAGCTTCCATATTGCCGCCGTTCTGCGCGTTCAAGGCATGTCCGCTCAGGAAGGAAGCAGAGTACACGGTGTCCGGAAGGTCGATAACAATCCGGTTTGGCCCCGTCATGCTGAATACTTTCGGCGTCACGGCGCCTTCCGTTGCTATCATGAGACGGTTATCGCTAAAGCTGAGCCCCGTCAATAAACCCTTATTTCCAGATTCCACAGGCGGAGGCGTCTGACTCCCCGGATTGGTTCCTTCGTCTGGATCAATCACGGCTCCGGTGGCAGGCAGCGCGGCGCTTGAAAGGTACACCGCCTTCGATTGGTTGTCCCATTTCACGTCAAGCCCCATCTGCTCGCTTACAAAACGGAGGGGCACAAGCGTGGTCGGTCCATTCAAGACAGGCGCCAAATTCAGATCGACCTGGGCCCCGTTCAGCTCGGCCTGCTGGCTGCCGACCACCATGCGGACCGTCTTCTCGCTGTTTTCAACCGTTACGGTTTGGCTGGCCTTCTCCCAGCCCACCTTGAAACCGAGATTCTCGGATACCACGCGTATCGGAATCATCACATTGCCCTTCATGTTGGCGACCTGGACGCCCGAAGACAAATTCAATGGTTCCCCGTCAAGAAATATGGTCGCACTTGAAGAACTGGCCTCGCCGCTCTTCGGAAACGCCAGCAAGAAGACTATCAACACCATTACAAACCCTAACTTCTTCATGAATCCACCTCGATCATCCCATGATTGAATTTGAAAAGCAAATCTAGCAAAAAAACTTAAACTATGTAAATCAGTATTCCCGTATGCATGCTTCCGGACAAATACTGACATCAAACGTAGATCTATCTTGGCTGCTTCTGCATATTAATTCCATAATACCAAAAAAAACTTCCATTTCCTACACAGGAAATGGAAGTTTAATAATCTTGTAAACTTTTGAAGCCTGATTGCGAAATTAGGCGAACAAGCGCTCCCCATGTTTTTTCTCGTAAGCATCGATTGCACTTTCATGCTGCAGCGTCAAACCGATATCGTCCAATCCTTGAAGCAGGAATTGACGGCGGTGCTCGTCGAGGTCAAAGTCGATGTGCAATCCCTGATCATCGGTAATCGTTTTGTTCTCCAGATCCACGTTCAGTTTATAGCCTTCGTTCGCTTCCGTCCGCTGGAACAGCTCTTCGACCTGCTCCTCCGACAATTTGATCGGCAGAATTCCGTTCTTGAAACAGTTGTTGTAGAAAATATCAGCAAACGATGGAGCGATGACCACGCGGAACCCGTAGTCGAGAATTGCCCAAGGCGCATGCTCGCGGGAAGATCCGCAGCCAAAGTTGGCACGCGAGATCAGGATCGTCGAACCCTGGTAGCGAGGCTGGTTCAGCGAGAAGCTGTCGATGTTGCCTCCCTCTTCATCAAACCGCCACTCGTAAAACAGAAACTGTCCAAATCCCGTGCGTTCAATCCGTTTCAAAAACTGTTTAGGAATAATTGCGTCCGTATCTACATTCACCCGGTCGACAGGTGCGACAATACCGTTTAATTTCGTAAATGCTTGCATAAACTTCTCCTCCGTCCTTCTTAGCTCACAACTTCTTCGGCTGCAAAGTTCCAATCACGTACATCCACGAAGCGTCCTTTAACCGCAGCTGCCGCTGCCATTGCCGGCGACACGAGATGCGTTCTGCCCCCGCGGCCCTGGCGACCTTCGAAGTTCCGGTTGGATGTGGAAGCGCAGCGCTGTCCAGGCTTCAGTACATCCGGATTCATCGCAAGGCACATACTGCAGCCTGCTTCGCGCCATTCGAAACCTGCCTCAACGAAAATTTTGTCGAGCCCTTCTTTTTCGGCCTGAATCTTCACTCGGCCCGATCCCGGAACGACGATGGCGGTCACATTGCTGGACACCTTATGTCCCTTCGCTACAGCTGCTGCTGCCCGCAAATCCTCGATGCGTCCATTCGTGCAAGAACCGATGAAGACATAGTCGATCGGAATCTCGGACATCGGAGTCCCTGGCACAAGCGCCATGTATTCCAGCGCCTTCTCCGCTGCCTTGCGCTCGTTCTCGGTCTTGAAGTCTGCAGGGTTAGGAACCGTCGAGGAAATGTCGGTACCCATTCCCGGGCTCGTTCCCCACGTTACTTGAGGGATCAGCGTTTCCACGTCGAATTCAACCACCACGTCGAACTCGGCGCCTTCGTCTGTCACAAGCTCTTTCCAAGCTGCTACAGCGGCATCAAAAGCTTCGCCCTGCGGAACATATTGACGTCCGCGCAAATATTCAAACGTCGTTTCATCCGGAGCGATCATGCCCGCTCTGGCTCCGCCTTCAATGGACATGTTGCACACCGTCATACGCTCTTCCATCGACAACTCGCGGATGGCTTCGCCTGTGTATTCAATAACATAGCCTGTTGCAAAATCGGTTCCGTACTTCGCAATGACGCCAAGGATCATGTCCTTCGCCGTAACGCCCGGATTGCGGCGGCCAACAAAACGAACTTCCATGGTTTTCGCTTTAGCCTGCTGCAAACATTGGGTTGCCAGGACGTGCTCAACCTCGCTCGTACCAATACCGAACGCCAGCGCACCGAATGCACCGTGAGTGGAGGTGTGGCTGTCGCCGCACACAATCGTTTTGCCGGGATGCGTCAAGCCAAGCTCAGGGCCCATAACGTGCACTACGCCTTGGTCAATCGTGTCCAGATCATACAGGGTAACGCCAAAATCCTGACAGTTCTTGGTCAGGGTGTCGATTTGCTGCTTCGAAATCGGATCCGTGATGTTAAAACGGTCTTTCGTTGGTACGTTGTGATCCATCGTGGCGAAGGTAAGTTCCGGGCGGCGCACTTTGCGGCCGCTGAGACGCAGACCTTCGAAGGCTTGAGGGGAAGTCACCTCGTGGACCAAATGCAGGTCGATATACAAAATACCCGGCTTGCCTTCCTCCTGATGAATCACGTGGTTATCCCAAATTTTTTCGAACATTGTCTTCTTACTCATCATAATCACCCCATTGTTCTTTACGTCCATGAGAAGATAATTGCTTGAGTCCCTTATCCCTATTGGGAAGGCCTGCAACGCATCATCTTTACGTTGATAGTAATATATCATTTCCTTCTTCATTGTTCCAAGATATAATATCTATAGATGTAATAGGATTCAGCTATAACGGAGTGATGCTTACATGGAACTGAGACAACTGCAATATACGCTGCAAATCGCGGCGGACAAAAACTTTTCGCGTGCCGCGGAGAAGCTTCATATCGCCCAGCCTTCCCTGAGCCAGCAGCTCTCCAAGCTGGAGAAAGAGCTCGGTGTGCTGCTGTTCCAGCGCAATACGAGCAACGTCGAGCTTACCCATGCCGGTGCCAGCTTTGTCGAGCATGCGCAGAAGATCATGGACGCCGTCGAGCAGCTGAAACAGGAGATGTCGGACATCTCCCAGCTGCGCAAGGGGAAAGTCGTCGTGGGCAGCATGCCGATAACCGGCTCTCATCTGCTGCCCCGAGTTTTGCCTGCTTTCAAAAAAGGTTATCCGGATATCGAAATCACCCTTTTGGAGGACTCCTCCATGAATCTGGAGAAGCTGACGGCCAGCGGCAAGGCGGATCTCAGCCTGCTTGCGCTGCCCCTGGCGGAGCCGTCCTTGTCCTGGATTCCGATCGGCGAGGAAATGATCGATTTGGCGGTTCCTCCCCAGCACCCGCTTGCGCTGCGGGCGGCCTCCGATCCCGTACGGCCCATTACGATCGACGAAATCCGGAACGAAGCGTTTGTCGTGCTCAAGAAGGGTCAGGGCTTCCGGAAGCTTACCTTCGATATATGCCGGGAGGCCGGCTTCGAGCCGAACGTTGTATTCGAGAGCAGCAACATCGAGACCCTCCAGTCTCTGGTCGCTACCGGGATGGGGATTACGCTGGTTCCCCGGTTCATTGCCCGTGCGAAACGCAGCGAGTTTATTCCGGTATATCTGCCGCTCGCGGATCCGGTGCCGAGCCGCACACTGGTCGTCGCTTACCGAAACGGCCGGTATTTGTCCAAAGCGGCGGATGCGTTCATCGACACGTTCAAGCAGGTCATGGACAAGCTTGTGGTAGAAGGCGTTCAGGATAAATAAACACAAGTGAATGCCGTTTAATACAAATAAAGAGCAAAGAGGCACAGCCATCGTCGAATGACAAACGGCTGTGCCTCTTTTTCTTTTTTTACCTGAAAGCCATAAGATTACCCATGATCATCATAAACCGAACCCTATTTGCGCAAATTATGCTGGTCGATCATTCGGTTCTGTTCGTCCGCGGTACGGGACTGATCCTGAATCGACTCGTTTTTCCCGTTCCCGCCTCCGGCTACGCTCTCAACAAAATTGCGGAACTGCTCTTTCTGTTCTTGTTCCTGTTCATTGTTTCGGCTGTCGAATTGGTTGTTCTCTGCCATGATTCAAAGCCTCCTCTCAGACGGATTACCCATAGTATACCCGCCGCTGCCCAGATGAAACTTCATACTTTGGAGGAGTTGGATCTTACGTGTTCTATTGGAAATACAAATAAGGCCGACGATCCTCAAAAACCGGTATGCGTCCTCTCACTTCATCCGTGAGCTTGCAATCCAGCGTGCCTGTCACGATCGTTTCCCGCTCATCCCCTTCGGCGATGATTTCGCCCCATGGGTCAATGATCATGGAATGACCGAAAAAGTCCGTTTCGCCGCTGGTTCCTACGCGATTGCAGGCTACGACATACATTTGGTTCTCGATCGCCCTGGCGATGAGCAGCGTTCTCCAATGATGCAGCCTCGGATGGGGCCATTCCGCAGGCACGAACAGCACTTGAGCGCCGCCGAGCGCGAGGGTGCGGGACAATTCCGGGAACCGGATATCGTAACAGATCGACGCGCCCGCCTTCATTTCTTCCAGATCAAAGGTTACGGTCTGCTGTCCGGCTTGCAGAAACTTCTCTTCGTCCATCAGGCGGAACAAATGGATTTTGGAATATTTGGCGATCTGCTCCCCGTTCCGGTTAAAAACGTACATGCTGTTATAAATCCGGTCTTCGATCCGTTCGGCTACGGAGCCGCCAACGACTTGGATGCGGTGTTTTCGAGCAAACTCGCTCAGCATCGAAGAGGTTTCTTGTCCCATAGGGTCGGCGAGCTCTTGGATCCGGTCCAGCGCATATCCGGTGTTCCACATCTCCGGCAGCACGATCACGTCCGGCTTATGGTTCGCCGCTGCCGCCTTCTCCATCATGCCGAGCATGTTATCCATGTTGGCCTGGACGTTGCCTATTTCAATGTCAGCTTGAATAAGTGCGATACGAAGCTGAGCCTTTGGTTCTCCTGTCATCTTGCAGCCTCCCGTTGTTTGAGTTGAACCCGGGGGCGGCCTCCATGCGATCATGAAACGCAGGAACCTGCTTCTTCTTCCGGGATTCAACCTCTCTTATATGTCATCATCATAGCCTCTCCAGCGCCGCTGCTGCAACACCCTAGCCCCATTTCCCTCTATACACCCCTGATAAATCGTGTTAAATTAATCCTAATTGTTTTCCATAATAGACGTATTTAGAGTGTAATCAGATAACGGAGTGATGAACCTGCTATGAACAAAAAGCCAGACGTTTTTCACATAGAGCCGGCCGAGATCATGGCCCAGCTGCCTACGCAATTTTTCGCGACCCTGGTCTCCAAGGTAAACCGCCAAGTGTCTCAAGGGCATGATGTAATCAATCTCGGGCAGGGAAATCCCGATCAGCCCACGCCGCCTCATATCGTATCGAGCCTGAAGGAGGCGGCCGACAAGCCGCAGTTTCACAAATATTCGCCTTTTACCGGCTTTTCCTTCCTGAAGGAAGCCATCGCGCATCGATACAAGGAGGACTATAACGTCGATCTGGATCCGGAAACGGAAGTCGCCATTCTGTTCGGGGGAAAAACCGGGCTGGTGCAGCTGCCGCAAATCCTCCTGAATCCCGGGGATGTCTGTCTTGTTCCCGACCCGGGTTACCCGGATTACTGGTCAGGCGTTGCTCTCGCCCGCGCGCAAATGAAGTTCATGCCGTTAACCGCGGATAACCGCTTCCTTCCCGACTATGGCGCTATATCGCCTGCAGAACGGGAAAAAGCGAAGCTGATGTTCCTGAATTACCCGAACAACCCGACATCCGCTGTCGCTCCTTTATCCTTCTACGAGGATACGGTGGCCTTCGCAGCCGAACACGGGATCGTGGTAGCCAGTGACTTTGCATACGGGGCAATCGGTTTTGACGGAGACCGTCCGGTCAGCTTCCTGCAAGCGGAAGGCGCCAAGGAGGTGGGCGTGGAATTCTACACCCTCTCGAAAACCTACAATATGGCAGGATGGCGCGTCGGCTTCGCCCTGGGGAACCGAAAAATCATCTCGCTGATCAATATGCTGCAGGACCATATCTATGTCAGCCTGTTCGGCGGCATTCAAGCGGCTGCGGCTGCGGCTCTTACCTCGTCGCAGGACTGCGTCGACCAACTGGTGTCGCGCTACCAGTCGAGAAGGGATGCCTTCTTCGGTGCCCTGTCCGAAATCGGGTGGCAGGCCCCGAAACCGGCCGGCTCCTTCTTTAGCTGGCTGCCCGTGCCGAAGGGATACACCTCGGTATCCTTTGCCGACTTGCTGCTGGAGGAGGCCAAGGTGGCCGTCGCGCCTGGCATAGGCTTTGGGGATCACGGCGAGGGGTATGTCCGCGTCGGCCTGTTAAGCAGCGAGGAACGAATGCGGGAAGCCGCCTACCGGATTGGCAAGCTGAACCTGTTCGGCTAACCTAATTCCTTTTGAAAAATCAAAAACGATGTGCTATTCTTGCAATAACAAAATCGAATGCAGTTTCCAAAACGCAAAGACGGGACCAGTACGAAAGCATGCGGCACGATGATCAGAGAGCAAATTCCATGGGCTGAAAGAATTTGCCGTGACCCCTTTCCGAATCCTACCCCCGAGCGGCCTGGCTTGCCAGGACAGCGCCTTCTGTTACAGGGCCAAAGCCGGATGAGCAGCGCTCATCAATAAAGGTGGTACCGCGGAAGTCCAACTTTCGTCCTTTCTCATACAGGACGAAAGTTTTTTTATTTTCAGGGAAATGGATTCGTAACAGCCATTCCTACCATCATAAATACAAGGAAGTGATTACGATGCTCTCGCGCATCGTCGTAAAGATTGGAAGCAGCTCCCTAACGACAGACGAAGGCGGACTTAATCTGGATTCGGTCGCGTTTTTTGCCGGGGAACTTGCCGGGCTCCGCGAGGCCGGCCATGAAGTTCTCCTCGTGACCTCCGGAGCCGTCGCTGCAGGGTTTAGAGGGATCGGGTACGAGACGAGACCCAAGCTGCTCCATGAAAAGCAAGCATCCGCTGCATTGGGCCAAGCGCTGCTCATGCGGGCTTACCAGAATGCGCTGGCCTCCCATCAACTGAAAGCGGCCCAGATTCTGTTGACGAGAATGGACTTTGCGAACCGCAAACGCATGAACAATGCCAACATGACGATTACGGAGCTTCTGAAGCAAGGCGTCATCCCCATCATCAACGAGAACGACACGGTTTCGATTGACGAGCTGAAATTCGGCGATAACGATACGTTATCCGCACTAGTGGCCAACCTGGTCCGCGCTCAGCAATTAATCATCCTGACCGATACGGACGGCTTATACACGGCCGATCCGCGCAAGTCGGCGGATGCCAAGAAATACGAGGAAATTCATGAAATTACCGATGAAATTTACAGCATGGCGGGAGGGGCTGGCTCCAGCGTCGGAACCGGCGGCATGCGCTCGAAAATCGATGCCGCCAAAATCGCCACCCGCGGCGGCGTTCCCGTTTTCATCGGCAAAGCCAACGAGCCCGGCGATCTGGTGAAAGCATTGGAGCACAGCGGCAAAGGTACGTATTTTGCCACTCACCTGTCAGCCCTGCCTGTGAAAAAGCAATGGCTTGGCTTTATGTCGTCGCCGCTAGGTCGGATCGTAGTCGATCCCGGTGCCGAGAAGGCGCTGATCCACGGAGGTCACAGCCTCCTTCCCGTTGGCGTTAAACGAATCGAAGGCAGTTTCCATGCAGGCGATGTGGTGGAAGTCGTCAATATGGACAACGTAAGGCTCGGCAGAGGGATCGTCAATTACGACGAGGACCAGCTGCAGGCCGTGCTCGGTTTGCCGAGCAGCCAAGTCATCGGTATTATCGGCGAGATCCATCGGCTTGAGGTTATTCACCGCGATGAATGGATTACGTTAAAATAGTCCGTATCGCATCCCGAAGTTATCTCTTTTAATCACCTATACAAAGGAGGAATCAACATGAGTGAGGTACGCAACAAAGCTCAGCTCGCCAAGCAGGCTGCATTTCGTCTTGGCAGACTGAGCACGGAGGAGAAAAATCAGGCGCTGCTGATCATGGCCGACGCCCTGATCCAGCGGACGGCAGATATCATGGAAGCCAACGCAGAGGATCTTCAGCGCGGGAAGGAGCTTGGCACCTCCGCTTCCCTGCTGGATCGGCTGGCACTGAACGAAGCCAGAATCGAGGGCATTGCCGAAGGGTTGCGCCAAATCGTGGAGCTACCGGACCCGATCGGCGACACCTTGGAAACGATCGATCGTCCGAACGGACTGAACATCGTGAAGAAACGAGTTCCCCTTGGCGTGATCGGCATCATATATGAAGCACGTCCCAATGTGACGGTCGATGCTGCCGGGCTGTGCTTGAAGACGGGCAATGCGGTCGTCCTGCGGGGCGGATCATCCGCCCTCTCCTCCAACCGCAAAATCATCGAAGTGCTTCACGAAGCTATGGAACGCACTGCTCTGCCTAAAGAAGCGCTTCAGCTTATCGAGGACCCGAACCGCTCCTCCGTGGATGAAATGCTGAAACTGAACGGACTGCTGGATGTCATCATCCCGCGCGGCGGCAGCTCCCTGATCCAGAACGTCGTGATGAACGCCACCGTGCCGGTCATCGAAACCGGGGCGGGCATTTGCCATACTTACCTGGACGCTTCTGCACAGCCGGACATGGCCGCTGCCATCAGCATCAATGCCAAGGTGCAGCGCCCTTCGGTCTGCAATTCCATGGAAACCCTGCTCGTCCATGCGGAGTATGCCAAATCGTACCTGACTTCGCTGGGCGAAGCTTTCCGTGAGCGTAATGTCGAGCTGCGTGGATGCCAGCGAACCCTGGAATATATCCCTTGGGCTGCCGTCGCAACGTCCGAGGATTACGCGACAGAGTATAACGACTATATTTTGAACATTAAAATCGTGGACCGCCTGGATGAGGCCATCGAGCACATTTCGGCATATGGCACGAAGCATTCCGAATGCATCGTAACGGAGAACGAGGATCATGCAGAGCGTTTCCTGCAGGAAGTAGACGCAGCGGCTGTCTATCACAACGCTTCGACCCGTTTCACCGACGGCTTTGAGTTCGGCTTCGGCGCTGAGATCGGGATCAGCACCCAGAAGCTGCATGCCCGGGGACCTATGGGGTTACCCGCGCTTACTTCCTCCAAATATGTTATTATCGGTAGTGGTCAAATACGCGAATAAATCATTCATCCCAAGCCATGAAGGAGGAACAAAACGATGTGCCAATCCCCGCAGAACCGACCTTTAATAGATAAAGCAATCACCTTCTACGGCGCAGGCTCGATGGCCGAAGCGATCGTACGAGGATTAGTGAGCCGTTCTGTCGTGCTTCCCGAGAATATTACGATGCTGAACCGAAGCAATGCCCAGCGCCTTCTGGAACTCAGCGAACGGTACGGCGTCCAGATCAACAACGACGAGGCCGCCAAAATCGAAATTTTGAAAACCTCGCCGGTGATCGTGCTGGCCATGAAACCGAAGGATGCCGCCAAAGCGCTGAAAGAACTGGGACCCAAGCTCTCCAGCGACCAATTGATCATCTCCGTGATCGCCGGACTTTCGATTTATACGACGCAGACGCTGCTAGGAAACCAGCAGCCCATTGCAAGAACGATGCCGAATACATCCGCTTCGATCGGGCTTGGTTCCACGGGCATTGCGTTCTCGAAGGAAATCAGCGAAGAACAGCGTCAGCTCGTGCTGACTTTGTTCGAGGCAGTTGGTCACGTGACGGTCATCGAAGAAGAGAAGATGGACATCCTGACCGGGATATCCGGCAGCGGCCCGGCTTACTTCTATTACATGATGGAAGCCATGACCGCAGCGGGAATCCGCGGCGGCCTGACGCCGGAGCAAAGCCGCGAGCTGACGCTTCAAACCATTCTGGGTGCCGCCCGCATGGTCCAGCAGACCGGGGAACAGCCGTCGTCGCTGCGCGCGAAGATTACATCGCCGAACGGATCGACGCAAGCTGCCCTGGAAACGCTCGACAAAGGCGATTTCTTCGAAACGGTCATTGCCGCCGTAAACCGCTGCGCTGAGCGTTCCAAAGAAATGGGCGCCATGCTGAAGGAGCAGATCTCATGAGCCGCTGTATTGCAACGTACCGAATTTATGACGACCAGGCGGATTTCCGTAAGAAAGCGACCTCCATCGCCGTTGGCATGACGGTTGGCAGCTGGACCGAGCTGCCGCAGGCCAAACGCGAAGCCATGCAGAAACATCTTGGAGAGGTCGTTGACATTCAGGTTCACGAGGGCTGGGAGCCGGGCAGCCGTTATGCGGATGTCAGCATCGCTTATCCGGACATCAATTTTAGCCGGGATATTCCTGCCCTGCTGGTGACCGTGTTCGGCAAAATTTCCATGGACGGGCGCATCAAACTGACGTCCCTGGAGCTGTCTCCCGATTTTCTGAGTGCTTTTCCCGGACCGAAGCATGGCATCGACGGCATCCGTAGCCTCCTTGGCGTCCATGACCGTCCGCTGCTCATGAGCATCTTCAAATCGGTGATCGGACTGAATGCGGACGAGCTTAGAGCCCAATTTATCCGACAGGCGCTCGGCGGCGTGGATCTGATCAAGGATGATGAAATCCTGTTCGAGAACGACCTCACCCCGATTGAAAAACGGGTCAGCATGTGTATCCAAGCCGCTGCGGACGTCGAACAGCAGACGGGCAAAAAACTGCTGTACGCGGCCAATTTGACCGGCCGTACATCGCAGCTGCGGGAGCAAGCATTGCGCGCGATCGATGCAGGCGCCAATGCCCTGCTCTTCAATGTGCTGTCCTACGGGTATGACGTCCTGCACGAGCTGAGCAGCGATCCGGAGATTACGGTGCCCATCGCGGCTCACCCAGCGCTTGCCGGCGCCATCTATCCATCTCCGCACTATGGAATTGCGGCACCTGTGCTGCTCGGCCAGTTGATGCGGATCGCCGGAGCCGATCTGGTGCTCTTCCCTTCTCCTTACGGCTCCGTCACGATGCCGAGGGAAGAGAATCTCGCCATTCGCGACGAGCTGCATAGCGCTAAGCTTGGCGTGAAGCGAAGCATGCCGGTACCGTCCGCGGGAATTCATCCGGGACTCGTTCCGCGCATCATCCGGGATTTCGGTACCGATGTGGTCGTTAACGCAGGCGGCGGAATTCACGGTCATCCGATGGGAACCGAAGCTGGCGGCAAAGCCTTTGTACAGGCGATTGAGGCAACGATGAAATCCGTGCCGCTTGCCCACTATGCCGAAGAGCACGAAGAACTGAAAGCCGCACTGGACATCTGGGGAGGAGAAGCATGACATCAGGAGCAAAACAGCCGATTATTTTTTGCGATTTTGACGGAACTATCACGAACAACGATAACATCGTTGCCATCATGAAACACTTCAAACCGGAAGGCTTCGAGCCGATCATGCAGGATACGGTTGACCGCACCATTTCAATTCGGGAAGGCGTAGGCCGCATGTTCGCGCTCTTCCCTTCCTCCATGAGAGAAGAAATTACCGAGTATGTGCTGAGTCATGCTGGGATACGGGAAGGCTTCGCAGCGTTCCTTGACTATTTGAAATCCGAACAGATCGAGTTCTATGTCACAAGCGGCGGCATCGATTTCTTTGTCGATCCTCTGCTGAAGCCCTTTGACATTCCGGCGGACCATATCTTCTGCAACGGCTCCGATTTCGAAGGGGATCGCATTAAGATTACCTGGCCGCATCCTTGCAAGGAGTCCTGCCATAACGACTGCGGCATGTGCAAGGTTACGGTGATGGACCGTTTTCCAGCCGACCGATATTACCGGATTCTGATCGGTGACAGCCTTACCGATTTTGAAGGCGCCAAGCAGGCCGACCTGGTTTATTCCCGCTCCACGCTCACCGAGCAGTGCAAGAAGCTTGGCGTGTTCCATGTACCATTCGAGACATTTACCGATATTCAGAACGACATGAAAGACAAGTTTACGCAGGAGGTGCTGTAAGTGGCATTTTCAGATATCCAGCTCGAACAGAAACAGGCTGCGCTGCAGGAACTTAGAGGAATCAAGGAACTGTTTGCATCCAGGAACTGGTTCCCCGGCACCAGCGGCAATCTTTCTGTCCGTATTGGCGAGTACAATCCAGAGCAGTTTTATTTTGCCGTAACGGCTAGCGGAAAAGACAAATCCGTACATACGCCGGAGGATTATCTCTTTGTGGACCAGAACGGTGCGCCTTGCGAAGCAACCGGGTTAAAGCCCAGCGCGGAAACTTTAATCCACTGTGAAATCTACCGGAAAACCGGCTGCGGCGCCATTTTCCATGTGCACACCATCGACAACAACCTGATCAGCGATTGGTATGGTGAACAAGGTTACGTGCCTGCCCAAGGAATCGAGCTGATCAAAGCCTTTAACATTTGGGAAGAGGACGCGGCGATCCGCATTCCGATCCTGCCGAACTATGCGGACATTCCACGGATTGCAGAGCTCGTTCCCGGCGCGCTCGATCCGGCGGTACCCGGCATTTTGCTGCGTAACCACGGCATCTATGCCTGGGGCAAAAATGCGTTCGAAGCCAAAAAACATCTGGAGGCCTTTGAGTTTATATTCGAATACTCCTACCGCCGTCTGCTTCTGAATGCAGCCGGCTCCAAGTAATTTTAGCCTTGCGGGGATTGAGCTTTAACAGCCGGATATCCCGCGTGACAGGTCCTGGCGCCCTGAAATCCGACCGCTTCGGTTCAGGGTGCATCCGGCTTATCCTTCCAGAGGAGTGTGTAGGGTGCTTGAAAGCTTAGCCATCGGCGTCGTGTTTATTTTGTACGGATTGGTCCTCTTTTTGATTCCGCCTAAAAGTTCCAACAGTTTTTATGCTTACAAAACCACGTCTTCGCTCAAAAATGAACGGAATTTTAAAGTTGCCAACGCCTACGTCAGCTTGCTGCTGATGATTTTCGGAGTCATCCTGCTGCTGATCGCCAGGCTTACCGGCCATTTCATGACGACCGTGATTTCGACCGTCATCGTTTTTATCCTGATTTATATTCTCGTAGAACGAAAGCTAAAAAACCTGTAAAACGATCACAATCGTTTTACAGGTTTTTTCTTTGGAACGCTAAACGCTAGGTGAATCATAGCCGATTCTGATCCTGCTCCGATAATGAGATCGAAGGCGACGGTACCGGATCCGGCGAAGAGTAGGCATTGACGACAAACAAACAGGTCCCAACAAACAGAGCAATATACAACAAATAATACAGATTCTTGGCCACAATATCTCCCCCCCATGTCTCGTTCATCATTACTGGTTGATTTGCACACGCTTGATCATCGGTTGGAATCTCTCAGGTGATGATCAGACATTTCAATCGTTGTCGGAATCATAAAATGGACGATTTCCACTCCGTGAATCCTTCTTCGAGCCTGTCATCAGCTTGATTCCTCCTCCGATGAGAAGCACCGCTACGATCACGGTTTTCATGTAGGTTCGAATCCGGTAATCCAGGTGCAAATCCGGAAACAGCGTTTCGACATAAGGCATCACAACGCTCGTAAATACGAAATAGATGCCAAGAATGAGCAGGCCAAGCCCGAGCCAGCGCTGCTGATTTCCAAGGCCCGAGATGATCGGCCGATCCCGGAGCGGCTCCCGTCCATAGCGGCTGACTTGCTGCAAACCATCGAAAAAGGCATAAAACCAGATCAACGGGATCAAAAACAGAAATACTGAGAGCTTAAGCACATCCAGTACATAAATGCTGCCAAGAAATAGAACCATGAGCTGCAGTCCTCGTTTTTGCAAACCCAAATACATTTGACCCGCTCCGGGAAACGCCGATAGCAAGGTGGCAAACACTTTGCTGCGGCGTCCGCTCTCCCGGCCGCTCTCCAGCTCATCGAACAGCGTGCGGTCTATGAGCAGATCCCCTGCTTGCTTGCGGTGAACCAACTGTACCACGTCAAACATGCAATAAAGCCATATGATCGGCAGCATGCCCAAAAAAAGCAGGAACACCGATTCATGGGTCAACCCCGTCAGGAACACCAGAATCGTTCCAAGTCCGAAAAAGGCGATCAGGAATGACAGCCCGCGCTGCATCAAGCCCAGTTGAAAATGGCCAAGGCCGGGAATGAAGGACAGCAGAATGGTATAAAAGCGCTCGGACTCATCGCTCTTGTCCTGGCGAATCTCCATCGGCCGCCCGAATTCATCATGAATAATCGTGACGGGGGTATAACGGATCAACGCAATGAGCAGATCGAGCATGCTGATCCCCCAGATCATTAAAGCGCCGAGAAGTCCCAGCGCAAATACTGCGTCGGTAGCCGACATGATTCCAAGCAAAATCCCGCCGAATAGGCTTCCGAAGAACAGCAGCGGATATAACAGCGCCCGTCCCTTCCTCCCCCAGTAATAATGGCCGAGACCCGGAAGGATATTGAGTATAAAGGCAAAACCTTTACTTCGTTGCGGTTGCACTAAGCATCTTCCTTTCATTTTTCTTATCTGGATAATAGCCGGTCCAGCCAGCCCGTTGTTTTTTCCACCCATTGCTCACTATAGGAAGGCGTATCGGATAAAGGGACCTGACCGCTAATCTCACTGGGAAGCAGCCGGTCGAATGCCCCGGTGAAGAGGAACAGCATCGTAATGGACGCCGCTATGGCATAATGGACGATGGCGCGTTCGTACCAGCGCTTGGGCCGTTCCTGAATCCGCAGCGGTGCTTTCGGGGTGTAAGGCTTAATCTGTTCATGTTCCACCACCTGCTCGGCAAATGCTTCCGGATCTGCCATACCGGGAAGTTCGGGATCAAGCTCCGACAGAACCTGCATATAGATCTCTAGCACGCCGTCATCCGTTAACATGAGCTCTTCATAAGAAGTTCGTTCTTCGAGCGAGCCTTCCCCTCTAACATAACGTTCGGTCAGCAGCTTGAGCTCGTGATCCTTGGCGTTCATTTCCACTCCTCCTCCTTCCACGATTTCCGAATCCATTGTCTGGCCCGGTATAATTTCGATTCAACCGTCTTGACCGTGACATTCAGCTCGGCTGCGATTTGTTCGTAGTTTTTCTCTTCCAAATAAAAAGCCGTAATAATGGTACGGTGATTGTCCGGCAATGCTTCAATTTTCTCTCGAAGTTCCTCTCTTCTCTCCTTATGTATGAGCAGAGAAACCACATCCTCGTCCCGGGAAGGGAGTTTATCCAGCACGTCTTCATGTTCGCCGGGCAGCTGCTCCGGCGGTTTACGGGAAAGCTTCCTCTTCATGTCAATCGCTTTGTTCAAGGCGATGCGGGTAATCCAGGTCTTAAAACCTTCAGATCTGTACTGGGGGAGAGCTTTGTATACTTGTATAAACACTTCCTGCGACGCATCCTCCGCTTCCTTGGCATCCCGCAGGACCGAATATGCCGTATGGAACACGTGCTGGCTGTATTGGTTCACCAGTTCCCGAAAGGCTTCTTGCTCACCTTGCAGGATGCGCGCGATTAACGTTTCTGCATCAATAACTCTCCCCTCCTTCCCAAATACATAGACGTCAGCTTTATGAGCTGCCCCTGCACTTTTTCAAAAAAATTTTGGATCAATCTAAAATAAGGACAAACACACTTGTCCCCTAGTTTGCCCGTACCGGCCAAAACAAAAAAGAACGTCTATCGACGCCCTTAGGAAGGTTACAGAATCATACCGCTAAGGACGAATAGAACGTTCATCACAAAATGCATGACCATGACGGGAGCCAATCCTTTCGAACGAATAGCTACGCCCCCCATCATGATACCAAAGATTGAAAACAACAGGCAAACGGGCCATGAAAAACCGAGGTGGTAGTGGTATAAACCAAAGGTAACTCCAGCGATGACAAGCCCTTTCAGCTCCCCAAACCCACTTACAAAATGACTAAGTATGTATCCCCGCCACAACAGCTCCTCAAGGACGGCATTGATCAGCGCAAAAGACAGAGCATAACCGGCAAAAGCTAGGAGTTCTGGCTGCCCCCAGTCCATAAAAAATGAAAATACGGCACAAACCATAACCAGGAATATCAGCATAAACCGCCAGATCGGGTCCTTGAGCGGGCCTTTGAATATCCATGGAAAATGAATTGTTGTCCTCCAGGTGCCTTTGGCAAGATAAAGCGGTTTTTCTCTCGTACGCATTACTGCGAGCGCAAAGGGCATCACGAACAGAAACAGGCTCAGCCTCGATAGAATAATTCCCCAGGCTTCGTGATCGGCTAACCCATTCTTTATGATTTCACCAAAGGTACGATAAAGCAAGTACCCCATGATCATGTTCAGCGCCAGCAGGGCTGTATCGCTTATCCGTTTCGAAGGGTTGAAGAGTCTGAACCTCCTGCACGCGATATAAGCCAGAGTCAAAACGGCCCCCCCTATAAAAACCGTCGGAAATGAAATTAGCTGAACCCCAATAATAGCCGCAGCCAGAAACATGAAGCAAACTGCAAAGTCACTTGATCGTTTCCTTACGGGCAAACTTTTCTCTCCCATCCCACATATCGTCTTTTCATTTCATGATACCTGAATCGACCCGCTTTTTACACAAGAAAAAAGCCACATCAGAATCAGTTCCAATGTGACTTGCTTTTATTTGTTTTTGGTGTACACGATTTTTTTGATGGAATCGCAGGATAAACAATACTGAGAAGAAAGCTGGTCAATCGTGGCGCCTGAAGCAAACAGCTGCCGGATTTCCAGGTTTCTTTTTTTCAAATACACCCGGCTGCCCGAGTTTTCTCCCCATTTCTTGCGCAATCCTTCGGGTTTCGGGATGTATACCATCCCGCCCTGTACATATTTTTGCACTTCCTTCAGCAATTCCTCGGGAAGTATAATATCCGCGTTTATATATTTCATGGTAGCTCTGCTCCTTAAAATTAAAATAAAGGTTTTAAGGATGCAAAGTCCAATAGATAAACGGCCCTCTCTACGCGAGGTAATCAGGCGGTAACTTTCTCATCGCTCCATGCAAACAACCGCCGTTGTTCATCATATAGACTTTGCATAGAGCTCATCGTCAATCTTCCCATCATGATCATGATCATGCCCCTCCCTTCACAAATTATGACATTCCGACTGGTTATGACCATTATAACCGATGTTAGGCGAAAAATCGAAGCCTCCGTTCTCATCGGCAGGAGATCCTAAACCGCTAAGCTTGCAAACGACCGGAGCATCTCCTCCACCGTTTTAAAGAAATAGGTCGGCTGGCATGCCGTCAGTTCTTCCTCCGAACCATAGCCGTAACCTGCAGCCATGCTGTGTATCCCGCAATTCCGTGCTCCTATTAAATCATGCATCCGATCTCCGATCATGACGGCTTCCGAAGCATCAATACGGCAGGTATCCAGAACATGCTGAATGATTTCAGTTTTGGCGGACCGGGTGCCATCCAGTTCGCTTCCGCACACCATGGTAAAGTAAGCGGACAACTGGAAATGCTTAAGTATCGTTTCCGCAAAAACCGCAGGCTTGGAGGTAGCGACATACAACTGTCGCCCTTGCGATAACAGTAAATCCAATACATCGCGAATGCCGACATATACTTCATTTTCATACAGGCCGGTCTCCTTGAAATATTCACGATAGCTCAGAATTGCTTCCCAAGCCTCGGCCTCGCTGAAATGGTACTTTTCGGTGAAGGTCTCCTGGAGCGGGGGACCGATAAAACATTCCAGCTCGGAAAGATCGTTGACGATAATCCCTTGCTGACCGAGTGCGTGCCTCACAGCTTTCGTGATGCCTTCGCGCGGATCGGTCAGGGTTCCGTCCAAATCAAATAGAATATGCTTGTATTTCAATTCGATCATTCTCCTTCTTTCATGATTCCTAAGTCAGATCCTTGAGCTCCATAAGATCCTTGATCGTATAAGCAGGCCGATGACGGTCGCTTAAAGGGACGCCCCGGCGATTATAATAACAAAAATCAATTCCTGTATTCGATGCTCCTTCATAATCATCCGTAAGCGAATCCCCTATGTACAGCACCTCGCTTGAGTCAACCGCTAATTCCTGCAAAGCAAGCTCAAAGATATGCGGATCCGGCTTCCAGCACTTTACTTCATCCGAAATGATGAAGGAATCAAAATAATGAAACAAGCCTCCTGCCGCAAGACGTTTGCGCTGGGCTTCACCAATGCCGTTGGAGATCACGCCGAGCGCAAAATTGCCGTGCAGGTGCTCCAGTATAAGATCGGCATGCGGCTCCAAATGGGGAGAACTGCAAAATAACCCCCAGTATGTTTCCGAGATCTCCCGGCACTGGTTAAATTCCCGCTTCAATCCAAGGAACGTGTCCGTGAAGGAATGCTCCAACACCTGCCTAATGTCGTGATTATGCTGAATTCGGTTCATCCAGTAATTATAATTGATCGGTCCGAATGTCCCCCAGAACTCATCCCACGTCAAATCCTCATGCAGACGGTATAACTCCAGCGCCTGCTGCATGCATTTCTTTTCGCTCTGACTGTAGTCTAGCAACGTGTTGTCCAGATCAAAAATAATGGCCTTGTATCCCATCTCCATCTCCCCCTCCGGCCGATGCTGCAACTATATGCATTCGCTAATCCGGATAGGTTCTCCTGCTAATCAGGACCTGAAACGGCCGCTGGACCCGGCCGGCTGCATAAAGAAAGTCCCAAGGGCTTAGGTTTCACAAAACTAATGGGACAAGTACATGTCGTTAGTTAATAAAGCGCTCTGCGATTTCTATCATGTTCTCTTTTGTTAACTTCGCTTTGCTGTTCAATGCGATATGGTAATAAAGATCTTGAGCCTCATCCACCCAAGCCAGGCCTTGATTAAAATAGGCGTCTGCGTATCGAACGTATATCATCTCGCGTCCACCTGCCAGAACCTTTTCGACATGGTCCTTATCGGTATAGTGAATCTCCTGCTTGGAGTTCATGGCGCTTCGTTTGGTTGCTATTACGCTGATCGAGGTTTCCATGTCGCTGCCTTTTACGTAGGATAGCGATATTGTGCCCGCGCTGGGCGGCTTTATCTCCTTAACGAAAACTCTTTTGCTTCCCGTCGATTCTTCCGCCTTCCGAATCAACTCATTTTGGATATCGTAATAGGCTTTCGTCGGTTCTCCCTTCTGAAACAAATCGGAAAGATCGGGGATAAAGGAAAGGGTTCCTTCATGAAATGAATACTCATTTAATATCCGGGAGGGAATATGGATGTCAGGCATTCCGCGCTTATCGGCTTCCTCTCGAAACACACCCAGATCCCCCAAATGTAACGAACCTGCATGAAATTCGAGTAAGGTTTCCTTTCCATGAATCTCTCTCTTCAAATCATTGATCTCTTGGTTATGAATATAGTAAGCGATGGCTTGACCGGGAAGGGCCGAGCGAAAAGCTGAACTTTGGGAAGCCGTATCGAGCGAATACAATCGGTCCTGCTTTGCTTGTAATTCCTTAGATTCCTCGGGTTCCACTTTGGTCTCCAGCACCACTTTTCCCTCTTTGCTGCGGATTTGTACCAGTTCGGCTGCGGCATACACCGTGACGGACAGCGAAGTCACCAGCAGCAGCGATGCGGCCATCACAAGCGGTCTTCTGTACAAACTCGGCTTGCGTTTTGGGGCAGGAAGGGAAGCAATCCGTTCCATTACCGCATCCCTGACATCAATGACATAACGGCTCTTGGTACGTTGCTCCCTCAGGTTTTCCTCCACGTCATCTCGTTGAAATTCCATCGCGGTTCCCCCTCTCGATCATGCATCCACTTTTTTAATTTTTGGATCAGCCGACTGTAGCGTTTTTTGACCGTATCCTTGGTTTTATCTAGAATTTGTCCGATTTCCGCAAAGCTCTTTTCTTCAAATATCCGGAGAATAAGCAAGTTCCTCTCATCGGGGGACAGGCTGCGAAGAGCGCGTTCCATCGGCTCGCTGATAATATATTTCTGAGCTTCCTGCTCTGCGCTTGCGACATGCTCCTTATCCGACCTCAGTTTAGGAAGGATATTCTGAAAGTACCGTTTCCTTCGCAGCATGTTCAGACAATGGTGATAAGCCAACTTATACAGCCAAGCAGAAAATGAGGTCTCCGGCTTATACGTCTCGAGTTTCTGGTAAGCCTTCACCATGATTTCCTGTACGGCATCCTCCGCATCCTGCCGCTGGTTCAGCAGTCTCCAGCAATACATGAAAATCTGCTGTTGAAACGCTTCAACGATATGTACAAAAGCTTGCCGATCCCCGTTTAACACCCGTTCTATGGTTACCTCGATGTCCAAGTCCTTCATCTCTGGCTTCGTCGGTTGATTGCTCACTTCCGTTACTCCCCCCTCTCATCAGCAAATCATCACTGAAGGTGCCTTCATGATTTATAACACATGACATCGGAAAAAAGGGACAGCTAATTTCTGCATTTTGCAAATTTTTTGTATAAGACCTCATTTTCCATCATGAGTCAGATCGCTTGGACATGGAATATATCCATCACATACAAAAAAAGCACGTCCTTCATGGACGTGCTACTGAGCTATCTTCCGATATTTCTGAATTTCTGCGTATAGGCTTTGGCATCCTGTGCAGTACGCACCCGGTTGCGGCTCCATTCGAGCAGGATCCGGTCAATGTAGCGGAAATGCAGTTTGCCCGCAAATACCGCCTCTTTTAGCGCTAACAGGATCAACTCGTCCGGGTAGCGGTCCGCGTCGACCCAGCCGGAGATTGTCTCCAGCTCCATCGGCGATAGCGGACGTCCGAATTCCTTTTCGAAAATGGTGAACAAATTCCGTTCTTCCTTCTCCGGAGCGGGTTTCTCCGATGTAGCTGTTTTGCCGGAAGCTGGACGGGCATTCAACAGAGGTGAAGCAAACTTGGCTGCTTCAGGGCTTTTGTCCCTGCCCTCTTGGGCCAGGCACACAGCAAGCTTCTCATACAATCCGTTCAGATTGTACCGCTCATAATGAATTCCCTGGCCCTCGTCGACATATTCATCAATGCCGATAAGTCCTACCTTCATTAGGCGCTGCAGGCTTGCAGCGATGAAGGCGGCAGGAGAGCCCGTTACCTCCGCAAGCTCCTCCAGCGAAGGAAACGTCTTAAACTCCACCTGCTGATACCCGATCAAATGGATGACCAGCATCGCTTCGCGATCGCTTAAACCAAGTGACCGGTAATGCCGGAGCAGGGCATAAGGAATGATCGCCATCCCTTGGCTCATGCCGGCAGCGGCGCCGGCCGTCCAACCGTTCACGCCGGAATCCGCGTTGCCGTGGTCCATGGACTCACCTCTCACGGCTTACGGGTACATCCGGTACAGGGTCCGTGGGAACGGAATCGTTTCACGAACATGATCCAATCCGCAAATCCACGCAACGGTACGCTCAAGGCCTAAGCCGAATCCGGAATGAGGCACGGTGCCGTATTTACGCAAATCCATATACCATTGATAAGTATCCATCGATAGGTCATGCTCCTTGAAGCGCTCTTCGAGCAGCTGTGGATCGTCAATCCGCTGCGATCCTCCGATAATCTCGCCGTAACCTTCCGGCGCGATCATATCCGCGCACAGTACGACCTCCGGACGATTCGGATCCGGCTTCATGTAGAAAGCCTTGATGCCCGCCGGATAATGCGTAATGAAGACCGGCTTGTCATACTTCTCGGCAATGGCCGTTTCGTGCGGCGCGCCGAAATCCTCGCCCCAAGGAATATCAAAATCCTGCGTGTGCAGGAATTCAATCGCCTCATCGTACGTAATCCGCGGGAACGGCGCCTGGATTGCCTCCAGCTTCGATATGTCGCGACCGATCGTTTCAAGCTCCTGACGGCAGTTTTTAACGACGGATTGCACCACATGGCTGATGAACTGCTCCTGCACCTGAAGGCTCTCCTCATGGTCCGTGAAGGCCATCTCAGGTTCAATCATCCAGAACTCGATGAGGTGACGGCGGGTTTTGGACTTCTCGGCGCGGAATGTCGGCCCGAAGGAGTATACCTTGCCGAGTGCCATGGCAGCAGCTTCCATGTACAGCTGTCCGCTCTGGGTCAAATAGGCATCTTCATCAAAATATTTCGTGTGGAACAGATTGGTTGTGCCTTCCGCAGAAGTCGGGGTCAAAATCGGCGGATCCACCAGCGTAAAGCCGTTGGTATCAAAGTACTCTTGAACGGCACGGATAATTTCTGCACGGATCACCATAATCGCACGTTGTTTCTGCGTACGAAGCCACAGATGACGATGGTCCATCAAATAATCGACACCGTGCTCTTTAGGCGTAATCGGATAGTTTTCCGTAAGATGTATAATTTCAATGCCGGTAACCGTCATCTCATAACCCGATTGGCTCCGCGGCTCTTCACGTATAACACCCGTCACATACAAAGAGCTCTCTTGTGTCAGGCTTTTCGCGTCTTCCCATACCTGTTCGGATACTTCGCTCTTCACTACAACGCCCTGGATATAGCCGGAGCCGTCGCGAAGCTGCAGGAATTGAATCTTCCCGCTGGAACGCTTGTTGTTGATCCAGGCGCCGATCGTGACGGTCTCGCCGACATGCTGGTTGACGTTACGAATCACACTTTTGGTGGCCATGCATAAATCTCTCCCTTATATCACTACTATTTAACGGTTGGAAGCTTGAACGATACGATGCGTATCCCGAGCAATAACCAATTCTTCATTGGTAGGGATCACGAGTACCTCAACCTTCGAGTTCGCCGCGGAAATACGGCGCGGTTCGCCGGATCGAATGCTGTTCAGCTCCTCATCCAATTCTACTCCGAGATAGGTAAGCTGCTCAAGCACTCTTTGACGAAGAACGATCGAATTCTCGCCGACGCCCGCCGTAAATACGATGACATCCACGCCATTCATGGCGGCAGCATAAGAACCGATGTATTTACGGACACGATACTCGTACATTTCAAAAGCTAATGTGGAGTTCGGATCGCCTTTTTCCATGCCTTCCGTGATCTCGCGCATATCGCTGCTGATTCCGGAAATCGCCAGCAAGCCGCTGTGCTTGTTCAGCATGGAGTTCACTTCGTTGACGGTCAGCTCTTCCTTGTTCATGACAAACGGTACGATCGCAGGATCCAAATCACCGCTGCGCGTACCCATCATGAGCCCTTCCAGCGGCGTCATGCCCATGGAGGTATCGATGGACTCGCCGCCCTTTACCGCGGTGAGGGAAGCCCCGTTGCCGATATGGCAGGTAATGATCTTCAGATCCTCCAGCGGACGGTTGAGGAATTCTGCCGCTGCCTGGCTGACATAGGCATGGGAAGTACCGTGCGCACCGTAACGACGTACTTTATACTTATTATAAAGTACTCTCGGAATAGCGTACAGGTACGATTTCTCGGGCATGGTCTGATGGAACGCCGTATCAAACACAACGACCTGCGGAACGCCAGGCATATTGGTTTCTGCGGCTTTGATCCCCATCATCGAGGCCGGATTGTGAAGCGGAGCCAGATCGAACAAGCGGCGGATTTCCGCCTTGGCGTCACTGTCTACGAGAGCGGATTCTTTAAAAGATTCCCCGCCATGCACCACGCGATGCCCTACGGCCTGAATGCTTTCGATGGAATCGATCACGCCGTGTTCCTCGTTTGTCAGCATGCCAAGCACTTTACGGATCGCGGTAGTATGCTCCAGAATTTCGCTGACTTCCGTAACGTCCTGTTTTCCCGTCGGTTTATGCGTCAGAATCGAGGAATCCATGCCGATCCGCTCAACCAATCCTTTGGCCAGCACGGATTCATCCGTCATGTCGTACAGTTGATACTTCAGCGAAGAACTGCCTGCATTAATTACGAGAATATTCATACCCGGTCACCATCCTTGTCGTACTTGAAAAAGCCTTCTCCGGTTTTAACGCCCAGTTGTCCAGCGCGAACCAATTTCTTCAAGACAATCGATGGACGGTATTTCAGTTCGCCGTATTCGCGGAACATGCGCTCCAGCGCGGCGAGGATGGAATCCAAGCCGAAACGGTCGGCCATCTCCAGCGGTCCGTGCTGGAAGTTATATCCGATTCTCATGGCGTCGTCGATATCTTCCGCGGAGGCTACGCCTTCTTGCAGGAGATGCATCGCTTCGTTGATCATGAGCGTGATCATGCGGGTGGTGACGAAACCTGGAGATTCATAGACCATGATGCCCTTTTTATCCGAAACTTCCTCAACAAAGCGTTTGGTTTCGTTAAACGTATGATCTGAAGTCTTCAGGCCGCGAATGATTTCAACGAGGTCGACCTTGGAAACGGGATGTATGAAGTGCATGCCAATAACACGCTCAGGATATTTGGTGGAACTGGCGAGCTCCGTCAAACTAAGCGTGGATGTATTACTTGCTAATATTACGTGGCTCGGACAAACTTGATCCAGCTGTGTAAATACTTCTTTCTTTGCATCCAAGTCCTCTATGATCGTCTCAATTACCATATCGCAGGTGCTAAGCTCCGCAAAATGAGTTACTTTTTGAATCCGGTTCAGGATCAGTTTCTTCTCTGCCTGGGTGATTCCCCATTTCTCCAGTTGTTTATCTAGACTGGTCTCGATCATTCGGTATGAATAGTCCAGTTTCTCTGGAGTTTTCTCTACGAGCAGTACGTCAAGGCCCTTGGCTGCCAGCATCTCCGCAATGCCCTGCCCCATGGTCCCGCCGCCTACAACGCCGATTTTTTTGAAGTACATGGTTTCTACTCCACCCTTTCCTTATCTCTATACTTTAATTGTACCCCATTTGTCGAAAAATACATTTTAGAGCACAAAGTATAATAATATCTTAGCACGACAAAAAAGTAAAAAAAAATAACCAGCATAACAATTTATGCTGGTAAAAGCGCGTTTTCACGAAATTGACAACGAAATTGTTCTCCCGAGAGAATTTCTTCCTTCAACAGGATGTCAAGAGAATTGTCGAATATCGGCCGTTTCTGCTCCAAAAGCGTTTTGGTGCGATTCATCAGCTCTTCCAATATCACATTGTTCTCTTTCATCAGCTCTTCGGTAGTAACCATGTTCATGTTAACGATACCCAGCGACGTCAGCCCCGACTTCATCATCGTCTCCACGATGTTCAGCGACTGCTCGAAGTCATTGCTGGAGCCCGTGCTTCGGCCCCCGTAATAGATCTCTTCGGCGGCCGCGCCGCCAAGAGCGATCATAATCTGTTCTTCCAGGAAGGTTTTTGTGTACAAATACTGTTCCTGCTGCGGATTATGGCGAACATAACCAAGCGCCTTGCCGCGCGGGCTGAGCGCGACTTGCTTCACGCTGCCTGGACGCACCAGCTCTGCCATGATAGCATGTCCCAATTCGTGGATGGCAACACGCTTTTTCTCTTCCAAATTCGATTCACGGTCGGAACGCTCGCCCATCATGACCTTATCAATCGCCATGGACAGATGACGCTGATGGATAAATTGTTCGTTCTCGCGCATCGTATAGATGGCGGCTTCGTTCATGACGCTCTCCAGCTGTGCACCCGAGAAGCCGTAAGCTTCCTCTGCTATTTTCTCCAGGTCGACATCTTGATGCAGCGGCTTATTGCCCGCATGCAGGTTCAAAATATGCGTCCGTCCCTTCTTATCAGGCAGATCCACTTGAATATGGCGGTCGAATCGTCCTGGACGCAGCAGCGCGCTATCCAGCATTTCTTTACGGTTCGTTGCGGCGATCACCAGAATGCGAGGCGTGTCCTGCGAATAGATGCCGTCCATTTCGGTCAGCAGCTGATTCAGCGTTTGGTCGTACTCTCGCTGTTGGCCGCCTTCGCGTTTACCGCCGATGACGTCAATCTCATCGATGAAGATGATGGCATTTTGCTTGTTTTCTTTGGCCGCGCGGTTGCGGGCATCCTTGAACAAATCCCGGATACGCCCAGCACCGACGCCCACATACATCTCCACGAATTCACTGCCGGAAGCAGCGACAAATATAGAATCGGTATAATGGGCAGCGGCCTTGGCCATCAAGGTCTTCCCTGTTCCCGGAGGCCCTGTGAGAAGAATCCCCTTCAATGGACGTATGCCGAATTTCTTGATATCTTCGTGACGAATCAGAAAATCCAATGCTTCCCGCAGCTCCTGCTTAGCGTTATCCTGCCCGCCGATTTCCTCGAACGTCAGCTTGGCCGGACCGCTCTTCTTCCGCTTTCGCTCATTTCCGGCACCAACCGCGATGCCGCCCTTCATCTTGGCTATAAACAGCAAGCCGCCTACGAGTCCTGCCGCTATTAAGAGAGGCACGATATTCACGCCGACAAACACAAGGAATACCAACAATACCGGAATGAAGCCTAACATGATTTCTTTTGCTAGTTTAGGCATGATTCCACACCTCCATTTTGCCAGGTTGACGCGGCAAGATTATAAATTTACCAGACTTGCCGTCTGACAAGCTGACATAGACATTGGTGTCATCGATCGTTGCTTTTGCTTTCAAATTCGGCGACTGGGCAGCCAGCTGCTCGAGCGATGATTGAATATCGGTATACTGCTTATTGTCCATCGCTTCGGCAACCGACAGCATCGCTTGCTCCCACCATTGATCCAATGCTCCCGAGGAATGGTCCTCCACCTGGATTCTCAATTCCCGCTTGCCGATCACGGACTTGCCTTCCTGCTTAATATGCTGAACCAGACCTTGTAAATTCGCATCCGGAGCCAAATCAAGATTCAAAGTCACGGTATCCTGTTTAATATCTATATGAGAACTTTTCACGCCATCGTATTGTGACACAACCGTTGCGAGCGGATTCTGCAAAGCCATCTGCCGATACAGAAACCAACCGCCAAAGAGGACTGATGCTGAGATCACGACAGTCAGCATGATAGGTACAATGCGCAGTTTCATGAAGTTCCTCCTTCAATTCCAATATGAAATTTTGTATAGCAATCGCAGCACAATAATACATATAACAGCGATATATTGCGACGCATGTAATTGATCTGCTCAATTCGTACAAGTACGAGTATATCACATCTTATATACTTTTTCATGCTTGTCTGTGAAAATATTTAGAACAGTTTTTCCAATTTATTTCTGTATGCGCTTACATGTTTATGTGCCAAAGAGGCATCCCTATAAGGGACGCCTTGTTATTTGTTTTCTTATTGATTAGGAAGAATAATATCATTTCCGATGGCGTTTCCGTCTTGAAAACGATAGAATCGGTAACCTCGCTGTCCGTTGTTTTCATATTGCAGCTGCCAGGCATACTCGCCTTCATACATTCCCGGCAGCAATCGCTTGATGACCGCACCCGGCATTTCGTTACGGATCTGGTCCCGCATCACGTCCTCTGACAGGCCCGTATTCAATAACACGGACTGAACGGCATCCGCCCCTTCAACAGGAACGTTATCGTCCGTAAACTTCACCCAAACCATACGGTCTTGATTGTCTTTATCTTTCCCGCTGACCACCCAGTAGTTATTGTCCTCGCCCCATACCGATTTATAGGTCTTGTCGGACGAGACCAATTGGCCATGCTGTTTCGCTGCAAGGATCGCCATTCTTTCTTCATTCCACGTATCTTTCATAACATAGGAATAATAGAGCTGTAGGCCAAGCAATAGCAGCAGGACGCCGGACACGCTCAGCAATATCCACTTCGTTTTTTTCTTCAAATCCGTCTTCCTCGCTCCCCTTGATTATTCCCTAGAGGGTTGTAAGACGCTCAAATGCACGCTGCGCTTCCCGGCGGATGCGTTCCTCGTCGAGCGTAAGGCTCGCGCCATTCTTCACCACCTGCTTGCCGTCAACCCATACATGCTCTACATCCTTCGCGCTGGCAGAGTAAATCGCGTGAGAAATATAGTCGGTCCGCGGAAGGAAATGCGCCTGATCCGTATTCAAAGCGATCATATCGGCTTTCATACCTACCGCGAGCGTACCGATATCCTCAAGGAAAGCGGACTTGGCTCCGTACTCCGTACCCATTCGAAGCGCTTCGGAGGCCGGAATGGCCGTCGGATCCCCGCTTACTCCTTTATGGATCAGGGCAGCCAGCCGCATCTCTTCGAACATATCCAGGTTATTGTTGCTAGCAGGTCCGTCGGTACCGAGCGACACCGTTACACCGGCTTTCAACAGCGCAGGTACGCGGGCGACTCCGCTGGCAAGCTTCAAATTGCTACCGGGATTATGCGATACGGCTACTTGATGCTTGGCCAAGACTTCGATTTCTTCATCGGTCAGATGAACGGCATGCGCGAGGAGCGTAGGACGGGAGAACATGCCCAGCTTCTCCAAATGGGCAACGGGGCGAAGCCCGTAGTCCTTAACATTCTGAGCCACTTCGGTTTCCGTTTCGGACATATGGGTATGCAAAGGCAGGTTCAAGTCATGGGATGCTTGAACGAATTTTTCGATGAAATCCGGCGGGCAAGTATAAGGCGCGTGCGGCGAGATCATCGTCGTAATTCTGCCGTCAGCCTTGCCATGCCAATCCTTCGCGAATGCCACCGCTTCGTCCAGCTTCTGCTGCTGTACCTCGGGCGGGCATAGACCGATTACGCCGCGCGTCAGGACGCCGCGCATTCCTGAGTCCTGGACAACCTTCGCGACCTGATCCATATGGTCATACATATCCACAAACGTCGTGGTTCCGCCCTTGATCATCTCCAGCACGGAGAGCGATGTGCCCCAATAAACGTCGTCTGACGTGAATTTGGCTTCCATCGGCCACATTTTTTCCTGAAGCCATACCTGCAACGCCAGATCGTCGCCATAACCGCGGAGAAGCGACATGGCGGCATGTCCATGCGTGTTCACCAATCCAGGCAGGAAAAACAGATGGGTTCCGTCGATAATCTCTGTTCCCTCTTCCACGACGGGCTCCTCTTCGCCCAGGTACGTGATCCGGTCGCTATCGACCACCATATATCCCCGAAGCACGGATTGGCCTTCCCCTAGTACTGCAAACGTTCCGTTCTTAACCATCCACTTCGTTGTTGTCATGTGCTGCATCCTCCTTGCCGTTATCCAAATAATAGGCCAAACTTTGCAAATCCGTTGTAAAATCAGCCGTATGAATCCGGATATGGGCCGGGGCTTTCAGGATGGTTGGCGCA
This sequence comes from Paenibacillus sp. cl141a, assembly GCF_900109305.1. NCBI lineage: Bacteria > Bacillati > Bacillota > Bacilli > Caryophanales > Paenibacillaceae > Paenibacillus > Paenibacillus sp. cl141a. The sequence goes on from NZ_FNZO01000006.1 coordinate 119,469, forward strand.
AAGTTCAGAATCGCCTCGATCCCTGAGGCGATAAGCTGATTCGCTACGTTCTGCGCTTCGAAATCCGGAACGGTGATAATCCCGATTCGAATGCCGTGCTCATGAACCGTCTTCTCCAGCTCTTCCATCGGCTGTACGACCAAATTGTTAATTTTCATACCAACTTTGGGAGAATACGAATCGAAAATCGCCACAATCTTCATATTATCCTTCAGGAATGCATTGTAATTCGATAATGCATGTCCAAGATTACCGGCCCCGACCAATGCGACATTGATCTTCTGGTCCAGCTTCAGAATCTGGCGAATCTTCTCGATCAGATATGAAACATCATATCCGATCCCTTTCCGTCCAAAATCACCGAAATACGCCAGGTCCTTACGAATTTGAGCAGGATTGAGGTCCAGCTTCTGTCCCAGCTCCTGGGAGGAAACCGTGGAAACCTCCCTTTTCTGAAGCTCATTCAAATAGCGCAAGTATACAGGTAATCTGCGGACCACGGCTTCCGAAATTTTTTCCGATTTCATGCATGCTCCCCCTAATAATAGGTTAATAACTACATCTTTTTTTGTTGATCGTGCTTGGTTTCACTTTATTCAGCTCGGTTCCCCGCGCTTGCCTCTTCCTGCAGCCATTCCGAGATTCGGGGAACGATCCCCTCTGTCGGCATGTGCTCCATCTTCGGCCCCGGCAAGGAATATAAGAAATACTTCCCGTAATAGGATTCAATGACCCGGGTATCGTACACGATCACGATCCCTTTATCTTGTGCTGTTCGCACCAGGCGCCCAAACCCCTGTTTGAAACGAATGACCGCTTGCGGAACCGAAAGCTTCATGAAGGGATTCTTCTTCTGCTGCTGCAGCAGTTCGCTCTTGGCTTCGACCAAGGGGTGATTCGGCGGCTGGAACGGCAGCCGGACGATGGCTAGACAAGTCAGCGCCTCACCCGGGATGTCTACCCCTTCCCAGAAGGAGCTGGTGCCCAGCAGCACGGAAGCGCTGCTGTCCTGAAATCTTCGGATTAACTTGGTACGGCTGGTTCCGTCCATACCTTGTCCCAATACCGTGATGTCGCTTGATGCCAGCGCTTCTTTCAGCGGCTCGTGCACCTGGCGCAGCATCCGGTACGAAGTGAAAAGGACGAGCATGCGGCCATGCGTAGCCACGGCCGTATCGGCCAAAGACTTCACCAGCGTATTCACAAAGAGTGCATCCCCGACCGATCCCTTCACGCTCGGAAAATCGCGCGGCACGACAAGTAGGGCCTGTTCCCTGTAATTAAACGGGGACGGGAGCTGAACGGTGTTCAGGTTCCCCGCTTCAGCCGCTTCCTGAAGACCCAGGTTCTCGATCATGAACTGAAACGATTTGTCCACCGACAAGGTCGCCGATGTCAGAATCACGCTTTGTTTCTTGTCAAAAAACAATTCCTTCAAATGAGTGCTCACGTCGACGGGCACGGCATACAACTGCAGCGATTTGCTGCGGAAATTGCCGTTCGCCTCCATCCAGTAGACGGTGCCCTCATCGTTCAAGGCCATGAAGGAGCGCAGGTCTTCGCGATGCGCGGCCAGGTCCTTAAACAGGCCCGATAGGTCGGTTAACAGGCTGTCTGCGCTATAGTCATCCAAATCTTCCTTCATTTCGGCGATCAGCTTATCGCCCTTGCGTACGACATCGCCCAGCGTCAGATGAATTTGATGCTCCAGTTCGGCCATCGATTCCCAATCCTTCGGCTTCTTAAGCGGGGACAGGCGGAGCGAGAATTGGCCGGCATCTCCCGGAGAAGCGTCTCCGCGTTCCGGAAGCAGTCCGAACAATTGATCGCTGAGCCGATCCCAGTTCTCTTTTGCGGTAATCAGGTCCGGGTACAAACGGTCGATGACGGAAGACCATTCGACAGCCTTCTCGTGCGGCGAAGCTTGCAGCAGCTGGCGCAGAGCCGGGAGCTGCCCGCTTCGGCTGTCTTTGTACATGCGGGTCAAGGTATGGACCACCGAAAAATACTTTATCTGCAAGCCAAGGTGCTTGCCGGCGACATCCTCAAGATGATGCGCTTCGTCGATGACGAGGCGCTCATAGCTTGGCAGCAGCTGATGATTCGCCTTCACGTCGGTGAACAGCTTCGAATGGTTCGTAATGACGACATCCGCAATGCCTGCTTCATGCTTGGCCCTGTGATAATAGCATTTGCGGAACCAAGGGCAGGCGCGTCCAAGGCAAGAATCCGAATCGCTGGAGATGGTTTCCCAGAAATCCCCTCCGCGTCCGCCAAGGTTTAGCTCTTCATCATCCCCGTTCTCCGTCTGGGTCAGCCAGACCAGCATCTGGGCCGCCGTGATTACGTCTTCCTTCGGGGAATGAAAATCTCTTCTATTTATTTTATGTTCAAATTTTCTCAAACACAAATAATGTCCCCTGCCCTTGAAAATGGCCGCCTTAAAAGGAAAAGGAACAACCTGGGTGAGCAGGGGAATATCCCTGTCACGCAGCTGTTCTTGAAGGTTGATCGTATGCGTGCTCACCATAACCTTCTGTTCCTGCTTCACGCTTTGATAGATCGACGGCAGCAAATATCCAAGCGATTTGCCAGTTCCCGTGCCTGCTTCGATCAATAGATGTTTATTGTCATCCAGCGCCTGCATCACTTCCTGGAACATCATGTCCTGGGCATCCCTGCTCTCGTAATGAGGCAGCGTTTCCTTGAGGCGTTCACGAACATCGTTCATGTATTGCTCGAAGCTTACATCGGCCAAGGGGTTCGGCTCCGTCTCATCCCTGACAGGTGCTATATCGTTCCAATCATCCACCGCCAAGGCAAACTGGCGGTAGTACGTATGGGTGTCTCCCGCTTGTACGGCTTGGAGCTCCCTGTCGGAACGAATGCCGTCAAAGAACCAGGCCAAGTCGCTGTCCTCGTCGGCAAACAGGTCGCTTAAACGCTGAATGGTGAGCAGCGGAAGCTCATCGATCTCCTCCAAACATTTCAGCAGCGCATAGGCTGTAGCAAGCGCATCGCTGTCCGCCTGGTGCGGACGGTCATGCTCCAGGCCGAAATGAGAGGACACCATCCCGAGCTGGTAGGACGGGAGCGAGGGAAAGCATATTTTTAAGAAGTGCATCGTATCTAGAATACGGCCGCTGAACGGTAAATAGCCGCAGCGATCGAGCGCGTTTTGCAAAAAGTTAAAATCAAAAGCGACGTTATGTCCAACCAATACGACATCGTCGAGCATGGGCACAAGTTCCATCATCATTTCTTCCAATGACGGAGCATCCGCTACATCACTGTCGGAAATGCCGGTTAAACCGGTAATAAAAGGAGGGATCGGAATCCCGGGATTGACATAGGTGCCGTATACGCGGGAGATGCTTCGATCCTCTTCGATGATGGCCAGTCCAACCTGAATGATTTCATCTGCAGACTGGTTGCCCGTAGTTTCAAAATCCAATACGGCAAATTTCATTTCGATAAAATCCCTTTCCTCCAGACTAATTAACAGCATACCAGAAGTTGCGGGTTTTGAACATTCCGGGTAAAAAATCCCCTGCCTCTCTGTACCGCTCCCGTACGCAAAAAGCGATGCCAAAGTCTCAAGGGTGAGCTCTGGCATCGCTTCTTGTTGGGGCTTGATTTCTACAGCAAAGAGATCAACTGGCTGCCGTACTGGAGCTCGCCGCGATTCTGCTTGCAGACCTCCAGGTTGATCATGGGGTCGGGAAGCGTCGGATCGCTGTGAATCGCCAGTGCAAAATGTTCCTCGGCCTTTGCTTGTTGTCCATTCAACACCTCGATGCATCCAAGCGCATTGTGGATCATCGCCCGAAGCTTCCTGTTGTCAGCCAGGGGCAGGATGGAGATCAATACTTCGGATGCTTGGGCGGTTTGCCCCAAATACAGATGGGACATGGCAATGTACAACTTGATCAGAAGGCTGTCCGGAAATACCGCAGCGGCTGCATCAAACTGCTGTATGGCCGGCTGGAACATCAACAGCTTGTAGTAACCTTGACCGCGAACGAACGCATCAAGCTGCAATTCAGGCGCTTCGGTCGGCGGGAAAACCGGAGGCGACGCTGCACTCTCGCGGAAGATGGCCATTTTTTCTTCAAAATGCAGCCATTCCTCGATAATGCCCTCGCTCATGCTTTTGAGCATGTTCCAGTTTTGTACCAGCGCCTGTTTTTGGGGACCTTGAGCAGAAGGGTAATGCTTCACAATTTCATCTAACATGTTGTTCATTTCGGCGAATACATGTTGAAACATAGCTGCATCCCACCCTTAGCGGAAAAATGAGATCAGTCCGTCGACCTGAACTCATTTTCTGTAGAAGACGGTCTTTTCATCCCTTTAGCGTCCCGACACATTTTGGTTCTTCAGAGAATGGCGGCGTGAACTTCGCGATATTCCGTCGTAACCGGCTTATTTGATTCGTCGACGATCACGACCGTCGGGGTGTGATGGTCGTATTCCTCTTTGGACATCATGGCATAAGAAATGATAATAACGTTGTCGCCAGGCTGTACGAGCCGTGCGGCTGCCCCGTTCAAGCAAATGACGCCGCTGCCGCGCTCGCCTTTGATCACGTACGTTTCCAGACGGGCGCCGTTGTTATTGTTCACGATTTGAACTTTTTCATTCTCCAGAAGGTCTGCAGCCTCCATTAAATCCTCATCAATGGTAATGCTGCCCACATAGTTCAGATTGGCTTCCGTCACCGTTGCGCGGTGGATTTTGGATTTCATCATCGTTCTAAACATGGGATCCCCTACTTTTGGTTGAAGTAATGCATTGTCAATGAGACGGGTACGGCCAAAACGCACGGCCAGCGCCATGATGACGGTTCTGTCTTCATCCACAATGCGGTATGAATCTTCCACGGGCACAAGCTCCGGGAAGGTGAGCAATTCCGCGTAGTCAATATCAGCGAGTGGAGAGCGGGATATATAATCCCGAAGATGAGCGCGGATCTCTCCTGCCGTCGTCGCTTGTCCCTGCCGGATTGCCTCCTGAGCCGTCCGCAGCGAGCCCGACAGCACAAGCGCCTGTTCCCGCTCTTCCGGCTTCAGATAGACGTTGCGCGAGCTTAGGGCAAGGCCGTCGGATTCGCGAATGATCGGACATGGCACGATCGTCACATCCATATTCAAATCCCGTACCATTTGTTCTATGACGGCGACCTGCTGCGCATCCTTCATCCCGAAGAAGGCATAGTCAGGTTTTACGATATTGAACAATTTATTCACAACCGTGGTGACACCGTCAAAATGTCCGGGGCGGGAGGCCCCGCACAACAATGTCGTAATTTCCGCTACGGCAATTTTGGTTTTGGTCGGCTGAGGATACATTTCCTCTACCGCAGGAATGAATACCACGTCCACCCCTTCGGATTCCGCCAACGCCAGGTCACGCGCTTCATCCCGAGGGTAAGTTTCATAATCCTCGCCCGGTCCGAACTGAATCGGATTGACAAAGATACTGATAACCACCGTGCCTGACATTTCCCGCGCCTTCCGCATCAGGCTGGCGTGTCCTTCATGCAAATATCCCATCGTAGGCACGAGGCCTACCGGGCCTCTGCCAGATTCCAGCCGGTTCCAAAGCTCAGATCTTAAATCCGCAATCGTGCGAATCACTTTCATGATGTCGTGCCCACCTTCTCCTTTTGGCTTCCATATAATGCCGTTGTCGTTTCGGGAACGGCATTGTTCTCCGCCTTGAACACATGCTCCTCGGCCGGAAATGCGTGGTCCTTCACTTCCTTCACATACTGCGTGATACCCTCGCGGATAACGGAGCCGACATCGGCGTAGGTTTTCACGAAGCGTTTGTCCCGATAAGGGGACGCGTATTTCAATATATCATGGAATACCAGCACCTGGCCGTCACAATAACGACCGGCGCCGATGCCAATGGTCGGGATGCTCAGCGCTTTGGATATGTCGGCAGCCGCTTCTTCCGTAACCAGCTCCAACACGATAGCAAATGCGCCGGCCGCTTCAAGCGCCTTCGCATCGTTCATGAGCCGCTTGGCATCTTGGGCATCCTTGCCTTGAATCCGGTAGCCGCCGATCTGGTTTACCGACTGAGGCGTCAGCCCGATATGGCCCAGCACCGGGACCCCGGATTGTACGATCCGTTTTACGGTATCGGCGATTTCTTCGCCGCCCTCCATTTTTACGGCATGCGCATGACCTTCCTGCATCAATCTCCGTACGCCGCGCAAGCTTTCATCGATGCCTCCATGATAAGTCATGAACGGCATATCCGCTACGATGAACGTATCCTCGGCTCCGCGAGCGACGGCGCGCGTATGGTACACCATGTCGTCCAGCGTGACGGGAATCGTGGAGTTATACCCCAGCACGACGTTGCCGAGGGAATCGCCCACCAGTATCATATCAATATCCGCTTCTTCCGCCAGCTTGGCGGAAGGATAATCGTACGCGGTCAGCATCGTGATCGGTACGCCCTTCTTCTTCATGTTCTTCAGTTTCACGATGTTCAGTGGTTGTTTGCCTGCCATTGTGACACAGCCTCCCTGTGTGATGTAGTTAGACACAATAAAAAAAACCTTTTAGCACGTACTTGCTAAAAAGTCCGAAAGGCAAAAAAGAGTCACTCGCGATCGTCCCTTCTGTCTCGGTCCTTTCGGCTCAGAGCAGAATCCAACGTAACCGGCATAACAGTTATGAAGGTGTTCTAAATCATAATTCCCACTTGCTGCAGAGTGCAATTCGCTCATGGCGATACCGCCTCTATAGATGTAGTATATCAAATTCCAGCTCCGATTTCACCATGTTTCATTTACCTGGTATTAAAAAGAATATCGCCTGAATACACCGGAACGAGTTCACCATGCTGGTTGCGGACCAGCAGAGCGCCGTCCTGGTTGAGTCCCGTCGCAATCCCGCTAAAACGGTCACGGGCCGTCTGTACTTGAACCTCGCGGCCCACCGTTCCGGATAAAGCTTCCCAGAGCGAGGCTACGGGCTCGAAGCCCTGCTCGTTGTACAATTCGTATAAAACCTCCATCTCCGACATGATGGACTGGATCAGCGATGTCCGGTTGACGGTTTTCCCCCCGGCGATGCGAATCGATGTCGCAACGTTCCGCAATTCCTCCGGAAAATCCGCTTCTTTCAGATTCGCGCTGATTCCGATGCCGGCAATGCAGTAGCGTACTCTTTCATCTTCGGTTGCAGACTCCAGCAGAATGCCGCAAACCTTTTTGCCCTGGTACAGAATATCGTTCGGCCATTTGATGTCGGTTTGCACGCCAGCGGATTTAGCGATGGCGCGGCATACCGCCACGCCTGTCAATAAGGTAAGCTGCTGGGTTAGATGCAGCGGCTGCTTCGGCCTGAGGACCAGGCTCATCCATATGCCTTTGCCTCTCGGGGAATGAAATTTCTTTCCCATTCTGCCCCGGCCGCCCGTCTGCTCTTCCGAGATGACAAGCGTGCCTTCGGCTGCCCCTTCTTCCGCCAACTGCCGGGCATCCTCCTGAGTTGACGTCGTTTTGTCCAGCAGCTTGATCGATTTGCCGAAGTACCGACTGGTCATGCCCGCTGTCAGTTGATCCCAGCTCAGTCGGTCCGGCTCGTCCAACATGCGGTAGCCAAGCCGCGGAACGGCCTCGAAATCATACCCTGCATTCCGAAGCTTATTGATCTGCTTCCATACGGCCGTCCGGCTGATGGACAATTTTCGGCTAATCTCTTCCCCGGACATAAACTGACCGGCATTCTCCTGGAACATTTTCAGAAGTGCGTTGTCTTGATCATGATCCTTCATTATGAATTACCACCCGCTTTGCTTCTTCAATCAACGATTCCTTATCGTTGTTAATCAAACCTGCCGCCGCTTTCCCCAGCAGCAGCCCGAGAAGTTCCCCAAGCCACGGGCCTCCGCGTCTGCCAAGGGTCTCAAGCAATTCGCTGCCGGTGATGGCCAAATCCTTCAAGCTGCGGATCCGGAGATCCTGCAGCCACACGTCAAGCTGCCGGATGAAGGTCAGCGGAGCAGAAGACGCTCCCGTGTGATGCAGAGCCGTTTGCATTTCCAGCCATCCTTGGGCTGCCTCAACCCCATGGGCAAGGACTAGGCTGATCCACTTAAGCCTGCTGCTTCCGGCATCGCCCTCATTCGGTTGCTGCAGATAGGATTCATGCAGCGAGAGCAGTTTCACGATGGACTCCCGCTGCTTATTGGAAAACGTCCATGACCGCAGCAGCTCCTCTGCTTCCTGAGTTGTAATGCCGCATGCGAGCAGGAGCAAGGACCAACGGATCGTCGCGTGATCCGGTTCAATCCGCTCCATGGCTTCGATCGTCTTCCTATCATGCGTAGAATAGGGAAAGGGTGCTTTCATCCGGGAATGCAGTCCGCTGCGGACAAACATCTCCAATCCGCGCAGCGGGGACGGCCCAGCCAGAATTTTCTCGAATTCGCTGCGGATGCGTTCCATTGCAATCCAGCCTAAGGTGTCTCTCTCCGAGAGGATCCCTCTCCATGTACGGAGTGCGATGGAGAAACCGAACACGGAGGCAAAACGGATGCAGCGCACCATGCGCAGGGCGTCTTCCCGAAAACGAAGACGGGCATCGCCCACGCAGCGAATCACCTTCCGGTCAATATCCTCTCGTCCGCCGAACGGGTCAACCCAGGAACCGTCAATTCCTCTGGCCATGGCGTTCATGGTGAAGTCGCGCCGCCTCAAATCTTCCTTCACTTCGCCGACAAAAGCGACCTCCGTCGGATGACGATGGTCTTCATAACCGCTCTCCACCCGATATGTCGTCACTTCAAAAGACTGGCCTTCCATCAGCACCGTCACGGTTCCGTGCTTGATTCCTGTAGGAATTACTTTGGGGAAGACGGAACAGGTGACTTCCGGCAAGGCGGAGGTGGTAATATCCATGTCGCTGACCCTGCGCCCCATGTATTCATCGCGGACACAGCCTCCAACCCAATACGCTTCATGCCCATGCCGAAGCAGGGTGCGGATCACATCCGCACTCCGCTCGGCCATGTCGGGGTCCGCGTTGCGCCATCGAATCGAATTATACATATCTGCCATAGTTTCCCGTTCCTTTTATCCGAAAAACAACGAGAGGGTCGAGCTTAGCCGCAAACCGGCTTCAGCTCGCTAACCTCCCGTCCCAATACTCGGTAATAGATTTCCTCGTACTTGCCCCGTATCAATTCATTGCAGAACATCGTTGTGGAACGCTGCAGGCATGCCTTTCGCAGCCGTTCGCTAAGGGCTTCATCCTTACATATTTCAAGCACGTGCTGAGCCATCGAATGCGTGTCTCCGATTGGAGCCAGATACCCGGTTTCCCCATGGGTAACCAGCTCGGGAATGCCGCCTGCCGTGGATCCGACCGTCGGCACTCCGCATGCCATTGCTTCCAGGGCGACCAGGCCAAAGCTCTCTTTCTCGGATGGGAGCAGAAGCACGTCCGCCATCGAGATCACATGGGCAATCTCGTCTTGTTTGCCGAGAAAATGCACCTTGCCGCCAAGCCCCAGCTCATTGATCCGGCATTGGATCTTCGGAAGCTCTGGCCCTTCTCCGACTAACAGCAGTTTCGCGGGTACCTGCTCCTGCACCTGGGCGAATATTTCCAATACGTCGCCTACCCGTTTCACGGGACGGAAGTTGGAAATATGCATCATGATTTTTTCGTTCGGATCGGCATAATCCTTACGTAGCGATCTCGAATCCCGCGGATAATACACCCGCGGATCCACGAAATTATAGGTAAGGTCGATGTCGCGGCTTATGTCCAGCAGCTCCCGCGTCTCACGAATAAGATCCTGAGAAACGGCGGTAACGGCATCACTTTCATTAATGGCAAGCCGGATCAAATCCTTCAGCGACTCGTCCTGCGCCAGCACCGTAATATCGGTTCCGTGAAGCGTCGTAACGACTTTCAGCTGATCTCCGACCATCTGCTTGGCCAAGAAGGCACATACGGCATGCGGCACGGCATAGTGCACATGAAGCACGTCAAGTTGCTGCATCTTTGCCACCTGAGCCATTTTGGTCGCCAACGACAGATCATATGGGGGATAACGAAACACATAATAGTCGTTTACTTCAACTTCATGATAAAAAATATTTTTATGGAAAGTTCCTAATCGGAACGGAATGCTGTGAGCGATAAAATGAACCTGGTGGCCCTGCTCCGCGAGGAGTTTGCCCAGCTCGGTCGCCACGACTCCTGACCCGCCGAGCGATGGGTAACAGGTAATGCCGATTTTTAATGGTTGTTGATTCATGTCAGGCCTCCTTTATGTACGCCTCTATATATTATGCCTGCTTGGAGCCGAATAGATGAACAACATACGGACTTTTACAAGCAAAGCCCTCTGCATAAGGAATAAGCCTGCGCGCTCCAAGCAGTGAATCCCTGGCCCGCACACGCTCGATGTACCCCTCGGTCAACGGGGTTGAGACTGCATCTTCTTCAGCCTTCTCGAACTGGGAACGGTAACAAGACAAGGCCTGCTGCTTAACGCCGTAATGCTCCGTAACATCAACGACCAAATCCGTTCTTCCGATATCGTTTATGAAATAAAAATAAAGCTCGTCCACCTTAACCGGCGGCTGCTCGGGCATGTATCGGCGAAGCTTGGCATTGAATACCGCTTCCTCAACCAACCGGCTGCAAGCGACATGGTCCGGATGGCGATCCTCCCAGTAGGGAGCAAATACAATAGAAGGAGAAAACTTGCGAATCTCGGCCGTGACCCGTTCAATATGCTCAGGCGTCACGAACAATCCGCGATCCGGCAGCCCCAGATTCGTTCGAACCCTGAGATCCAAAATATCGGCAGCTTGCTCTGCCTCCTGCTTTCGAAGATCGACGGTGCCGTTCGACGACATTTCCGCCTGCGTGAGATCGCAGATCCCGACCGACAGCCCAGCTGCCGTATGCTTTGCAATCGTTCCCGCCATTCCGATCTCGGCATCGTCCGCATGTGCTCCGAAGATTAATATGTCCAGTTTGGTGTTCATCAGCTATCTACACCCGGTTTATATTTATGAACGAGTTCGCGCCACGCAAAATCGCCGCGATCCAGCGCCTTGACGAGGATCTCAGCCGTCGCCACATTGGTAGCAAGCGGTATTCCCTGCACGTCGCACAAACGGAGGAGTGCATTGATGTCCGGTTCATGAGGCTGTGCCATCAACGGATCCCGAAGAAAAATAATCAGGTCCATCTCATTGTCTGCCACAAGAGCTCCGATCTGCTGATCGCCGCCCAGCGGTCCCGAAGCAAAACGGTGAATGCTGAGTTTGGTTTGCTCCATGATCCGGGTTCCCGTCGTTCCAGTCGAGTATAATTTATGATCTTCGAATACATTTTCATAAGCGATAACGAAATTGACCATTTCCTCTTTTTTGCGGTCATGCGCGATAAATGCAATATTCATAGTAATTTCTCCCCTATGTTAGTCAATAAAGTGATCAAATCCGTAGACCAGTCCGGTGTAGCCCATTACCTTCTCAATAGCCATTTTCACGCCTGGCATATAAGCTGCACGTTCATACGAATCATGTCGGATCTTCAGGCTTTGACCGTAACCGCCGAATATGACCTCCTGCTGGGCAAAGACGCCCGGCAGACGAACGCTGTGAATTCGGAAGCCGTTGTAATATCCGCCCCTTGCACCTTCAATGACTTCCTCTTCCTTCGGATTGCCTTGACGAATCTCCTCGCGGTTCGCCGCAATCATTTCCGCTGTTTTGATCGATGTTCCGGACGGAGCATCCAACTTCTGGTCGCCATGGGTTTCGATAATTTCAACGTGAGGCAAATATTTGGCGGCCTGGGCAGCAAATTTCATCATCAGAATGGCTCCGATGGAAAAGTTCGGCGCGATCAATCCGCCAATGTTCTGTTCCGCACATTGCTTGTCCAGCTCTTCGATTTGCTCCGGCGTAAAGCCGGTCGTGCCCATGATCGGGCGAACGCCGTGCTTGATGGCCAACGCCGTATTGCTGTATGCAAATTGAGGCGCCGTAAAATCAACCATGACGTCCGGTTTGGATTCGACAAGCGCCATCTCCAGATCCGATGTCACCGTAATGCCGCAGGCAGGCAGACCTACCAGCGTTCCTGCATCGGCACCCGCATCCGACAAGCCGACGGCAGCAACCAGTTCCAGTTCCTCGTCGCCCAATACAAGCTTCACTACTTCTTTACCCATACGGCCGCCGGCACCGACGACCGCAACTGTCCATTTGTTTGCCATGTTACATATCCTCACTTTCCATCCGATGCTGTATCCTTCATATATGATTTCAAGCGCTGTTTGAGTTCCTCCATAATATGCTGCAGCCCGCTCTCCTGCGGGTACAACGAAATGACCTCTTTAAGCGTCGTAATGGCGAGCGCATGCTCATCAAGTTCACTGTAAACAAGAGCAAGCCATACATAAGCTTGAGCATACAAAGGGTCCATGGCTACGGCTGATTTGAGATGTCCCACGGCTTGATACAATTCAGCCTTGGTCACATCCTTGCGGTTTTCCACCATTTTTCTTGCTCGCTGCACCAGCTCCGCAGCCTTGATATGCTGTAAATGAAGAGCATATTCCGGTTTGTCCGGCTGCAGCCTGACGGCTTCCTCCGCGTGCGTAATCGCCATCTCCAGCTTATTGCTTCTGCCGTAGGTAATGGAGCACCGATAATGCACTTCGGCATCTCCCGGATTCGCGATGATCGCTTGCTCAAACCAACGCAACGCTTCTTCGAAATCATTTTGAAGAATGCATCGATATGCTTTTTGTATATAACTTTCAGGTTTCACGGGCTGTCCCTCCCCACAGCGGGTTTGGTACAGCATATGTAGCAGTTGCCTAATCGGTGTTTATTTTCGTCCAACGATCGGCATCGCGCGTAGAAAATTTATGCATCACTTTATCATGCGCTTCCGCGAGATCGATGCCGAGGGAATTGGCAAAACAGATCGTAATAAACAATATATCTCCAAGCTCCATTTCGATGGAATTTTCCGCTTCATCCGCTTTTTTCGGCTTCTCGCCGAACTGATGATTAACCTCTCGGGCGAGCTCCCCCACCTCTTCCGACATTCGGGCCATCATGGATAAAGGACTGAAATAACCTTCCTTGAATTGTGATATGTATCGATCGACTTCCTGCTGCATTTCAGCCATTGATTTTCCCAAGACGCTTAACTCCCTTCACTGCACAGTCAGCCTCAGCTTGTAACCTTCAAGCTGGGGCAGTCTTCTCTCATACGAGCGATTGGTTTTAAACCTATGTTATCGTAAAGCGGATTTGAAAACAAATAATTTTTTATTGCTGAAACCATATCGGCGCATACTAGACAGGTGTGAAGCAATCTGCAGACATTCGGAAATATCCACTATTGAAAATGCGAGGGGTCTTATGAAAACGTCCAAGTCGCTCCATCAGCTGCAAACGATCATTCCGATCATCGCCGGTTCAGCCATATACGCATTCGGACTGCTGTATTTCATCATTCCGAATGAACTCATGGAAGGTGGGGTCACTGGCATTACCGTACTGCTAAATTACGCCTTTAACATATCGCCGTCCATTTCAACCATGGCATTGAATATCCCGCTGTTCCTGGTCGGAATGAAAATACTCGGCAAACGCCAGTCTGTCTATACAGGTCTCGGCATCGCATCCTTAACCCTGTTTCTGTGGCTGTTCGAATTACTGATCGACCGCAGATATGTCGTGCCTTTTCACACCGAGCAGGATTATATTCTGGCTGCGCTTTATGCAGGGGTGACATTGGGGGCCGGGCTCGGCATCGTTTTCCGGTTCGGCGGGACGACTGGCGGCTCCGACATCATTGCCAGAATCATCAACCGGAAATTCGGCTTCAGCATGGGCCAGATCATTCTATCCCTCGATATTTTGATTATCGGTCTATCCTTATTCTTTATCCCGCTCGAGCGCATATTGTATACCCTGGTCGCCGTATTCATCGCTTCCAAGGTGATCGATTTCATACAGGAGGGGGCTTATGCCGCCAAAGCCTTCACCATCATCAGTGACCGGGCCCCTGATATCGCAAATCGCATATCCAACGAAATGGATCGCGGGGTCACGCTGATCCCGGCTATCGGCGCTTACTCCATGCAAGCCAAGCATATGGTATACTGCGTCGTATCGAGGCAGGAGATTCGCCGCCTTACGGGAATCGCCAAATCCTTGGACCCCCGGGCGTTTATTATCATTAATGATGTCAACGACGTGCACGGGGAAGGTTTCAAAGAGGAATAGCCCGGTTTGCACCGGGCTATTCGGACCATGATGGATATTCGGCTACTTTCGGGGGAACATCGGTTTTGCGCTATACAGCTGGCCGCGGTATTTGCGGTACCCTGCAAACGTTAATGCCGCCAAAATAAAAGCGGCAATGACCAGCTGCCAAGTCCATGGCTCTTTAACCTCTCCCAGCGGAGCAAGCGCAGGCTCGTCTTTTTTCTTGCCGAATAACATATTCATCATTTCCTCGCCCTGCGGAACCACTTTCTCCACTTGCGCCGTGTCTCCGGATGCCACCAGTCCCCCTGCATAGGAAATCCAGGATTCCATCATGTTGACATCCTCAGGCTTGCGCTGGATGACAACGGAAGGACGGATGAGCTCATAATGCTCGCTCAGGCTGTCGTAGGCTCGTCTCATGCCAGCCTGATCCTGCTGCTGCGCATACTGTCCCATGACTCTTAGGTCTTCGCGTATGACCTTGTAATATTGAAGCCATAACGCATCCCTGGCATGGATCAGGCTATCCGCTGCCATTCGGAGCTTGCCGGCGGACACCATCCAGTGCTGGGGCTCCTGCGTCGCCCGTGCCGTAGCTTCTTTCATCTCCAGAATGCTCTCAGCCAACGCGTGGATCCCCTCGACGCCGGTCAATCCTTGAAATGAGGAAGCCTCAAACAGCCCGGATACCCGGCGAATATCCTCTAACACGGCTTGTACATTGCCTTCCTCCACATGGCGGTATAACTGCTCCACTTCCTTGTTCAGCGCTTTGGCCTGAATGGATGCAGCGGGCGAAGACTCCGACTGTCCGTTTGCCGCCGGGCTAGCCCCTATGGGATTACCCCAGCCTGCTGTAACCAGCAGAAGCAGTGCGGACAGGCACAGAAGGAGCTTCGGAACGATTCGTAACATGGGACATCCCTCCTACCGTATATGTATGGCAGAAGGGATACTCATAGAACCGTGCCGACGAAACGGCTAGCGTTGCTTGGGATTCCCGTATTTCATGAAGATCCAGCCGGCGAAACCGCTGAAGAGCGTCAATAGATAAGTGAACAGCTGGACGGCTGGCAGGTCATCATATAACGGACCGGGCAGCCACGGAAACACGCCATAGGTATAATCGACGGTGTCGTTCAGCAGCGTCCAGGCGATGGCCCCGGTTAGGGCTGTCCAGCGGTAATGAAACAATCGGACGAACAGCAAGGCTTCTACTGCCATCGCCGTGTGCGAAGCGACAAGCATCCAATCCTGCCATGCCAGCACATCTCCTTGGGCTTGTCCGGCAAATATCATAACAACGGCCCATATGCCATACTTCACGGATGTGACGACTGCCAGTGCCTCTATGAATTGCTGAAACAACGCGCCGCCGAGGCTCCGAGGCGGGTAGAGAAGCAGCAAAAGCGCCAAACTGAAGAACAAACTGGCCGTCGGGCTGTCCGGCACGAATACGACCTGCCATATGTAGCCATGTTCCACCGTATCAGCCATTTGAGCGCCGTACCATATGTATCCATAGATCGTTCCAAGTACGTTGCATACGAGCAGCAGCCAGAGAATCGATCGCTTGCTTAGAAATTCCCGGCTCCATAAAAACGAAATTGACAAACTCGGTCCTCCATCCTGTTCCTGTATTCTTAAGCTAATGCCGATTATACCTAAACCAGGGACATATTTCATCTATGTACGCATTTAAAAAAAGAACCTGACCGTATTACGGTCAGGTTCTTTAATGCATGTTACTCTGCAGCCGCTTCTGCTTTTTGGCTTGCGAGCCATTCAGCCAGCTGATCGAGTTGTTCTTCAGTGACACCAGCTCCGAGAGCTATGTCTTTCATAGGCGGCATGCTGCCTTGGCCATTTTCGATGATAGCTACGATCTCTTCTTTGGTATGGGTGTCACCGACGCCGCGCAGCGACGGTCCGGATGCCCCTTTCAAATCTACAGCGTGACAGGAGATACAAGTAGCCGTCTTAAAGGTCTCCATTGCGGGATTATCCTTATCCACAATCGCTACGATGCTGTCTTCCGGCTGTTTGCCGCTGGTTGTTGGCAGACCAGCTGCACGCTTCTCGTGAGCTTCTTCTTCCCGCTGAATATGCTCTGGCTTCTGGCCTGTAGCTTCCAGCTCATGCTGATAATGCGTCCATGCAGCATTGGTCAGATAGATGACAGCAAATAACGACAGAATCATCAGCGCCGAAGTGATAGGTCTCTTGTAGAACCGCCGCTCTTTCCCTGTATCCAGGAACGGAACCAGGAGCAATGCGCCAAAGGCCACGCCGGAAACGCCTATCGTGCCGAGTACCACATAATCACCGGATGCGTACGGAAGCTTCAAATATTCATACAAGAACAGGAAGTACCAGTCCGGCATCGGAATAACCGAAGCCCCCGGATCCGCCGGGTAACCAAGCGGTGCCGGTTCCGAGATGGTCAGCACAAGGAAACCGACCAATACAACTACACCAACCATCCATTCCTTCAACAAGAAGTTAGGAATGAACGCTTCTGATTTGCCGGGATATGCGGTGTAATCCGGCGGCGTAACCCAACCGCTGCCTTTTTTCACACGCGAATCGCCGACATAAACTACTTTTTCATCAGATTTATGACCATGTGCCATAAATATGCGCCTCCCTTCTTCTTATAGTGGACCGGAAATACCTTGTCTTCGGATCATGATAAAGTGTCCTACCAATAAGGCAAGAAGGACAGCCGGAAGGAAGAATACGTGAATAGCGAAGAAACGCGTCAGCGTTTCGGCACCTACGATCGTACCGCCTTGCAGCAATTCTTTAATGATAGGTCCAAGCCAAGGTACGGAGTTCGCAATCTCCAGTGTAACTTTTGTAGCGAAGTAAGCTTTGTTATCCCATGGCAGCAGGTAGCCTGTCAAACCAAGGCCGAGCATAACAAAGAAAATGAGCATACCAACGACCCAGTTCATTTCACGCGGCGCTTTGTAAGAGCCGGTGAAGAACACGCGCATCGTATGCAGGAACATCATAACGATTACCAAGCTTGCGCCCCAGTGGTGCATGCCGCGGACAATCTGTCCGAAGGCAACCTGTGTTTGCAGGTACTCGACACTGTTGTAAGCGTTTATGATATCCGGTACGTAATACATCGTCAGGAACATTCCCGACAGAATCTGGATGACTGTGATAAAAAACGTCAAGCCGCCGAAACAGTACACAAACGCGGAGAAATGATGCGCCGGGTTTACGTGTTCCGGTACCTCGTGATCTGCAACGTCTCTCCAAATCGGCGTGATATCGAGACGTTCATCAATCCAGTTGTAGACATTCTTCAACATCTGAATCTACGCCTCCTATTTAACTACGGTATTTGGCACGATGGCGCCGAGGTAAATCCAGCCGTTCTCGATTTTCGTCTCGTACTGGTCAAGCGGCTTCGGCGCGACGGCCAGGTTCTTACCGTCCGGTGTATAACGCGCACCGTGGCAAGGGCAGTGGTATTCATCCGGGAAATTCTTGTTGTTATTCCATCCAACAAGGCATCCCAAATGCTTACAAATCGGTGAAAGCGCTACAATTTCACCTTGGTCGTTCTTACGAATCCACGCCGTCAAAGTAGCTGTACTGTTGTACCAGCCGTCCTGCTGTTTGAGCTCGAAATGGAATTCCTGTGGATCGTTGGTAATTTTGCTCTCTTCCGCGACTTTTACAAAAGACCCTTCTTCCTTATTTTGAAGAATCGGATCAACGGCAAAGCGGAGCATTGGCAAAACTACTCCAGCAGCCATATAAGCTGTGGCACCGCCCAACGTGTATGTAAGAAATTGTCTGCGGGACATCTCTTTCAGTCGGGGTGGATTGTGCGATTCTTCATGCTCGTCATTGTGGTTGCTGCTCATTCTGTGTTCAACCCCCTTTGTCAACCGTTCTTAAGTGTCATCAATGATTAAAATCACACGACTTACTAGGACATACTAATAATATCTTAGGCACCCAAGACCGTCAAGAATTTGAATCCCAAATTTGGGTTCGCTTCCAATAGCCCTTTCATAAATTGTTGGTTTTTTGTCACAATTCAACACGGCTTTCCTGCTGCCACATTTCGCTGATCTGTCCGGATACGATGGCAGGCATAGGGATCGAGTCGCCGCCTTCCAACCTGCGCCGCGACAGGACAAGCGTGCTTTCGGGCACATCCTCTATAGAGAGCTCGGAATCGGCCGTCATGACCACCACGAACTTAAAGCCGATGGATTTGACATTGTGACAAACTTCATTTAGAAGCTTCATATCTTCAGTATTTCCATATTGTACGGCAGGATATGTAACCAATCTTCCCTTAAACGGAATTTCTGCCATATCCATAAAATCCCGGAGCCGTTCCAGCGCGGCTGTCACCTCCCATGGCGTTTCCGTACCCGAAAGTCCGGTAAACGGAATCAGGCAGGTATCAAAATAAGGTTTCAGCTCCGGCCACGTCTGCTCGTCCACTTCACTAAATTTCATGCAAGATACATTCCTTTCTGCTCACTCATCATGATTTTGTCTTCATTATACGAGTGAAAGGGCAGGTTAGGCAAAAAAAAGAAGAAATGCGATAAAGCATTTCTTCAATTCAAAGTCCTCAGTTCATCCGTCAGGGTTCGGAAAGCCACTTCGTCGCCGGAAGCCAGCGCTTCGTCGATTTCCTTGTACAGCTCTTCGCTCCGATGCTTGCGCAATGCCTCGTCCCACACCATTTCGGCCGCCAGACCTAACATAACCTCGTAAGTAACCTTCATCTTATCCATTAGGATGCACCTCCAAACTAAATTTGCGTATAGCTTATATTCTTTCCCTTTAATTGCTTAACTTCCAACATATTTACGGCTGCTGCGAACTTGTCCAAACAACCATGCTAGAGGATCAAATCATCATTCGAATCGCTGATATGTATGCCGGCTTCCGCTGCCTTCAATCCAAGCGCGGTCATTTTGTACGATGTTCCCATGCTCTGGCTCTCCCCTATTCTGAGCATCCCCAAATGCATCAGCATACGAATAATCCGCTGCTCCAAGATGTTTTGCGGACTATCATAATAGAAAGGACGGATTAGCCAACCCAGCGATTCGTAAAGCGAGGCTGCCGTGACCCAATCTCTTGCGCATTGACTTATCCAGTAAACAAGAGAAGATATATTGGGAATTGCGCCTTTATACAGTCTTAACCAAAAGCGGAATATCTGTATCACGCTAACTTGATTTCCTTCCTCAAGAAACGAGGTTCCGGTTTCACTCAGGATCAAACGGGCATGGTTTTCCCTGATCCATTTTTTGGCGTAGGCATAATCGTACAGCAGCGCAAATCGGTCGGGATATTCAATGCAGGAACGACCGTACCCGAACCGCCACGCTCCTTTGGTTATCAACGGCTCCGATATATGCAGCGTACTCATGAGCTGCTGCTGATTTCGCCTGTACATGAATCCTTCCTGGTTTAACTCGATATCGTGCCCGCCCACATATTTAAGAATCAGCTTGAGATCTTCCGCGGCTAGTCCCTGCTCATCCCGGTACGCCTCCGGATCATGCGGCAATCGCTCCAAATTTTGATGAAGCCGCTCCCGCAGCACATCGCGGAACCGCTCCTTCAAATCCGAGGGCACTTGAAACAAATACTTGGTGGAGTGGGTAAAACCGTTAAACAGCCAGCCGCTTCGGCGATAACGGGCGACCGCCTCCCGCGGACTTTCCGTTTTGGCGGCAGCTGCCTTCTTGTTTGAAGAGGCTTTATCTTCTTTCTCTTCCAAATCCGCCGTATGACGGATGGCGGCCGTCAGTTCTTCCAGGCTGTAGCCTGTTCGAGTGTCAAAGACCAGATTGTTCAGAAAACGCAAATCGCTCGGTGACAAGCTGCTGACCTGCTCCTCGAAAAACTCTCTTCGCCCGAGCTTGGACAGGATGCTCTGGATCAGTTCGTGCTTCGAATTCCGCTTAGCGTCACAATCATAGTGATTCGCTATATTGCTAAGCTGTCCAATATCGGCATATGTGAGCATATCCGCTAGATTCATCTTCCATCGCCTCGCCGTTTTACAACCATTATGGGAAGGTTTCGGACTTTTGATACCTGATGCTCCTCGGTTTGATGAAATATTTTTTGATTATTTATATATAGAAATGACTATGCTCTCTTATTAAATGATAGAATACTTACAAACGGTTACAGGAAGCCGCACTTGATATTATTATAACGAATACATAATGAAGCCCAGCTTTGTTAAGCCGGGCTGATTCCATCCATACAGGAGGATCATCAATGATAAGAACGCCGGAACACGAAATATAACTTGGTGCGAATCGAATCCGCGGACCTCCCTTATGAGCACTTTATATGAAGAAACTTATTCATGATAAATGACTCGGAGGTTATGCAGAGATGATAAAAGATGCTGAATTTTTAAACTTCATTCAAAACTTGGATCACCATTTTTCGGGATGGGATTTTTCGCGAATTACTGCTTCCGGCCGCATGCAGTCCCACGCTCTCCCCTGGTCTCTGGGCAGCATGGTGCTCCCCTTGATGCGAAATGCCGCTACGATGCTGGACATGGGTACGGGAGGAGGAGAATTTTTATCCTCCCTGGAGCCGCTCCCCAAAACCGTTTATGCCACCGAAGGGTACAAACCGAACGTTCCGATTGCGAAGCAAAGACTTGAGCCGCTGGGCGTAAACGTTGTCTACTTTGAAGAGGATTCCTCGCTTCCTTTAAAGGACCGTTATTTTGACCTGATCATCAATCAGCATGAATCCTATTCGGCAGCGGAAGGAAGAAGAATATTGAACGATCGCGGAGTGTTTGTAACCCAGCAATCCGGCGGAACCGATTGTTATGAGATTAACGAATCGCTTGGCGTTCCGCTGAATGAAGAGTTCGCTCATTGGAACTTGGCCATAGCGGCTCAAGAGCTGCAGGAGCACGGTTTCAAGATTACCTTCAGCCGCGAGGACTTTTTACCGCAGCGATTTTACGACATCGGCGCACTGGTTTATTACTTGATGGCGATTCCCTGGCAGATTCCGGACTTTAAGGTGGAGCGCTATATCGAGCCTTTACATCATATTCACCGGATGATCCGGACCAATGGCTACTTCGAGGTCCAGCAGCACCGGTTTATTTTAATCGCCGAAGTGTAACGTCAACCTATCCAACATAAAGAAGGAGCCTTCCCGACGGGAGGCTCCTTTTACTAATACACGCTCATTTTTACGATTGGTTCGTCAACAGATGCTTGGTACAGTTAAACAGCAAGGGAGACCAGTCATCCTCTTTTCTCTCCAGGACGGTGAGCGACAGATTGCCGATCCGTTCGCTCAGGGCGCCACGGCACACCAGCTTGTATAACTGCGCTAAAAAACCGCCATGACTGACAACCAGAATATTGGCTTCCGGATGTTTATGCCACATATCATCGAGAAAGACAAGCCCTCTGGACTGAAGCTCCAGATCCGTTTCCTGACCCAGATCCAGCATGTGCCAGTCGGCACCGAACCGGGTTTCACGCTCTTCCGCCGTCAAGCCTTCCACCTGACCGTACTTGCGCTCACGCAAGCGGTTATCCGGCGGCGCCAAGGAAATGTTCAGCATGGACGAAATGATCTTCGCGGTTTCTTCAGCGCGGGAGAGCCCGCTGCTGATCGCGAAGTCCCATCGGTAAGGCTCCTGCAGAAGTCTTTCCCCAAGCAAACGCGCTTGACGACGGCCTTCCTCATTCAGTGGTATGTCCGTTTGGCCTTGGATTTTGCCTAACGCATTCCAATCCGTTAATCCATGGCGAACCAAGCCGATCTGCATGCCGCCTCTCCTCCATCCTATCCATCATTTATCTTCTGACCCGATTTAGTCTTTTTAGGAAAAACAAAGCGCATCCGATTCCCAAAAGGGAAAGTATCATCCAGTATTCTGGCTGAGTGGGACTCATATCAACCACAAAAGGATCAATAATGCCGCTGTTGGTTTTTGGGATGTTGTAATCGTCCTTGGTGTTCAAGCCTTGGGCCGTATCCGCTACGCCTGTAGGGATAATCCCTGTGGTTACGGCTTCCGGAACCGGATCCGGCTGATTGCCCGTCGCTGCAAAATAAACAAAGCTGCAAACGAACAAGGCCAGAAAACCGGCAATCATCAGCGTCAGCCGCTTCCGGAACACCCGGCTTACCGCCCGGCTCTTGGACGTTTCCTCCACCAGCCAGGGAAAATCGCGATAAATGCGGTCCATCACGTTGCGGTTGATCTGTTCAGCGTCCATGTCGGGAATCTCATGCTCCAGGGCATGAACCATGTTCTGGCTTTCCACCCACATTTCGTATTCCGCCGCACATGAGCTGCAGGTTTGAACATGTGCAATCAGCCGTTGTCGCCGCAGATCGTTGTCCGGTAAATCCCAGACCGTTTCCATCAGCTCTTGGGCTTCATTGCAAGTCATCTGTTCTTCATCCCTCTCAGATCCTCAAAAACCGGCTCATAAAAATAGGGTTCGAGCTGAATTTTGACGCTGCCGCGGGCTCTGAACAACAGTGACTTAACCGAACTGACGCTTTGACCTAAAATATCTGCGATTTCCTGGTAATCCAGTTGATCATACTCCCGAAGAATCAGCGCCGATCTCTGTTTCTCCGGTAAATTGTTAATCGCTTCCCTTACCATATGTACTCGTTCACTGCGCAGGATCGCCTGCTCCGGGGCGACCTCCAGCGGCGCCACTGGCACGACCCCGCTCTCCTCCAGGGGCAATGTGCCGCTGCGATGCTTACGAAGTTCGCTCAGCACGGTGTTGCGCGCAATGGTGTAGAGCCAAGTCGAAAAGGATGCATCCACTTCCCGGAAGGAATGCAGGCTCCGGAAAGCCTTGTAGAACGTTTCCGAGCATAAATCTTCAGCCATTAGCTCCATGTGCGAGCTTTTTAACATATGATAGACAAATGCCAATATTTTCCTCTGATAACGCCTCATTAATTCGGAATAAAGTTCGGTATTGCCTTGCTTAATTTCTTGGATTAGTTGGGAATCCGTCATATGATTTTTCGTTCCTCCTTCACCCGCCGGTGCCCATTCCTTGTCATTTCCACCTTCATAAGGAAAATCAAGGATTTGTGCAAAAGTACCGTCAAACCATATATAGTTACGCCTCATGTTGTCTGACTATTCTATGTATTTGGCAATTTCCCCAAATCTTCTACACTAGCACTCTAGCATTATAGCACATATTGGAGAAAAGTTCAGGTTTGTGGCAGAAGGTTTTCCACGGATAGGAAAATTGGCAAAAAAAATCCGCCTTCATCATTGAAGGCGGTTGCACATAGTGCAATATTTTGGATAGGAGTGGAGAGAAACCATACTGTACTTTTATTATATGTATACGTTTTCATTTTGTCAACACTGAAAACGCATTTATTTCCGGTTGTTTAAAAACAACCGGAACATTACTGATAAACCGAGTGTCCTTGCGATAACAACAGCTCTTTAGCCCGCTCCTGTTCGGTTTCATTGCGGAAGGAAAGCCTCATCACGCCCGGCACATCTTCCCGACTCTCGATAATCTGCATGTTGCTGAGGTTGATGCTGTTCGTCCCGAGCTCCGTCGCAATGCGGCCGATGATGCCCGGATGGTCAGGCACGTCCAAATACAGATCAAATTGGGACACGATCATGCCCTTGCGCCGCTCCGGCAGGACGCTGCGGAATTCCCCTGCCTTGCGGAAAGCCTCTTCGATCGCAGCACCGTCCTTCGACTCCAGCATATCCATGAATCGCCGGATCCCTTCATTCCAGTCTTGCAGCAGCGACAGCATGACCCTGCGATTGTTTAATAGAATGTCCCGCCATACGACCGGGTCGCTGGAAGCGATGCGGGTTATATCCCGAAAGCCCCCTGCGGCCAAGGTGCGGTACAACGGATTATCGTCATTATAGGAGCTGATCTGATTGACCAACGCCACTGCGATCACATGAGGCAGATGGCTGATCGCTCCAACGATCTCATCGTGAAGTCTCGGCTCTACCTTCACAATATGGGCACGCGTGTGAGACAAAAGCTCTACAAGCACGTTCAGCTTCTCCTGAGGGACATCCTCCGGCGGAGTAAGCACGTAATAGGCATTCTCGAACAATACGGTGGAGGCAGCCCCAACACCGGACCGCTCCGAGCCCGCCATCGGATGACCACCGATGAAATACGCATCCTGAAGGGCAAGCCGGGACGCGCATTCGGCAATGCTTGCTTTGGTGCTGCCAACATCCGTAATAATACATCCGGGTTTCAGCCGCATTTCGCTCAAACGTTTCATGTACATCTCAAGACTGCCTACGGGAACGCATAAAAAAATGACGTCTGCGTCTTGGGCAGCTTCTTCTACCGAAAGCGTAACCTTATCAACGACGCCCTTAGCAACGACCTGGTCGGCATATTCTTGGGTGTGGGCATAACCGGTAACGGTTATGCCAGGTTTTCCTTTGAAGTTTAAAGCTAACGAACCGCCGATCAAGCCGACGCCGAATATGGAAATTTGCATTGTCATGTTTTCTCTCACTCGTTTCAAGCTGCGATTATTGTGGTGTCATTCGATCAGGCTGGCGCATTCACTTCGCTCAGCACTTGTTCCAAAGCGCCGATAAAAGCCTTATTCTGTTCTTCGGAGCCTACGGTTACGCGAATATAGTTCGGGTACAGTTCAAATCCAGGCCGTACGATAATGCCTTTGCTAAGCAGCGACTTAAACACTTCGGTGCCTGGCTTCTTCACATCCACCATAATGAAGTTACCGTTCGCAGGAAAATAAGACAGTCCAAGACGATCAAATTCTCCTTGTACGTAATGGATCCCATCGGCATTCATTTGACGGCATTTCGCTACGAACTCCTGATCTTTCAGGGCTGCCTTCGCCGCTACTTGAGCCAGGCGTCCCGTATTAAACGGCTCACGTACCCGATTGATCAAGGAAATGATTTCCTGCTGCCCGATGCCGTAGCCGATCCGGAGCGCGGCCAAGCCGTATATTTTGGAGAAGGTGCGCAGGATGACCAGATTCGGATAACGCTCCATTAACTTGATGCTGTCCGGGTACGAAGCGTCCGTTACATATTCATAATAAGCTTCATCAAGCACAACCATTACGTGGGCCGGGACTTCATCCAGGAAGGAAACCAGCTCGCTTTCGGAAACGATGGTTCCGGTCGGATTATTCGGATTGCACACCCATACGATTTTGGTTTTGTCCGAAACGGCTTTGGCCATGCCCGGCAGATCGTGCTTACCGTCCGCCAGCGGCACCTCGATGCATGTCGCACCTTCGATATCCGCGTTCGTTTTATACACCGAGAAGGTCTGATCCGCCATGATGGTTTCATCCCCCGGTTGCAGGAATGCCCGGATAATGAGGGCAATAATTTCATCGGATCCGCAGCCGAAAATAATCTGATTGCGTTCAATTCCCAGCTGGCCAGCAAGATCAGCCGTTAAATCGGCCGCACTTCCGTCCGGATACAGGCTGAGCGTTCCCAGTTCGGCGGTAATCGCTTCGGTTGCGCGCGGCGAGCAGCCGTACGGATTCTCGTTGGAGGCCAGTTTAATGACAACATCCAGCCCTAATTCCTTTTTGACTTCTTCGATCGGTTTCCCGGGCTGATATACGGGAAGATTAACAATTTGCGCTTTCGGTTTCATACGATATTCGCCTCACCTTTCATAACTGCTATCGACAACACTATCCTTTTAATTGTGCCACAAACTCCCTGATTTGCAAAAGCCCCTGCTGTCTTGTCTCTTCCTTCTCCAGCAGAGGAATGGTCGATTCAATCTGACGCACAATCGCGCTGCCGACAACAACGCCGTCGCAGATTTTTGAGAATCTGGCCACCTGCTCGCTGGATGAAATGCCAAAGCCGATCGCGATCGGCACACTGCTGTACTGCCTTACCGTCTCAAGGAAAGACTCCACCCCCGAGTAAAAATCGGTACGCTCGCCGGTCACGCCAAGCGAGGATACGCAGTACACAAAGCCGGTCGCTTCCGAAGCAATGCTCGCGATCCGCTCATGGGAGGTAGGAGCCACCAGCGGAATCAGATGAACGCCCGCCGCGCGGGCGCGTTTCCGAACCTCCTCGGATTCTTCCACCGGAAGATCGGGAATGATCAAGCCGCTGATGTCATGCC
The DNA here is from genome assembly GCF_900109305.1 of Paenibacillus sp. cl141a. Classification (NCBI taxonomy): domain Bacteria; kingdom Bacillati; phylum Bacillota; class Bacilli; order Caryophanales; family Paenibacillaceae; genus Paenibacillus; species Paenibacillus sp. cl141a. Next base: position 145,935 of record NZ_FNZO01000006.1, read on the forward strand.
TTACCACTTCCTCGAAGAAAACGTCCAGTCCGGTTTGCAGTACCGGATTGTAATACGTGAACAGGATGAACGGCAGCTTGCTGCCCCGCTCTCTTGCCAGGCGCGCGGTTTCCATGCAAGTGCGAATGGTCACCTTGCTCTTCAGCGCGCGCTCGGAAGCGCGCTGGATGACCGGTCCGTCGGCTAGGGGATCCGAGTAGGGAACGCCGAGTTCAATAATGTCGGCTCCTGCGATTTCAAGCTCATGGATGATATCCAGCGTCGACTTCACATCCGGATCCCCGACGGTGAGATAAGGGATCATGGCGGTCTTGTTTAGTTGCTTCAACGACGCAAAGGTCTGATCGATTCGGTTCATTCGGTTTTCCCTCCCGTGTAAGCCATGATGGACTCCACGTCCTTGTCGCCGCGACCGGATAAATTAATCACGACGATATCGTTCTCGGTCCACGTGGATGCCATCTTTACGGCTTGCGCTACGGCGTGCGCGGATTCCAGGGCAGGAATAATGCCTTCCGTGCGGCATAGCAGCTGCAGGGCATCGAGCGCCTCTTGGTCGGTTATCGGTACGTACTGCACGCGCTCAATGTCTTTTAAGTAGGAATGCTCCGGACCAACGCCGGGATAATCAAGGCCGGCTGAAATGGAATGCGCCTCTTGTACTTGTCCGTACTCGTCCTGCAGCAAATAGCTCATCGAGCCTTGGAATACGCCTTGTGTCCCCTTGGACATCGTAGCCGCATGAAAATCGGTATCCACTCCCTTGCCTGCCGCTTCGACGCCGATCAATCCGACTTCCTTGTCTTCAAGGAACGGATAGAACATGCCGATCGCATTGCTGCCGCCCCCGATCGGCGCAAGAATGACGTCTGGAAGCCTACCTTCCGTCTCCAGTATCTGCCTCCGGGTCTCGTCACCGATAATGCGCTGGAAGTTCCGCACCATCATCGGATACGGATGCGGCCCTACAGCGGAGCCCAGCACATAAAAGGTATCCTCGACGTTGCTGACCCAGTAGCGAAGCGCCTCGTTGCCGGCATCTTTCAGCGTTCGGCTTCCCGACGTGACCGGAATTACTTCGGCACCGAGCATTTTCATGCGGAATACGTTCAACTGCTGCCGTTTGGTATCTTCTTCGCCCATAAATACCTTGCATTCAAGACCCAGCAGAGCGGCTACGGTCGCGGTCGCTACACCATGCTGTCCGGCGCCCGTTTCGGCAATGACCTTGCCTTTGCCCATGCGCTTGGCTAACACGCCTTGTGCAATGGCGTTGTTGATTTTGTGCGCGCCGGTGTGGTTCAAATCCTCGCGCTTCAGGTAAATTTTAGCCTTGCCGAGATGTTGGCTGAGCCGCTCCGCGTAATAAAGCGGCGTTTCCCTTCCGGAATACTGTTTCAGCAAATAGGCGATCTCCTCTTTAAAGGCAGGATCCTCCGAGAAACGATTATATTCTTGCTCAAGCTCTATTAAAGCGTTCATCAGTGTTTCCGGCACGAACCGGCCTCCAAACACCCCGAAACGTCCATTACGGTCAGGAAGCTGTGTCATTTCCCCTTCACCCTTTCTACAAAAGCGGTCACTTTGTTTATATCCTTCACGCCAGGCTCGCTCTCTACGCCGCTGGATACATCCACCCCGTACGGAGCGTACTGGCCGATCAAATGAGCAACATTATCGGAATCCAGCCCGCCGGCTACAAACAAGGGAATCCCTTGCCGTTCAGCCCATTGCTGGTACGCCGGGATCAGATCCCAGGCAAATGTCTTGCCCGACCCTCCGCCGTACACCGGATCATAGGTGTCGATCAGCAGTCCGTCAATGCAGCCCGCATACGAATCCAGTGCCGACAGACGTTCCGCTTCCGGACGGTCACTTCCGATCGATACCGCCTTAAAAACGGAAACCGGGAAGCGCTCCTTCACTTCCCGGCAAAATTGCGGCGATTCCTGACCATGCAGTTGCACGACGTCAAGCGCCGTTTCTTGAAGAAGCTCTGCGAGCTCGCTCAAATCAGGGTTAACCAAGACGCCGACAGCGGCGGGAATCTTGTCATGCTCCCATTCCCGTAATACTTGCACCAACTGCGCAGCCTGCTGCGGCGTTACCCGCCGCCGGCTCTTGGCAAATACGAATCCGATATAATCCACAGGTAAGTTTATCATAGATTTTAGCACTTCAACGCTTTGAAGTCCACATATTTTTAGAGCCGTACTCATCATCGAATGTCCCCTTTATTCCATGTCTGCAGCTATCGGCAGCGGTCCCATCAGATCGTTCACAGCGCGGAACACGTCCTGCTGGCGCATGAAATGTTCCCCGACCAGAACCCCGTGTGCTCCCACATAATGCAAGTAGGAAATGTCGGCCGGGCTCGATATTCCGCTTTCGCTGATCAGCGTCACTTCCTGCGGAACCTGCGCCGCGATATCTGCCGTTGTCTGCAATGAGGTTTCAAAGGTCCGAAGATTACGGTTGTTAATCCCGATCAGACGGGCCGTTCCCAGTCCAAGTACCGATTCCAGCTCTTGCCCATCGTGAACCTCAATCAGGCAATCCAATCCGATCGAGCCTGCAACGTCAATGAACTCCGCGATACGCTGCGGCGCAAGGATGCTCGCAATCAAGAGAACGGCGTCCGCACCCAGCAGGCGCGCTTCGTAAATCTGAGTCTCGTCGATAATGAAATCTTTGCGCAGCAGCGGGATGTTGACGGCCGCCCTTACCGCTTGCAGATATTCCCCACTTCCCTGAAAGTAATCCTTATCCGTCAGCACGGACAAACAATCGGCATCGGCTGCTTCGTAAGCCTTGGCGATCATAACCGGGTCAAAGTCGGGGCGAATCAACCCTTTGGAGGGCGAAGCCTTTTTGACCTCGGCGATTAACCCCATGCTGCGTTTGCGTCCCATGGACAACGCCTTCTCAAATCCGAGAGTTGGAGGCAAATCCGCTATTTGTCTCTCTGCTTCCGAGATGCTGAACGTTTCTCGCAGCTCTGCAACCTCATTGCGTTTCGTTTCTACGATTTGATCAAGATACATAACTCATTTCCCCCGTTCTTGAGATCAGCTGCTCCAACTTGGCCTGCGCCAGCCCGGAATCAATCGCTCCCGCTGCACGCTGCACGCCTTCGGCCAAACTATCCGCAAGTCCCGACACATAGATGCAGGCACCGGCATTGGCAAGCACGATGTCCCGATAAGCACTGCGTTCTCCGCGCAGTACCGAGCCGATGATGGCCGCATTCTCTTGAGCATCGCCGCCCAGGATATCGTTCATCGGATGAACCGACAGACCCAAATCATGGGGGTGGATATCATAAGTGCGGACTTCTCCGCCCCGGAGCTCCGATACCCGGGTAGGCGCCGAGACGCTGATTTCATCCAGCCCATCGTGGCTGGTCACTACCATGGCCCGCTTCAAACCGAGCTCTTTGAGGACCTGCGCAATGGTTTCCGTTTTGTTCATATCGTATATCCCGAGCATCTGCCGGTCCGCGCCCGCCGGGTTCGTCAGTGGCCCCAGCATGTTAAATACGGTCCGGACCCCGAGCTCTTTGCGAGGGGCAGCCGCATATTTCATCGACGGATGATAAATTTGGGCGAACAGGAAACAGATTCCGATATCGTTCAGGCAGGCTGTGGCTTGTTCTGCGGTCAAGTGGATATTGACGCCAAGCGCTTCCAGCACATCGGCGCTGCCCGCCCGGCCCGATGCCGAACGGTTGCCGTGTTTGGCCACTCTGACCGAAACCGAGGAGGAGATAATGGCGGATACGGTAGAAATGTTAAACTTGTGAATGCCGGATCCTCCGGTGCCGCACGTATCAAGCAACTGGTTCCGCTCGGTAACGACACGTCCGCCGGCGCCTCTCATCGCTTCGGCAAAACCGGTTATCTCTTCGACGGTCTCTCCCTTCATTCTTAAGGCCGTCAACAGCGCGCCGATTTGAGTATGGGTCGCATGGCCTTCCATTATGGTCTGCATAACCCCGCGGGCCTCTTCCCGACTCAGATCCTGACCGCCGATCAGCTTTGAAAGGCTGGATTGCATCGTCTCCATCACGTTCATTACGATCTCCTCCTTCATGTTAAGGTGTATATTGATACAAATAATCCTGATTGATTAAGTCGTTGGCCCCCGCGCTGGAGGGAAACATCGCTTCCGCGACACGGATCGCCTTCAGCATCCCTTTGGCTTTATTAACGGTTTCCTCATACTCCTTCTCGGGAACCGAGTCCCATACGATACCGGCCCCTGCCTGAACATAAGCTTTGCCCTGGCGAAAAATGATCGTGCGGATTGTAATGCAGGAATCCATATTGCCCCCAAAGCCCAGATAACCGATGGCCCCGGCATATGCGCCTCTCGCTTCCCGCTCCAATTCGGCAATGATCTCCATTGCCCGCAGTTTCGGAGCTCCGGACACCGTTCCCGCTGGCAAACAGGACAGAAAAGCATCAAAGAAATCCTTGTTCTCGCTCAGCTGGCCGGATACGCTGGATACCATATGCATCACGTGGGAGTATTTTTCAATCTCCATGAACGTATCGCATTTCACCGTGCCGAACTCCGATACGCGGCCCAGATCGTTGCGGCCGAGATCCACCAGCATCAAATGCTCCGCGCGTTCCTTCTCGTCCTGCAGCAGATCTTCCGCCAGCGCCTGGTCTTCAGCTTCGTCGCTGCCCCTTGGCCTTGTGCCGGCGATCGGTCTTGTTTCCAGCCTTCGTCCATCCACCTTAACCAAGGCTTCAGGAGATGTCCCCACGATAATGTCGTCGTCCATTTTGAGATAATACATGTACGGCGAAGGATTCAGCGTTCTCAGCACCCGGTAGACGTGAAGCGGCGATACCTCGGTTTCGATATGGAAGCGCTGGGACAACACCACTTGAAAAATGTCGCCTGCACGAATATATTCCTTCGCTTGCTCTACATTGGAGAGATACTTCTCTTTGGTCATGTTGGATTTAATGTCGCCCATGTCGACATCGGCCGGAATGCCTCTGGAGTTCACGTTCTCCCTCGGCCCCTGTTCCTGCAGCTGTTCGGCCGCCGCTTCCAGGGTACGGCATACATCCATATAGCTCTGACGGATGGTATCGTCCGAATCTCCAGGTTTCACGTGCACGTTGCCGACCAGCATGATCTGCTGCTTCACGTGGTCGAAGACAATGACTTGATCGCAAAACATGAACCGGATATCATCCATCCCGAGATCATCCATCGCGTGTGCAGGCAGCTTCTCGTAATACTGAAGCAGATCATATCCGAAAAATCCGATCGCCCCTCCGGTAAAAGGAGGCATCTCCTTCAGCTGCGGGCTGCGGTATGTGCGCAGCAGCGCTTTCAGCTCCTCGACGGGCTTGCCCTCCAGCAAGGAACGCTCCCCGTTCTTTTCAATCTCAATCTTGCCTTTTTTACCCGTTATCATTAAGAAGGGGTCTGTTCCGATGAACGAATACCGTGCCCACTGTACGCCGCCCTCAACGCTCTCTAGTAAAAATGCCCGTTTCCGCTCCGCATACCGCTGAAAGATGCGAATTGGGGTTTCCATATCGGCTAACAGTCTGATCGCTACCGGAATCAGGTTGTATTCACCTGCCATTGCCACCACTTGCTCCATTGATGGATTCGCCATGTCAATCCCTCCTTAATGAATGTATACAACAAAAAAACCTCTACCGAAGTAGAGGTTAACGTTCAGAATAAGTCTATGAAAAAAGAGCGCGGTCAAAGGACATTCAACCCGTTCATCGACAACCTACAGCGCTGACGTTCCATGGAACGGATACAAGAAATAGACCTGTAACCGATCGTACGAACATGCCGTAAGATTCATCATGAAAACAAGTGTACCCTAAAACCCGATGATGTTACTCCCTAAAATGCCTCAGCTCTTCTCAACTCAACTCATCTGTAAAACCTAACTCTACTCAGCTATTCTGATATCACTATACAGGATAATGCCGTGTTACCGCAACCCTAAATTTCAACATCAAGCGTTTGAGCCCGATAAATCCGGACGCAGCCGCTTGGCTTCGTTCAAATACACATGCTTGATCTCGCTCTGGCTTTTGTCCGTATTGACCTGCACCATAAACCGGATGCAGCGTGGCAAACTGCCCTGAACGGGGATTTCAACCGAACACATCAAAGGGACGAGATCCCAGCCCTCCAGCTGGCGTATCGCCTTGGCCGGGAACGTTGCATCCAAATCCTGCGTCATCGTAATCCATATGTTGCTGATATATTCAGGCTGTAGCTCGTTGCGTCTCACCATCTCTTCCAGCAGACGCAGCGTCTCCTGTACGATCTCCTGCTCATCGTTGCGGGTGACGGTTGTCGCCCCCCGGATTCCCCGATTCATCATGAACTATCCCTCTCCCTTCAACTGTTCGACCACGGATCGAACAGCTTCTACCGGTACATCCTTAACGATGCTGACGGAACCGATGGATTCCGGTACGATAAATACCATTTGCCCCTCGGCGAACTTCTTATCATGCTGCATGGCATCCATGATGCGATCGACCGAGACGTCATCCGGCAAGACTACCGGCAGATTCACCGCCTTCAGCATGCTCACCGTCTCTTCGTGCAGATCCGCAGGTCTGCCAAGCTTCTCAGCAAGTAGAGCCGATCCCGCCATGCCGATTGCAATCGCCTCGCCGTGCAGGAATCGGCCGTAACCGCCAACGGCTTCGATGGCATGGCCAATGGTATGCCCCAGATTAAGTATGGCGCGCAAGCCGCCTTCCCGCTCATCCTGGGATACCACGTCCGCCTTGATCGCGCAGCCGCGCTCCAGGCCGTAGATCAAAGCTTCCGGCTCCAGGCTCAGCAGCTTGGAGCCGTTCTCCCGGCACCAATAGGCAAAATCCCGGTCCAGGATCAAGCCATGCTTCACCATTTCCGCAAGGCCTGAAGACACCTCGCGCGCCGGGAGCGACATCAGCGTATTCACGTCATAAACCACCATGACGGGCTGATGAAATGCACCGATCATATTTTTGGCCAGAGGATGGTTCACCGCCACTTTGCCGCCTACGCTGCTGTCATGGGCAAGGATCGTGGTCGGGATCTGAACAAACGTCACGCCGCGCATGTATGTCGCCGCGACGAATCCGGCCAAATCGCCCACAACGCCTCCGCCCAGCGCGAAGACAGCCGAGCTGCGGTCCAGCTTGCCGTTGATGGCCGTGGTCATAACCTCTTCATAGACCTGTAGCGATTTGGAGGACTCGCCGGAAGGGACGATATGGGATATGACCGTGTACCCTTCCGATTTCAGCTGCTCCTCCACTTGCGCCAAATAGTGAGGCGCCACTTGATCATCCGTTACGATCAGATGCGGGCTCTTGCGGGTTATGCCATGCTTCGCGCTCAGCTCGCCGAGGGTATTCAGAATCCCCGCACCGATATAAATCGGATAGGAACGCTCTCCCAGTTCCACACGTAATGTCCGCATATCAGTAGTTCTCCAGCTGTTTCAGGTAGTTTTGGTAATTCGCATGGATTTCCTCCATCGAATCGCCGCCGAACTTCTCAAGGAACGCCTTGGCTACCTCCCAGGTCACAACGTGCTCCATCACGACGCTGGCTGCCGGAACCGCACAGGCATCCGAGCGTTCAACCTGAGCCGTGAAGGCTTCCTTCGTGTCGATATCCACGCTTTGAAGCGGCTTGTACAGCGTCGGAATCGGCTTCATGACGCCGCGCACGACGATCGGCATGCCGTTTGTCATCCCGCCCTCGAATCCGCCCAGGCGGTTGGTCGCACGGTGGTATCCGCGCTCCTCGCTGTACATAATCTCGTCATGCACCTGGGAGCCGCGCAGCTCGCCTGCTTCGAATCCGATGCCTACCTCAACGCCCTTAAAGGCGTTAATCGACATCACGCCCTGCGCGATGCGTCCATCCAGCTTGCGGTCATATTGGACATGGCTGCCCAATCCGACCGGCAATCCTTCGATGATGCATTCCACGATGCCGCCGATGGAGTCGCCTTCTTTTTTGATCTCGTCTATGTAGGCTTCCATCTTCTTCTCGGTCTCTTCGTCGACCACGCGAACCGAAGAAGCTTCCGTACGCTCGATCAGCTCATCGATCGAAAGATGGTGCGGGGGAGCCTCGATTTCGCCGATCCGGATGACCTGGCCAGCCACTTTGACGCCAAACTGAGCCAGGAATTGTCTGGCGATAGCGCCAACGGCAACGCGGACCGTGGTTTCACGGGCACTGGAGCGTTCCAGCACGTTACGCAGATCCTTCAGGTTGTACTTCAATCCGCCGTTCAGGTCGGCATGACCCGGTCTTGGACGATGTACCCGTCTCTTCGCCTCGTCGTTGCCCTCAATCGGCTCCACGTTCATAATGTTCTGCCAATGCTTCCAGTCGTTATTCTGGACGACCAGCGCGAGCGGCGCACCGGTTGTATAGCCGTGACGCACACCGCCAAGGATTTGCGCCGTATCCTTCTCGATCTGCATGCGGCGTCCCCGGCCGTACCCCTTCTGTCTACGATGGAGCTGAAAGTTCAGTGCGTCGAAATCAAGCTCCAAGTTGCTTGGAAGCCCTTCGATTATAGTTGTCAGCTGAGGCCCGTGCGTCTCCCCAGCGGTTAAAAACCGTAAGCTCATGATGCTTTTCCCCCTTTAGGCTTTTAAGCGTTAAACCGCTAAACTCCGCGAACATCTTCTGCTCATTATAGTATAGGTCTAACGCTTTGACAAGAATGTCGACAAACGAGCAAAAGCGCCTCTCATCCTGCGGATTGAAAAGCGCTTTATGCGTTAAGCTGCCGTCTCTATTGAACTTTACGGTAGAAAAAGGTCTCGTTGCTTTCCAGGCCGTACTGCCCCGGATTGAAGATCTGTTCGGTGCTGCCCACAAACAGAAACCCGCCCGGCTTCAGGCTCGCGGCAAATTTCTGATACAGCTTGTGCTTGGCCCCTTCCGTGAAATAAATCATCACGTTCCGGCAGACAATCAGATCATGCCCGGCTTCGAACCGGTCCGTGAGCAGATTCTGCTTGTGGAAGGAAACCTCCTTCTTCAAGTTCTCGCTGAATCGATACAGCGAGCCCTCTTCCTTAAAATAGCGGGCGGCTACTCCGGAAGGGACGTCCTTGAGTGACCTCTCGACATACAGGCCTTCCTTTGCTTTATGTAACGCACCGTCATCGATATCGGTCGCCATGATTCGCGCCCGGCCCAGCATGTTTTGTTCCGCCAGGATCATGGCAAGCGTATAGGGCTCTTCGCCGGTCGAGCAGGCAGCGCTCCAAACCTTCAACACCCCGGGATTCTGCTTGGCCAGCTCCGGCAATATTTTGTCCCGGAGCACTTCCCACCGGTTCGGGTTGCGCCAAAACTCCGAGACGTTAATTGTCATCCGGTCCAAAAACTCATGAAAGAGCGGCTTGTCCTTCATCATCGCATCGTAAAAGGCCGAAAAGGTTTCAAACCCCTTCTTCATGCGCAGCGTCGTCAGTCTTCGCTTCATCTGCGCTTCCTTGTAATCGGCCAGATTGATCCCCGTGCTTCGCTCGATGCTGCGAACAAAGCCGATATAATCGGGATCCTCTAGTACTGGTTCATGTTCCGTCATCGTATCATCCTGTTAATCAGATTATTCCGCTTTCCGCTTCGCTTACAGCCAAGGGGACAGCGTCTTGTTGTACTCAACCAATTCCCGATCATCAAAAAAATTGGCGATTTCGCGCTGCGCGCTTTCAGGCGAATCCGATCCGTGAATCAGATTATGCGGCGTATGAGCTGAAAAATCCCCGCGTATCGTACCTGGCAGCGCATCCTTCACGTTCGTTTTGCCGATGACTTGGCGAGACAAAGCGATGATGTCGTCACCTTCCCAAACCATCGCGAACACCGGTCCGGACGTGATGAACCCTACCAGGTTATCGAAAAAATCCTTGCCTTCATGTTCCGCATAATGGCGCTTGGCCAGCTCGTCCGAAATCTGCATAAACTTGCCCGCAACCAGCTTGAATCCTTTATCCTCCAAACGGCCGACGATTCGGCCGATCAGCCCACGCTGCACACCATCGGGTTTAATCATTAAAAAAGTACGTTCCATAGGCCTCATCACGCTTCCCCTCATCCTAGGTAATTGAACAATTCAACCATCAATCCATGCTCAGGTGATGTTACATGTTTGTACCCGTATTTTAACAGAAAGCAACCTCATGGGTAAGGCTAATATGACCGCTTTGTAATAAAATTTGCGATATCTCTAAGGTGTTTTTTGGTCTTGATGTCAGGCAGCGTATCCAATGCAGCCAATGCTTTACCTATATACCGATCGGCCAGCGCCTCGGATCTCGATATGCCTTCGCTTGAGGTTACAAGCTTTACGGCGCCCGATACATCGCACTGGCCATTTAGTGCATGAATCCGTTCCAGCTCCTGCAGCAGCGGCTCTCTCCGCTGGCTGTCCTCGAGAGCAAAAATGACGGGCAGTGTAATGTTTCCCTGTCTCATATCGCTCCCCGGGGGCTTGCCAATCTGCTTCTCCGTCCCGCACAGATCCAGGAGATCGTCCTGAATCTGAAATGCCATGCCGACATTGTATCCGAATCGATACAGGCTGTTGGCCACCTTGCGGTCCGCATCCGCAGCCAACGCGCCGAGCTGGCAGCTGACGGCAATCAGGAGCGACGTCTTGCGGCGAATGCGGAGAAGATATCTTCTGACGTCCTGTTCGGTATTAAAGAAATCGCGTATCTGCTCCATTTCGCCAATGGACATCTCGACCATGGCCTTGGCCAGAATCTGATGAATTTCAGGCTGTTTCAGGTGAGTCGTCAACTGGAGCGCCTTGCCATAAATATAATCCCCGGTATACATGGCGATCCGGTTGTCCCACTTGGCCTTCACCGTGGGTTTGCCGCGCCGCGTGTCCGCATCGTCAATCACGTCGTCATGGACGAGGGAAGCGCTATGGATCAGCTCCAGCGGCACGGCCACATGCTTCAGCTTATCAATGTCATAGTCGCCGAATTTGCCGCCCATCAGGACAAAAACGGGACGGAGGCGCTTGCCGCCTGCTCTAAGCAGATGCAGGGAAGTCTCTGTCAGCTCGGGACTGTCGCCTTCGACGCTGAGGTAGAGCTCCCTCTCGATAACGTCCATATCTTTTTTTAATGTTCCGAATATGTCAAATCGTTTCATCTCTTCACCCGTATGCTTAGATTCTCATTCCATAACTCCGGCGCTACCTCGCGAATTCAGCAGGCCAAGCTCTGATGCGAACTTGAAATATAAGCGTAACCCTTCCTGTTGTCGTTCATCAAATCGCAGCACAGGTTAATGCCTGAACCATTGTTGTTGCTAGTCGCCCCATCTGGTGTACAATTCATGTTCGATGCGTACGCTGTCCAATACCTTGCCAACCAAAAAATGGACGATATCATCAATCGTTTTCGGTCCGTGATAGAAGGCTGGCATCGCCGGAATGATTTTGACCCCAAGCTTGGCCAGCGTCAGCATGTTCTCCAGGTGAATGGCATGCAGCGGCGTTTCTCTCGGGACAAGCACCAGGGGACGGCCCTCCTTCATCATGACGTCGGCGGCGCGTCCCATCAGGTTGTCGGAAGATCCGTGCGCCACCGAGGATAACGTGCCCATCGAGCATGGCATGATAATCATGCCTTCCACCAGGTAAGAGCCGCTGGCAATCGTAGCTCCGATGTCGGAGATCGGATGATATATCACGTTCCCCTCGAAACCGCCGAATTTCTCAGCCAGCACTTCCTCGCGGTTGCCCGCCTGAAAGCCCATTTCCTCCTTCAGCACGCGCCAGCCCGCATTGGAGATAATCAATTGCACATCGTAGCCCAGCGAGAGCAGGGTCTCCGTGAGACGAACCCCGTATATGCTGCCGCTGGCCCCCGTAATGCCGACAACCCAGCTCTTTCTCCGCATGGATTTCATCAGATGTAACGCACCACCAAATCAATGAGAGTGAATACAAACAGAATGATGCTCAGCGTACTGTTCATGGTAAAGAACGCGGTTTGCAGGCGGCTCATATCGTTTGGCGACAAGATGTAGTGCTGATAGAACAAAATTCCGCAAGCGATCACCATTCCCGCCAAATACCACCAGCCCACCGGCGTTACAAAGAAAAGAACGATAAAACCGACAGCCGTAACGACGTGGAACCCGCGAGCGAACCAGAGCGCCTTGTGCAGGCCGAACCGGGAAGGAATCGAGTACAGCCTTTCTTTTGCATCAAATTTCTCGTCTTGGCATGCATAAACGATATCAAATCCGCCCGTCCAAAACGCAAGCGCGATATAAAACACCATCGCCTTCCAGTCGATTTGACCGGTTACCGCAACCCATCCGCCCAGCGGGGCAAGCGCCGTTGTAAGACCGAGCACCAGATGGCAAAGCCATGTGAACCGTTTGGTAAAGGAATAAATGATAAGCATGAAAATAGCGATAGGCAGCAAACGGAAAGCAAACGGGTCCAGCATGTAAGTAGCCCAGAAAAACACGGCGAAAGACAGAATAATAAATATGATGACCTCCAGCGGCTTCAGCAGGCCTGCCGGAATGGCGCGATTGGCCGTGCGGGGGTTCTTGGCATCGATATGTTGGTCGGTGAGCCGGTTGAGTCCGAAAGCTGCGCTTCGCGCACCGAACATGGCAAGAAAGATCCAGCCGATATCTCCCCAGGACGGTAATCGGTCAAACACGACGGCCGATCCTAGAATCGCCCCCATAAAAGCGAAAGGCAGAGCAAACAGCGTATGCTCCACTTTAATCATTTCAAGATAAGTTCCTATTTTCTTAAACATCCAGATTCTCCTTGGTCCCAATATGTAAGGCTGCTATGCCACCAGTCAAGGGAAAGGCCTGAACCTGTTGAAGTCCGGTCTGACGGAAAGCTTCGGCTAACTCCTCTCGTCCCGGGAACAAAGCCAGCGATTCGGGCAGCCATTTATACTGCTCATAACGCTTGGCTACCAGTTTCCCCATCCGAGGCAGCACTTGTTGGAAATAAAAATAATAAATGCCTTTGAACGGCTGCCAAGTCGGCTTGGACAGTTCGAGACATACCACCATCCCGCCGGGCTTAACCACGCGTTTCATCTCACGCAGAACCTGCATGTAATCCGGCACATTGCGAAGACCGAAACCAATCGTCGCGTAATCGAATTGGTTATCTTCGAACGGCAGGCTCATGGCGTTTCCCTGAACCAGCTCGATCTGTGGTTCGAGTCCATGCTTGGCAACCTTCCCCCGGCCGACGTTCAGCATCCCCTCACTGAAGTCGAGTCCGACTATGTGTCCGGATTCACTTGCCTGGGCCATACTAATTGTCCAGTCGCAAGTTCCGCAGCATAGGTCGATGGCCGTATCGCCATGGCGCATGTTCATCTTTTTCATCGTATACTTGCGCCAGGCTTTATGTCTTCGAAAGCTGAGAATGTCGTTCATCAGGTCGTATTTGCCCGATATGCTTTCGAAGACGGAATGGACGTACTGCTCTTTCGGATTTTTGCCGTCATGCTTGATTGCGTCTAACTTGGTTGTTTGATTATCCACTGCATCCCCCTACCCTTCACTTACGACGGACCGATATGTGCTGAGCCGTTTCAGAAACGGGTCCAGCACACCGGTGTACGGGCTATCACCCACGCGCCCACCCAGCAGCTGCTGTACGGCGCTGACGGATTCCCGGAGCTTGTCCAGCAGCTTCTCCGAGGCCTTATGCTTCAGAATCAGCTTCCGCCAGTCCTTCATATCCGTTTTTCTGCCCACCAGCATTTTCCGTTCCTCGTCGCTGCCCGACTCGATCAGATGCCAGTACGCGTAGCCGCATCTGCCGATGTCAGGCGTCGCACAGCGTTCCATCTCCTGTACAAGCGTTTCACATTCCGTAATTTCCTTGAGCAGCTTCTCCCATGTTTCTTGCACGGACACCTCAAGCAGCGGAGTAAAAGAAAGAAACAGCTGCATATTCAGCTGTACCGTTAGCTGTAGATATTCTTCAGAAGGCAGCAGGTTTTTTTTCATTTTACCGTACAATCTCATCTTCATCACGTTAACTTCGCTTACCGCTTTGCTCAGTAGCGAGATGACGGCAATTTCGCCCTTAAGGGCCAGGAGCTGATAAAAACGGCTGCTGAAGTAATCCCCTGCGAGCACTCTCAGCTGCCGGGATCGCATCATTGCCTCTCCTTGATTGCCTTCCGTAACGTCGATGCTTTCATGCGTATCGAGTCCCACCTGAACCAGTGAGGTAACCAGCGCGTACAATTCTTCGTGTCCGGCAATATTCCGTCCCGAATCCATTAAAAATATGTATAACAAATGAACACGGGCGTCCGGAAAACCCGGAAGTTCCGTGTGGTTCTGAATCATATCATAATTTATATATTTCTCTGCCAGTTCTGGTACGCGATACGGTTTCATTCTCAGCCTCCGTGCACTTGATGTTCTTTTGTCCAATTGAGCCCACAATCCAATCTATTATAACACATGTTCAGGGCACGTACATGCCCTGTCATCTACTATTTTACCCCTTTCCAGGGCCGCTGAACTGCTTTGGCCAAAGATTCGTAAAGGTCAGGTTCAGCGCAGCGGCGACGGAAGGCGGCACATCCTCATTCTCCAGCTGGGTCAGGACTTCCGCATAGCGTGAATCCCATGCTTCCCTGTTCATATTCGAGGCCAGCAGCATATACCGTTTTCCTCCCCAGCGATCGATGGCAACCACCCTGAGATACAGCTGCCTCACATTATCCGTGCCATCGAACGAATAGGACATAATGCTGGCGATGTCCTCGTAAACCTCGGAGGCCGTCTCCGTAGCATCGCTCAATTTGATATCCAGCGTCAAAGCGCCTTCTTCATAGTCCGCCCGGCTTATCTGCAGATTCAGAGGTAGACTCATCAGGGAATCCACTAAGCCGGCATCGCTTAATTCGCGGCTGTGGTAAGGCACCGCCGCGGGTACAGCGCCGACCTTATAACGAGCTTGCGATTGGAGCCCCATCAACAGGCCAAGCAGGATGAATGCAATCGCCGCAGGCAAGAGTACCGCTTGTACGGATTGCCAATGCTTCATGACCGAAACCTCCTCTGTTCCTAGTTTCTTCCGCTCCTCTGAAGTCCATACCTCATTGTATAAAGAAAAAAAGCAGGCTATGCCTGCTTCTGGTAAAACGAACGGGGATTCGGTTAAAAAAGCGAAAGCGAGGTCAACGTCACGGCCACAGCCAGCGCCGCGATCCTGGCCAAATTCATGACCACGAAATTTTGCACCGCGATCACGAAGGTTTTCTCTTTGGATGGATGTGCGGTAAATGCGGCTCCTTTTTTATATACAGGGACAATGGTGACGAACACCAGCAGAACCAGCACAGGGTGCACCTTCATCAGAAGAAGAGCCGCCAGGTCCAGATAAGCAAGGCAGTACAGAACCCGGAACAGTCTCAGCGAATGCTTGAAGCCGATATATACCGGGAGCGTATACCGTCGGTTCTCCAAATCCTCATCCATGTCGCAGATGTTATTGGCCAGCATGATGTTGGCAATCCCGAGAATAGCCGGCAATGATACGACCAGAAGCAGCAGCACCTCGGGAAGGTTCACCTGAAGGGAGAGGACACTCCCTTGAATATCCATAACCGCCAGATGGCTGCCCTCAACATGGATCCAAGCCGAGATGAAAATGATGACAAACCCCATGAACAATCCGGAAAACAGCTCGCCTAGCGGCATCCGCGAAATCGGAATCGGTCCGAACGAATATAATATCCCTACGGCGAAGGACATTCCGCCAAGCAGCAGAATTAACCAGCCCGTGGACAGGAACAGCGCTATGCCGGAACCGACGGCCGTCAGCAGCAGCAGAGCGATGACGGTCACAACCGCCGGCTCATTCAGGTTATAACGTACGATGGCATTATGCTGCTCGTAACCGAAACCGTTCTTTTTAATCGCTTTTTTGTAATCGTAATAATTATTGACCGCCGTTGTTGCCATATCAAACGACAGCAATGATGCGAGCATCAGGGCAAAATGATATCCATTGAACTGCTGAAAACGAAACAGCGCATACAAAGTTCCGAACAGGAACGGGATCATGCTGGCTACCTTCGTCTGAATTTCCACCAGTTTAAAAAAAGCACGGATTCCCATAACCATCATCCTTTATCCATATTGATCTGATTTCAGATTAAAGGATTTCATGGCCGCGGTCTGTTCGATTTGTACTTGACAAACGCATGATGAAAGTGACGAATGTTACTTTTGGGCAGGATCAAACTTGTTCCGGAATATCCCTTTCCTTGCGCCTGCGGCTCCAAGGCGTACCCAGCAGCGGCAGCGCCCAGCGGTCCAAGCCGTACCAGCCCGCGACTTTCCAGGCCAGCACCAGCCATGTCGCCAATATAAACAACAACGGATTGGAGCTTACCGTACCCGCGAATAAAAAGCTGGCATTCATTAATCCGCCGAAAAACGCGGCAATACCGGTCAACAGGCCCAAAATCAGCCCGAGACCTACCAGGACCTCGCCGAAGGCCACCATATAGGCAAACAGCTTGGCATTGGGAAGCACAAACCCCTCAAGGAAAGAAGCATACCATCCGGTTACGTCCTTTCCTTCTTCCGCCTTTGCCAGCGCACCGCCGACAAAGCCCTTAATGGCCGTTCCGGCTTCGCTTCCCGTCCAGGCTTCGGCCGTCAGCTTTTTCAAGCCCGACGTTAACCATGCGTAACCGAGATACAGCCTTACCAGCAGCCATATCCACGCCGAGCGCGTACTGTTGAACAAAAACAGGGATACCGGATTTTCAGGGACCACGATATACTGTCCGTCTCTGTATTGTTTCGCCATGATTTCTGCAATCATCCTTTCGCGTTTTTATTCATTCCATTCCCGCTAGTATATCCATTGTTCGACAAAGCGGCAAGTGCATTTAACAATTCGTTAACACACACCCCACGCGAATAAACGCGAAATACAAAAAAGCCCCACCGAAAAGGCGGGGCTTTTTCCATATGATGATTTTCCTCAGATACCGGATTCGATCTTCCCGTGCTTGGTCATGATCTCGGCTTTGCCGCGTATTTTCACCGCGGACGTATGATCCGTGAACTGGGCGATGATGACTTCGCCTTTGTCCAGCTTCTCGGTATGATGAAAGCGGGTATCCTGGCCGCGGGTAAGACCGATTACCTGCACGCCATGGTCCAGCGCTTTGACAACAAAATAATCGCCGTTCTGAACGTTCTCCATTTTCCAGGCCTCCTCGCCGTAAGCCTAAAAGAAAAGGCCGTGAACGAATTCACGACCTGTGCTCTTAGGTAATATGTAGAAATCTTTATTTGATTCCGTCTTTGAGCGCTTTACCAGGTTTAAATGCAGGAATTTTGCTCGCAGGGATTTCGATTTCTTCACCTGTTTGCGGGTTGCGGCCTTTCCGTGCGGAACGCTCGCGAACCTCGAAGTTGCCAAAACCGACCAGTTGTACCTTGTCTCCACTTTGCAATGCTTCGGAGATGGCATCGAAAACGGCATCAACCGCTTTTGTTGCATCTTTCTTGGAAAGCTCAGTAGATTCAGCTACTTGTGTAATCAGATCCGATTTATTCATTCTTTCACCTCCCTAACAAGGAATGTGCTCCACTTGCTATTCACTGTTTCCGTTTTACCGCAAATTATACGTGCAATCGGGTATTTTACCCCTATCTCGCGTTTAGAATGCATGACGCGGAACAAATTTATAGTAATACAGCCATCTGATAATTTCAAGCGTTTTGCTTTGCTAGGCCAAAGAAAACACGAAAAACAGCCGCTAATCGGGACTTTTGACCCGTTAGCGACTGCATTCTCAACACCTTTCCGGCGCCCACTTAAAGAATGATTGCGATCAAACCGCCGGAGCCTTCGTTAATGATGCGACCCAAAGTTTCCTGCAATTTGTATCTGGCATTGTCTGGCATCATCGCGATTTTTCCTTGGATTCCTTCACGGACGATCGAGTGCAGCGAGCGTCCGAATATGTCGGATTCCCAAATTTTGATCGGATCGTTCTCGAAGTCCTGCATCAGGTAGCGCACAAGCTCCTCGCTCTGCTTCTCCGTGCCGATGATCGGCGAGAACTCGGATTCCACGTCCACCCGAATCATATGAATGGACGGCGCGGTCGCTTTCAATCTTACCCCGAAGCGGGTGCCTTGGCGGATGAGCTCAGGCTCATCAAGCGCCATCTCGGCCAGGGAAGGAGCGGCGATGCCGTACCCCGTCGTTTTGACCATCTCAAGCGCTTCGGCGAAGCGGTCGTATTCCCGTTTGGCATGGGAGAACTCCTGCATCAGCTGCAGCAGATGATCCTTGCCTCGGATCTCGACACCCACGACCTCCATCAAGATCCGGTCATACAGTTCGTCAGGCGCGAAGAGATCGATCTCGGCAACGCCCTGACCCATATTCATGCCGCTAAGTCCGGCATGGTTGATGAAATCGTATTCCATGAACTGGCTAACCACACGATCCACGTCACGCAGACGGCGGATATCTTTTACGGTATCTCTCACCGAGTTTTCATAGTTGCTGCGGAGCCAGTGGTTCTCGTTAAGCACCATAACCCAGCTCGGCAGATTGACATTCACTTCATGCACCGGGAACTCATACAATACCTCACGAAGCACACCGGTCACATCATCGTCGGTCATGGTTGCCGCACTCAGCGTCATGACTGGAATGTCGTATTTCTCTGCCAGCTCATTGCGCAGCTGAAGGGCTTCTTCGCTGCGGGGACGCGTGGAGTTAATGACAACAACAAACGGCTTGCCGACTTCCTTCAGTTCCTCGATGACGCGCTCCTCGGCCTCTACATAAGAGCTTCGCGGAATCTCCGCAATGCTTCCGTCCGTCGTGACAACCACGCCAAGTGTGGAGTGCTCCTGAATGACTTTGCGGGTTCCGATTTCGGCCGCTTCCTGGAACGGAATCGGCTCTTCGAACCATGGCGTCGAGATCATTCTCGGGCCATTCTCGTCCTCGTAACCCTTGGCACCTTCAACGGCATAACCAACACAATCGACCAACCTTACGTTGACCTCAAGGCCATCCGTAACCTTGATTTGTACCGCGTTGTTCGGCACGAATTTCGGCTCGGTCGTCATGATCGTTTTCCCTGCAGCACTTTGAGGCAGCTCATCGACAGCTCTTACTCGATCCGCCTCGTTCGTAATGTTCGGGAGAACAACCGTCTCCATAAACCGCTTGATGAACGTTGATTTTCCCGTACGGACGGCACCGACAACACCTAAGTAAATGTCCCCTCCGGTCCGTTCGGCAATGTCCTTAAAAATGTCCACTTTTTCCAAAAGAGATCCCCTCCTCAAATTACTCCGAAGGAAAAATGCTTTAAGAGCATCCGCTTCGTGTTCCACTCATAGCCAAAGCCATTGCAACAGATGAGCAGCCTTTACAATGTCGCCAGCATCCCGCCGCCGGTATTCCATGAGTTTGGATGGAAACGGCAAAGCGGCGTAACTCGTACATGCATTTGGACTAGTAACATCATATGTACCGGGTTCAAAAATATGACGGTTGCCCCTTAAAGTCCGTCCAGTTTTTTTTAAGATATCGAGTATGCCTGCAACTGCCAGACACGCAATCGAATACCGTAAGAAAAACCACCGCTCGGGGCACGGTCTGTCTTCGCGCTGTCACGCCTTTCAGACGCTTTCTAGTGCCTCATGATGTGGGCAACCGGCTCTTGCCCGCACTACTCTTTCAGATTATGAATATGCGCGGACTTTACTAGATATTCCAAAGAGATTCAGCCCTACTCAAATAAACGATCACAGAAGAGACTCGAGGATAAAAAAAGTAGACCCGCCTTATGGCTGCCGTACCTCATTCTTCAGGCAGAAACCGGCAACCAGGCGGGACCAAAAAAATACCCGCCGATATCGGCGGGTACGGGGTTAAGGTAGGGGCTGAGCCACAGGCTGCCCGTCCTTCCATGCATAGGGTACGGATTTTACGGGTACATAATAGGATTCCTTCTCCAGAAACACCCGTAAATCCTCTCCTTCTTTGGGCTCGGAGCCGTTCTTCTGGATAGCCTGCATAATATCAAAGGCATAATCGGCGTACACCGTGCCCTCTTCATCCATCATAAAAGGCATTTCCTGGCCCGAGTATACACTCATTAACTTAAGGGATTTGGCCTCGGTTTTCGACAAATCCACCGCCGTATAACCCGGGTAGAGGGCTTCCCCTGCCGGAAAGGCGTTGTCATTCGCCATTTTGTACAGATTCACGGCTCGCTGAACGTCATTCACCTTCTGAGCCGTTGTTAAGTCCATGACCTTCACGGTTGGTTCGGTTTCCTCATTAATAATGAGAAAATAACCGCTGCCGCCTTTCTCGAAAGCCGTATCCGGAATTTGGTCGATATATCCTCGGCCCTTCAGCTGATCCAAATCGACCCGGTATTTCTCATACTTCGGAATTTCCGCGCCTGCCGTAATGATCGGCAGAATTCCTTGCTCTTGATAAAAATCGTCCACGGCCGACTGAATCCGTTTGACACTTTCCCTATAGGAAACCTTGTTCTCCTGCAGCTTCTCGTCAGGATATAGACAACCTGTCAGCAACATTGGAAACAGCACCAGGACTAAGACGGCAGACATCCGCTTCGTACGGCCAGCCGCTTGGGTCATCCAAGTGTTCATACTCAACTAACATCATCCTTCGCTTTAAGAGGTTGTTCAAAAAACCGATCTTTTTGAACTCGCACTTTAAATAAAGTCATCGGGCTCCCGATTCCTCGCTGCCTCCAGCTGCTTGCGTATCGCGGCTTTAAGGGGATCCTCGGGGATTATCACCTTCAAATGGCTCGTAATCCTCGTCTGGCAGGATAACCGGTAGCCTTGTTCCATCATCGACGTTCCCAGTTTCCTGATTTCCTTGGTCTCAGGAGCAGAGCAATGTCCGCGTTCCTCATCCGGTACCAGGATCTTGCACATCAGACAGCCTGCTTTACCTCCGCAACGGGTCGGAATGCGTACTCCGGCACGACGCGAGGCATCCAGCACATTCGTGTTCGGACGAACCTTGACCTTCTTCTGATCCGGCAGAAATAATACCTCGTACTCCAACGGTAAACCGCTCCTTTTCTTATGTACCCGCTCTTCCATGCTGCTGTTTCGATTACCGCGCTATGACTGTAGTCCGATTAATCGCTTCAATACCAACCGATGTTCCCCGCTCAACCGGTTTCGGCTTAACAACCGCTGAAGCAGCGGCAAATGTTGGTTCATATCCCTCAACATCGCCTCCGCAATGGCCTCGTAACGATCCGGCCTGTCTCGAAGCACATTAAACACCAGTTCGTGGGATAACGGCATCAGCCGTACCGTTACGTCCCGTATGTGACGCGCTGGCGCTGCAGGATAGAGCAATTGATCGATTTCAACGCGATAGGAGGAACCCTCCGAATTCACTTCAAATCCGCCCACAAGTTCAATCGGGACTCTCTCTAATTCATAGTGGCTCAGAATGGAAGAATATATCCCTTCCTGATCGAGTCGGGGAGCGTCTACTGCCAGAAGGGCCAGCGCCTCATGCAGCGGCTGAACCCCCCCTGCATCGGCGTAAATATCGATATCCCTCGGCGGCTTGCCTAATTCTACGCCCTGAAGGAGCAAACAGCAGCTTCCACCCAGCAGCCAAGCGACAGGCGCCTGATTCAGTTTGTGAATGGCGGTAGCTAACGCCTTCTCCAATTCCGGCAGATCATTCAGCGTCATGCTGCACCCCTTTACCGTATCTTCCCGGAAGCGGCTTCCCATACTAAATGATGGAAGCCAGTCCGATAATAAAACCGAAAATCATCATCATAAAGGCCACAAACGATAACGTGCCGCGCAGAAAACCTTTGGTCTTGCTTCGCGCAAGCGTAACCACGATGACGGACAGCGCCATAATCAACAATGCGACAAGGGACAGCCACATCTTTTGCATCGGATCCATGTCACGAAACTCTCCAATCTCTCTTCAAATTATTCAACCTATTATATCACGAAAATGATAGTGCCTCACCCTGAGTATGGCGAAAAAAAGAACAAAAGCCGCATTCCCGCAAAGGATACGTCTTTTGTTCATGATCAGCATATCTTATTTGTTCATCATCATTTTCATCAAGGCTTCCATATTGCTCGGATTCATGCCGCTCTTCTTCACCGCTCCGACAATTTCCTGAATCGTATCCTCGCTGACAGGTATGTTCGCCATAGCAGATACCTGCTTGATCAGCTGGCGGAGCTGGGCTTCATTTTGCATAGTAGACGGCTTAACCGTGCTAGCCAGCTTATTGACAGCCCCTGAAGAAATTTTCTTGCCGCTTTTCTTGTTAATCGCATTCAGTACATCCTTGTGAAAGCTTTTGCTCATTTCCACCCCTCCTCCGACATCCTCACATCAATATATGAGTCAATCCTCGGAATGGTGAATAAGCTAGGTGTGCCACTGCTCCCAAGTTTCGAGCGGCATCATTTCCATCTCGGTCTTGGGATCGCGGCCCATTAAGGCTTCCACGGCGACGCGGGGATTCCGGTCTTTAAACAACACATGGTACAGCTGGTCGGCAATCGGCATCTGCACTCCGTATTTCTCGGAAATGGCATGCGCGGCTTTGGTCGTGCGTATTCCTTCCACCACCATCCCCATGGACGCGAGAACCTCATCGAGTTTCTTGCCCTGACCCAGCATCGATCCCGCACGCCAGTTCCGGCTGTGCTGGCTCGTAGCGGTAACCACGAGGTCGCCGATCCCGGCAAGCCCGGCAAACGTCAGCGGATTCGCGCCCATCTCCATGCCGATTCTCAAAATTTCTGCCAATCCCCTCGTAATAAGCGCCGCCTTGGCGTTGTCGCCGAAGCCCAATCCGTCGGACATGCCGGCGCCCAAAGCGATAATATTCTTCAGCGCTCCGGCCAATTCCACGCCGATCATATCCCGGTTCGTGTACACTCTGAAATACGTGTTCCTAAACAGATCCTGGGCGTCGGCGGCCGCCTGGGCGTCCAAGGATGCCACGACGACCGTTGTAGGGCAGCGTCTCACCACTTCCTCCGCGTGGCTGGGTCCTGATAGTACGACTACGCGACCTTCCTCGCAGCCCAGCTCTTCGGATATAACGGTCGACATTCGCTTCAAGGATTCAATTTCGAATCCTTTGGTTGCGTGAATCACCAGCATATCTTCGCTCCAATACTGCTTCAGCTGGCCCGAAACCTCCCGCATCGCGGACGATGGTGCAACGATAACCACGGCAGCAGCCGACGAGACCGCCTCTTCCATATCGGTCGTGGCGCGAATGTTCGAATGCAACTCCACCCCGGGCAAATAACGGTTGTTGGTATGCAGCTCGTTGATTTCACGGGTCTGTTCCTCCGTTCTCGTCCAGACGACAACATCCAGATCATTCGAAGCGAGAACACTTGCCAAAGCGGTTCCCCAACTGCCTGCCACCAGAACAGCGACTTTGTCAGACAACGCGCTTCCCTCCTTTGTCCTTTCCTTTTCCGGAACCAAGCTTGTTTTCACGTCCCTGTACAAGCTTCACGATGTTCGAGCGATGACGCCAGAAGGCGAATACGCATATGATCAAGCTTGTCCAAAAGATCGGCCAGGAATAATCCGCGATCAAGAGGAAAACAGGGGTTAGCACTACAAAAATAAGGGAACCCAAAGATACATAACGGGTAAAAACAATGGATAGAATGGCGATAATGCCTGCTATAAGCGCTGGAATGAAGCAGAGCGTAGCAAGCACCCCAATGGCGGTTGCAATTCCTTTGCCGCCTCGAAAGCGGAAGTAAAGAGGCCAATTATGACCTATGATGGCGGCAATGCCGCATAACCCCGGCAGCCACGCATTGTCTCCCCCGAGAGATCGTCCGATCCAAACCGCAGCGATGCCCTTAATTACATCCAATGCCAATACCAGAATGGCAGGTCCTTTTCCCAGGACGCGAAGGGTATTGGTTGCCCCGGCGTTGCCGCTGCCATGCTGACGAATGTCGATCCCTTTCAGGATTTTGGCAAGCAGTACGCTAAAGCTTACCGAACCAAGTAAATAACAAACTACAATCGCTACGATCTCCAGAATCAAGCTATTCTCCCCTAACTCTCATCAGACTTTCTTCGAGTAAATATCCTGATGGGTGTACCTTCAAAGTCAAAAGCGGCCCGAATCTTGTTCTCAAGGTAACGCTCATATGAGAAGTGCATCAATTCCGGATCGTTGACGAATACGACCATGGTCGGCGGCTTGACCGCCACCTGCGTTGAATAGTTAATGCGCAATCTTCTTCCCTTATCCGTTGGAGGCGGATTGATCGCAATCGCATCGGATATGACATCGTTAAGCAGATGCGTCTGCACGCGAAGGGAATGCTGATCGGCCACATGTTTAACGACAGGCAGCAGCTTCTGCAGACGCTGCTTCGTCTTGGCCGACAAGAATACAACCGGCGCATAGGTCATGAACAGGAAATGGTCCCGTATCTTTTTCTCGAACTGCTGCATCGTCTTGTCGTCTTTCTCGACCATATCCCATTTGTTGACGACAAACAAAGACGCCTTACCGGCCTCATAAGCATAACCGGCGATATGCTTGTCCTGCTCGATAATGCCTTCTTCCCCGTTGATGAGCACGAGAACGACATCCGCCCGCTCGATGGCCCGCATAGCCCGCATGACACTGTATTTCTCAGTGGTTTCATACACTTTTCCGCGTTTGCGCATGCCTGCCGTATCGATGAGGACGTAGCGCTGCCCGTCTTTCTCGAATGGCGTATCGATCGCATCGCGGGTCGTGCCCGCAACGTCACTGACAATGACGCGCTCTTCACCCAGAATGGCATTGACGAGAGAAGATTTGCCCACATTCGGTCTGCCGATCAGGGCGACACGAATAACATCCTCGTCATATTCGTCGTCTTCCAGTTCCGGCAGGTTCTCGACGACAACGTCCAAGAGATCGCCGATCCCTGTGCCGTGGCTGCCTGATATCCCGACAGGATCGCCAAATCCGAGGGAATAGAATTCATAGATATCATCAGCGCGCTTCAAATTATCCACTTTGTTTACGCTGAGTATGACAGGCTTGCCGGAACGGAACAGAATCTGTGCAACCTCCTCGTCCGATTGGGTAACCCCCGTCTTCGCATCGCACATAAATACGATGACATCCGCTTCTTCAATCGCAAGCTCGGCTTGCATGCGTATGGATTTCAAAATCATATCATCGCCGTCGATTTCGATACCGCCTGTATCGATGACGCTGAACGCTTTACCGTTCCATTCGGCACTGCCGTAAATCCGGTCACGGGTAATCCCCGGTTTATCTTCAACGATGGCTAATCTGTCGCCGATCAATCGGTTAAATATGGTGGATTTACCGACGTTCGGCCTTCCGACGATAGCCACTACGGGTCTTGCCATAGTCACTCCTCCTGTCAATTCTTACGATTATCATCATAGCAAAAAACGTTACAATTGGCTAACCTTTCATCTGCATTTCTATTATGCTCTACCCCATGTTACAACATCCGTAAACGTTCGTCCCCTAAAAAAACAAAGGGCGAACCCAGGTTTCTGGGTTCGCCGACTTCGTTATGATAGGTCAATAGACCGAACAAAACTGTTCCCGGGCTTACTTGAATTTGCTCAGCTTATCGCCGAAACGCTCGCCAAGCGTAACGCTCATGCCTTGGTTGTTCAAAGAAACGTTCGGGTTGTCTTTCAGGTCGATTTTAGGACCTTTGGACGGTTTTTCAGCTCGTGGAGCTTGAGCTGGCGCTTCTTCGGTTTCCTTGATGCTCAGGCTGATACGCTGCTCGGAAGTGTTGATGTCAAGTACTTTAACCTGAACTTCTTGGCCTTCCTTCAGTACTTCTTGCGGAGTACCGATATGCTTGTGGGAGATTTGGGAGATATGAACCAAACCTTCTACGCCTGGTGCCAATTCAACGAAAGCTCCGAAAGTAACCAGACGTTTTACGACGCCCGTTACGATGTCGCCCGTGTTGAATTGCTCGCCAGCTGTTTCCCAAGGACCCGGAGCAGCCGCTTTGATGCTGAGGCTGATTTTGCCTTTTTCAGGATCCACTTTCAGCACTTTCACGCGCACTTGATCGCCTTCGGACAATACATCGGATGGCTTGTCAACATGGCTCCAAGCGATCTCGGATACGTGAACCAAACCGTCTACGCCGCCAACGTCAACGAATGCGCCGAATTGCGTGAGGCGTTGCACCGTGCCTTCAAGCACTTGTCCGTCTTGAAGCTCGGACATCACTTTTAGTTTGTTCGCTTCGAACTCTTCTTCCAGAACGTCCTTCTGGGAAAGAATCACTTTGTTGTTCTCGCGGTCCAGCTCTTTCACTTTTACGCGAAGCGTGCGCCCTTTGTAGTCGCTGAAGTCTTCGACGAAATGACGCTCGACCATGGAAGCAGGAATAAAGCCGCGTGCGCCGACATCGGCTACGAGTCCGCCCTTAACCACGTCAGCCACCGTTACTTCGAATACGTCCTGGTCCGCAAAATGCTTCTCAAGCTCTTCCCAAGAATTCTCGGTGTCGATCGCACGCTTGGAAAGAACCAGGCTTTCCTTGTCGTCGTTGATGCTAACGACCTTGCACTCTACCTCTTGGCCAACCTGAACCGCATCCGATGCATTATCAAGCTGTACAGAAGACAGTTCGCGAACAGGAATTACGCCGTCATATTTATATCCAATGCTTACGTAAGCTTGGTTGTCCTCCAGTTTGACGATCGTCCCTTTCACGGTGTCCCCTTTTTTCAAGGATACGATTTGGTCCAGCTGCTCTTGGTTTTCAGCAGCCTCTTGATTTCTTGTTTCTTCCGACATGTCAAATAACCTCCTCAATTCAAACCCCATTTATTTAAACTCGCATTCGCGAAGTTCAAAACATAATTGCTGTAGTATCTTTCCAACCTTCCCATGCTTTTTATGCATGGAGCGTATAAATCAGTTCTCGGTTGGTTTGCCGCTGGCCCGCATTTCGTGAATCTTGGCCATGATCAATTCGGTTGCCCCATCCAGTGCCTCCGGTGATTTGTCACCTTCGAACCGGGACAGGTCCACGGGTGCGCCATAGATGATTTTTACCTTTCGGAACGGCTTATAGTCTCCAATGATGGCAGCCGGTACAACCGTTGCCCCACTGCGGAGAGCGAAGCTTGCCGCGCCGCGTTTCGCCGCGGTTGCGTCCGAATTGCGCGTGCCTTCAGGGAAGATTCCCATTATCTCGCCCGAACGCAAGATCGTAAGAGCCGTTTTGATGGAATCTTTACTTACTCCGCCGCGCTTGACCGGAAAGGCCCCCAGCTGGCGAACCAGCCATCCGAACACCGGAATGTTGAACAGTTCGGCTTTGGCCATGAACTTCACCTGGCGCTTGACGTGAATGCCGACAGAAATCGGATCTCGAATGCTAATGTGATTGCTGCAGATTAGCACGCCGCCTTCCGAAGGTATGTTATGTACGCCGACAGATTCGAATCTGTAGAGAATAGCGAACAAACCGCGGACCACCGCTCTGCAAAAAACGTAAATCATGCCTTTTTCTCCCCATCCCCATTAAGTTTCGCAATATGAAAGAATCGCTTCGACAACCTGATGGATATCCATATGCGTCGTATCCAGTATGATGGCGTCCTCTGCGCATCGGAGCGGGGACACTTCACGTTCCTGGTCCAGCCTGTCGCGTTCTGCGATATCTCTTTCCAATTGTTCCAGCGTTATGCCTTCATCACTTAACTCATGGAAGCGGCGGAGCGCACGTTCCTTGACACTGGCCGTCATGAAAATCTTGACCTCAGCATCCGGCAAAACCGTCGTGCCGATGTCGCGTCCATCCATGACAACGCCCTTATCCAGCGCCATTTGCTGCTGTAAACGGACAAGCTTTATTCGCAAACCTTCGATTCGTGCATATTGGGATACCACTGCACTAACCTGATGTGAACGAATATATGGCGTGACGTCTTCCCCGTTCAGCCAAACCATTTGACCATTTTCATTCGGTTTTAATTCAATCACCATGTTTTGTGCATGTTGAAGCACTTTTTCGGGATTTTCCGGAGAAATCCCTTGGTTCAGCATGAACCAGGTGACTGCCCTGTACATGGCGCCGGTATCTACGTAGATGTAATGCAGCCTGCTGGCTACCATACGCGCTACCGTGCTTTTGCCCGCGCCTGCCGGACCGTCGATGGCTATATTAATTCTGTCGCGATAACCTGTCCCCTGCATAACCAACGGGGCATTCCTCCTCAAACATATACCTCGTAATCGAAAGGGCTTACCATCCGATCAGGGACGGGATCACCGTTCCTCTAGTGAAAATATATAAGAAAGTCCGAGATAAACAAGGCACGATCTCATATTTCAAGAAAAAAGCAGGCGCCCGCCTGCGACGTGAAAATTATACCACACTAGCTAGAGCGATGCAAAAGAGAAGGGGTGTTTTCTCCCATCCAATCGTTTACATTTGGCTCATGAACGGGAACACCCTCCATCTGATGAACCGGCGAAAGGTAGGGCCGGCTTGGCTCATAATGCAATAGCAGCTGGACGATCACCAAAGCGAATGCGAGCCCTATCAGCAGCTTAAGCAGCACTTGACCATATCGGTCATGAAGAGCTTGCCCTTTATCCCCGGTCATGGGATCCTGCCTAGTTTTTCGGCGCAGCTGATTTTGATCGTTAGATGACTGGGACATAAGCACACGGTCCTTCCGAGACAAATTTTTCCGCTAGTGTGCCACCAGCTTGTCCATTTAATGCATCAACGGTTGCGAAAATCAAACTGGCGCTCAAAGCAATAACGAATCAGCTTCTGGCGCTCCATATCTACGATCTGATTAAATTTCAGCATGACGATGCTTCGATTGCCCGGCAACTGCTTGACCCTGACAACTTCGCCTTCAAAAGGGACATGCTCCACCGATCCGTTCTTGAACGGAATAAGGATCCAGCAGCTTAACAAGCTCCCTTCCGCAAACGATTTGTCAGGTTCCAGGTAAAAGGATACCCCTCCTCCGCCTACATCATCGGTTTTGGTCAACAGCTGCGTGCCGTCTTTAGCCATCACCGCTACCTCGAGCTCGGCTTGTACCCTTAGAAAGCTCCTTCTCTGCACCTTCGTGATCTGATCCGGCTCCGGCTTTTTGATGCGAACCAGGCGTATAACGTCTTCATGGTGACTCAGGACATAAGAATTGAAGAAGTTCTTGACTCCGCCCTCCGTCAAAAAAAAAGCGGAAAGCTCGTCCCCAATATACAGCTTCTTCAGCCTGCCCGTCCCTTCCTGAAGCGGAACCTCCATATACATCGATTCGTCATCCATGTCGGAAATGCGGGATTTGTAAACAATGTTGGCTTCCTTCTCATCCCCCGTATCCAACTGGATATAGAGGACGTCGTTGATCTTTGGATACAATGCGCTCACCCACTAATTCATCATAATCATTATTTTCCATTATATCACGGGATGACCGGGACCATGGGATAAAATCTTCGAATCCGGTCGATTCAAGTCTTTCACAGGGATACAGATGTATTCCTCATACACTATACTGGCTGCTTTGCAGCAGTTCTCCACAAGAAAAAGCCGATTCAGGAAATCGCCTGAACCGGCTTGTATTACATCAAGAAACGGCTATTTAATTCCTGCCTGCGCATCCTTAACGACCTCGACCGTCTCTTCCAGGCCCGTATCCGCATTAATGTAGATCCGGTATTGGGAGCCGTTGATGCGTCCGCCGAACTCATAACACAGCACATCCTCGGAACGGTCGTTTTTGATTAAGGCCTTGCGGTGGTAGAGCACCTTGAATTCAGGGTTCAGAACCTTCTCCGCTTCGGCGAGGCTGAGCTTTGGCTGCGGGATATCGCGCTTTACCTGATGCTCGTAAACAAAGTCGCTTGCCTGAAAACCGATGACCTCACCGTTATCCAAGGCCGAGCGCACGGTGATTTTCTCAGGATAAATCAGCACGCCGTCCTCTTCGCGAACAAAAGAGAAGTTGGCCAGATTGTCGTATTGATCGGCCGATACGACCGTCATGTCGGAATAGCCTTTTTTCGTCAGGAATTGCTGGGCTTTGTCGATGGCATCCTGAACGGATGCTCTCTTCGCGCCGACATTCCGTTCATCCGTGTAGGAGATCAGCTGTCCGCCTTTTTCGGTGAAATCCATGCTGAGCATATGGCCTTTCGGGTGTTTGACTTTGGCCGTGTAGGATACCCACTCGGTACCGCTACCGTTCTTCGTCACTTGTACGTCGGCTTGATTGCCCGTGTCGGAGAATTTGAGCGCCTTGCGCTTCACATCCTGCTCCGAGACCGGCATGCCTGCCAGCTGCTTCACGGATCGTCTGTCATAAATGCTGCTTACCGATGGACCCCAATCAAGCTCAGGGTAAGCTTCTACTTTTTTATCCACCGTTTTGAATCCGTCAATAATCGAGTTATCTTCGACTTTATTCGTAGCCAAGGCGGTTTCTACATCCATCCAGCGCAGACTGTTGGCGATGACCTTGTTCTGCACATGCTGCAAATCCTTCGTGATTTCGCCGGAGTTGGCGTATAACGATTTCAACGTTTTGACTTCATTTTCGCTAAGCGGCTCCTTCGTTAAATCGCGAACACCTGTTTTGTAGGCAAAATTCGATATCCGGGACAGGAACTCTTCGGTTTTGTTGAACGGAAGCAGCGTTAGCGGCAGTTGGCTGATTTCGTTCTGCGCCTGGCTGGTCAGGCGCCATACATTCATCAGCCCCTTCCGGTGCATCCCTTGGGAAGTCGAGCTGACCGCAAGCGTATTGCCGAGCTCGGCATGAATCCTGTCCATATTGTACGACAAGTCATGAAATGCCCGTTGGTATTGGTTCTCGGCGTTAATCAAGATGGCGTTCTTCTCTTTATTTTCTTGATATCCCCAAACCAGAGCCCCGATCAATAATATGGTGGCTACAGGAAACAGAATAGCGCTTAATCGTTTGTACATGATGCGATAGTCTCCTTTCTTCTACTCACTGCCGTTAGTTTGACTAGAAGAAAGAAGTCTTATGCATCCCTGAATCATTCCTTCGTCAATTAGAAATCTTCCTCAATATCGAAGTGATCCCGGTTGTTGCACAGGCACTGCTTAAATCCGGTTTCGATCCGGCCCTGCTCCTTCTTTCCGCGCAATACGAATCGCTCACCGCAATCCTTGCAAAGAATTTTCACTTTTACACGCAAAAAAGGCACCTCCCTTTCTATGATTCCCAGGCTGTCAGCCAAGGTCTATAGAATGAAGTGTGCCCTGATTTGTTACGTATTAACCTCTTCCTCCCGATTAATGAAGCGGAAAGGAGAGCGGTTGTTCGCTCTGGAGATTTTGCCCATGCCGCCATACCACAGCAGTACCATGAGTGGAACGATAAACCATACCCATGTGTGGGTCAGCAAATTCAGAATCAGGTCATAAAGACCATGCCACATCCAAGGCAGAACCATGGACAGCACGAGGAAGAATCTTCTTCGTTTCCCTTCCGTGAACCTCGCATGTCCCATGTAGTATCCCATGATGACGCCAAACATTGCGTGTCCCGAAACGGGCAGCAGCGCCCGCATGAACATCGGGCCGAAGGCTGCCTGGCTGTACCAGGCGTAAAGCAAATTCTCTACCGTAGCAAATCCCAGCGATATCGCAACTGCATATAATATGCCGTCATAAGGCTCGTCAAATTCCGTATGGTTAAAAATAATATGATACATCACGAACCATTTTAAAAATTCCTCAACGCCCGCCGAAACGAACAGTGAGTTGACTACCGGATTGTCGCCTAGCCATAGTATCATTCCCCGCTGCAAAATCATGACCGGGAAAACGATCAGAACCCCTAGCATGAACACTTTAATCACCATGTGCAGGGGTTCTTGATCATACCTGTCTTTCAGGTAAAAATACGTGAGCAATGCGAGTCCCGGCGCCAAAGCTGACGCAATGATCGAGAACACCAGCACTGAAATTCCCCTTCCGTTGTTGCGGGCCTGAAGTCCGGCACGCACGCCCACATCCATTATTGCTGACGCTGGAAGTGTGTACAGATAACCTCAACCGCTTGCTGAGGCATCACTTTCTTCCCGTATTCCTCCAGCATAGCCTCCGTCACCGAAGAGGATTCGCCGAACTCGGCCAGCATTGCAATAATAGCCGGCAGCTTCTCGCTATCCAATTCCTCGGGTTCGAAGTACAAAAACCATTTATCCATATAGTGATAGAGCTTGCCCGCTCCGCCTACAAGGTCCTTCAACATATGCGATGCTTCAATGAGCACTTCAAAATCCTGAAAAACATAGACGATGGTATCACTTTGATCCAGCGTTACTTCCATTTCATAAATCTCGTCCGGCATATCTTCTTCGGACAAGCCGCCGAAATGATGATCGTATTTCCCTCTCGTCACAATAACCACCATGCCTTGGGCAGGCAGTGCAAACACCTCAACGGCAAGAGGTCCGGTGGCATCAAATCCGAGTTCACTGTATGCCTGATCCATCATCTCCGTAAACAGGTCATAAACTTTCGGTATTTCCTGCCACATCTCTTCCTTCTGGATCCCACGCTCACTCAGATCGTCAAACGTGAGGAAAATCCGTATCTTATCTTGACTCAAACGCTCTATTTTCATGACAGGATCCTCCTTACGTAAACAAAAGTTTATAACAAATTATGATGTCTGGATTATGACGTGATAAAAATGGTTTTATATAATTGATTTTATCATTTAATACCCACAAATGCACGTAAATATGTAGCTTAAGAAAAAAGAATCATTCACAGGGATTCGTGAGGCCGTTCCCCGAGAATGATTCAAAAAGGTTGATGCCGTTTACAAACCCGGTATGACGGTGTGGGTCTCTTTCAAAATCTGTTCGACTTCGTTCTTCACATCAGGGTTGTTTCGGATGAAATCCTTGACCTGCTTCAGGTTGGCAGCCTTCGAATGAGTCGATGCCTGTACCCCTGCAGTTCCATGGGAATGAGTGGAATCATGTCGGCCTGAACTGGGAGACACGCTTTCTCGGCTGGAGCCGCTAAACTGGCTCTTGTTGCCTTGAATTTTACGCATCGCGGTATTTGCAAACCGGCCAAGATTCGCGTCTTTCATCATCGAGGAGAAGAACATGCTGTTTTTGCGGGAAATCATCCGGGATGCAACGGCACCGATAATGACACCATATAGAAATGACGAAGTCTTCACAAATGATACCTCCTTCTATGATAAACTCGAGTTTATTGTTCTCGCACCGCCAGGAACTCATGCTACATAAATACAGGAAAGTGAGATGGAATCATGGTTAGAACACGAACAGTCCTTCTGTTGGCCTGCTGCCTGATGCTCAGTGCATGCGGCAGCAACGGCGCTGCTCAGAAGCAAGGCGCGGCTATGGAAGGCGGTACTACCCAGACAACGCAGATAAACGAATCCGCCGGACAGGTGTCCCCTCCGAAAGAAAACACCGATCCATCGGCCGAACAGGGCAAGCCCGAAGACCCGTCCAGCACGAGCTCGAGTGAATCCCCGGATTCTCCGGACCCGTCCGAAGAGGCCGTCAAGGATCCGGAATCCGAGGCTCCGTCCGAACCGAAATACCACATGAATAAGGTGTACCGAATCGTACCCAACGATGAATCCGTACCCGAAAAGGTGGTGCTGCTCACATTTGACGATGGTCCCAAGGATGAAAAAATGATCAACCGCATGATCGATACGCTCGACAAGCATAAAGCCAAAGCCATTTTCTTCGTGAATGGATACCGCGCGAAGGAACATCCCGAACTGTTGAAGCTGATCCATGACCGCGGCCAAATCATCGGCAATCATTCCTGGGATCATATCGACCTGAAAAAGGAAAGCAAACAGAAGGTCGAGAAACAGATCGGGGACGTCCAGGAAATCGTCAAGGAAGCGACCGGAGCGGAACCGAAGTTTTTCCGGCCTCCGTTCGGCTCCGGCGGAGATACCGTCAAGGAAGTCGCACTGGAGCATGACCTGCTGTTTATGACTTGGTCCAACGGTTCCCTGGATTGGGAAAGCAAAAACAAAAACAAACCCGATGCCGTTGTGAGCAACGTGCTCGAGCAGCTTCATCCCGGCAGCAATATTTTGATGCATGAGCTTCCATGGACCGTAGAGGCGCTCGATTCCTTGCTGACCAAGCTCGAGGACAAAGGGTATGGATTCGTGGATCCGCAATGGATCGAACCTAAAATAAGATAATCCGAAAAACCGGAAAAACCTTAATTCTGCCGTCTAACATCCGACGATCGAATTAAGGTTTTTTGCGTAATGCAATCACATGATACTCCGCCGGACATTTCAAGCGCAGCGGAATATGGGAAGTGCCGAATCCCCGGCTGATCAGCAGCCTGGAGGAGTGGACAGACTCGCCTGCCTTCCTCGGCAGCGTATACCATCCGGATTTAAACTTCTTGTAAAAGCGCTCCAGACGAACGGCTCCGGCAATCGGCAGCACAATTTGTCCTCCATGGGTATGGCCTGCCAGCAGGAGATCCCCGTGCGTTTCTTCTTTGCCTTTGAGCCATATCGGATCATGCACCAGAATGATGTGATACTGGTTTTCCGCTGCATGTCCCCGGAATTTCGAATACGGATGTTTCCTGCTTGCCGGCTGCCTGACTCCGCTAAGAACAAGACACTCGTCATCCCGCTTCAACGTGACGGTCTTGTCATTCAGCAGAATGACCCCGCTCTCCCGCAATACCTTGCGAACGGCGTCCTTGCCTGCATACAGGTCGTGATTTCCCAGTACGGCATACACGGGAGCGATGCGGGCCAGAACCGACATGTTATGTCTCAACCGCTCAAAGGGCACCCCTTTTTCGGTAATATCTCCGCCCAGGAGCACGCAATCCACCGATGATATATTGGATAATAGCTTCTCTTCAGACAATTGTCTGCGATGTATGTCGGTGATGAACAGCATCCGAAACCCGTCAAACGACCGCGGAATACGTTCGGATACCACTTCCTCTTCACGCAGCCGATAGCCCCGGGCTTCAGCCCTCATCCAGCCGATTGCGCCTGCACCGAGTGCCGCAGCACCCGCTATCCACATCAGCACACTCATAATATCTCCTTTAACAATTCCCTTAATGGAGGCGCTCCGATAAGTCCCCACCACAGAAGACCTACCATCAACAATATGAAGATGACAATTAATGAGTTCACAAACCACTTGCTCATTCTTACGCGATAGGAGGAATATGTATTCGTTCGTTTAGGCGCCGAAACCTCTTCCTCTATCGGATTCTGTTTTGACCTTGTCGATCTGGACCGGCTTAATCCATCCGCCGCGCTGCCGCCCCGCGTCTTCGGTACCGCAGTGCTTGCCGGAGCTTGGGGTTTAGATCGACTCCGATTCCCTTCTGCCTGCAGCGGCTTTTCCGCCGCTCTTTTTTCCGATTGAGCCGATGACTTGTTCTTCCGGCCTTTATTTCGGCCCTGATGCCGTTGCATTCTGCTAAGCTCGTTCATGTTCCTCTTTCCTCCGAAACCGTATCAACATTCCCGATATGAAATCTATCAGAAAATGACACAGAATTGGCGCCCAAATGGTACCCGTTTGTATATAGACGTAACCCAGACCGTAACTGCTCAAGAAAACCCATCCAGTCGGCAGCCAATGCTTTAAATATCGGACATGGATCAGCGCGAACAGGATGCTTGTCCAATAGGGTCCGAACGCATGCTGTATCGCTCCGCGAAACAATAATTCCTCGCAGATGGACACGATCAGGGCGATAACGAATATATGCCAAACCGGTCTTTTCCTGAACAGCATTTCATTGATCCCGCCGTCGTCCATGCTATCCTCCGACACAAACCGGGACAATACAAAGTCCACTGCCAGCATCGCTGCAGCAAGTCCGAGACCCCAATAAACAAACTCGATTTCCTTCGGAAAAACAAATAATCCGAACGGATTCCGGTTCTGAAACAAAATCCAGATCAAACCGACGATAAGCGTCAACGCTTGCGTAAGATACAGGTTGATGAGCAGCAGCCGATCGTTCAGCTGGTGGGCTTCGATTCTTTTAACGCGTATTTTAAATTTTTTCATAGAAGATGGGCCTGTCTTTCATCTTGATTTTTAAGATATCTTCGTGTACAACCACACTAATATAAGTATAATTTAATCATAGGCGGGCATATGCATCATAGCAAATTAACGGCATGACATTCAAGGCTATCCCTTGTTTCTTCCCCTGCTCCTAGGCGGTTGGCCTAAATAAACACCTATTGACACAATGTTAGAGCCATGATACATTATGAAAAAATTAATCTGTGAAAACCGATGACGGAAAAGAGAAACCGTAACGTCCTCAGAGAGCCGATGGTTGGTGCAAATCGGTGGCGTAAAGTATTCTTGAGCGTTCCTGAGATATTTCGCTGAAACTTGGAGTAGGCGCAAATCGGATGATATCCGTTACCAATCATGGTCTGAACAGACCGCTTGAGGCTGCCGCATCTTGGCAGCGAATAAGGGTGGCACCACGAATAACTCTCGTCCCTTACTACGGAGGTAGTATGCGGATTGAGAGTTTTTTATGTTCCTGTCTCTTTGCCACGACACCGCGTCAAACCTGTATAGACCTCTTGCAAGCTTTATCGGAATCTCTGGTGTATAACGGAGCGCGCGCTAAGCGTAATCCTTATTCAATATTGCAGTACCGCATTTTATAGTGGATTTTAAGGAGGAAGAGAAACCATGTTTAAAGTATTGGTATCGGATCCGATCAGCGATTTGGGGATCCAGCAGTTAATGGAGGCCGCCGATGTGCAGGTAGACAAAAAAACCGGGCTTAACGAAGACGAGCTCACTGCCATTATCGGTGAATACGACGGACTCCTCGTTCGGAGTCAGACGCGGGTTACAGAACGCATCATGACTGCAGGAACCAATCTCAAGGTGGTTGGCCGCGCCGGCGTTGGCGTGGACAACATTGATCTTGAAGCGGCAACAAAGCGCGGAATCGTTGTTATTAATGCACCTGACGGCAACACGATTACGACGGCAGAGCATACGTTTGCGATGATGATTGCCCTCGCCCGCCACATCCCTCAAGCTTATGCCAAAACGGTAGGCGGAACCTGGGACCGCAAATCCTTCCTCGGCGTAGAGCTCCGCAACAAAACGCTGGGCGTTATGGGCATGGGACGGATCGGCAGCGAGGTGGCTAAACGCGCCAAGGCTTTCGGCATGAACATTCTGGCCTTCGATCCGTTCCTGACGGAAGAACGTGCGGATAAACTGGGCGTAAAGCTTTCCTCCGTGGATAATATAATCCGGAACGCTGACTTCATCACGGTTCATACTCCGCTTACGCCGGAGACGCGCCACATGATCGCCAGACCGCAATTCGAGGTCATGAAACGTGGCATGCGGATCGTAAACTGTGCCCGTGGCGGCATCATCGACGAGCGCGCGCTCGTGGAAGCCATCGATGAAGGCATTGTAGCCGGAGCCGCATTTGACGTATTCGAACATGAGCCGCCTGAAAGCGATCATCCGTTCCTGAACCATCCGAAGGTTATCGTCACTCCGCATCTGGGTGCATCCACTGTTGAAGCCCAGGAGAACGTTGCGATCGACGTTTCCGAGCAAGTGCTGCACATCCTGCGCAACGAGCCGTTTAAGAATGCGGTCAACTTCCCGCTTGTAGCCGCAAGCGTCATGAACAAGCTGCAGCCTTACTTCTCGCTCGGCGAGAAATTGGGCAGTGTAGCGGCCCAGATCACCGCACACGCGGTAAAGGAGATTCACGTAGATTATGCAGGCGAGCTAGCTGAAGTCGATACGCAGGCCCTGACCCGGTACATCGTGAAAGGCGTGCTGGAACGCCACCTCGGAAACGAAGTGAACATTGTCAACTCCATGCATTTGGCGAAGAGCCGCGATTTGCATGTCGTTGTGTCGCAGACGCCAAAAACCAAAGACTTCACCAATCTCGTTACCGTTACGCTGAAAACGCAAAACGGCCTGGAACGAATCGTGGCGGGTACGCTTCTTCTGGGATACGGCGAGCGAATCGTCCGTCTGGATAAATTCCCTGTCGATATCTCTCCGGAAGGCCATCTGATTCTGATCTCCCACAACGACAAACCGGGCATTATCGGACGTGTCGGAACCCTGCTTGGCGAGAACGATGTCAACATCGCCTCTATGCAGGTGGGACGTAAAGTGATCGGTGGCGAGGCCATCATGCTGCTGACGGTGGATAAAGACGTTCCCAAGGACGTTCTGATCAAGCTTACCGGCTTGTCGGAACTCAACACGGCGCAGCAAATCGCGCTAGGCTAAACTTTAATCCAAGAGGTTCATCATTGTTCCACGTAGAACAAGATTAACCCCTTTATTTCAACAAAAAAACACGCTCCTTGCGAGCGTGTTTTGCCTTTTGCGCGGGCATTCCCTAGGATTCTGCCGCTTTTGTCGGGATCGTCATCGTAAACACGGTGCCTTTTCCCACTTCGCTTGTCGCGTTGATCGTTCCATGGTGCGCGGTCACGATATTTTTCACGATGGCAAGGCCAATGCCGGTTCCCACCGTCTCCCCACGCACACGTGCCTTATCGGCCTTGTAGAATCGTTCGAATACAAAAGGCAGGTCTTCCGGCGGAATGCCGACTCCCTGGTCGCTAACCTTCACCTGGAGCGCCTCCGTGTTCGATACGGCGATCCGGTCTGCCGTAATTTGAATTTTCTTGCCTGAAGGCGTATGACGGAAAGCGTTATCCAGCAAATTGGTCAGCACCTGTTCAAGCTTGTCTTCATCCGCCGCTTCGAGCTGAAGATTCGAATGGAGCTTGTTCAGCTGAAGATCGATATCCCGCTCTTTGGCACGAACCGCAAATTTACGGAATACCCGCTCGCACAATTCGCCTGCATCCATCTCCCGCAGGGATAACTCGGCATGTCCTGCCTCCATGCGCGTTAAATCAAGCAGATCCTTCACCAGACGCCCCATCCGCAGGGATTCCTCATGAATGACCTGAATAAGCTCCCTGCTCTCTTCGGGTGAAGCTGCCATGCCGTCCAGGAGCGCTTCGCTGTAACCCTGCATCATGGACAGCGGCGTCCGTATTTCGTGCGACACGTTGGCAATGAAGTCCGTCCGCATTTTTTCTAATGTAACCTGTTCGGTGATGTCCCTTAACACCACGACGGCTCCGCGAATCACGTCATCCGAATACAGGGGGGCCATATGCGCTGACCAGATTCCCTGATTCACATGCAGATCGGCGCTTTGGTCCTTGCCTTCGTTGACGGTGGCATAATATAACTCGCTGAGCGGTTTTGGCATGACATCGGCCGCCCAGCCTCCGCCCTGAAGCTCATCGTCCCACTGCAGCCCTTTCCAGGTCTTCATGATTTCCAGTCCCGGTGGGTTCACCAGGATGACCTGCCCGTGATTGTCAAACGTAATCACGGCGTCGCTCATGCTTCTCAGCACGCTGGACAGGTGTTCCTTCTCGTGGTTCAAATTGCGGATGTTCGTTTCCAGCTCCGCAGCCATATGGTTAAACGTATTGGCCAATTCGCCGATCTCATCACTGGTCACAAGGTTCAACCGCGTGCCGTATTTCCCTTTGCGGATATCGTTGGCAGCCTCAATAAGCTGCTGCATGGGCTGCGTAATTTTCGTCAACAGGAACAACCCGAAAAAGGTGGTCATCGAAAAGCCGATAATGGCGACATAAGTAAATAAACGCTTGATGGCATCCGAATTCGCGAAGGTGGTATCGATATATGGGAGCAAGAATAAACCGAGCGTCAGCAGTACGCACGCGACCAAACAGGTTATCGTAATCCACAGTTTGCCGACAAGTGATCTCCAAAAACTCACGTTACTTCGGTACCTCCAGCTTGTAGCCTACTCCCCATACGGTCGTAATCATCGCTGCGGACTCCGTGGATACCTTATTCAATTTTTCGCGCAGACGCTTCACATGGGTATCGACCGTGCGAAGATCGCCAAAAAACTCGTAATTCCAAACATCCTTCAACAGCTCTTCCCGAGAGAACACTTTATCCGGGGATGAGGCCAAATAGTGCAGAAGCTCGTATTCCTTCGGCGTTAGGCTGATTTCATGCCCGCCAGCCGTCACGCGGTGGGCATCGTGTTCAATGATCAAGTGAGGGAATACGATGCTGTTGCTTGGATTCGGCTCCTTGCTTAGATAAGCCGTGGCGGACGAACGGCGCAATATGGCTTTAACGCGATAGATCACCTCGCGAGGACTGAACGGTTTCACCACATAATCGTCGGCGCCCACCTCGAATCCTTGGACTCGGTTAATCTCCTCGCCTTTGGCGGTCAGCATCAGGATCGGCGTAGACTTCACCTGACGAAGTCGGGTGCATACTTCAACGCCGTCCATGCCGGGCAGCATGACATCCAGAATAACGAGCCCGTAATCCTCCGTGCTTGCTTTGCGAAGAGCCGTCTCCCCATCCTCCGCCTCCTCGATTTCATATCCTTCCTTCTCCAGATACATTTTCAACAAACGACGAATCCGTTCCTCATCATCAACAACAAGAATGCGATTTCCGTGCTCAGACATTGGCAGCCAACTCCTTCATTTTTATAGGGAAAATCAGAAGTGGCCCTCTTGATTAAGAAAGGGCCCTTCTGATTGTTAATTCACATCTATTCAATTGCCATTAGTCGGTACCTGCATAGGAATGCAGGCCCGCGATAATCAAGTTGACGCCGACCAGCGTGAACATGACCACGATAAAGCCGATAACGGACAGCCAGGACGAATATTTGCCCTGCCAGCCGCGCGACAGCCGGAGATGAAGGTACACGCTGTAGAACAACCAAGTAATAAGCGCCCATACTTCCTTCGGATCCCAGCCCCAGAACCGGCCCCATGCAATCTCTGCCCAGATCATGGCGAAGATGAGACCGCCAAGCGTAAATACAGGGAAGCCGATCGCGATGGCTCGATAACTGATTTCGTCCAGATCATCCGGATCCAGTCGATGGAGTGCGGGCTGAATGAATTTAGCCAGCGGTTTGCGCAGGATCAGCCGGAGCAATCCATAAAGGATCAACCCGGTGACCAGCGACCATACCACCGTATTCAGCTTACGTCCTGCATTCACGCCGTGCATCCAGGACGGAGCTTCCATGAGCGGGGATTTCATGCCCAAGAAAGACTGCATGCTCTCGGTCTCGCTCTGGTAAGGCGCAATGAGCGGAGGCATGTTATATTCCACTTTTACTATTGTACTATTTTCTGTCTTCGGGTCAACCAATGTCTGGTTAAACTCCGCCTGATATCCGCCTGCACGGAAGCTGTATACTGACAAAATAAATCCGATCAGCACCACGATGGCAAACATGACGAGCTCAAGCCAGCGCTGTTCCCTGCGCGCACCCTTGTCCGTTCCACTAAAGTTAACGGTCCGGAGCAGATGCATCAAGCCGGCAATAAAGCCGACTGCAAAAAACGCATCGCCCAGCGCCGCCAATGTAACGTGGATACCCAGCCAATAGGACTGAAGCGAAGGAATGAGCGGCTGCACCTGCTGCGGGAACACGGCGGCATAGGCCATGATCAGGATTGCCAGCGGCAGTGCAAACAAGCCGAGCAGCGATTTTTTGTAAATAAAATAAAGTACAAGGAAGGCAATCATGATTGCCATCGACAAGAAGGACATAAACTCATACATATTGCTGACTGGCACATGCCCCGAGCCCGCCCATCTAGTAAAGAAGTACAACAAGTGTCCGATCAAACCAATCGTTGCCGTAACAAATGCGATCTTGCCCCACTTCGCCAAATGGGCTTCCGGGTCGCGTTTGCGGAACCGGCGTCCCATGACGGCAAGTGCGTACATGATAAATGCCACGCAGTATAAGGTAAAGGCGACGATAAATGCGTCGCCGCTGAAATCAATTAGATTCATGCTTAGTCCCCCTGTTATTCTCCAATGACTTTTCATCGACTTCGATATTCATTTGCTTGAGGATCGCGGAGATCTCCTTGCGAAGTCCAAACCAGTTCTTGTTCGTATGCGCGCCCAGCGTCAGCGTTCCGTTATCAATACGCAGCCAGATCCGGCGATGGGTGAAATAAAAGCCCATGATCAGGCCGATCATACCGATGAAACAACCAACCCAAATGAACGGCATGGCTTTATCCACACGAATATTCAGATAAGTCGTCGATTCCGAAAAGTCCACATCGTCCATGCTGAGCACATCCAGTTTTACGAGTGCCTCCCCACCTGCCAGCTGCGCGTTGATCGCTTCCTGATTGAAACGTTCCTTATCGATCTGTTTAGGGAAGTAGAAGTACTGAACGCCTTCCTTCGGCAGATCGGGTCCCTTAATCAGAAATAAGAATGCAGGCGCATTCGGGTTAGGTGACAGGTTGACCGGCTTGCCGTTATCGCCCAGCCCAAAATCAGTAAAGGACTGTGTAAGCGTTAACGTATATTCCCCTGCCTGATACTCTCTTTGGGGATCGTTGATGGACAGCGTGATTTTGCCGTATTCCTTACCGCTCTTGCTGTCAATCAGCATCGGCGAAACCGTGCGGAGAATCGGGGTCAGATCATAATCGAATTGATAAGCCTTCAACCCTTTGTAATTGAGCGGATGGTTCACTTCGATGTTATGGCGCGTCAATTCCACGAGCTGAGGCTCTTTATCGAGATCGTCGCAATTGGCCTCGCACATATACAGGATGGCCTGGGTTTGGAATTCCTTCGGCAGCACTTTGTTCTTGCCTTTGAATTCTTCAGGCATATCGTCCTCGGTATAGAATTCAACCTTAAAGCCGTCGTTCAATAAATAGTAGCTGGTGTTCTTGATGTGCACAGGCTCATCCTGGGGAAAGGCCATATGCTCGTCCATATGCAGTCCCGGCAGGTTCCGTCCCAAAACAGCAAGAAGGAAGATGATCAGGCCGATATGAAGAACATAGGGACCCCAACGGCTGAACCGCTGCTTCTCTGCCAGAAGCGTCCCGCCGTCCGTTCGAACGCGATAGCCCTTTTTCTTAATGATCGGCTTTATCCGCTCAACCCAGTCGGCCCCGTCCTCTTGGACTTGTCCTTGGTATACCACCTTCTGACGGGTAAGGAAGGACATATGCTTCGGAATCCGTTGTCTGCTGAGCGCTTTGTAGAGCGGCAGGACACGGTCAAGACTGCAAATGACAAGCGATGCGCCGATCATGACGAGCAGCAGAACGAACCACCAAGACGTATATGTATGTGAGAGCCCGAGCAAATAATAAATATGCCCCAGCTGTCCGTACTCCTCTTTGTAGTAGACAGAGGGGTCAATGTTAAGGAAAGTGCTCTCCTGCGGAAAGATGGTCCCCAGCGAGGAGCCGACCAAGGTTAGCAATATGAGATATATTGCTACTTTTACCGAAGAAAAGAAATTCCATACCCGATCGATAATACCGGGATTTTCTTTCTGCGATCGACGGGCAACGCCGTCATACCGCATTTCCAGAATCGGCTGGGCCTCCGCTTCCTCGGTCAGCGGCTTGCCGCAAGCCTCGCAGAGGACCGTCCCCGTTGGATTCTGGTGTCCACAATCACACTTCGTATTATGGATCAAAGGCTTGGAACCTTGACTCATTTCGCATTCACCAACTGTTCAATTTGTTTGTCAAGGGTGTTCAAATCCAGTTCGCCTATGCGAATATGGTCAATCTTGCCGGAGGCCGTAACAAAAAAAGTGGTTGGCATCGGCCCAACCCCGAAGCTGGCAACA
Organism: Paenibacillus sp. cl141a; assembly: GCF_900109305.1. Classification (NCBI taxonomy): domain Bacteria; kingdom Bacillati; phylum Bacillota; class Bacilli; order Caryophanales; family Paenibacillaceae; genus Paenibacillus; species Paenibacillus sp. cl141a. The sequence continues at coordinate 189,861 of NZ_FNZO01000006.1, forward strand.
GCGTTCCGCTTGGGATCCATCAGGATGGGGAATTTCACGCCGGTTTGAGCAACAAAATTCTCCACGGTCATTTTGTTCTCGCCTACATTGATTCCGATGATCTCAACGCCCTGACTGCTCCATTTTTCCCACTGGGCTTGAAGTGCCGGCATTTCCCGCACGCACGGCGGACAGTAGGTGCCCCAGAAATTAATAACCCTGGCCTTGCCTTCGTATTCACTCATGGTATGTACGTTGCCATCCATGCCTTGAAGTTCGAAATCCGCCGCCTTTTGCCCTACTTTGGGAACCTCATCAGAGCCGAATACAACGGTTGCAACGGCGTACACTCCGATCAGGATGATGGCAAGCAGAATAACAATCTGTACGCTTTTCTTCGATTTGCCCATAAAGCAGCAGCTTCCTTTCTATGACATTCATCATATCGCATACTACGGGTGTGAACATCCTATGAACAATTATAACGAAATTTGTCATAAACGCCGCTCGCCATTTTGAATATTATGTGTCGGGTTTAACGTTTTTTCTTCGGTTTCCCGCCCGGCTTTGCGGCTTTCGCCATCTGCAGGAGCTGGTTGATTTCGTCCGCCGTCAAATGGCGGTACAGGCCCCGCTTTAAATTTTGCAGGAGCAGATCCCCGTAAGATATCCGCTTCAATCTCAATACCGGATGGGAAATCGCTTCGAACATCCTTCTCACTTGACGGTTGCGGCCTTCATGAATCGTTATCGAAATAACGGATTGTTTATTGTCCGGATCCACGTCCTTATACTCCACTTCCGCAGGTGACGTCATTCCGTCCTCCAGCATGATCCCTTGACGAAGCTTGTCCAGCTCGGTGCCGTGGGGCACCCCTTTTACGGTAGCCAAATAAGTCTTGGGCACATGGTATTTGGGGTGGCTGAGCAGATTGGCAAACTCCCCGTCGTTGGTCAGCAGCAAAAGCCCCTCCGTATCGTAGTCCAAACGTCCAATCGGATATACCCGCTCTTTAATGCCTTTGAGATAATCCGATACAATTTTACGGCCTTCGGGATCGGAAGCGCTTGTAATGACTCCCTTCGGCTTATTCAGCATGACATATACCTTTTTCTCATTCTTAATCGGTTTGCCTGAAACCGTAATGATATCCTGGGCTGGATCGGCCTTCGTGCCGAGCTCGGTAACGGTCTCCCCGTTTACCTGCACCTTGCCTTCAAGAATCAATTCCTCGCACTTGCGGCGGGAAGCGACTCCAGCCTGTGCCATAATTTTCTGTAATCTCTCCATGTTCGTTAGGTCACCTCATTCCTAATGATAACCATCGACAGGATAAATCACAAGCGCGTTCCATGGAAAATGTGCCCCTGGGCAGGAGTCGGAGTGGGGAAATAAGTACAGCGGGGAAATATCATGGAGTCTGGACAGCTCCAAAATGATTTTGCTGGCGGTAAACAGCTGCGTTTTCTGGCCCAGCGTCATCGACTCGTAGCTGGCATTGAAGTCGCCCTCCAGACAGATGTGGATCTGTCCCGGTCGGACCAGCACGGAAGACGCGGACACGGAACCGTCCGGATGGATCTTAAAATCCCAGTTCCGCGGTTCCTGCGCGCACACGGTATGATGAATAACAAAACCCTCGATTTCCATTCCATCACCCCCACTACAAATTGTGATTGCAGCAGTATATGACATGGCGGAATCAAGGGTATAGGCATACGTCGTGTTACTTTGAAAAAAACGTACCTTCTAACTATATGCCTTGCTTTTGGCCTTTCTGACAGTCGTCCATGAAACCAATTAACCGAACACCAGCAAGCAGACGGCAATCGCCGCAATAAACCCGACCAAATCGGAGAACAGTCCGACCTTCAACGCATAGCGGCCATTGCGGATGCCCACGGCGCCAAAATAGACGGTCAACACGTACAAGGTTGTGTCCGTGCTTCCCTGTATGGTCGAAGCGATTCGGCCGATCATCGAATCCGGTCCGTATGCGCGGATCAGCTCCGTTGTGTAAGCGAGGGAGCCCGTACCTGTCAGCGGCCGTAATATTCCCAAAGGCAGTATCTCGCTCGGTACGCCGAGCGATTGCAGAAAAGGGCCCGTCCAACCGACAAAAAACTCCAGGGCGCCGGAAGAACGGAATACGCTTATGGCTACCATCATGCCTACCAAATGCGGAATGATCCCGATCGCCGTGGAGAAGCCGTCCTTGGCTCCGTCCACAAACGATTCGTACACGGGCACTTTGCGCGTATAAGCATAAAGAGGAATAAATGCGATAATAATGGGTATTGACCAGGCGGAAACGATATTAATCCAAGACAGCAAGACTCATCACCCCTTCACGTCCGGGTTCAGGCCTGTACCGATTCCGGGCGGCTTCTGGCGGCGCATCGTTCGTCTGCGATACCAACGGTCGGCGATAATTGCGGCGGCCGTCGCAATCGCAGTGGCCAATAGCGTGGTTCCGACGATTTCCGAAGGATTGGCAGATTCATAATTAAGCCGGATCGCGATCAGCGTTGTCGGTATCAGCGTAATGCTGGCCGTGTTTAACGCGAGGAGCGTGCACATCGCCGGAGATGCCGTTTCCTTATCCGGATTCAATTTCTGAAGCTCCTGCATCGCTTTGATTCCCATCGGGGTCGCCGCATTGCCCAGACCGAACAAATTGGCGCTCATATTGGACAATATGTATCCCATTGCGGGATGATTTTTCGGTACATCCGGGAACAGGAAGCGGACAACCGGCCCCAGCAGCCTGGCCACTTTTTTCAGCAGACCCGCGTCCTCTGCGAGCCGCATCATGCCAAGCCAGAATACCAGTATGCTGATAAGACCGAAGGAGACGGTTACGCCCGTTTGGGCTCCGTCGAATGCGGCTTTCGTGACGCTGTCGATGTTCCCGTTGAAGGCCGCAAAACCAAACCCGATCACAATCATCCCCATCCAAATCAAATTGATCATCTCTTCGCCCCCGTTTTGCTGCCCCGCTGTTAAGAGAATACACGATTCTTTAGCGAAGGCTAGTTATGTGCGCCCCTGAACAGATGCCGGAGCACTTCTCCTGCAGACTGCCAAAGCGACAAGGAACCGACGGGTCCCAGAGCGCTCCTGGACTTTTGCAAGGCCTCAGGGGCTTCAGGAAGTTTGCTTCCTTCCGCGTAGACCGGAACCTTGCCGATGCTGACATTATCGAGCAGCAGCTCAATATGCCCCCGCAGCCCGAAAGACAAGTCGGGCGTGCTTGTTTTATGCAGGACCAGTCTCTTCACCAGGCGCGCTTCCTCATCATGCGCGAACGCATAAGTGAAGGAACTGCCCGTGACGAGCGGATAGCCCTGGATTTTCTGTCCCTTTTCCGTGACCTTTTTCAGTGGAAAATGAGCAAAGCCGTAATCCAGCATGTTGGAATGGTCGTTCCAATCGTTGCCGTCATTCAGCGTTACCGCCGCGATTTGCTGGCCGTTACGGGTAGCGGAGCTCACCAGGCAGCGGAATGCTTTTTTGGTGTAACCCGTTTTGACGCCGTCCGCCCCTTCGTAGAAGCGCAGCATTTTGTTTTTGTTGTCCCATTTGTAGTCCCATGCTTCATTCGGGTTGGGCGCTTTCTTGGTAGGGGTTTTGACGATCTCGCTAAAGACCGGATTCTTGAGGGCATATGCCGTCAGTTTGGCTACGTCATGCGCTGACGAGTAATGCTCGTCGTGATCCAGTCCATGCGGATTCATAAAATGCGAATTCATCATGCCGAGCGAGGCGGCCTTCTCGTTCATCAGTAACACAAAGCCTTCTTCCGTACCGCCGACATGCTCCGCAATGGCCGTGGCGGCATCGTTGCCGGAGCGCAGCATCAAGCCGTACAGCAGATTCTCAAGGGTCATCTCCTCGCCAAGCTTCAGGAAGATCGAGGAGCCCTCTTTGGCAAAAGCATTCTTGGAGACTTTGACGCGATCATCCAGCTTGCCGTGTTCAATGGCCACGATGGCGGTCATAATCTTGGTCAAGCTGGCGATTCTTAAACGCTCGTCCCCGTTCTTGCTGTACAGCATTCTCCCGGACGTCACGTCAATCAGCGCAGCTGCCTGTGCATGATTGGACGGGCCTTGCTCGTGATCTGCGTGTACAGGGACAGCCGTAACCAGCAAGCAGCATATGGCGATCAACATGGATAACATAGACTTGCGGTTCGTCCATTTCATTTTCATCATTTTATCCTCCGGTGTTCAGAAATCTTGTACAAGTATATGTCGTCCTTGCTGAAGGTATGTCCATTTCATTGCAGCAAAAATCCCTTCCGTCATGAACGAAAGGGATCTGCCTGCTTCAATCAGTATGCCGGCGGAGGCGTCGTGCTGCCGGCGGCATTGTTTCCCGATTGAAACATCGATTGGATTTGATCAAGTAAATACGGGGTCGCATCGATAATCCGTTCAAACAGATGTGTCTGGTTGTCCAGCGGAACGATGTGCACGCCTTCTTTACCCACGACCAGGAAAGCGATCGGCCTGATGGACACGCCGCCGCCGCTGCCGCCGCCAAAAGGAAGGGCATTATGGTCGGTATGCGTCCCGTTAGCGGTATTATGGTGTGTGCCGCCTGCTTCAACGTTGTAGTCGCTTCCGCCCGCTGCAAAACCAAACGCCACCTTACTGATTGGCAAAATGACGCTGCCGTCAGGTGTATTCACGGGGTCGCCTACAATCGTATTCACGTCCACCATTCCCTTGATGTTCTCCATAGCCGTTTGCATCAAGCCTTGAATAGGGTGTTCTGCCATGATCTAACTCCTCCTTTCACCTTTAACACGCGAACTATAAGTACCAGTCCAGCATACATAGCTTTTCCGCAGGAGATTTTCGCTATGCAGCAAAGCTCTGTGGAAATTTGCGGAGGACCGTTAAAGAGCGGCACCACCTGGATTTCCGGCAGCTCATCCATAATCAGCCGGTACGACATCCATCCCATAATGGTATGCTTAACAGCATGAAGCAGCCCGGTTGCAACCGCGGTATCGGCCGCATGCTCCAAGGCAATCCGAGTTGACCAGCGCACATCCATGAGATGAACGGCCGCCATCGTTTGCCTTGCCCACTTTTTAAATCCCTTCGTAGTCAGCAAGACCCGCACATAGTCCCTATATCGTATCGTTCGACTTGAAGTTTCTTTGTTTTCTTTGGAGCCGAGCTCAGTCCCCTCGTCTACGGGAACAGTCTCTTTTTTATACTCAATGCCTCCTTTGGCCAAATGAAAGGGAACTTCGTATTTGCGCGTGATCCATCCAAAGAGCATGTTCATTTCCGCCAATACTTTATATTCATTTTTTCTTAGAACCACGTCCAGCTTTATCGTGACCTTCGAGCTTAGCACAACGATCAGCAATACGATAAGTAGAACGACCAGACCGACCGCAAGAAAGATCCATATCCTCACGAAGTAACCCCCAAAACGAACTTAGTAAAATGTAATCCGCTTGGCTTAGTATGGCAAAAGGGTCTCCAAATGATGCGAAACTGCTCCGATCCTCTGCTTTCATATGCCTGGAACGGCAAAAAAAGGTCCCGGACGCGGTTTATCCACGCTCAGGACCCATTTCTAATGAAGCATAATACAATATATGATGGCTAGCTTTCCTCCACATCATCAAACGTAAGCTGTTGTCCGTCTAGCTTGTCGAACAGCAGCTGTGTTTCCTCTTCCAAATGATCGTTATCCTCGAATTGCGACGGCTCCGGCAAATCCTTGATGTTCGCAAGCCCGAAATAATCCAGAAACGATTTGGTCGTTCCATACAGAATCGGTCTGCCAATCGCCTCCGCGCGGCCGACTTCTTCAATCAACCCTTTGCTAACCAGCGTATGGATGGCTCTTTCGGACTTGACGCCGCGAATGTCTTCAATCTCCACCCGCGTAATCGGCTGCCGATAGGCCACGATGGAAAGCGTCTCGAGCGCGGCTTGCGACAATGAGGAGCGGGAAGGGGAATACGCCAGACGTTCGAAATACGGGGCGTGCTCGGCCAGCGTCGCGATTTTGTAGCTCCCTGCAATCTGCACGATCTGAATTCCCCGTTCATACCGCTCCCATTCTTCCTTCATATCCTCCAGCGCTTCGCCAACGAGGCCATCCGATTGCTCGGTGATTTCAGCAATTTGCTTTACCGACAAGCCCTCTTCTCCCGCCAGGAACAGAAGCCCCTCAATAATCGATTTCAGCTTCGGATAATCCATCAATGCGTTCTTCCCCTCTCCACTCCATGACGATATCTTCAAACAATTTCTCTTGGTAGCACAGGATTTGCTTCATCTTCATCAGCTCCAAGATAGCCAGAAAGGTCACCACGATTTCATGGCGCTCCATCTCCTCGTGCAGCAGCTTGGAGAACAGAATCCTGCCTCCCGGCCCGACCTGCTCCAGAGCGTCCATCACCTGCCGGATCCGGTCCTTAACCGATATTTCATCCCGCTGGATGCGGGCATACGATGTGCGCTTGACGGCTTTGCTTAACGCTTTTTGAAAAGCTGCGATCAAATCCGAGATATGTAATCCCTGTACCGGGTTCTCTTCCACTTCCGGCATGTAAGGAGTCAGATCCTCCGCTTCCTTGGAGTAAATCATGCTGCGTTCCCATTCCTTCTCATGCAGATGACGGGCGATGCCTTTGTACTTGCGGTATTCGATCAGCTTCGCGATGAGTTCCGCTCTCGGATCCATGTCATCCTCTTCAAAAAAATCGAACTCGTCCATTTCGATAACCGGGGGCTTCGGAAGCAATAGCTTGCTCTTTATAGACAGCAGCGTTGCAGCCATCACCAGAAATTCGCTCGTAATTTCCAGTTCAAGCTCCTGCATGTTGTGCAAATAGGCCATGTATTGTTCGGTAATCTCGCTGACGGGAATATCCTGGATGTCGATTTCCGCTTTATCAATCAAGTGCAGCAGCAGATCGAGCGGTCCTTCAAACGTTTCCAGCTTGTATAATACGGTCACGGTGAATCCTCCCGCCAAAAATAAAATGCAGTGCTCTATAAAAAGAGCACTACATTAAATAAGCACTATTTTAGGCTTTTCGTCAAGTTCGCCATTTCAATGGCCGCCATGGCGGAATCCCAGCCTTTATTGCCTGCCTTCGTTCCCGCGCGCTCGACGGCTTGCTCAATGTTCTCCGTCGTGACAACGCCGAAAATCGTTGGTATGCCGGTCTTCAGGTTAATGGCGGACACGCCCTTGGCCACTTCGTTGCACACATAATCATAGTGCGTGGTGGAGCCGCGAATGACGGTTCCCAGGGTGATGATCGCATCGTATTTGCCGCTTTCTGCCATCTTTTGGGCGATGAGCGGAATTTCAAACGCCCCCGGCACCCAAGCGACGTCGATTTCGTTGTCCTGTGCGCCATGACGCTTCAAGGCGTCCAGTGCGCCGCCAAGCAGCTTGCTGGTGATGAATTCGTTGAAACGACCTACCACGATGCCGTATTTCAAACCTTCGGATACTAGATGACCTTCAAATATTGTTGCCATGTTGGATGACTTCCTTTCGGGTTGGAATTTATATAAGGTCAAACATGGATTTGGGATGACATCGATGTGGTTGCCCGCTTCGCTGACGGCTGCTGCTTCCGATCGCTGTTAACTCCTGATTTCATGAAGTATTTGTTCAAGGTGGAAATCAGGAGTTAAAGGCGACCGCTGGCGCTTCTCCAGCAGCATTCCGCCCTCTGCGCTGGGTCATTCCATGAGGCAAACCTCCTCCATGATTGACCTTTTATTGGTTTTTGATTAGTTAGCACTCTCGTTCTGCTCGATATCATTGAACTTCAGCATATGACCGAGCTTCGCTTGCTTGGTGTGCAGGTAGCCCGTGTTATCCTCGTTCTCCGGCATTTGAATCGGGACTCGCTCCACGACCTCCAGGCCGTAACCTTCGAGTCCCTTGATTTTACGCGGATTGTTTGTCAGCAGGCGGATCTTCCTTACGCCCAAATCCTTCAGAATCTGGGCTCCGATGCCGTAATCGCGCAGATCTGCCGCAAAGCCTAGCTTCAGGTTCGCATCGACGGTATCGAGCCCTTCTTCCTGCAGCTTATAGGCTTTCAGCTTGTTGATCAAACCGATGCCCCGTCCCTCCTGGCGCATATAGAGAAGCACGCCTCTGCCTGCTTCATCGATCTGGCGAAGGGCCGCCTCAAATTGCGGACCGCAATCGCAGCGATGGGAGTGGAACACATCCCCTGTCAGGCACTCGGAATGCACGCGGACGAGAACCGGCTCACTCGGGTCGATCTCCCCTTTTACCAATGCGACATGCTCTTTGTTGTCCACGTCATTGGTGTAGGCTACGGCCTGAAACACGCCGTAGTCGGTCGGCATCCGCACCGCCACCTCGCGCTGCACGAGCTTTTCTTTTTCGTTGCGGTAATGGATCAGATCCTTGATGCTGATCAGCTTCAGATCATGCTTTTTCGCGATCTCCACCAGGTCTGGAAGCCTTGCCATCGTGCCGTCTTCCTTGATTACCTCGCAGATGACGCCTGCCGGATAGGAGCCGCTCAGGCGGGCTAGATCGACAGCCGCCTCCGTATGTCCTGCCCGGCGAAGAACGCCGCCGTCTTTGGCAATCAGCGGAAACATATGGCCCGGTCTTCGAAAATCGGCGGCCGATGCATTTGGATCCAAGATGCCGTTGACGGTGATGGAACGTTCATAGGCGGATATGCCCGTCGTGGTGTCCTTATGGTCAATGGAGACCGTAAAGGCCGTTCCATGATAGTCCGTGTTTTGCGTCACCATCGGTTTGAGATCGAGTTCCCGAGCCCTGGCCTGCGTCATTGGCAAACAGACCAGCCCGCGGCCTTCGGTGATCATGAAATTGATGACCTCGGGGGTAGCTTTATCCGCTAATGCGATAAAATCGCCTTCATTCTCGCGGTCCTCGTCGTCAACAACGATCACGACCTTGCCTTCCTTCAAATCTGATAACGCCTCTTCGATCGTATGAAATGAAAAGCGCTCATCCATCCCTACTCCTCCTTCTTCTCATGGAGATATCTCTATATGCAAGAAACGGCTTAGGCAAAGCCATGCTCGGCCAGGTAATCCCTGCTGATCCCCGATTTCGTGCCGCTTCTGCTTCCTGCGCCTTCCGAACCGTAGTGCAGCAGGTGATCTACATATTTCCCCAAAATGTCGCATTCGATATTAATCGTGTCGCCCGCTTTTTTATAAGCGAGCACCGTCTCCGCCAGCGTATGGGGAATGATGGACACCGTAAAGGAGGAATCCGTCGTTTTGACAACGGTCAAGCTGATTCCATCCAGTGTGACCGAGCCTTTCGGAATGATATATTTGAATACGTCCCTATTCGCGGGCGAAATCTCGTATACCACTGCATTCTGATCGGCCTTTACGCTCCGAATGACGCCGATGCCATCCACGTGTCCCTGAACGATATGGCCTCCGAATCTCCCTCCGGCTGCCATCGCCCGCTCCAAATTAACCTTCCCGCCCGGCTGCAGCTCCTTGAGATTCGTATTTCTATAGGTTTCCGGCATGACATCAACCGTAAATACGCCCTTATCGATCGCTGTAGCCGTCAAGCAGACGCCATTTACGGATACGCTGTCGCCAAGCTTCAGATCGTCCATGATCCGGTTAGCGGAAATGCTCAGCAGCATGGCTTCGCCTTGGCGCCCAATACGCCGCATCTCGCCGATCTCCTCGACCAATCCAGTAAACACAGGCTTCCCTCCTTTCTCGCTCCTTATTTCCAGACCGGAATGCCGGTGACGTAGATATTGTCGCCGAGTCTTTCGGTCTCAAGTCCTGTCAGCGTAATCGCTTGGTTCATCTGTTCATAACCGCTGAACATGTAATTTCCCGGGGCATCATATCCGCCGATGATTTTGGGGGCGATAAACTGGATGAGCCGGTCCACCAGCTCCTGCTCCAACATCGAGCCATTAAGCGTACCGCCGCCTTCCAGCAAAATCGAGGCGATCCCCTTTTGTCCCAGCTGCAGCAGCGCTCCCTTCAGATCCACCCGCGGTCCAGGTCCGCAGGGGATGACCTGAACACCAAGCTCTTCCAACTCGGTCCGCTTCGTGTCATCGGCCTGCTCCGTCGTCAAGATCCAGGTGGGCGCTAACCCGTCTGACACGACATGGCTGTCGAGCGGTATCCTCAGGCTCGAATCCACGATGATCCTGACCGGGTCCAGCCCCTCAACGCCAAGCCGGGTCGTCAGGCTTGGGTTATCCGCGATTACCGTAGACACGCCGACCATGATGCCTTGATGCCGATGGCGCAGCGTATGCACAAGCTCCCGGGATTTTTCATTGGAGATCCACTTGCTGTCCCCGGTTTTCGAAGCGATCTTGCCGTCCAGCGTGCTCGCCGTCTTTAACGTGACGAAAGGCCGGCCCGTCGTAATGAATTTTATAAAGGCTTCGTTCAGGCGAAGAGCGCGATCTTTAAGGATACCCGTTTCAACCTCGATTCCCGCTGCGCGCAGCATCTGAATCCCTCTGCCCGCCACGAGGGGATTCGGGTCCTCGCAGGCCACAACCACCCGCCGAACGCCCTCGGCGATAAGCCTCTCGCTGCAAGGCGGCGTAGCGCCGTAGTGACTGCAGGGCTCCAATGTCACGTACACGGTACTGCCTGCCGCTTTCGGCCCGGCCATATTCAAGGCATGAACCTCGGCATGCGGCATTCCCCGTTCCAGATGCGTGCCCACCCCGGCGAGAGCGCCATCCTTAACAACGACGCAGCCGACTACCGGGTTGATCCCGGTTTGGCCCTGCGCACGTTCAGCCAGATCCAGCGCAAGTGACATATAGAATTCATCGTTGACGATATCCATGCTAAACATGCCCCTTTCCCAACGTTCATACAAAAAAGCCCTGCCAAAGATTCCGAAGAATCCTTAACAGGGCTTGATGGAAGTTAATCATTGACATGATAAATAACCGTCATGAATGCAGATTTCGCGTATAACAAGCGACCCAAATCCGTAACAGGCGACACCAAATAAATCGCCGTCACAGCTTTGAATTGCATGTGAAAACCTGCACATAACGCATGTCACGCTGTGCGCAAAGACACAATAACATGTGCTGCTTATGTGTCTCTCACTCCTTCTCCCATCCAGACTATACTGTCGGTCCCGGATTTGCACCAGGTCCACCGCATACGATGTGTAACGTCACAATCATATCCGGGTCACGGACTAAGACGCAGCACTCTGCTTCGATAAGCTCAATAACTGCGTTCATCACCGCCGGTAGGGAATTTCACCCTGCCCCGAAGGATTAAACCTATGAAATTGTTTGATCTTATGAAGAATCTTATCACCCCCTTTTGAAAATTGCAAGAAAAAACAACTAACTTTTTTAAAGCGCATAACTTTAATGCTGTTATTAGCATGGATTTTTGAAGGAGATTGCTTCCCGAAGGGAGAACAGTTAAATAAGGTAGCAAGGAGATAAGTAGCAGTTGAAAAGGAGCGAGCCACGATGAAAACTTCGCTGGACATTATCGTCCGTCCCACGGAGATCGACGTCAACGGACATGTAAACAATGCAAAATACCTCGAATACCTGGAGTGGGGCCGGGAGGAATGGTACGAAGCGGGAGATCTGCGGTATGATGTGCTGAAACGGCTCGGGGTCCAGACCGTCACCGTCAATATCAATATCAATTACCGCAAGGAGTGCGGCCAAGGCGAACGGCTGATCGTCGTGACGGAACCCGAGTCCATCGGCCGCACGAGTTACGTCATGGCCCAGCGGATATACAACGAACATTATGAGCTGTGCGCGGATGCCATCGTTACCAGCGTGGCGATGGATGTAAACTCGCGTAAAAGCCGGCCCGTCCCCGAAGAACTTCGCCGATTGTTCCCGGCCCCTGCTTAATCCGCCCTTTGCGGCGGCCATAAAAAACAGGCTCACCCCTGAGGGTGAGCCTGTTTTTGCATGATGCTGAATTTATTATGCTTCGTACACTTCTACTTTTTCCATTTTGTCGCGGCCTTTGAATGCATCTACGTATTCCATGCCTTCAACGACTTTGCCGAATACGGTATGTTGTCCGTCCAAATGCGGCTGCGGCTCGTAGCACACGTAGAACTGGCTTCCGCCGGTGTTCCGGCCGGCATGCGCCATGGCCAAGCTTCCGCGCTCGTGCTTGTTAGGATTGATCTCGCAATTAATGGTATAACCCGGTCCGCCGGTTCCTGTTCCTTGCGGACATCCGCCTTGAGCAACGAATCCAGGAATTACGCGGTGAAATACCAGACCGTTATAGAAGCCGGAGTTGGCCAATTTCTCAAAATTAGCCACCGTATTCGGTGCATCGTTCTCGAACAGGTCAAGCACAACCTCTTTGCCGTTTTCCAATGTGATCTTCGCTTTTTTTGCCATATGTGTCTATCTCCTTCCGTTATCTCAAACGCTTTTATCGATTTTTTACAATGCAAGTTATAGTTTACTATGAATTGAGCCTCGAAGCAAAACGAACTTGTCCCCTCCCTCGCGATGATATCCGACGGAAGGCAGGACGAAGAGCCCTGACCGCAGCCGGAGGCTTTGGCGGGCCCTTCCTATCCAGACATTGACGTCTTATGAACTCGTAACGGTTTCTTTTGTCACACCCGCCGGCACGACATCGTTGCTGATGATATCGGCAAGCGATTCGCGGCGAACGACCAGATTGCTTTGCCCATCCTTCACGAATACGACCGCAGGTTTGCGGATCCGGTTGTAATTGCTGGCCATGGAATAGTTGTATGCGCCCGTGCAGGACACCGCCAGCAGATCGCCCGTTTCCACCTTCGGAAGCTCCAAGTCCCAAATCAGCATGTCTCCGCTCTCGCAGCATTTGCCGGCAATGGATACCGTTTCTTCCGGCTCTTCCTTAGCCCGGTTTGCAAGCAGCGCTTCGTATTTCGATTCGTAGAGCGCCGGACGCGGATTGTCCGTCATGCCGCCGTCGACGGCAACATATTTGCGCACCCCCGGAATATCCTTGCTGGTTCCCACCGTGTAGAGCGTGGTACCTGCGTCACCGACGATGCTCCGACCCGGTTCCACCCAAATTTCAGGAAGCTCGGAACCAAGGCCCGCAAAATGGTTCTTTACCGCATCCGTAATCGCTTTTACATACTGGGATACTTGAAGAGGCGTATCTCCATCCACGTAGCGGATACCGAATCCGCCTCCCAGGTTCACGACCTTGAACACAACGCCCAGGCCTTCTTTTACGGAAGCAGCAAATTCAGCTACGCGCTGAACAGCCATCTGGAAGCCTTCCACCTCAAAAATCTGGGAACCGATGTGGGAATGGATGCCCATGAGTTGAATATTCGCCTGCGCTTCCGCAAGCTTCACCGCTTCGTACGCAGAGCCGTTGCCGATATCAAAGCCGAACTTCGAATCGGTTTGTCCTGTCGAGATATATTCATGCGTATGTGCCTCGACGCCCGGTGTCACGCGAAGCAAAATGTTGACCTTGCGGTTCTTCTCAGCAGCAATGGCCTGCAGCATATGCAGTTCGATTACGTTATCGACAACGAAACAGCCGATTTCGGCATCCAACGCCATCTCGATCTCTTCCGGCGTCTTGTTATTTCCGTGGAAATGAATCCGATCCGCCGGGAATCCGGCCTGAAGCGCCGTGTACAGCTCTCCGTCGGAAACGACGTCGAGCGACATGCCTTCCTCGTCGGCCAATCGGCACATGGCCATAACGCAGAACGCCTTGCTTGCATACGCGACTTGGAACTTCAAACCGGAAGCCTTGAAGGCCTCGATGTATTCCCGGCAGCGGTTGCGAACCGACTGCTCGTCTACGATATATAGTGGTGTTCCATATTGAGCTTTCAAATCGGATGTGTCACACCCGCCGATTTCCAAATGCCCCTGATCGTTAATCTTGCTTGTACCGTGTAAAAACATGCTTACAATTCCTCCGATCCATTGTTTCAAAAATAGGGTAATCGAATAATTGTTCACAGTATAGCAGACAACGGAAGGTAATCAAAATGGATTTTTCAACAGAACATTTGTGTTATTGTTAGTGCTCGCCCCTCGGATTCATTTCCGGGCCCATTTTCGTGTTGTCACGCGTTTTGTTGAGAGCCGGGCGTCTTCTTGACAGAAGCAGTGGTTTGCGGAATAAAATTTCGCCCATCGCTTTTGCACTAAATGGTATAAACGGCCATAAATAAGACGAGTTATAGGAACGGTGGGTCGTCAGAAGCAGAATTAAAAGCGTTGTCCCGATGACAAAACCCTTCACCCCGAACAAGGCTGTGGCCAGCAGCAAGACCAGCCTGACCATCCGGTTGGCGAGCCCCAGCTCATAACTAGGAGTCGCAAACATCCCTATGGAGGCAACCGCCATATACAAGACAACCTCGTTGACAAATAATCCGGTTTTAACGGCAATATCGCCGATCAGAATCGCGGCGATCAAGCCCATTGCCGATGCCAGCGGCGTCGGTGTATGAACCGCGGCCAAACGGAGCAAATCCACGCCGAATTCCACGATCAGAAACTGCAGAATAATGGGAATTTTCGAATTCTCCTCCGGACCGATGATATCGAGTCCCGGCGGCTTCAACTCAGGATGGACAACCAGCAGCATCCACAGCGGGAGCAGGAACATCGAAGCAAAGATGCCTAGAAATCGTATCCAGCGAAGGTAGGTCCCCATAAAAGGGGTCTGGCGATTCTCTTCCGCATGCTGACAGAGATCCAGGAAGGTGGTCGGCATGATCATCACACTCGGCGATGTATCCACCATAATGACGATTCGGCCTTCCAGAAGATGGGAAGAGACCACGTCCGGACGCTCCGAATAACGGACCAATGGATAGGGGTGCCAGCCCTTGTTTACAATCGCTTCCTCCAGCTGCTTGTCGCCAAGAGGGAGCCCCTCCAAATCGATTTCCTGGATTTTCTTCCGGATGGCTTCTACCTGGGTACGATCGGCTACGTCATCGATGAAGACCAAACTGACGTCCGTTCTCGTACGCCTTCCCACTTTGATGATCTCCACATGCAGTCCCGGATCACGAACCCGTCTCCGCACGAGGTTAACGTTCGTCACCAGCGTCTCCGTAAACCCGTCCCTGGCGCCTCGAACAACGCGTTCGACAGCCGGCTCTTCGAGTCCCCGTACGGGATATTTCCGGGTGTCCAGGATGATGGCGGAATGCGCATCCTCGATGAACAGCGCGCATAGACCTGACAGGACCTCGTCAATCACCTTGCTCAGCCTGGTGTCCCGCTCCACCTGAACATGGGGAATATAGCGGTTCATGATTTCGGAAAGCGCGTGGTTGTTAACGTCGTCTGGCGTCAGGTACGTCAGCCTTGTCAAAATTTCCGTCACCACGACATCATTGGTGAAGCCGTTTAAAAAGAGAAGTCCCGCATTTCTGCCGGCAAAGTTCATCTCGCGGAATACCACGTCAAACGAAACCCCAAGGCCGATCACTTCCTTAAGCGTTTCTTTCAGTACGCTCAGCTTGGCGGGAACATCGTCCGTTTGCTGCCAATAAATGACGGATTCCTTGGTGCTGTCGGAGGTTTCGGCCTCCCTCTTTTCCTTCAGCGCTTCTTCCTCCAGCGCTTTGATCTCCGATGGGGGAATGATCGGAATCCCGGTCTCCAGTTCGTCGCCATGCGTTGTTTTTTCGTCCATAACCTACCTCCTAGCCATAACTGTCACTTGTTGTAAACAAACCAGTCGAACAGGGAACCCGCTACCTTGCCTGCCACCATGGCCATCAGAAGACCAAACAAATACCCCTTCAGCCGGAGCCGCTTGGCCAGAATCGGCAGGACATTCAGTACTTCCGTCAGTGCGGCTGCCAGCATGCCGATAAATATTCCGCACATCAGTCCGATGATGGTACTCACGACCGGTCCCAAAGGTACCGACCATCTCCAGAAATCGGCTACCGTGCCAATGAAGGATCCCGTTATCAAAGCTCCTTCATACCAATGCACCCGGCTGTAAGTTGCCGTCAATTGGGACAATCTCGGTATGATGTCCAGCACAATGATGAGCGCAATCACGCCGCCGCCGACGGCGATGCCTCCGGCTACGCCGAGAACGCAGGTAAAAACCCCTTGCAGAATGGACAACATCATGGTTTTTTCCCCGTCGTATCGGCACTGGCGTTCATTTTCCGGTATTCTTCGGCAACCACGAACTGATCCAGATTTTCCTGATAGAGGTACATTTCCACCTCAAGCGGGGTCGGTTCTTCATTCCATTTTTTCTTGAACAAATGATTGAAGAACACCGTCATGCCGAATCCGAGTCCCAAAGAGTAAGCGACCTGGAACAAGTAAGGATGCTCATCTCGTTTTCCCGTTACCATTTCGACTATCCGGATCTGGACCTCGAGCATGTTGACGTCTGCATGAAAGTTCATGATGGTGAGCGCAGAACCGAAAAACAAGAGCAGCCAAATGAGCGGGAACCACAGCCTGGATCGTTTGCTGTCCGGACCGACAAGCTCCACCAGGGTATGATGGTTACCCATCGGTTCAATATGGGCCCCCGGAATCAACCCTTGTATCTTCGGAATGATTTGAATCAGATCCATGACTAGACGATTGCCGTCGATATCCTTCGGCTGGGTCAACGGAAGGGCTCTGAGCCGCTTCTCCCATTCGGGCTCACAAACAATGAAGGCGACATCACCTAGTTTGACGGTCTGGTCTCTCGGCAGCCGTATTCGGCTCCGCAGCTGCAGAAACACCGTCGGAGTGGGATTAACCTTCATCCGAAACACTCCTTTACTGCTAAATTACCGTTAGTATGGGAAGTAACCATCGTTTCTACTCGGATTTACCATACTTTCTTTAATCGCCGGACTGGCCATAGCGGTTAAATCAACAAGATAATCAACCATCGACGTTCTCTCTCAGAATACAGCCCCCATTTAGGGAAGGATCATCTATCGAGATAAAGGGGTGAGACGCTGAAGTTGTTAGGTCTTATTTCCGCAAGAAAGCGCCGTCCCATAAGGACGGCGCTTTCTTTGTGCAGGCTTTAGGATACGATGGGATCCCGCTACTGCGCGATCTCGTTCCGAATGCTCTGCAATATTTTTTTCTCGAGCCGCGATACCTGCACCTGGGATATGCCCAGCCGGGTGGCAACTTCCGACTGCGTCTGATCCCGGTAGTACCTTAGATATACAATGAGCCGCTCCCGTTCGGTCAAGCCCCCTATCGCTTCGTTCAAGGCCAGCTTGTCAAACCATCGTTCCTGCGAATCATCGGCAATCTGATCCATTAGCGTGATGGGATCCCCGTCATTTTCAAATACGGTCTCATGAATCGAGGTCGGCGGTTTGTTCGCCTCCTGGGCAAACACTACTTCCTCGGGCGTTACCCCCAGCTCTTCGGCAACCTCTTTCACCGTGGGAAGACGATCGAGCTGCTTGGACAGCTCGTCCCGCTTCTTCCTGACTTTGTTGGCCATCTCCTTAAGCGAACGGCTGACCTTCAAAGTCCCGTCGTCCCTTAAGAAACGCTGAATTTCACCGATAATCATCGGTACGGCATAGGTAGAGAACTTTACGTCATAACTGAGATCGAACTTGTCCACGGATTTGAGGAGACCGATACAGCCGATCTGAAACAGATCATCCGGCTCATACCCCCGGTTCATAAACCGTTGAACGACAGACCAGACAAGACGAATATTACAGTTGACGAGCGTGTCCCGGGCAACATTATCCCCGCTTTGGCTAAGTGCAATGAGTCGTTTGACCTCCGCGTCGTCCAAATAAGTCTGCGAAGTTTTCTTCACATCGGCATCCATTTGTCCAACCCCTAATTATATAAAGCTTTCTTAGATTCGATCCTCTTTTTCATTTTGATCGACGTACCGCTGCCTGGTTCGCTGACCACTTCAAATTCGTCCATGAAATTTTCCATGATGGTGAATCCCATGCCGGATCGTTCCAGCTCCGGCTTCGAGGTATACAGCGGCTGCTTCGCCATCTCCAAATCTTCGATCCCGTGGCCGGAATCTTCGATGCGCAGCGTGATCATATCCCCGTCAATCGAGGCTTCAATCTTGACGACCCCTTCCGGGTCGCTGTCGTATCCATGGATGATGCTGTTCGTGACGGCCTCGGAAACCACCGTTTTCAGGTCATTCAGCTCATCCATGTTGGGATCCATCTGGGAGATGAATGCAGCCACGGCGACACGGGCAAAGGATTCGTTTTCCGACTTTGCGGCAAACTGCAGCGACATAAAATTATGCTGTGCTCTTCCTTCACTCATGACACTACCTCCAGACCCGAGAGTGCCGTGCCCTCGTTCTCGTATATCGGCATGATTTTAAACAGCCCCGACATGTCAAGCAAGCGGTAAACCTGCGGCTTGACATCGCACACCGCCATCTTTCCGCCCTTTTGCTTGATGAATTTATAGCGTCCCAGAATGACTCCCAGCCCTGAGCTGTCCATAAAATCCAAGTCTTTTAAGCTCAGCACCAAGTGCTCTGTTTGACGTCTCTGAATGGCTTCATCCAGCTGCATCCGGACATGATCGGCCGTATGATGATCCAGCTCGCCGGACAGACGGACGATCAGAACATGCCTGTGATGCTCCATATCAACATGCAGATTCATGTTTGTTCACTCTCCTCCCTGACATGAACAAGGATTTCTACATTCGAAAAAGACATTCCTGCATCACGACAAAACTAGAAGAAAACTCCCATTAATCTACATGAAACAACTTGCCGGTTGTTCGTTTGAACAGCTTCCAGAATCCAGCCTTCTCCACCTTGACCGGCGACGTCAGCTCGAACTCCTTCACGAGCTGGTCCCCCTGATAGACAGACAGCTTGCCGATGACTTGACCGGCGGCTACCGGTGCCTTCACATTCGGATCCAACTGAATCTCATGAGAGATGTCCGGATTCTTTACGCCTTTCTTGACAAGCACGCTGTAGTCTTTTTCCGCTTGAATCGAGATCTCGGGCACGTTGCCCTTTTGAACCTTCACGATACCGAGCACTTCGCCAGGCTTATAGATGGAGTGCATCGTGTATTGGGAAAAGGCATAATCAAACATGCGCGATACTTCATTGTTCCGCGTCTTGGTGTCCGGAGCCCCCATGACAACCGCTACAGCACGCAGCCCGTCCCGTTTGGCCGTTGCCGATAAACAGAACTTGGCTTCGGACGTATACCCGGTTTTCAATCCGTCCGCGCCCGTGTAGAACCGCACCAGCTTGTTCGTATTGACCAGCCAGAACGGTTTCTCCGAATCTTTGCGCAAGTAATCCTGATAAGCGCCGGTATATTTGGTGATCTGGTCGTATTTCAGCAATTCCCTGCTCATGACCGCTATGTCATGGGCCGATGTATAATGATTCTCTGCAGGAAGTCCGTTGCAGTTCACGAAATGCGTATCTTTCATCCCCAGCTCCGCCGCTTTCTCGTTCATCATTTTCACGAAGCTTTGTTCCGAGCCGGCAATCTTCTCCGCCATCGCAACGGAAGCATCATTGCCCGAAGCCATGGCAATGCCTTTGAGCATCTCGTCCACGGTCATTTCCTCGCCGGGCTCAAGGAAAATCTGGGATCCGCCCATAGATGCCGCATATTCGCTCGTGCGCACCTTATCGGTCCACTTCAATTGTCCTTCATCGATGGCTTCCATCGTAAGCAGCATCGTCATTACCTTGGTGATGCTGGCCGGAGGCAGCTTATCATGGCTGTTTTTCTCGTAAATAATGGTTCCGGTATCCGCATCCAGCAATATAGCAGAACGGGCACTTGGCGCCAGCTCCTCTTGAGATGATCCTCCGCCGGGTTTGCTATTTTCTTCCGCATAACTTGGTACAGCCGCACTGGACAATCCCACGGCTAGAACCAGGAATCCAGCGATTAACGCTTTTTTCACTTCCGTCCCCTCCTGACATTCGTAATGGCATCCCGCTGTGCGCGGGTCTTCTATTCATTGTCGTCAGGTTGAAAACAAATTATTCCAGTATTTTACGGAAAATTGTTGCCATTCATCTAAAAAGGACATAACAAAGAGGCTGGGCTTCTTGCAGATGTAAATCTGCGAAAAGCCCAGCCTCTTGCTAACAATCATTACATTTTGGGAATGATGGCCATAACGAGCGCCAGAAATTTCTCCCGGACCTTCTCCGCTGTTTCCATAACTTCGTCATGGGATAACGGTTGATCCAGTATGCCGGCTGCCATGTTGCTGATGCAGGAGATGCCCAGCACCTCAAGCCCCGCATGTCTTGCCACAATGACCTCGGACACGGTGGACATGCCTACCGCGTCCGCACCGAGCGTGCGCAGCATGACAATTTCGGCCGGCGTTTCATAAGTCGGTCCCAGCAAACCCGCGTAAACCCCTTCTCTCAGCACGATGCCCTGATCCACGGCGACTTCCTTTGCCAATTGGCGAAGTTGACGGTTGTAAGCCTGGGACATGTCCGGAAAGCGCACGCCAAGCGCCGGATCGTTAGGCCCGATTAACGGGTTGGTTCCTGTCATGTTCAGATGATCGGAGATCAGCATGAGGTCGCCCGGCTCGAAGGACGTGTTAATGCCGCCGGCCGCATTGGTAACGAGCAGGCTCTTTACGCCAAGCTCTTTCATGACACGTACCGGAAACGCCGTTACTTCAGGGCCGTAGCCTTCGTACATATGGAAGCGGCCTTTCATCAAGACGACAGGCCGGTCGTGGATCGTGCCCAGCAGCAGTTCGCCTTCATGTCCTTCCACCGTCGATACGGGAAAATGAGGAATGTCCGTGTAAGCGATCGAAACCGGATTCTCAATCAATTCCGCCAAAACGCCGAGCCCCGAACCCAAAATCAGGCCGACCTCGGGCTGGACGCCATTCTGCCCTCGTATGTATGCTGCTGCTTCCTTAATGCTTTGCTGATGGACTGAACTCATATTCATACCTCTCCTATTCTGATAATAAATTGTAGATCCTAAAGTCGGTAAGTCCGCCCTATGATCTCGGATGATAATGATCGTATACTTCCTTCATGCTTTTCTTGGCAGATTGATACATCCCGGTCGTGGACAATGCCGAGTGTCCCAGCATCTCCTGAACCGAACGCAAGTCCGCGCCGTTCCCCAGCAAATGCATGGCAAACGAATGCCGAAGGGTATGCGGCGTGATGTCCTCGTCGATATCGGCAAGCTTGCCATACTTTTTAATAATTTTCCAAAAACCCTGCCGTGTCAAGCGCGTTCCCAGCGAATTCAGGAATAATGCGTCTTCACCGGCATCCCTTATCAGCTTGTCCCGCATATCTCGCACATAAAACGCAACGCTCTCGGCCGCAATGGGGGTGATCGGCAGAATACGCTCCTTCCCGCCGGTAACCGCGCAGCGTAAAAAGCGCATCTCCAAATGGATGTCATGGATGGACAGATTGACCAATTCCGAGACCTTGATGCCCGAAGCGTACAAAAGCTCAAGCATTGCTTTGTCCCTGGCGCCCTGCGGGGTACCGGCATCCGGAGCCGACAGCAGCTTGTCCACCTGCTCCACGGTTAGCGACTTCGGCGGCTTCCGTTCCGGCTTCGGATTATCCAGCAGCTGGGTCGGATCCTGTACAATAACGGCTTGACGCACCAAATACTGAAAAAAGGAACGCAGGGAAGCCGTGCATCGAAGCAGGCTCGATGCCGCCTTCCCCTGCTGCCTCAGCCTTCCCACATACAGCCCGAGCAGCGTTCGATTCACCTCCCGCGGATGGGTGACCTCCCTTTCAGCTGCAAATGCAAGGAATCCTTGAAGGTCTGCCCGATACGACGATATCGTGCTTTGGGACAGTCCCTTCTCGTCCTCCAGATATTGTACATATTCGTCCAAATATGGTTTCATGATCTTTTGCTCCTATTCCCGCGGCCCTTTGCAAGCACGATCACTCTCCGTACCAGTAATACAATCGGAGACGCTCGGCCGGCGAATAACGGGAGTCCATGGTGCTCTCCGGCTGAAAAGCCTTTACCGCTTGACCCGAAGGTGCACGGTAAGGATCCACTGGCGTTAGCCAATCGCCTACCCATCCCAGCACGAAGTAAAAAAAAATGGTCAACACGGCAAACATCGAAATAAAACGGATCAGTGAGCCTATTTTTCGAATAGATATAATCACTGGCAGCGCCTCTCTTTCACATGGCATCGATCGCTCAATTGAAAGCGGTAATGCAGGTATCATTTCACGTAAAGCCTATGATACAAGCTGCAGGATTATGACGGCATCCCTCTTATCTCCGATCAGCCATTGGGCCCGGCGGTTATTCTGAAGAATAAAAAAAACGTCTAATCGACGTACTTGGATGATGTAACAGTATAAATTGTGCTTTAAAGTGAACGATACGATAATCGTGCATGAACCACCTAATATAGATAGTTATCTAAAAAGCCCTCCCGGCTTACCGCCGTAGAGGGCTGCCGTGATGATGATCACTGCGGTTTGTTAAAAGATATAAAATTAGGATTTGTCCTGGTCATTCTTGCCCTTCTCTTTGCAACGGTAGCATATGCCATGGAAATCAAGCCGATGGTCATGAACGGTAAAATTGAATTCTCGCTCTAATCGCTCTTCCAACGGACCGAGCCAATCCTCGCGTATTTCATCCATGCTTCCACATTGAGTACATATCAAATGGTGATGGTGATGCTTCGAAGTATCCGTCCGCAAGTCGTAACGGGCGACACCATCGCCAAAATTTATCTTCTCTACAACATGAAGCTCACTGAGCAGCTCTAGGGTACGGTACACGGTTGCCAGACCGATCTCCGGAGCCTTCTCTTTCACGAGCATAAATACATCCTCTGCGCTAAGGTGGTCGTCTTCATTTTCCAACAATACGCTTACCGTGGCTTCCCGTTGGGGCGTTAATTTGTATCCTTGGGATTGTAGCTGCTGCTTAATTTTGTCGATCCGCGCTTCCATCGTTTCCCTCCCCCTTGGAAATCACTGCACGTTATTGTTCACTTCCTTCATTATAGGGGGATTTGACAAACAAAGTCAAACGGTTTTGCATTATGGAAAAATTCGCGGATTATAGCAACATGGGCGTAACCCAGCGCATCATGGCAGGGGTAACCCAGGTTTCAAAGGACGCGACCCCGAGCGTCAGCATGACCATGAAAAATGTCAGCATGGCATACGAAGCAAAAGGCTTCATCATGCTGCCTCCCCGATTCATGATAAACCGGTCCCTGATGATGTAGAGCGAGAAGGTGATGGCAGCTACGCTGCACATCATGAGCACCGGTATGATAAGCAAATTTTGCGGCGCAATCGAGACCAAGGCGAACAGCAGGCCTTTCCATGAATACTGTCCCACCAGATAACCGACCGTAAACCCGATAAGAACCCCTTTTAGAAAATCCAGTATCAATATTCCCGGAAGCCCGATGACGGACAATCCCAGAATCCATATCAAACCGATCCACTTCAGATGCAGGGCTGCAATGCTCCAGTAAGAAGACTGACTCATGGATTCTCCACCGTCCTGCACATTAACAAAAAAGTGGTTTAAATAGCGGGCCATTTCCTGCTGCTGCTCCAATGAAAGTGCATTGACCATCAACGCTCCAAACAGCACGCCCACTAAAAACAAGACGCCTACAAACACATAGAGCATTGTCTGATCCTTAAAGGCTTGGCGGAATGATTGCATAGAATAGAGTCTCCTTTCTGTGTCTCTACTCTACTCTATGACAATCGTTTGCCTTGTATGACCTGCTTGGTTGAAAGAGTTGACCCGCCTTACCGGAGCACCCTCCCGTAAGAGCCTCCTCCGCCAGCCGATAAGGGCAGCGTCCCATTCCGGGCCATCACGATGCTTGCCGCGAGTCCCTCGCCGGCAACCGCCGCCAGTTCGGCTTCCGTGGCCTGATGAAGGATATTCATTTCGGTCCCGAATGCGTGAAGCAGCTTCGACATGGAGGACTTCCCAAGACCCGGGATGAACTCTAGCGGAACCTGGTAGTGATACGTCGGTCGGCTCTCCGGCACCACGGGCTCCGTGCGGTCAGCGATGTTCAGAATTCGATCGAACACCCCTTGAACCAGCTTGGTACTGCCGCAGTACGGGCATCGCACCAAATGATGAATGTCGCTCCCTTCATCCAGAATGCTGTCGCATCCCACGCAGTAGGTGCGATGGTATTTTCCCAGTCTGGGATTCAGCCCGTAGTTCGCGCTGATTCTTCTCCCGTTGCTAGCCTGAAGCGCCTGGCGAAATTCTGCGAATGAAGGTTTGGCCATGTCGATCCGGTTGTATTCCCTGCCGATCTTCCCGAGCGAATGCGCATCCGAATTGGTCAAAAAGGAATAGGCATCCAGCTCGCTAATCCGTCCGGCCATCGAGGAATCGGCGCTGAGCCCAAGCTCGATGCCCGCGATCCCGTTCAAATCGAACACCTCGCCCATACGGTCAGCCATGCTGCCGTAAAGCCCCTTATGGGGCGTAAAGACATGAGCGGGTATCAGCAGCCCGCCGCGGGCCGTAATCTCTTGCTGCAGCTCCAGCGGACTGGCATAGATGCGCTGGGAACTCAGCAGGACGTTTTTCATATATCCGGCCATCCAGCCGGTGAACTCCTGCATCGTGCTGAGGTTGGGAAAATAAGCCAACACATGGGCCGCGCCTCGGCCGTTTTCACGTATTTCAATCTCGCTGCCAAGCAGGATTACCGTATCCCGATACGCGATTCCACCCCCGTCGATCTCCTGCATGACGCCGCTGTCCAAACACTGCAAAATGTCTTCCTGCACCGAAGGAGAATGGCAATCAATGATGCCGATCATCTGAATCCCTTTCCGCTCCGAAGCTTCGACGGCTATATTTTCAAAGGTCAGGTTGTTGCTTGCGCTTATTTTCACAGCTTGTCCGCTGCTTGTGCGACCGATATGAATATGCATGTCGCAGTAATAGGACTGAAGCTCCCCGGCAGAGACGTTCTCATCAGGATGCTGCATGTCAGATCTTCCCCGTCAGGCTGTACATATTCCAAGCATAGACGGCGAGAATGGTCTTGGCATCGCTGATTCTCTCCTCTTGGATGAAGGAGTACGCCTCTTCCAGCGAAATTTCCATCATCTCAATGAACTCGTCCTCATCCGGATTCATGTCGCCCCCGACCAGATCCTCTGCCAGATACAAGTGAATGATCTCATCAGCAAACCCCGGAGATGTATAGAAGGAATGCAGTTTTCGGATCGATCCGCACGTATAACCGGTTTCCTCCTGCAGTTCACGCTTGGCGGCTTCAAGCGGATCTTCCCCCCGCTCTAGCTTGCCGGCAGGGATTTCAACCTCACAGCGCCCAAGGGGCTGACGAAATTGATTGACGGCCAGCATTTTATCGTCTTTTAACGCAAGCACCGCTACGGCACCGGGATGTCTGACAACCTCACGGGTTGCCGTCTGCCCATCAGGCAGTTTCACCGTATCGACCTGCAGCGAGATGATTTTCCCTTCAAAAATAGATTGGGTGGACAAGGTGGTTTCTTCCAGCAATTTATCCGATGCTTCACGGTTCTTACTGCCGATATCGCTCACAAAATGACCTCCTTTGTTTAAAAACGGCATGGCGGACCATGCTAGTGCATAAGGTGTATTATATCAAAATTACCAAGAAAGAAGGAAGCCGCCCATGAAAAGCTACAAAGGTGACCATTCGATCCATTTGGTAGGACAGGCCTGGCAGATCCGGATTATGCTGAAGCAGTGGCAGCAGCAATGGGGATCGGAAACGAAGATCATGGATATTATTTCTAAGTCTTCTAAAAATATTTACGAAAATAGATCGGAAAACTAGTTCCCGAGACCTGTTTTTCGACTTTTTTCTCTTTTTTTCGAATACGGACCATGACCTTTTCGCCTATTAGGGTGTTATATATCATTGGGAGGCTTTGACATGCGACAACTACCTATTATTGAAACCGATCCGATTACAAATCCACCTTCAACTGAATATGAGCGCGGAAAATGGTACAAAAAACGCGGGTATCTTGGGAAGGCTCTGAAGAGCTTTAAGGATGCTGCACAATCCGCAACAACCGATACGACGAGCTCGGGATGGAAGGAAGTAGATTTAAGCTGGCTTGAGTACGGGCTAATAAGCATGCGAATGCGTTCCTACGGCAAAGCCGAGGAGGCTTTCAGAACCGTCGTGCTTCATTCGGGTGCCCACGCCCAAGAGGCGCTGAATCAATGGGCCGCACTCCTGCTTCTGCAAGGAATCCCGGATCAAACCATATGCGAACGGCTCTTGGACGAAACAAGCGGTTTTTCGGCATCCAATATCATGGTCGGCAGGTCTTTATATTACATCGGGGCTTACCCGTTTGCCTCCCGCTGCTTTGCTGAACAGGGAAGTTTATATTCCGATACCTGTATCATGTACGTGACTTGCCTTATCATGACGGGTCAAACCTCTGAAGCCATGAAGTTCATTGACAGCTATCTTCGGGATTCCACCCGTCAGCCACGGGAACTGCCGCGTCCGCGAGGAGCCGAGATGGCTCAGCTCACCCGAATCCGGCAGCTCTGCGAATGGAGCGTTCAACATTCGCCGCCTGACCGATTCATCGTTATGTCGGAGGCTTTAGAATTAGCTCGCACTGCCATATCGCTCAATATGATCTCCATCGCCGAACATCTGCTCGCCGATAGCGGCGAACGTGCTTATTATGCTCTTATCTGTTTTCTTTATGAGGAAGGCTACAGGGGGCAGGCCATTTCAAAGTTGCATCAATTGGAAGCGCTGCCTCTCCAGGATCAAGACAGCTACAGCTTAAGGGTATGTTTCATAGCGGCGGAACATTTGTATGATCTGGGAAAATATGATGAGGCCGCATCCATGCTCGAGCAGCTCAGGCTCGCTTCTCCCGGGCACACGGAGGCTCGCTTCGGCGAAGCCGCTTGTTATTTGCAGTCGGCGTTGATTTCCCTTTCCGCCCGTCTAGAGGAGAATTATTCCTCTCCATCGGCAAGGAAGGAAATCGAGTTATACCTCGACAACATTTATGCCGCATTGCATGTTGTCGAGAGCACGAACTGGCATACCACCTGGACGCCAGCCCAAAAAAGGGTAGAGACCTCCCCGACGATGTCATTTCTGAATTAGCTGAATCAAAAAGCCCGCTGCGGACATCCAGCATCCGCAACGGGCTTTATTTAATCCTCATCATCGACTACGCTTTGGCCGTTTCCTGGATAATTCCAACCACGATCTGCGCCGCCTTTACCAAATCAGAAGCTTGAATGCGCTCCTGCGTGGTATGAATGTCTTGATATCCAATCGCCAGATTGACGGTTGGAATGCCGAGGCCGTTAAAAATATTGGCGTCACTGCCGCCGCCGGACCGGAACGTGCGGGTCGGCAAACCCAATCCGCCGATGGCTCGCTGCGCAAGCTGGACGACCTCGTCATGTTCATTGAAACTGAAGGCCGGATAAACGATCTCGCTAATGAACTCGCAATTGGCATTGTATTCACGAACCGTGGTTTCGAGCGCCTCACGCATATCGTTCACTTGCTTATCGACCTTTTCCTGAACGATGCTGCGTGCTTCGGCATCAATCTGAACAAAGTCGCACACGATATTCGTAGCGCCGCCGCCCTGGAATTTGCCGATGTTAGCCGTGGTTTCCTTATCGATGCGTCCGAGCTTCATTTTGGCGATGGCTTTGGACGCGACTTGAATGGCACTGATGCCGTCCTCCGGATTTACGCCAGCATGGGCAGACTTCCCTTTGATAATCATTTTGATCTTCGCCTGGGTCGGAGCGGCAACTGCGATCGAACCTAATTCTCCGTTGGAATCCAGCGCAAAGCCGATATCCGCATCCAAAACATCGGGATTCAACGCCCGCGCTCCGACCAGCCCTGATTCCTCGCCTACTGTAATGACAAACTGGACTTGCCCGTGCGGAATGTTATTTTCCTGGATAACCCGAATGCCTTCCAGCAAAGCGGCGATGCCGGCTTTGTCATCCGCTCCGAGGATGGTCGTTCCGTCGCTTCGGATCCAACCGTCATCGCCTAGGGTCGGTTTAATGCCTTTCCCGGGTGTTACGGTATCCATATGGCAGGTAAAAAGCAGCTTAGGCGCATGCTGGGCCGCCTCGTCCGCTTTCCAGGTAATAATCAGATTGCCTGCTCCGTGCCCCGTCTTTTCTTTGGCATCGTCTTCTATGATTTCGAAGCCGAGACCGGAAAATTTATGCTGGAGAACTTTCGAAATCTCTTCTTCATGTTTGGTTTCGCTATCCACTTGAACCAGTTCCATAAACTCTTGAATGATACGCTCTTCTGAGATCACTGGACTTCCCTCTCTTTCGCAGATACGATACAATGTCTGTATATCCATATCTCAACTAAATGATGCTGCTGCATGTATGTTCATCATTAAACTTATTCTAAAGGAGTTACACCATGCAACGTAAAAAGTGGTTTCGAATTGTCATCTATCTCATGCTGATCGCCATGGTCGGATCAACGCTTCTGGTGATCCTGGAGCCTTTGTTCCTTCGCTAACGCCAATACGCTGCGATAGGCAGCGAAGTTATTACAGCCAGTGAGCCTCATATGGAAATACCCGGGTGAAGTAAGGCACAATCTCCCGGGCTACTTCCTCTACCTCGAACTTCCGCCCCGTGCAATCCTCCAGCGAGGTTACGCCGAATTCCTGTATGCCGCAAGGAATAATGCCCGAGAATCCCGCATCCGCGATCCCGGATTTAATATTAAACGCAAAGCCATGGCTTGTCACAAACCCGCGTTGCCGACGGCATTTGTTGAATTTCACGCCGATGGCGCAAATCTTCGAATCCCCTACCCATACACCGGTGTACTCGGGTTTTCGGCCTGCTTCGATGTTGTACGATGCCAAGTAATCAATGATGACCTGCTCCACGTCGCGCAGAAACCCGTGGAGGTTCAAATTCTTGCCGCCATCCAGCAGCAACAGCGGATACCCGACAAGCTGTCCGGGACCATGATATGTAATATCTCCGCCGCGATCGATTTCAAACAGGCCGATACCCTGTTTCTCCAATTCCTCTTTGCTTAGCAGCAGGTGCTCCGGATGCCGCTGCGACCCCATCGTATAGGTCGGAGGATGTTGGAGGAGCATCAGACTCTCGTGACGCTCTCCCTGATCGATGGCGGAAACATGATTTTTTTGAAGCTCCCAAGCCATGCCGTAATCCACAAGCGGCGTATACGATACATCTAAAGGTTTGTTCATGTGCTAACGCCTTCTTTCATAGAGTTCCCGCCAACCGATGAATCCCATTTCGATTGACCAGATATGAATAACGTCTGCGAACCGCTTCGAAAAGAATCAGTCCGCAGATCATGCTAGCAGACGTTGATTAATAGAGCTTCGTATCCAGGGTGTAGCCTTCCAGATTGTCTTTGACGCGCTGGAGGAATCGCCCGCAGATCACCCCGTCCAAAATCCGATGATCCAGGGACAAACACAGGTTTGCCATGGAGCGAACCGCGATCATGTCATTGATGACCACCGGCTTTTTCACGATGGATTCAAATGTCAGAATCGCAGCCTGCGGATAATTGATGATCGGATAGGACAGAATCGAGCCGAAGGACCCCGTATTGTTAACCGTAAAGGTTCCGCCCTGCATATCGTCCAGCTTCAGCTTGCCTTCACGAGTCTTGCGCGCAAGATCCTCGATCTCTCTCGCAAGGCCCGCAATATTCTTCTGATCCGCACGGTGGATGACCGGCGTCAGCACGGAATCCTCCGTACCGACGGCCAAGGACAAATTGATATCGCGCTTGACCACGATTTTATCCACGGCCCAGAACGAATTCATGATCGGATAATCTTTAATGGCGTTCACTACGGCTTTTAGCAAAAAGGCCAGGTAGGTTAAATTAACCCCCTCCTTGCGCTTGAACTCATCCTTCAATTGATTGCGCAGCAGCACGATGTTGGTCACGTCGACTTCGATCATCGTCCAGGCATGCGGTATTTCCGTAACGCTTTGGCGCATGTTTCGTGCAATGGCATTCCGCATCGGCGTTACATCAATGAAGTATTCCGATCTTCCGCCTTCCATGCCCTCCACTTCAATGGTCGGAATTTTCGGCGATTCCGTCAAATGCAGCCCAGAATGGCGCACATCCGGAATGGCTGTGCCCAGAGGAGGCGACGGTTCCGCTGGCGTCTGATGCTGCAGCCCTTGAAACGGCGAAGTCCCGCTCGGCTGCACGGCTTCTCTTTGCGCTTGCGCGCTAGGGAAAGACGCCGATCCGGCAGGAGCGCCTTGGCCTTGGGCTGCTCCCCCTTTTTCGATATAAGCCAATACGTCCTTACGGGTTATTCTTCCGCCCATGCCAGACCCCTGCACCTTCGAAAGATCGATCTGATGTTCCGCGGCCAGCGTCTGCACGGCAGGCGAGTATCGGAAGCGCATCGAGCCTTCCTCGCTGCCTGCACCCTGCTGCGGACTCGCAGAAGCTGCTGCTGCCGGTTGGGGCGAAGGCGCAGTCCCTTCCCCGGAAGCGACCGCGATCCGGCAAATAATATCGCCAACATTGACGGTTTGGCCTTCCTGGGCAAGAATATCGCCCATGACGCCATCCAGGGTGGATGGGATCTCGGCATTGACTTTATCGGTAATCACTTCACAGATCGGTTCATATTGCTCAATGGAATCCCCGGGCTTCTTCAGCCACTTGGCAATGGTCGCCGAAACAAGGGATTCTGCCAGCTGAGGCATCGTAACATCGGTCAGTTTCTGATTTTCGGACATGCTCACAACTCCCTGTTCTTAATAAAGCGCCAATTGACGCATGGATTCTTTGACTTTGTCCTTGTTAAGCATAAAGAATTTCTCCATCGGCGGACTGATTGGCATAGCCGGCACGTCCGGCCCGCACAGGCGCATGATCGGAGCATCCAAATCGTACAGGCAGTGCTCTGCAATAATTGCGGATACTTCCCCGCCAACGCCGCCGGTCTTGTTATCCTCGTGAACGATCAGCACTTTCCCCGTAGCCCGGGCTGCGGCGATGATCGCGTCCCGGTCCAGCGGCTGTATGGTACGCAGGTCCAGCACATGCGCGCTGATGCCTTCTTCCTTCTCAAGCTCTTCGGCAGCCTGCATGGCGAAATGCAGCGGCAGGCTGTAGCTGATCACCGTAATATCCGAGCCTTCGCGCAGCAGGTTCGCTTTGCCGATCGGGACAACGTAATCGTCGTCCGGCACATCGCCGGTAATCAGCTTATAGCATTTCTTGTTCTCGAAGAACAGAACCGGATCCGGGTCGCGGATCGCCGCTTTCAGCAGTCCTTTTGCATCATAGGCCGAGTAAGGCGCAACGATTTTTAATCCCGGCGTTCCGAAGAACACCGATTCCGGGCACTGGGAATGATACAAGCCTCCGAATATGCCGCCGCCGATCGGCGCACGAATCACGACGGGGCAGCTCCAATCGTTATTGGAACGATAGCGGATTTTCGCCGCTTCGCTAATAATCTGGTTGGTTGCCGGGAACATGAAGTCCGAATATTGCATCTCGGCAATCGGCTTCATGCCGTACATAGCTGCACCAATAGCCACGCCGGCAATCGCGGACTCCGCGAGCGGGGTATCGAGCACCCTCATTTCGCCGAATTGATCCATCAAGCCTTTGGTGGTAGTAAACACGCCGCCTTTGACGCCCACATCCTCGCCTAACACGAATACGGACTCGTCACGCTCCATCTCTTCCTTCATGGCCAGGCGTATTGCATCGATATATTCCATTACCGCCATCTTTTACGCGCCTCCTTCAGCATCGGCATATACGTGAAGAAGCGTATCTTCAGGCTTTGGAAACGGAGCCAAGTCTGCAGATTCCGTCGCTTCTTTGATCTCCAGGTTTAACTGCGCGATCAAATCCTGATCGCGTGCTTCATCCCAGAGCCCGCAGTCGATCAAATAGTTCTTGAAGCGGGCGACACCGTCTTTCTTCCAGTTCTCTTCAACCTCTTCTTTGGTCCGGTACGCCAAATCGTTATCCGATGTGGAATGCGGAGACAAACGGTACATCATGGATTCGATCAACGTTGGTCCTTCCCCTCGGATCGCACGTTCCCGTGCTTCCTTCACAGCCGCGTAAACTTCCAGAGCGTCGTTGCCGTCCACTCGAACTCCCGGAAAACCGTACCCGAGCGCGCGGTCGCTGACCTTTCCGCTAATCTGCTTATGAAGCGGAACCGAAATGGCGTATTGGTTATTCTCGCACATGATAATGACGGGGAGCTTGTGAACGCCGGCAAAGTTGCAGCCTTCATGGAAATCGCCCTGATTGCTCGAGCCTTCGCCAAACGTAACAAACGATACAAACTCCTTCTTCTGCATCTTCGCGGCAAGCGCGATGCCCACGGCATGCGGAACCTGGGTCGTTACAGGGCTGGAGCCGGTCACGATCCGCAGGCGTTTACTGCCGAAGTGCCCCGGCATCTGCCGTCCGCCGCTGTTCGGATCCTCGGCCTTGGCAAAAGCCGACAGCATTAATTCGCGAGGCGTCATGCCAACCGCCAATACGAATCCGTAGTCGCGGTAATAAGGTAGAAAATAATCTTTCTCCCGGTCGAGGGCAAAGGCAGCAGCAACCTGACATGCCTCCTGCCCGATTCCGGAAACGTGAAAATTAATTTTGCCCGCACGCTGCAGCAGCAGATTGCGCTCATCGAATTTTCGCGCCAGAACCATATATTTGTACATGTCCAGCACTTGTCCGTCGGTCAGTCCAAGCTGCTCATGCCTATTGTTGTTTGCCGTAACCGTTTCATGTTCTTTCATGGAGATCCCTCCTTTATGTGAGCCATGACTTCAGGTTTGACCCGCCTCGCAACCTGAGTTTGAGGCATATTAGATCAAGTATTAAAACCTGGTACTAAGACTTGGCTTAATGATATTATAATCCCTTTCTCGGCAAAAAGAAATGAGGGATTCCACAAAAGAATGTCCTCATTCCTACAAACCGATCGCTCGTCCATCCACGGCAAGCATCGCTTCGCCGATGATTTCGGATAATGACGGATGGGCGTGGACCGCCGTCCCGACTTCCCATGGGGTCGCATCCAGCACTTGTGCAAGAGCCGCTTCGCCAATGAGTTCGGTTACATGCGGACCCATCATATGCACTCCCAGAATATCCTGCGTCCTCTGATCGGCAATGACTTTTACGAACCCTTCTTTTGTTCCGTGGATCAAAGATTTGCCTATGGCCGAAAACGGGAATCTGCCGATCTTGATCTCATGTCCGCGTTCTATCGCCTGCTTCTCCGTCAGCCCGACGCTGGCCACCTCATGACGGGTGTAAATACAGCGCGGGATCCATTCGCTGCGGTAGGCCTCCGTCTTCTCGCCTGCCAGATGGTTCACGGCAGCAATCCCTTCATGGCTGGCCGCATGCGCAAGCTGAAGACCCCCGATGCAATCGCCGATCGCATAAATATGGGGCTCCGTTGTCTGCATGTTCCCGTTCACGGCAATGATGCCGTTCTCCACGCGAACATCGGTATTCTCCAGTCCGATATTCTCGGTATTGCCTACTCTTCCGACAGAGAGCAGCAGTTTGTCCGCTGACAACGTTCTTGTGTCATCCTTGTGCTCGATCGCGATGGACACGCTTTGATTCCGGATCTCACAGCTGTCGGTTAATAGCTTTATGTTCGTGATAACCTCTACGCCCCTGGCGCTGAGCATCTTCGACAGCTCGCGTCCGATCTCCTCATCCTCCGTAGGCAGCAAATGGGATGAAGCTTCCACAATCGTGACCTGAACTCCGAAATCATTCAGCATCGAGGCCCATTCCACGCCGATTACGCCGCCCCCCACGATAATGATAGAGGAGGGAAGCTCATCCATCTGAAGCGCATGGTCGCTAGTCAATATATGTATGCCGTCAGGCTCTAATCCCGGTAAGTGACGCGGACGCGATCCGGTCGCAATGATCAGATGGGTGGGAACCACGGTTTCCATCTCGCCATCCGGAAGCTCAACCGCTACGGCCCCGCTGCGCGGAGAGAAAATGGACGGGCCGATAACTCTCCCCTTGCCCTGCACGACGGTGATTTTATTTTTACGCATCAAATATTGGACGCCCTGGTGCAGCTTCTCCACAATGCCGTCCTTCCGTTTCTGCACTTTGTTAAACGATAGCCGGACTCCGTCCGTCTCGATTCCATAGCTCTCGCTATCCTTCATTTCCGCATAAAGCTCGGCGCTTCGAAGCAATGCTTTGCTCGGAATGCACCCGCGGTGCAAGCAGGTCCCTCCCAATTTGTCCTGCTCGATGATAACCACATTTTTACCGAGCTGGGCTGCACGGATGGCTGCAACATATCCACCGGTACCTCCGCCAAGAATTGCTACATCACATGTTATAGCCACAAACGGCACCTCCATCATAAGTCCAGTTATACACTTTCATTGTACTCTCTTTTTTTCGGATTACAAAATCGTCATTCATAATCGAAATAGACATCCCCTTATGAAAAAGGTATGATAAACGGTAGTTTAATACATCAGTCGCAGGAAGGAATCTTCTATGAAAATGTTAATTTCCCGCTTTATTGCCATCTTGATTTTGGTTATTCCGGGTTTTATGGCAATGAAGGGTTTCTTGATGATGAAGGATGCGGTTTTTCTATATATTGCCGTGCATGGGGACGACAACGTGGCGAACCCCGCTTTCGGTTGGCTTTCTTTTCTTGGCGGACTGGTCCTGTTCGTCATCGGCATCGGTTTCCTGGGCGGCTGGATTCTGTTCCGCGACCGCAAACGGAATTACGTCGGTCCGAGATTCAAAAAGAAGCGCCCGGCAACGAAATCAGGAACCCCGTCCAAAAGCTGATTCATCCATACGCAACAAACACCGGGGAGCGCTCCCCGGTGTTTGTTTGTTTTGGCCCAAGTTGTTATTCCATGAGGGCATCCTTCAATTTACTCGACATTCTTGTTTCTTTGGAGGCTGCTTTTAGGGCGGTTCTCCGTAGATTGACATTCTGTCTCGTTAAAGCTTCGATTTCTTCATACATCGCATGGATTAACGTCAGGGCATCCGGAGGTAAACCTCCCTTGGATTCCGCCTCCTGTATACGCTCTTTCCATGCTTCCATCTTGTCGCTCATGCTGATCTTCCTTTCAGGGCAATTTCCCATTTTCCGTCTTCAACCCCATGCTCCCTACGCCGGTGTCATTAACGAACCTTCAAATCGGCGGACAATTCGGCAATCAATTTCGGCATCCAATCGTGCAGATCCCAAAATTTAAAGCCGGCGGCTGCCGCTTTGGCATGATCCATCATCCAATCTCCCGGAATGCCGAACGGAGACATGTGATCCGGTGCAGCCGATGGCTGGAGCGGAGCCGTCCTTCCAATTTCCTGCTGGATCAAGCCCATCATTTCCCGTACCGAAATCGTGCCGCTCGAACATGCATTAACCGGGCCTTCCAATTGGACTCGACCTGCCCACTCCAGAAATTCTGCCGCTTCCTCGGCATGCACAAACGAGATTTGCGCGTCGGGATCCGGCAAACCAATGGCTTCCCCGCTCGCAGCATGTTCAATATGGAAAAGCAGCCTTCGCGTGTAATCATCGGGTCCAAGCACAATCGGCAGCCGGACGGCGGTTACATTGAGGTTATGGCGACCGAACAATACCGCCTCCGCCTGGCGCTTGCCTTCCTTGTAGCTGTAGTCCCTGCTTTCATTCATCATGACCGGGTATCTGTAAGGATCAAAGTCTTCTTCCCTCACCGGATGATCCGCAAAATCATATACCGACAACGTGGAGGTCAGCACATATTGTCCGACACGTCCGGCAAATAAGTCCGCTGCTTGTCCCGCTTCTTCCGGCGTATAACATATATTATCATATACGATATCAAAATCCTGGCTCCCCACTGCCTGCTTTAAGCTCTCCGGATCTTTCCGATCCGCGGCAAGCCGCGAAACGGCACCCTCGAATGGATCCTGGTGTTGTCCGCGCGTCAAAATCGTAACGGCATCGCCGTTAGCCACCAGCCGGTTAACCAGCCTTTTGCCAAAAAAGCGGGTTCCGCCCAATACTAATATCTTTGCCATTTATAATTCCTCCCTACCAGGAAATAAGTATATCGTTAATAAAAACGATTCTTACTACACCCTTAACCATTCAAACAGGTTTCCTGTCCTTTTTTCTCCATCCGTATCGCAGACTCCTTCTTTTCTCCTATTTAATATTATGCAGCCGCCTGCCTCAGAATTTAAAAAACCGACCCAGCATTTAAGCTGCGTCGGTTTCAAGATCATGACTCGGATTTATATTGCATGATCCGCTCTCGGCACACCGAAATTCGGCGTACCGTCTTCATTCCACCGGATGATCTGTACGCGCGCATGGCGGTTCGGATCATACAGCGGATCACCCGCGATCTCCTTGTAACTTCGGGCATGGTAAACCAGGATGTCCACCAGGCCGTCCTCGGAGACCGTGAAGCTGTTGTGTCCCGGTCCGTATTGGCCATTGGCTTCCGATGTCGTAAATACGGGCAAGGGTGATTTCACCCAGGAGTCCGGATCCAGCAAATCGCTGTCCTCATCGGCCGTCAGCAGGCCCACTGCATAGTTATGGTCCGTGGCGCTTGCCGAATAGGTCATGAATATGCGACCGTTTCGCTTCAGGACGGCGGCTCCTTCATTCACCAGATAGCCGATCTTCTCCCAGTCATATTCGGGAACCGATATGCAAACCTGTTCCCCGGTCAGGGTCCAGGGATTTTCCATCAAGGAGATATATAGATTCGAGTTGCCCGGAATGGCCGGATCTTTCTGGGCCCATACATAATATCGTTGCCCCTTATGCTCGAACGTGGTTGCGTCCAGTGCAAAAGACTCCCACTTCGTGATCACTTGTCCCTTCTCCACCCATTCCCCTTCCAGCGGGTTCGCCGAAGCGTTCTCCAGCACGAACATGCGGTGATCAAACAACCCGTCCCTCGTTTCGGACGTATGGGCCGCTGCGTAATACACGTACCATTTGCCCTCGATGTGATGAAGCTCGGGCGCCCATATATTGGCGCTCATCAAACCCGAATCATGCTTGCGCCAAATCGTTATGCCTTCCGCATCCGCAAGCCCTCGGATCGTTTCCGAGCGTCTAAGCTCGATCCGGTCATATTCCGGCACGGAACCGGTAAAGTAATAAAAACCATCGCGATGTTTATAGATCCAGGGATCTGCCCTCTGCTCGATAAGGGGATTTTTTATATATAATTCAGTCATGGTGACGACTCCTATACCTTGTAGTTTGACTTCGTTAGCTTTCGGTTTACTTGCTCTTCATTTCCGTTCTTCAAAAAACTATCCTTTGATACCCGCGTTTAAGTTGATCGACTGCACAAAATATTTCTGGGCAAACAGGAACAACAGCAGCGTCGGAATGATGGCCAGGATCGCGGAACCCATCAATTGTCCGATCATGCGATAATTGCCGTAGATGTCCTGCAGCAACAGCAGTCCTGCCGTTACCGGCATTTTCTCCACGTCGGTATACACGATGACCGGCCAGAGGAAATCATTCCAGGAACCCGTGAATGAAAATAGGCCGCACACAATCAACACAGGCTTCATCAGAGGCAAAATGATAGAATAATAGATTCTAAAATCACCCGCGCCGTCCACGCGTGCCGATTCGTCCAGATCCTTGGGAACGCCCATCATGAATTGTCTGACCAAGAAAATGTTCCCCATGCCTGCCAAACCTGGAATAATCATCGCCCATGAGGTGTTTACCCACCCCAGCGCATCTATGATCTTGTAGGACGGAATCAGGTTCACGACTCCGGGAAAGAAGGAAATCCCCAGCAGAGTAAAGAACAAGGTGTCCCTTCCTTTAAAGTTCATGCGGGAATACCCGTAGCCGGTGATGGAAATGACCACGATGACCAGCAGCGTATGCATTGTTGCGATAAAGACGGAGTTCATCAACCAGCGCAGGATAGGGGCAGTCGACGTGTTTTGCAGGATCGTGACATAATTATCGAATATCCAGTTGTCGGGCAGCAGACTGAATCCGCTGGATACGACCTCTGCCTGGGACCGGAACGATGTGGTAATGCCAAAGATGACCGGAATCGCCCATAACACGCACAGCAGGATGAGAAATGTATAAGCCATATATTTGGACACGCTAATGTTGGTTGAAGCCTTCTTCGGACCGGAGCGGGCAAGCTTAGTATCCGCGTTCGCTTCATGTACTACCGGGTTCGACATTGCACAGTACACCTACCTTTTTTCGTTTCCGTCGTTAGCAAGCAGAACATGCCGCTAGGACGCGTTTCGGTTCATCACATAATATTGGAGGGCTGAAATGACCAGTATGACCAGTCCGAGCAGCACCGCCATCGCGGATGCCATGCCGGCAATGGATTCCCCGTGGCCGAAGGCCAGCTGGCGAATATACATCATCAATACCGTGGTGCTCTGTCTGGGTCCTCCGTCCGTCATCATTAATGGCTGACCGAATACGTTGAAAGCTCCGGCGGTCGTCATGACAAAGGTATAAATCAGCGGGAAACGAATGGAGGGCAGCGTAATGCTCGAAAATCTGCGGACGGGCCCCGCTCCGTCCATCTCGGCCGACTCGTACAAATCCTTGGATACTCCGCTGATGGAAGCCCGGTAGATGATCATGTTTCCCCCGACTCCGCCCCAAACCGTAATGACAATAATGATCAGCCAGGCATAAGGCTGGTTGGCGGCCCAGACCGTTTCGGAGCCGAAGACGTTGTTCGTGATCCCAAGCTGCTTGTTAAAAATCAATGACCAGATCAGTGCCGCTGCGGAGATCGAAATTAATCCGGGAATATAGAGAATGGATTGAATGACGTTTTTCATTTTCACTTTTTTGTGTTCGAGCGACACCGCGATCATTAACGGGATAACGATTAGTATCGGTACGCTCAAAACTACGAAGATCAACGTATTTTTTAATCCGTTCATAAATTGGGTATAGAACGTGGATTCCGCATCAAACAGAATCGTTTTATAGTTGGCCAGGCCGACCCACACCGGGTCATTGATCAGATTCCATTGCGTAAACGAAGCATAGATCCCGTATAGGGTCGGTAATAGAATAAACACGATGAATAGAATCAGATGGGGACCTACAAAGAAATAAGGTGTCAGCGACTTCTTTTTCATACCCTTTCATTTCTCCTTTGGAAAAGAAAAGCGTCATGAGGTTTGGACGCTTTTCTTTTTTTCAATCGGCTCTGTCTTCATTTACTTTGCCGCACTGTTGCCTTCTGCGATTTTATCCTCCACGAACTTCTGCATCGTCGCCAGGGTTTCGTCGATATCGACGTTGCCCCGCACAATATCCGCTGCATATGTATCTACAGCCTCGGCAACATATGGATAGTACTCGTAAGTGTAAATGTACAAGGATTCAATTTCTTTTTCATTGGACGTGAAGAAGGATTGAATATAGTTATTGTAGTCCGGACTCTCAATGACTTGTTTACTCGCTACGATCTGACCCGCTTTTGCCCACTCGATCGAGTGTTGGCGAATGAACTCCAGGAACTGGCCGATGGCCTGTTCTTTTTCATCCGTTCTCTTCTCGTTCTTCAGCATGGAGAACAGGTGGGAGGATGCTCGGTTTGTATATGTATCCGCACTCGTCGAATAAATGTTGGTTACGCCAAAGTCCAGGCCGTCAACCGCGGCATGGGCCGTGGAGCTCCATGTGCCGTCTGTGGAGAATAAAACGTTTCCAGCTTGGAACATCAGGTAGCCGTCTTCGCCAAATGGTGTCATTAAACCCGCATCGGCTACTTTCTTAATCTCTGTAAATGCCTGCTTCATGGCTTCCGTATTGACTGCAGGCTTGCCGTCTTGCTGGATGTCCCCGCCCAGATTCTGGATTTGAGCCAACACCACCCAGCCCAACAGCGCATCATTGACCACGTAATCGCCATCATCCAGCTTGCCTTGCAGCGACAACATTTCATCGATGGTCACGACATCGTCATCCAGGAAACTTTCAGCATTATATTTCTTGAGTAGATTTTTGTTGTAGTACATCGCGTTGCTATGGATATCAAGCGGAACCGTATATTGTGTGCCTTCCACGTTTCCGGTTGCCCAGGCCTGCGGCAGATAATTGTCCTCTTTCAACTCTGGCTGCGCTTGCATAACCGCCGTCATCGGCTCCAATACGCCTTGCTTAACGAAGCTTGGAACTCGGTCCGCATGGATGATGGAAAGATCGGGAACGCCTTTTCCGGAATTAAGAACGGTGGATATCTTTGTATACATGTCCGAAGTGATGACATGCTTCACTTTATACTCGGGATTGGTCGCATTGTAATCCTTAACGAGCTGGTCCATGTAAGCCCCGTCATCACCCGTTAATGGCGTCCAGAAGGTAATGGTGTTCTTGTCGCCGTTTCCGCATCCTCCCAGTACCGCTACCGCTAACAATGCAAGTATCAGTGAAACCCCCATTTTTTTCTTCAACAAACTCTCCTCCTATTACTAATCATTTGGTTAATCATTCACCGGCCAAAATCATGAAAACGATTAACTTTGGTTCAGTATACACTTGCTATGAAAGCGGTGTCAATAACTTATATGTAAATCTTAATTATAATTATTATATTTGATTAACATTTTTGTTAATTATATTGCGACAAAAATGTGAGTTTAAATGCCAAGATTTATATACAGGTTAATAATGCCTGTGTTATGATGCATATTAGTTAATAATTGAAAACTTGTTGAAAGAAGTGGTCATATGCAATTGGAAATAGACAAGTCATCGCTTGTGGTTTACGAGGCTTTGGCCAGCGAAGTTCGCATCAAGATTATTCAGCTGCTCTCCAAAAACAAAATGAACATCAAGGATTTGGCGCAGGAGCTTCAAATCAGCAGTCCGATCGTGACGAAGCATATTAAAAAACTCGAAGATGCCGGCATTATCCGGACGGAGAAGGTGCCGGGAAAATCGGGGCAGCAGAAAGTATCGATTCTGAAGGTGGATCACATTGAAATCAACTTCCCCAAAAAAATCTTCCATTCCTTTGCTTCTTATGAAGCTTCGGTGCCGATCGGGCATTACACCGACTATGACCTGAAGCCTACGTGCGGCCTTGCTACCGAGAAGGAGTTCATCGGACGGGTTGACGAGCCCAAGTATTTTATGGATCCCAAGCGCGTGGATGCGGAAATCCTGTGGTTTACCGAGGGGTTCATCCAATACAACATCGCCAACTTTCTGCAAAAGGATGAGAAGCTGCAGCAATTCGAAATCAGTTTGGAGATATCGTCCGAGTTTCCTTTTTCCAATGATGTGTGGCCATCGGACATTACGTTTTCCTTGAACGGAATGGAGCTCGGCACGTGGACGAGCCCAGGAGATTTTGCGGATACGCGGGGGAAATATACGCCTGAATGGTGGCCGCACAACATCAACCAATACGGCCTGCTGAAAACGATCCGGATTACCAGCCACGGCACGTATATCGATGGCGATCCTCTCTCAACCGTCTCCGTGGATGAGCTGGATTCGGCATGTGATCGCTGGACCTTTCGTATCGAAGTCAAGGAAGACGCGAAGCATGTTGGAGGCGCTACGTTATTCGGCAAGAAATTCGGAAACCATGCCCAGGATATCCAGTTCAAAATGTATTATCTGTGAGGAAATTGATGGTGCAGCACCGGAAGGAGATTACCGGATGGTAATGTAACCTTAGTAAAACAAAACAAACCAGCCGCTGATCCGGCTGGTTTGTTTTGCTGATGAATTCCGTCCTGAAACATAAAATCACTCCTTCACAGGTTACGATAGCCGCAACCAATAAAGGAGTGATTTCAATAAATCGCTCAAGTAGACATTTAGGTGTGCAACGTCCATATCCCTAAATCCCTTCCTCTTAGTCCTTACCCTTTCAAGAGACCTTATGCTCGATCCGAAGCTTGTCTGCCACCATGGCAATGAACTCGCTGTTGGTCGGCTTGGATTTGCTGATGTTAATGGTGTAGCCGAACAAGTGGCTGATGGAATCGATGTTACCGCGCGTCCAAGCCACTTCAATGGCATGCCGGATCGCCCGCTCCACTCGGGATGGCGTTGTTTTGAACTTCTCAGCGATGGCCGGATACAGCGTTTTGGTAATCGCGCCAAGAATTTCGATATTGTTGTATACCATGGTAATGGCTTCGCGCAGATATTGATATCCCTTAATATGAGCGGGAACGCCGATTTCATGGATAATGGAAGTGATATTCGCGTCCAAGTTCTTGCCCTTGCCCATAGGAACCACATTGGATTTCATGCTTGCAAACGGAGCACCGGAGGAAATGCTGCTCGGCGAA
Organism: Paenibacillus sp. cl141a; assembly: GCF_900109305.1. Taxonomy (NCBI): domain Bacteria; kingdom Bacillati; phylum Bacillota; class Bacilli; order Caryophanales; family Paenibacillaceae; genus Paenibacillus; species Paenibacillus sp. cl141a. Next base: position 232,292 of record NZ_FNZO01000006.1, read on the forward strand.
CCCACGAGCTGTCGAATGCGGCTGGCGAGCACCTCCATGTCAAACGGCTTTAAAATATAATAGGAAGCACCCAACTGCACCGCGCGCTGCGTTATATTCTCTTGGCCGAACGCCGTGAGCATTATGACTTTCGGCTGCGGAGACAGATTCATATCGCGTAAACGCTCGAGTACCCCTAGCCCGTCCAAATGAGGCATAATAATATCAAGGATCAGTACGTCCGGTACTTTTCCGGATTCCTCAATCATGCTTAGTACTTCTTCGCCATTATAAGCGATTCCGGATACCACCATATCTTGTTGATCCGAAATGTATTCGCCGAGCAGGTTTGTAAATTCACGGTTGTCGTCTGCCAATAATACCTCAATCTTTTGCAATTCGTGCTCCTCCTTTATCAGATCAGTTGTTATTTTAGAACATTTTTCTGTTTATAAAGTTTTCGACATGCTTAATTAAATTCCTTCTGTCGAAAATTATTTTTCTTTATTTTTTTTTGAAGTTGATTTATAATTAAATATTTTGTTTCAAATTAATCTCTATTTCGTTCTTTTACGACAAAAAATCTCAAGGCATTTAACCTGCCTTAAGATTTTGAGGTGTTGATTCTGTAGATTGTAGTACGCCGGAATCTTGAAGCATCCACTCGATAAAGCACCCATATCCCGACTTAGGGTCGTTTACAAACACATGGGTTACCGCTCCAATCAGCTTGCCGTCCTGAACGATGGGACTGCCGCTCATGCCCTGCACGATTCCGCCGGTCTTCTTAAGCAGTCTCGGATCGGTAATGCGCAGCACCATTCCTTTGGTCGCTGGAGCGTCCTGTTTGGAGACGTGAACGATCTCCACCGTAAAGCGTTCGACTTCCTGGCCTTCAACGACGGTTAATATTTCAGCGGGACCTTCCTTCACCTCATGGGAAAAGGCAACGGGAATCGGCTCATGATACAGTCCGTGATCCGGAAGCTGATTCATTTTGCCGAAAATGCCGAAATGGGTATTGCGCTCGACATTGCCTAAGATTTTGCCGTCTTTGGTGAAGGTTGCCCTTTTTTCTCCGGGCTCGCCTTCTTCGCTACGGCTAATGGAGGTGACGTTGGATTGAACGATCTGGCCGCTTCCAACGTCAATGGGGGTCTGAGTATTCATGTCGGTGATGACATGACCGAGCGCTCCGTAGACCTTCTGGTGAGGCGCATAAAAGGTAAGCGTCCCTACGCCTGCTGCGGAATCACGGATATACAGGCCAAGGCGCCAGCTTTGATCCTCTTGGTCATAGGCGGGACTCAGCTTTGTTTTCATTACCTTGCCGTCCCGTTTAAAGGAAATGTCCAGCGGCCGATTCGCTTTACCGGCCTTCTCGACGATCTCGGCAACCTTCGTGACATCGTTAAGCGGCTTTCCATCCATCGTTGTAAGCAGGTCGCCAAGCTTTAGGCCGGCTGCTTCGCCGGGAGACACTTTGGCCCCGTTTTGAACCCGTACCAGATGATGTCCAACCACCAGTATACCGGAGGATTTCACCTTGACGCCGATGGTTTGGCCTCCCGGTATGACCTTAAGTTCCGGCATCACTTTGACATGGACAGTCTTCAGAGGAATTGTACCGAATAATTTCAGGGTTACTTCTGCGTTTCCACTTTGCTGGGGATTGAGCTGCAGCGGCTGTTTTAACGATACTTGAAGTTTCGATTCCCGGGAGCCGTTTAGCTGCAGGATATCCGGTCGATCAACTGAAGCGAGGGCTTGCACAGGCATGGCAACATCAAGTCGGGACTGCTGACCGGTAATCAATCTCAGCTCATCGGGCAATGAGGCAAAAGATTGGACAGGATCAGCAGTTCCAATGAAACAAAGAAGGAAAGCAAGAACGAAACCGAGCAGTTTTCTCCTGAGGTTGGGCTTCAATGGCTGTCACGCTCCCTTTTTCTTCTTTCGCTTGACGAAAAGGTGGTCGCCAATTGCGTACCTTTAAGTTACCCTGCCCTTATGGTTTTATAACTGTCAATCATTGACCCAAAGCCTTTCTGGAAGCCTTTTGCGCTGCCGCCAGATTGAGCATTTCTTGGGCATGATGAAGCGTCTTTTCGGTAATTTCGACTCCGCCAAGCATCCGGGCAAGCTCTTTTACACGCCCTTCTTCATTCAGGTTTTCTACTTGCGTCATCGTTCTGGAGGCTTCAAGCTTCTTCTCGATTAAATATTGATGATCGGCCATGCAAGCCACCTGCGGCAAATGCGTAATGGAGAATACTTGACAGGTTTTGGCCAGCAAAAACAGCTTCTCGGCAATCGATTGCGCGGCCCTTCCGCTGACACCCGTGTCGACTTCATCAAAGATTAAGACCGGTATTTGATCATGACGGGCAAATATGCTCTTCATCGCCAGCATAATTCTGGACATTTCTCCACCCGAAGCAATTTTGGCAAGCGGTCGGAGCGGCTCGCCCGGATTCGCGGAAATGAGGAATTCCGCCGTATCCATGCCTTGTCTCGTCAACCGGACTTTTTGGCCTTCATATTCGTAGCCGTTCGGATCCAGCTGCAATTCCAGGCGGACTTCCAGCGAGGTGCGTTCCATTTGAAGATCCTTCAGTTCTCCCTCGACTTGCCTAGCCAAGTCTTGCGCGCATTGTTTGCGGGCATGACTCAGCTCTTTCGCGCTTACGAGCAGCACGCTTAACAACTCGTCACGGCGCTGTTCCAACGCTTGAATAAATTCGTCCTTATTCTCCAGCATATCGGTTTCCTGCTGAATTCTCACGTAGTATTCCAGAATTTGCTCCACATTATCCCCATATTTTCGGCGCAATCCGGAGATCATATCTAGACGGAGCTCAATTTCATTGAGACGTTCGGGATTGAATTCGATGCCGTCACGATAATCCCTTAACTGAAAGACCGCATCCTCAAGCTGATAATAAGCGGATTGAAGCTGCTCGACAAGCGGCTTTAATCCCTTCTCGTCGTATCCGGATACATCCTCAAGTCTGGACAAAGCCCTGCTGACGGACTCAAGGCCCGATGATCCGTACAACAGGTCGTAGGCTCCCGCTACGGAATCCATCATCTTTTCGCTGTGGGAGAGTTTGGTTCTTTCTTCGGATAATGCCTCGTCTTCGCCGGTTTTCAGCCCGGCAGCCGCGATTTCCTCCAGCTGGAAACGGTACATATCCAGCATTTGATATGCTTTCTGGCTGGTTTCCTGCAGGTCCTTAAGCTCTTTCTCCACTTTGCTGAATTCGCCGTACAGCTCCTGGTATTTGCGCTTGGCAGGCCCTATGGTCTTATCTCCGTAAGTATCCAGGAGGCTCATATGCTGCTCTGAACGCAGCAGGCTTTGATGCTCATGCTGTCCATGGATATTAATCAGCTTTTCCCCAACTTCACGCAGCATGCTGAGGTTCAGCAGCTGTCCGTTAATACGCGACGTGCTTTTTCCTTGAGACGTCAGCTCTCTTCGAATTAGTAAGTGCTCTTCCGGATCCGCTTCAACCCCCAGCTTCTTGAGCGTACTCCATACCGGATGCTCCGCAGGCAGCTCAAACAGAGCCTCGATCTCCGCTTTGTCGCACCCGTACCGAATCAGCTCTGCCGAGCCGCGGCCGCCGGCAATTAAACCCAGCGCATCAATGATAATGGACTTACCGGCCCCGGTTTCCCCTGTCAGAACGTGAAATCCGGGATAAAAGTGTACATCCACGCTTTCTACGACAGCCAGGTTCCGAATGGATAGCGTGTTTAACATGTTTACCACCTCCGCTACTGCTAAAAAATGATCGATATGTCACCACACCTGATTAGGAAATGAAATTTTTGATTTGGGACACCACATGTTCACCGTCTACTTCCGTACGGCAAATCAGCAAGATCGTGTCATCCCCGCAGATGGTCCCCATGATCTGTGACCATTCCATGTTATCGAGCAGCACGGCAACCGAGTTGGCTGTTCCGGGCAAGCATTTCATGACCACAAGATTGCCGGTTCGGTCAATGTAAACAAAATTGTCGACAAGCGCTCTTTTGAGCTTCTGAACAGGGTTGTACCGCTGATCTGTCGGCATGGAGTATTTATATCGCCCATCATCTGTAGGCACTTTTATGAGCAGCAATTCTTTAATATCCCGTGATATCGTAGCCTGAGTAACCTGAAAGCCTTCCGCGCGCAATGCGTCCACAAGCTCATCCTGCGTTTCAATGTCCTGGTGGGTAATGATATCCCTGATTTTAATATGGCGTTGTCCCTTCATAAAGAGCCTCCTGAGTATTAACTGTTGTATTCATCATGACCAATCCATTCTTCGTCCGTCCAATCCATGCTTAAACGGTTAATTGTCCCCTCATTCACGTCGATGTAGAGGAGGCCCGCACACTCGGGATACAGCAGCAAAAACGGCATCAACCGATCGCGAATGCCAGAGCCTGTCCAATCCACCGGCATTCGTTCCCGCGCCAGCTTCACCATGTACAGTTCGCCGCTGTCGTCGGATGCAACGTAATCTATAAACAACCGACTTAAGATGGGCTTATGTCCCGTTTCAAACGACAAGTTTATTTTTACTTTACCCCCAACCACATCATATCCTTCTTGTTGAAGCATCCCAATGACTGGGTGATCTGGAATGTGCTCATTGATCGGGATGCCCGGCAGCCGGTCCGGTGATGGTGACATCAGCCAACGATTCAGCCTATAGCCGATAAGCAAGGCAATGACGACACCAAGCAATATCATTAATAACCAATCATAACGCTCATTCATCCTCTCACCTCGAATTTTGTATTCGCGGATGAGAACATAAATTCCTCTTTTTCAGCAAAAGAAACCCATCATTTCGATGAGTTTCCTGTGAATGTATGAGCCGCTTGCGTGACGACGGTGTCAATCCATTGACTCAATGGGACAGAAGTTTGTCCATCTTCCTGAGTCGGTTCTTCCGAGCTTTCAGATACCTCCGGCTCTAATCGCCAGTGGGCCAGGAATTCAATATTTCCTTCCCCTCCCGTTATCGGAGAGAACGTAAGGTTTTTCAGCTTGAATCCAAGGCCGTCCGCAAAAGTCAGCACCTGCGTTAAAACGTCCTTATGGACCTTCGGATCCCGAACCACCCCGGATTTACCGACCTTCTCCCGCCCCGCCTCGAATTGAGGTTTGATCAGGGCGGCTACATCTCCCGGTTTACCCAGCAGCATCTTCAGAGGCGGCAGTATAATGCGAAGTGATATAAACGAAACATCGATGCTGGCAAAATCAGGCGGAGGACCGTTCAGGTCCTCCGGCGTCATATAGCGAAAATTCGTTCGCTCCATGACGCATACGCGTTCATCGTTACGCAGCGACCAATCCAGCTGGTTATAACCCACGTCGATCGCGTACACATAACTGGCCCCATGCTGGAGCGCGCAATCCGTAAAACCGCCTGTCGATGATCCGATATCCAGCATCGTGCGTCCCTTCATGTCGAGGCCGAACGTACGAATCGCTTTCTCCAGCTTTAGTCCGCCTCGGCTGACATAAGGATGAACCGAGCCCTTGACCTTCAGTTCGGACGTCCTCGGAATTTTCATGCCGGCTTTCTCGATCCGTTCGGTTCCGGCATAGACCAGACCCGCCATAATCGCGGCTTTTGCTTTTTCGCGACTCTCATAATAACCCTGCTCCACGAGCAGGACATCAATTCGTTCCTTCTGAGATGAATCCATAGTATACTCCCGATCGTTACTAAGACATAAAACTTCTTTTGCCGAGTACGGCGGTCCGGGCATTCTTCAGGCTCCGGATTTCCTGGCAAACCCCTTCCAGCGTGAGACCCACTTCCTCCCGCTGCTGCGGAATGCTTCCATGCTCGATGAACCGGTCTTCGATCCCCATCAAGGATACGACGGCATCATGGATTCCCTGCTCTGCAAAATATTCCAGAACCGCGCTCCCCAAACTGCCTGCTTGCGAGGTTTCCTCCAGAACCAGCATCGACGTTCCCGTCTTCGCCAAATTCCCCAGCATGTCTCCGTCAAGCGGTTTAAGGAAACGGGCATTCACGACTTCTACCGCAATGCCTTCCCGCTTGAGCTGCTCCGCCGCTTCTTCGGCCAGCTGAACCATCGGACCCGAAGCCAGGATGGCATACCCTTCGCCGGGACGGACGACTTCCCAGGTTCCGATTGGAATGGGCACCAGCTCAGTGTCCATCGGAACGCCGCGCACATTGTTCCGAGGGTAACGGTAAGCAATCGGTCCTTCATTATAATCAAGCGCCGTCTTCATCATGTGACGAAGCTCATTCTCGTCTTTTGGCATCATGATGACGATATTCGGGATATGACGCATGAAGGCCACATCGTATACCCCTTGATGCGTTTCGCCGTCTGCACCGACAAAGCCGGCACGGTCAATCGCAAACATCACGTTGGCGTTATGGCGGCAAATATCATGCACGATTTGGTCGTACGCACGCTGCATGAACGTGGAATAGACCGCGAACACGGGTTTCATGCCTTCCATGGCCAGAGCCGCGCACAGCGTTGCCGCATGCTGCTCGGCAATCCCGACATCGATCATGCGGTCCGGGAATTTCTTGCTGAACGGGATCAGGCCCGAGCCGCCCGGCATCGCCGGCGTAACGGCAACGATGCGTTTATCCTGTTCCCCCAGCTCTACCAAAGTCTGTCCGAACACTTCCGTGTACATCGGATTGCCTACTGCCTTAAGCACTTGGCCGGATTCAATCTTATAAGGAGTGATTCCGTGCCATTTATGCGAATCCGATTCGGCAGGACGGTATCCCTTGCCCTTGGTTGTTACGGCGTGGATCAGCACGGGACCATCCACATTGTCCGCCTGTTTCAAAGTATCGATCAGTTTGTTCAGATCATGTCCGTCCACAGGCCCGAGGTACGTAAAACCAAGTTCCTCGAATAAAACACCCGGAACCATCATATATTTAAGGCTGTCCTTCATCTTCTCTGCCGTCTTCGCGAGTTTGCCGCCGATGGCTGGGATTTTCTTCAAGACCATTTCCACTTCGTCTTTGGCACGAAGATAAAAACGGTCCGAACGGATCTTGCTTAAGTAGTTATGCATGGCACCGACATTCGGTGCGATCGACATTTCATTGTCATTCAGGATGACCATGAGCTTCTTCTGCTCGTGGCCGATATGGTTTAGTGCTTCAAACGCCATGCCGCCTGTAAGGGCCCCATCCCCGATCATGGCGATAACCCGATTGTCTTCGCCTTTCAGATCCCGGGCCATGGCCATGCCCATTGCGGCAGACAGCGAGGTGCTGCTGTGACCGGCTTCCCATACATCATGCTCGCTCTCGGAACGCTTGACGAAGCCGCACAAGCCTTTGTATTTGCGGAGCGTATCGAATTTATCCATCCGTCCGGTCAAGATCTTGTGTACATAGGCTTGATGGCCCACATCGAAAATCATCTTGTCACGAGGGCTGTCAAAGCAAAAGTGCAAGGCCAGCGTGAGTTCAACCACTCCCAGATTCGGTGCAAGATGGCCACCGGTAACGGACAGCTTTTCGATTAGAAAATGACGGATTTGCCCCGCTAAATCCTCGAGTTCGTCCACCGATAGATTTTTAAGTTGTTCTGGTTGTTTGATATTTGGAAGAAGCACGAAGAATCTCCCCGCTTTCCTTGATTAAGTTAAGTTTACGTTACTAAGCCGATAGAAATTCAGCCATTAACAGACATTATATCACAAAAAAACCGTTTGCATGTAGCGCTCGCTTAGTGGTCCCGGGCCATCAAGAAATCCGCGATCTCCAGCAGCCTTGTAGGGTCGGCGAAGTTTCCTTCGGAAATGACCCGCTTGGCTTCTGCCGTCAGTCGCTCGACTTCATGCCTCGATGCGTCCAAACCGATGAAGTACGGATAGGTCACCTTTTCCTGCTTCACATCGCTTTGTACCGGCTTCCCGAGCTTGGACTCATCCCCGACGAGATCCAGGATATCATCTTGAATCTGAAAAGCAAGGCCGATATGATGCCCGAAGGTACGCAAGGATTCGATCTGGGAGTCGGAGCACCCGGCAACATGGCCGCCCGCCATCAGCGAGAACATGATCAGATCACTGGTCTTGTGCAGGTGAATATACTCAAGCTGCTCTAACGTCGTGATCCCTTGCTCCCCCTCCATGTCGGCCACCTGACCGCCTACCATCCCCCGCGGACCTGCATACTCCGCAAGATCCTCCACGATCGACAGCACGCGCTCTGCTGGAACCCCATGCTTTCTTGCAGCCTGGATGACGCTGTAAAAGGCATGCGTCAGCAAGGCATCACCGGCCAAAATCGCGCTAGCCTCGCCAAACACCTTATGATTCGTCGGCTTGCCGCGGCGGTAATCATCATCGTCCATCGCCGGCAGATCATCATGGATAAGGGAATATGTATGGACCATTTCCACCGCGCAGGCTACCGGAACGGCTGCTTCACGGCTGCCGCCGCCCGCCTCGCATGCCGCAATGACAAGCAGCGGACGCATTCGCTTGCCGCCTGCCATTAAAGAATACGACATGGACCGCGATAGGGTTTCAGGAACTTTCCAGCCTGACGGAAAAAGATTCGTGAACTCGCTGTCCAGCCTGTCACAAATTTCATTCATATATTGATGGATCGTAAGTCTGTTATTCACCCAGTTCACCTGTCTCATCCAGCGTCCCGCCGAATGGCTTCCGCTTCAATTCTCCGCCCTCTTCCACGATCATTTCGATTTTCTGCTCGACCTGCTCCAGCTTTTTGCTGCACATCTGCGACAGCTTCATGCCCTGTTGAAATAAATCGATGGCTTTTTCAAGCGGCACATCTCCGTCTTCCAGCTGCTCAACGATCGTCTCCAGCTGAGCCATCGCTTCTTCGAAGCTGATCTCCAGTGTTTCATTCGCCAATCTCTTCATCCTCCTTCATTCCCCACACTTGACATTGCAGCTGTCCATCGTTGACCCTTACGTTCACCAAATCACCTAATTGCACGTCTTCTATCGATTTAACAAGCTTTTGCTCTTTCTCGTCATACACGAGACTGTAGCCTCTCGACATGATCTTCAGCGGGCTGAGTGCATCGAGATGACGCATCTCGGTTTGCAGCTGCGACATCTTGGACTTCATGATCGACTGCATCGCATTCATTAACTGCCGGTTGGCCTGCTCTTTCCTTTTGGCGGCGAACTCCGCTTGAGTCCGCGGATTATATCGGATCAGGCCCTGGTGCAGCGATTTTTGACGCTGGCGGACCAGGGAGAGCCTGGATTTCAGGTGGCCCTGCAGCCGCTGGGACAGCATGTCCAGCCGTTCGGCATGCTGAAGCATATACCGGCGGGGATGCACCAGGACCGGGGACCGCTGAAGCGATATCAAACGTTCACGGCTCCGCTGAAGGCGTTGCTGCAGCCCCTGATTCAGCTGGCGCTGTCTTTGGGCAAGCTGCCCTCTCAGTTCTGCGGTGCTCGGAACCGCAAGTTCCGCTGCGGCCGTTGGTGTGGCAGCTCGAAGATCCGCGACAAAATCGGCGATCGTAAAATCCGTTTCGTGCCCGACGGCCGAAACGACCGGAATATGGGATTGATAAATGGCCCTTGCAACGATCTCCTCATTAAACGCCCAGAGTTCTTCCAGTGATCCGCCACCGCGCCCAACGATTAGCACATCAGCCTCTGCCATGTCGTTCATCGTCCGAATGGCCTTGACGATCGAAGGCGCAGCCCCTTTGCCTTGAACCAGCACTGGATACAAAATGGCGTTCGCCTGAGGATAGCGCCTCCGGATCGTAATCATGATATCCCGCACGGCAGCCCCTGTTGGCGACGTGATCACGCCGATCGTCTTGGGATAGCGCGGCAGCGGCCGCTTGCGATCGGCAGCAAACAAGCCCTCTTCCTCCAGTTTCGACTTCAGCTGTTCATAAGCGAGGTACAAGCTGCCGATGCCGTCCGGCTGCATTTGGACGGCGTAGAATTGGTACTGACCATCCCGTTCGTACACCGACACATTGCCCCTCGCTATGACTCGCGACCCTTCCTTGGGGATAAAAGGCAGCCTCTGGTTATGAGTCGCAAACATAATCGCACGAATCCGGCTGCCTTCATCCTTTAAGGTAAAATACATATGTCCGCTGGAATGATGGGTAAAATTCGATATCTCGCCTCGGATCCATACGTCGGATAGCCTGGAGTCGCCTTCCATCTTCATGCGAATATATCGGTTTAAATCCTTAACGGATAATACTCGTCCTGGATCGGCCGTCTTCATGTCAGGCCAGCCCATTCAGCCTTTTGGCGGCTATCAGTGTATTCTGCATGAGCATCGTGATGGTCATCGGTCCAACCCCTCCGGGAACCGGAGTAATCGGGCCGGACACGGCCTTCACGCTCTCAAAGTCAACATCCCCGGCAAGCTTTCCGTTCTCCAGGCGGTTCATGCCGACATCGATAACGACGGCACCGGGTTTTACGTAGCTGGCATCAATCATGTTCGCTCGGCCGATCGCCACGACTAGGATGTCCGCTTGACGCGCGATTTCCGCCATATTCCCCGTTTTGGAGTGGCACATCGTAACGGTCGCGTTCTCGCGCTGAAGAAGAAGAGATACCGGTTTGCCGACAATATTGGATCTCCCGATCACGACCGCATGTTTGCCTGCCATCTCAATGCCTGTCCGCTTGATCATTTCAATAACGCCGGCCGGCGTGCATGGCAGGAGACTGTCATCGCCTATTACGAGGTTACCCACATTAACCGGGTGGAAACCGTCCACGTCCTTCTCCACCGCAATCGCATCGATGACGGACTTTTCCTCGATGTGTTTAGGCAAAGGTAGCTGGACAAGAATCCCATGGATGGATTCCTGGGCATTGAGCTTGTCCACAAGCGCGAGCACTTCGTCCTGGCTGGAATCCGCGGGCAGACGATGCACCTCGGAATAAAAGCCCAGATCGTGGCATGCTTTCTCCTTGTTGCGAACGTAAACATGCGAAGCCGGATCATCTCCTACAAGTACAACAGCCAAACCAGGACGTACATTCTGCTTGGACAATTGTTCTACTTCTAACGCAATCCCCTTGCGAATTTCTTCCGAAATCTGTTTTCCGCTAATAATCGTTGCTTCTGTCATCCTGATCTCTCCTCCATTATGATTGAATCTTTACGTTTCAAGCCGGGCATGAACAAACGTGCAGATTTAGGACTGACGCAGCTTCACCTTGACTTGATCCAGCTCTTGAATCATCCGGCCCAGTACGCCGTTGACGAACTTGCCCGATTCCTCGGTTCCGAAATGCTTGGACAGTTCGATCGCTTCGTTAACCGCCACTTTCCCGGGCACGTCATCGCGATAAGTCAGCTCGTACACGGCCAGTCGCAGGATTTGACGATCCACGCGGGAAAGACGGCTTACCTGCCAGCCTTTCAAATAATGAGCGAGGAGATTGTCAATCGAATCCTTGGATTCCCATGTCCCGTTGACCAGCTGCAGAACATATTCCTTCATTTGAACCTCGTCGCCGATGACCCGCTCGGTCTCATTCTCTTCGGCCGCTTCGGAGAGCAGCATCGACACGGCTTCCATGCTGTCGACTTCGTTCATCTCCATCTGGTAAAGGCTCTGAACGACAATCTCTCTAGCTACACGTCTTTTCATTATGTTCCTCCTGTGGACCCTGCCGAATCCATTTTTCTAATTAGTATGATCCATTTGCCGTCAAGACTTGACAACAATTAAACGCCAAAAAAAAACCTGTGAATATCTCTCTCCGCAAAAAAGGCGCACTACACCTGTCCTCAGCATTTTTTCCGGAGAAAGCATATCACAGGGTTCATTTAAACGGCCGCCAGCGCTCGGAAAGCCAGCGTCCCCATTCCTGAAAGTGGAAGATGGAGCCCTGGTTCAGATCCTTTCGCTTGCCAAATATATAGCCGATAAATACCACTAATGCAAAGAACAGCATATCCCAAAAACCGGATAATAAATAAATCAGTCCGCACACAAGCCCGCCGGCCACCCCGGCAATCCTTCCTCTGTGACTCTCCCATATTTCTTTCCAAGGCATTTGGGAAGCTCACCTCTATTCCACGCGGCTCTTGAAGCTTGGTGCCTGAACCACGTTAGCAATATATACGGATACGGATGATACGGGTATTCCTGTTGTATCTTCAACGAAGTCGTGCACTTGCTTCTGCACTTCGGTAGTCAGCGCAGGAATGGATTCCTCGCCATCAACCACGGCCCGAATCGCAATATCAAGACCCGACTGGGATACCTTGATCCGCGATTTCAGATCCTTCACTCCGCGGACGCGCGAAGCCGCCTTCAAGCAGAGATTCTCGATCGTCTCCACGGAGATTTGGATATCGCCGAATTCCGTTCGCTGATCGATGGAGTTCAGGTTCGAGCGATCGCGCCTGACGGAGATGTAGAAAAAACGGATGCTCAGCAAAAACAAAACCGCAGCTACGATAATTCCAGCCCAGAAAAGGCGTTGTTCCTGAACATTCGTTAATTCGTAAGGAACAGCGCCACTCAACAGGAGGATGGCAACTACGGATATAACACCGATACTTAAGCTGTAGATAAACAGCAAAAGTCTGTCCATGATTTTGGCCACGATTCAGCACAGCCTCCTTAAATTAGATTAAACCCTCGACATCGCTGCCCAGGGCTAGCCTGAAACTATTCTATTTGACGCGTTGAGCCAAATCCAATTCTTCCGTCTTCTCCACGGATTTCATGAAATGGACGTCATGAATATGTACATTGACTTCAATCACCGTAAGCCCTGTCATATTCTCAATCGAACGTTTCACGTTGCGCTGGATTTCCCCGGCAACTTCCGGAAGACGATGGCCATATTCCACGATGACGGATACGTCAACGGCAGCTTCCCGTTGTCCGACTTCCACTTTAACGCCCTTGGATAAATTCTTGCGTCCGAGCAGCTCCGCAATGCCGCCTGCAAAGCCTCCGCTCATCCCCGCAACACCGCGTACCTCGACCGTAGCGAGTCCGGCGATGACTTCAATTACTTCCGGTGCAATCTGAATCTCACCGATATCTGTACGTTCAAATTCTGTAGGCAAAGTTTCCGCCATTGTCTCAACACACCTTTCAGAATAAGTTAGCGGATGCACCCGAACTGCATAACGCATGCGCTCTTATTACTCATACTATACCATTTGGCCAAGTTTATGACAAACTTGGCCAAAGGTTTTAAATCTCATTTTCTTCCAAAAACTTAATATCGAAGTCGCCCTTCAAGAAGGTAGGATGCTTCAGCAGTTTCTGATGGAACGGGATGGTCGAATAGATCCCTTCAATCTCGAATTCAGCCAAAGCGCGTTTCATCTTCGCAATCGCTTCATCGCGGGTCGGCGCCCATACAATGAGCTTGGCAATCATCGAATCGTAATAAGGCGAAATCGTGTAACCGGGATATGCCGCGCTGTCCACCCGCACGCCAGGACCGCCCGGAGGCAGATAGAATTGAATGGTTCCCGGTGCAGGCATGAAGCCCTTGTCCGGATTCTCGGCATTGATCCGGCATTCGATAGACCAGCCATTAATGACGACATCCTCTTGACTGAAGGAAAGCGTGTTGCCTTCAGCAACGGAGATCATTTCCTGAATCAGGTCCACGCCGGTTACCATCTCCGTTACCGGATGCTCCACCTGAATCCGCGTGTTCATCTCCATGAAGTAGAACTGTCCGTCCTGGCCCAGCAAAAATTCAAGCGTGCCGGCACCGGAGTAGTTTACCGCTTTTGCCGCGCGAACGGCAGCTTCACCCATCCGGCTGCGTACCTCTTCACTTAGCACCGGACAAGGAGCTTCTTCAACCAGCTTCTGTCTCCGGCGCTGCACGGAACAGTCACGCTCCCCGAGATGCACGGCGTTGCCGTGTTTATCGGCGATAATCTGAATCTCCACGTGCTTCATGCCGGTGAGATATTTTTCAAGATACACGCCAGCATTGCCGAAAGCCTTCTGGGCTTCCTGCTGCGCGTTCGTAATCTGTTTGATCAGCGATTCCTCATCCTCGGCGATCCGAATCCCCTTGCCTCCACCGCCTGCGGTCGCTTTGATAATGACCGGATAACCGATGTCGCGTGCGAGCATGACGGCCTCGTCCAGATCCTCGACCAATCCGTCGGACCCGGGAATAACCGGAACCCCCGCATCCTTCATCGTTTGCTTCGCCACCGCCTTGTCGCCCATACGGTTGATCGCGTCGGCGGAAGGGCCGATAAAGGTAATGTTGCAGGATTCACAGATCTCCGCGAAATCCGCGTTCTCGGCCAAAAAGCCGTAACCGGGGTGAATCGCGTCACACTCGGTCAGCGTAGCCACGCTCATGATATTGGTGAAATTCAAATAGCTGTCTTTTGATAATGTAGGGCCGATGCAATAGGCCTCGTCCGCCAAGCGAACATGCAGAGATTCTCTGTCCGGCTCCGAGTATACGGCAACGGTTGCGATGCCAAGTTCCCGGCAAGCCCGGATGATACGGACGGCTATCTCTCCGCGGTTTGCGATAAGCACTTTTTGAAATGTCATGCAGTAACCTCCTTCGGACTCATACGACTCTCGTTCTTGGCGAGTCCCTCCATATTACTCCGGCTTCACCAGGAACAGAGGCTGCCCGAATTCTACAAGCTGACCGTTTTGCGCGAGAACCTCAACGATTTCGCCCTTAATCTCTGCTTCCAGTTCATTCATCAGCTTCATGGCCTCGATGATGCAGACCGTCGATTTCTCCGTCACCTTGTCCCCCGGGCTTACAAACGGCCCAGCCTCCGGCGATGGGGAACGGTAGAAGGTTCCTACCATCGGTGATACGATTTTATGTAATGAGCTGTTGCTATCCTCCGCTGAATCCTGCTGAGGTGCCGCTGCAGGTGCTTGATTCCCCGTATTCGGCTGTACGATCTGCGGTGCCATCACTTGCTGAGCCGGTATGTACGCTTGCGGCGCGGCCTGATAGTTGTTAACGACCTCGGCTGCATTGGGTTTCTTAATGGATAAGCGTGTACCTTCGCTCTCAATCTCCAGTTCATGCACGGAAGTTTGATCCACCAGCTTAATAAGTTCCTTAATTTCGTTTAATTTAAACATGATCGACGTTCACTCCTTCACTTTCTTGGAAGCCCTTGCTTAGGACAGTCAGTCAATAGCTTAGAGTATTATATCACAATCGAGCGAAATAGAAAGAGCCCAAGGCAATCCTTAGACTCTTTCGGGTTTATCGTATATCCGTGGTTTATGTTGAAATCTGCGGACAAGCTTATGGCGCAACATATTGGACGGTTACTTTATCCGGCGAAACCTTCAATTCCTTCATCACAAGACTGACGATGTCCGCCGCGCCTTTGGCATCGAGTTTCTCGCTCAGAACGACCACATTATATTTCTGGCTCTCTTCTTTTACTACGGCGTTGCCGAATTGCTGCTGCAGCGTTTCCTCGATGCTGAGAATGACTTCCTCTTTCGCTTCCGCCGCTTTCAACTGCTGGGTAGCTTGTGCGGTTTCCTCCGGTTTATTTTCATGGTTGTCGATTTTTGTCATCAATTCATCGTATAATTTATTATTTTTTTGTGCACGGTCCAGTTTATAGGAATCCAGCTGTGCGATTGCAGACGTTGCATTGGCCGCCACTTCCTCCAACACTTCTTTATCCGATTTTTCGCCGCTCGTGCTGCTGGTATCCTTGGAAGTCTCTGCTTCGTCCTTGCCGGTGCTGCTGGCGTCTTTGGATTTATCGGCTCCGTCCGTGGATTCCTTCACTTCCGGTTCTTGCGGCTTATTCGCTTCTCCGGCCGCTTTCCCTTGATCATCCTGCTCGCCTTGCGTTGCCTCTGCAGGATCCTCCGTGCCGGTTACGCCCGTATCCGTCGTTCCGGTCCCTTGCTCGTTGGCTCCGGAATCTCCGTCCGTGCCTTCTTCGAGAACTTCGTTCACAACCAGCTCGTCGCCTACGGTTCCATTGGCTTCCTGTCCTGCGCCGGGCTTCTGACCGTCCACCTGCGTGCTCTCGGCAATCGGCGGCGCTTTCGTTCCCGAATCGTCCGTGAACAAGTAGTAGGCGGACAGGATGACCATTAAACTAAGCATGGATACTAACCATATGGTTTGTCTTTTGTTATTCATTTGAACTTTTCCTCCTTTAATTGAAAACCTGTGGCACGAATGATCGGATCATCCGTAGGACTTTACGTTATTCCTGTTTGCGAGGGACAACGGATATGCGATAAGATGGAACGTTCAAACCCCGCTGGATCGCATCCACGATCAAGCTCTTGACGACTTCATTCTCCGCCCCCTTGGCT
The DNA here is from genome assembly GCF_900109305.1 of Paenibacillus sp. cl141a. Lineage (NCBI taxonomy): Bacteria > Bacillati > Bacillota > Bacilli > Caryophanales > Paenibacillaceae > Paenibacillus > Paenibacillus sp. cl141a. The sequence goes on from NZ_FNZO01000006.1 coordinate 248,618, forward strand.
ACGACGAGCACGCCGCGGACCTGAGGTTTGATCTTCTTGGTCACGATCGGCGTCTCTTCGCCCGAAGAATCATAGGTGACGATCTGGCCGTCGCGCTGGTAACTCGTGACATGGCGTTTCCCTCCGTTGGCATCGGTTTCTTCCGTGAGTTCCTGCGTATCCTTCATATTTCGCTGCACCACCAGTTCTTCCGTAGATTCCACGGTCACCATGACATCCACGGACCCGACGCCAACGATCTGTTCCAGCATGGTCTTGGTGCGCATTTCGAAATCCTGCTCGATGCTCTCGAATTCACCGCCGCCGCTGCTGCTCGCAGCCCCCTGGGTTGTTGAGACCGCGGCGGTGTCCGGCGGCGGTTCGCGGCCGATATTCTCATGATCGAGCTTCTTGACATTGACGAAGGAGTTGAACAGCATGATCGCGACGCCGATCAGGCCAAGAATGATCAGCCACCTGAAAGTCTGCATCTTCCTTGCTCCGCCGGCCCCTCCCCCAAGCCACTGCTCCAACCGCTTCAACCAATTTCCCATCCTCCTCACCTCCGCTACAGCTTGTTGTCCTGATCCTGCCCCGGTGCATATATCCTGATCAGTTCCGGCTCCAAATCCCATCGGCGGCTAATGTAATCCCGAACCGGTTCTGCTCTGGCTTCCTCGGCTTTGCTGACTGGCTCTGCGCTTTCTTTTGCTGCCGCCTTCCCATCCTTCTCCTGTGCCATGGAATTCACGTTCACCTGAACGGAATCCACTGGCGTTACGCCGATGGGACGCCTGTCGTCTTCCCCTACTTCTGCAGTCGCCGGCCCATCCCCAGCCAGCCTTACGTCAACGGAGCGTATCGCAGCGCCGGCATATTCCTTGCCCTGCCCGGCAACCGCGGACAGCACCACCCTGACCTCTTGAACGGCTTCCCCTGTTTCAGCCGTGATCTCTTCTTTCATCACCTTGGCTAATTCATTGCCTGCCCATTGAAGGCTTTGACTCTGCTGCGTATCCTTGAGCTTTTCGGCCTGTGCCATGATATGCTCCAGCTGAATTTCCTCCGGCAGCCCCTTCTCCTGCCGCTCCAGTTCCATCGCCAGTTGGTTCTCCGGCGGATCCGTAATGAATGTAATGATGGGACTGAGCAGCGTGAGCAGAATCAACAAGCTCAGGACCAGCCTAGCGTAGCGTTCAAGCGCCTTCCCGGGCAGGATCAAATCAACGAAGGACGCAAAGAGAACCACCATGATGACGCTTTTCAGCCAATCTCCAAGCCAGTCCATTCGTCATACCTCCTAAGCTTTGTCGCCGCTTATCATCTGTCTCACCTCATCATGACGGTGATGTTGGCAGCCGTGAGCAGTATCGTTATGGCGAGAAAGAACATCAAGCTCACCGCGGCCAAGGCCGCGAAAACGTACAGCATCGTCTTACCGATCGTCTGGAGACAGGTGCCGATTGGGGTATCGCCAAGCGGCTGCATGACCGCCGCCGCGACGTTATATATCAAGGCAAGCGTCAAGATCTTGATCGCAGGAAATGCGCAAAGGAACAAAATGATGATGACTCCCGCCAGCCCGATGGAATTCTTCACTAGCAGCGAAGCCGAGATCACAGTATCCGTCGCATCTGCGAACATCTTGCCGACTACCGGAACGAAATTGCCGGTTACGTATTTGGCTGCCCGGATGGTTACGCCGTCCGTAACCGAGCTGGTCAGCCCTTGAACGGAGATAACCCCGAGGAACACGGTAAGCAGCACACCCAGGACGCCCATCGAGATCCCGCGCAGCAGGTTCCCCAGCTGGGTCAGCTTGTACTTTTCGGATAAGGAACTAACCAGATGCAGCAGAGCCGAGAAGAACAGAAGCGGGAACACCATCGTGCTGATCAGCGTGCCTACCGTATGTACCATGAATATGACCAGCGGGTGGGCCACCGAGACGGTGACGACATTGCCCATCGAGGCCATCAGCGCAAAGAGCAAGGGAAGCATGGCCATCATGAAATCGATCATTTGGGTGATGGCGTCACGCGCATATCCGATCGCGATGCTGAAGCTGTTGACCGCGATGACCAGGACCACCATGTAACAGATCGTATACGCTACCCGGCTCACGGTGCTTTTTTCGAAGGCCGTCTGCAGGTTCTCAAGGATTAGGCTCATAATGCTAAGCATGACGATGGTCGCCAGCAGCTTGCCGTTATAGAGCACCTCGTGCCACAGAAATTTTCCGATACCGGACATAACCCCTTTGAAACTCAGCCCGTCGCCGCCCGGCAGCAGCATATCCATCAGGGAGGGCGTCTTGCCATCCGGGAAGAACCCGCCGTAATCCTTCATGAGCCGGTCCCAGTATTTCTCGACCTGATCCGTTGGCAGCTGCTGCGTCTGCTGCTCGACCCATTCATCGGCCGGATTGGCGGCGGCAGCCGCACCGATCGTCCCGCAGAGCCATCCGGACAGCAACAGCATCGGGATCAGTAGGCAAAACACGGCCAAGCCTCTTCGAAGTGTTGCTCCTGTCACCATGTCCCCCCACCTTTTTTCAAGCCGGGAGGAGCTTCAGGACCGTCTCGATGATGATCCCGATAATCGGTACAGCGAGCACCAATATGAGCACTTTTCCCGCCAATTCTATTTTGGATGCGATCGATTCCTGTCCGGCATCTCGAACGATCTGTGCCCCCATCTCCGCGATATAGGCGATTCCGATGATTTTCAGAACCGTCTTCAGATAGATGATCTGAACGCCGGAATTCTCCGCCAGATCTTCCAGCATGGATATGACATTACCGATCTTTCCGATCAGGAACAGGAAGATGAGGAGCGATGTCGCCAGGGCGAGAAGAAAGGCAAAGAGCGGTTTCTGTTCCTTGACAATCAAGATCAGCACGGTAGCGATGATGCCCAATCCTACCACCTGGATAATTTCCATAAATGTCCACCTACTGGAATAGAAAAATACTTTTGATTTCCTTCAGCAAATCGTCTAGCAGCCTTACGACCATAAACAATACAACCACGAACCCGATGAGGGTTACCCAATGCGCCATGTCCTCTTTCCCCATCTGTTTCAGGACGGTATGAATCATGGCAATAATGATGCCAATACCGGCAATCTGGAAGATCGCGTTCACTTCAATGTTCATTTCCCTTGGCACCTCGCTAAAAGATCAATATGACGATCAATGCTCCAATGAGCAGTCCCAGACTTTTGCTCATTTTTTCATATTTGACCTGGTCATCCCTTGCCGCTGCTTCTTCATGCTTGAGCTGTCCCACGGCCAGAGCGATATGTTTGATCTGGTCCTGTCTGTCACTGGTGCCAAGTACGCCGCTTAGCTGTTCCAACACCTCGCGCTCGGCACTTTTCATCGATGTGCGTTTCCAATATTCGCCAAGCGCCTTGCGGATGCTGTCCTGTGCGGATAAACCGTAATCGGGTCTCATATAAAGCGCTGCGGAGGCCAATAAAGATTTGAGCGGTTCACGAAGGGAACCGCCGATTCGCTCCAGCGCGTCGGGCAGCGGCGTAAAGCCGTAGCTGATTTCCGTCTCCAGCCGTTGAAGCGCGAGAATAAGTTCTCGCAGCTGTCTGGGTCTTGCTGCGAATTGCTGGGCTTGGTAGAATCCGGCTAAGGTTCCTGCACCCAGCACGAGCACGGCCCCGACCAGTTTAAGCATAGGCATCACCTCCCGGCTGGCCGCTGATAGCCGTCTGAAGCGTTCGCTGGCCTCCGTCATACAGCTTGTATGATCGGTGGTCGCCCGTTCGGCTAAGAACCGCATACATTTCAAACATCCGGTTCTCCAGAAGTCCCGAGAGGGCGGGCCGGCCCCGCATGTCCTGAACGGATGAGCCATGCGCCGTTGCAATTACGCTGATGCCGGCATGCAAGGCCTCAATCACCGCTTCCGCATCCTCCGGCCGGCCGATCTCGTCCACAATGAGCACGTCCGGAGACATCGAACGGATCATCATCATCATCCCTTCGGCTTTCGGACAGCCATCCATTACGTCCGTGCGAGGGCCGACATCGAATCCGGGTACGCCGCGCAAACAACCCGCGATCTCGGAACGCTCGTCGACGATGCCCACCTTCATTCCCGGCCAATGCACGGAAGAGTTTCCCCACTTGCCGTAGCTGATCTGTCTAGCCAGGTCTCTGAGCAGCGTCGTTTTGCCTTGCTGGGGCGGAGATAAGATCAGCGAGTGCATTACCCTTTTCCGTTTCCGGTCTAGCAGATGAGGAAGGATGTCGTCCGCGGCTCCCTGTATTTCCTTGGCAATCCGGACATTAAATCCGCTGATATCCCGGATGTGCTCCACCCTGCCGCCGCTCAGCACCGTCCGGCCGGTCAGCCCGACCCGATGGCCTCCTGGTATGGTGATAAACCCCTTTCGCAGCTCCTCTTCCATGGTGTAGAGGGAATGATTGCTGATAAGGTCCAGCAGCCTATGGGTATCTTCACGCGTCGGCTTATACGCTTCTTCAGGCCGTAAGGTGAGTCCGCCTCGCCTGTCCAGGAAATGATGCTTGCCCGCCGAATTGATCTCCAGCGGACGCTCCTCCCGGATCCGTACCTCCTCCACATGTTCGAGAAGCTCTTTCGATAGGTTCAGCAGCATGCGTTTAACGGTTTCGGGAAACAGGTCTAACCAATTCAATGTCATATCAATTTCCCCCAGGTTGTCCTTTGTGATCATCTTCTAATAAGAGAACTTCATATCCCATGTGTATGCTTGTACCTGAAAAATATGCAGCGAATCTATCATTTTTTTAAAACCCCGTATAAGAGACAGGAGACGCCGCACAATATCCAGCCGATCTTCCCCCATGACAATTTATCTGCCATTCCCACCAGGCCGATGGTTGTGGTCACAATCAAAATGAGCGGGCCCGTAAACGCCAATGCCGAATTCACGGCAAGCGCTTTATCGACTTGGTTCAGGCGCAGCATGATGATGGCCGCGACGATCTCAAGGCTGCCCGAGAAAATCCGAAGCGTTGCCATACTAGCGACAAACTTGTCCAGCATGCGATATATCCTCCTTCTTCCTTCTTCACATGTGTGATGATTAAAAATATGCGGGGCCCTCTCGTTTTATCTCTATTTTTTCAATTTCATAGAAGGGATCTTCGAATCTTTCAGTCAGCACAAAAAATCCCGGTCATAAATGACCGGGATTAACTCTATGAATATCGATGATGACGGTTGAATCCTGTTATCGGCGAACCTGCGGTCCGCCTACGGAAGCCTGCTGATCCGTATCTAATCCGTACGCGGTATGAAGCGCCTGCACGACCCCTTCGAGATTGCTTCCCTCGATGACGCAGGATACTTTGATCTCGGACGTGCTGACCATTTTGATGCTGACTCCCTGCCGGGAGATCACGTCAAACATTTGTGCCGCCACGCCGGGATGGCTGACCATGCCCGCGCCGACAATCGATACTTTCACAAGATGGTCTTCCGAGGTAACGTCGCGATACGGCAGCTTGCCGCGAATGTGTTCGATCACGGACAACGCACGCTCCCGATCCGCCAAGGACACCGTAAAGGAAAAGTCCGCTTCGCCGTTCTGAACGCCGCTCTGCACGATGATATCAACGTCAATCGATTCTTTTGCAAGCTCTCCGAACACTTGGGCTAGAACGCCCGGGGTATCGGCTACGCCCAGAATACTGATTCTCGCTACATTCTTGTCGAATGCAATTCCGCTGACAACCACACCTTGTTCCATGCTTGTTTCCTCCTTAACAACCGTACCCTCGTTATGATTAAAGCTGGATCTGACGACAAGCTTGACTTGATTATGCTTCGCATACTCCACCGCACGCGGGTGAAGAACTGCCGCGCCCAGATTGGCAAGCTCGAGCATCTCGTCATAGGAAATCTCCTTCAGTTTGCGCGCGCATTTGACTACCCGCGGATCCGTGGAGTATATCCCGTCCACATCCGTATATATTTCACATACATCCGCTTGAATGGCAGCCGCAAGGGCTACCGCGGTGGTATCTGAGCCCCCGCGTCCAAGCGTTGTAATCTCTCCGTCTTCGGACATGCCCTGGAATCCCGCGACAATGACGACATTTCCTTCGTCAAGCGCTTTGTGCACGCGCTCAGGCTTTATATCTGTAATGCGGGCTTTACCATGGACGGCTTCCGTGCGGAATCCTGCCTGCCAGCCGGTCAAGGACACTGCCTTGCGACCGAGACCGTGAATCGCCATGGATAGCAGCGAGATGGATATCTGCTCCCCCGTGGTCATCAGCATATCCATTTCCCGTGCCGGTGGATTCTCGTTTAACAGCTTTGCCTGGTCAATCAAATCGTCCGTCGTATCTCCCATGGCAGACACCACGACCACACATTGATGACCTTCATCTTGTTTCTCTACAATTCTTCTGGCAACGCGCTTCATGCGTTCTGTATCCCCTACAGAGCTGCCTCCGAATTTCATGACGTACAGTGACAATGCTTCTTTCACTCCCCACTAATATCGGTATGTAACAGTGCTCAGGTGGTTTCTCACTTTAAAACAGTATAATACGAAAGTGAGTCACCCCGTCAAGGCTTTTCAAAGCAAAAAGAAAACAGACTTAAGACGCCAAGTCCGCTTATCGCAAAAAACTCCCGTACATTCGTACAGGAGTCGCGTTGGTTTAGAAGATATTGGCACCCCGTCCATCGTTGAAGGGTCCCCGCTTATTGCATGTTATGCACGGGAAATGTATTTACCTTCGCGTGTATCGATCAAAAGCACATCGTCTTCGTTAATGAACAGCGGTACTTGTACATTCAGGCCGGTTTCCACTTTGGCGTTTTTCGTAGCGCCGGTAGCCGTGTTGCCTTTGATGCCAGGCTCGGTTTCAACGACCTTCAGCTCGACGCTGTTAGGCAGGTTGATCCCGAGGATTTCGCCTTGGTAGCTGATAATGTTAACGTTCATGTTCTCTTTCAGGAAGTTAAGTTCCCACTCCAGCTGCTCGCTGGTCAAGCTGAACTGATCGTAAGTTTCGTTGTCCATGAAAACATGCTCTTGACCGCTGGCATAGAGATACTGAACGCCACGGTTGTCGATGATGGCGCGGCCGATCGTTTCGCCTGCGCGGAACGTCTTCTCAACGGTGTTGCCGTTGCGAAGGTTTTTCAATTTGGAACGTACGAAAGCTGCGCCTTTACCCGGCTTAACATGCTGAAAATCCAATACGGTGAAAATATCGCCATCAACTTCTACGGTCAAACCTGTTTTAAAATCGTTAACTGAAATCACTAAGATTCCCTCCTATGGATGCGGTCTATTTAATATAGTACACATTTTTCTTAAAGCACAAGCTCAAAAAGACGAGTTTCGAACCATTATTACAGTATGGTGTAATCTTTGGACGAGCTTGTCAGTATGCGAATGCCCGTTTCCGTGATGACGATATCATCTTCGATGCGGACACCGCCCAGTCCAGGCAGGTAAATGCCCGGCTCCACCGTTACAATCATGCCGGGTTGCAGCACGTCATCGCTCAGCTTGGACAGCCGCGGCGATTCATGCACCTCCATGCCCAATCCATGCCCCGTGCTGTGGCCGAAATATTCCCCGTATCCATAACGTGAAATAATATCGCGAGCCAAAGCGTCTGCCTCGCGTCCCGTCATGCCTGGTTTAATATGATCCAGTGCGTTAAGCTGCGCTTCGAGCACGATATCATAGATCTCCTTCAGCTTCGGATCAGGACTGCCGAGCGCCACGGTTCTCGTGAGATCGGAGCAGTACCCGTCCAGCAGCGCGCCGAAATCAAACGTAACGAATTCGTTCCCTTGAATGACCCGCTCGCTGGCTACGCCGTGAGGAAGCGCCGAACGCTCGCCGGAAGCAACGATCGTGTCGAAGGAAGATGCGGTTGCGCCATGCTTGCGCATGAACATTTCCATTTCGAGATCGATTTCCCGTTCCGTTTTGCCGGCAGCCAGGATCGTCAGAACATGGCTGAACGTCTGATCAGCCAAATCCGCTGCCCGCTGCATAATGCTCAACTCTTCGGCATCCTTGAATATACGCAAATCTTCTACAAGGCCCGAAACCGGCACCAGGCTGATGGGTGTGAGCTGTTCCGAATATGCGGAAAACACGCCGTATGTAACATGGTCCTGTTCGAATCCGAGCGATGTGATGCCTTCGGAAGACAACAGATCCTTGACCGTCTCCATCACCTTCGGCCCGTGCTCGACCACTTTAAAACCGACGGCTTGCTGGGGCGCTTGCGTCATATAGCGGAAATCCGTCAACAGATAGGCCTCATCGCGTGTGATCAGCACATATCCGGCTGAACCGGTAAAGCCCGTTAAATATCTGCGGTTGATCGGGCTTGCAACGAGCATAGCCGTCAAGCCTTTGGCTTGAAGCTGTTCGCGCAATTTAACCACTCGTTTGTTACTCATTCTAACAACTCTCCTCTCACCCTTATCCCGTATTAGGAGCTACCCTTCTGGGTCGACCAGGACTTGCAGCAGAGCCGACAAGCCCAATGTGTAACTCGCCGCGCCAAAACCCGCGATTTGTCCGACAGCCACAGGCGCTATGACGGAGGTATGACGAAATTCCTCTCTGGCGTGAATATTCGATAGATGTACCTCCACCGTCGGAATGCGGGCAGAACTGATGGCATCACGCACAGCATAGCTGTAGTGAGTCAGTGCTCCAGGGTTAAGGAGTATGCCGTCAGCCTGTCCGATCGCTTCATGAATACGGTCAATGATAGCACCCTCATGATTAGACTGAAAGAAGGTAATACCGATACCGGCGAGATCCGCCTGTTTACGCAAATTATCTTCGATCGCCTGCAGGCTGAGCGAACCATAAATGCCCGGTTCCCGGAAGCCGAGCAGGTTTAAGTTCGGTCCGTTTATCACCCATATGGATTTCATAGGGCTTCCCACCTTTTCGTCAAATAACCAAAAGCTATTTTACCATAGGCGGCATCGGGTTGAGAAGTTTTTCTTGGCTAACCCGTCAGCTTCTTCGGTTCACGCAGTTTCTCGTCGGTGAATTCCTGCGCAATCGTATAACCGATAAAGAGGCCCCATAATATAAAAATACAAACCTCCGAAATGTTTGTATCCCAGGACAGCTTCTTCACCGGGTCCGTCAGCCGAAGCCAGGGATTGAGCGCAACGAACAGCACCGCCCACCACACGATGCCGTAAACAATCCCGGGCCATGGGCCTTTCAGCTTCCTGAACAAGGCTACATAAATGAGGGAAGCGATGACGGAAAAGGCGATGAAGGACAGCCAACCGGCGATTTGGCCGGCAGTGGTCTTTAGGAATTCATGTTTGAAGAAAGGCTCCAGCAAAAAACCGGGCACGACCTTCGTGAATCTCAACCAGTAAAAGATCCAAAGCACGCCCCCCCAGATCAAGCCGGCATAATAGCCCAGCTCCAGGGCATACGTAAACGGATTGGTTATCTGGTTCTGCTTACGAAATTGATGTTCATGCATGGATTGATTCTCCTCTTCTTCGGTTATCGAAAGCCCCGCTGTTTCTCCATTTCATCTCTGAAAGTAGTATGCACCGCTTCCCCTGCCCTAATCCAACTAGAAATTACTTTCAAAATTCGATACAATAGTTCATAGAACGAATTACATGTCAGGGAGGGTGAACTGGTTGTCCGATAAGTCAACCCCGATCAGCTATGGAGGCCAAGCTGTAATCGAAGGCGTTATGTTCGGCGGCAAGCATGTGAATGTGACGGCCGTGCGGCGTAAAAATAATGAAATCAAGTTTCTCGAGGTGCCTCGCGAAGACAAGGCATGGGTTCGGAAACTGCGGAAGATCCCGCTTCTTCGCGGCATCGTCAGTCTCATAGATTCTACTATCAAAGGCTCCAAACATTTGAATTATTCTGCCGATGCTTATGCTGACGATACGCTGGAGCCCGAAGAACGAGAGAAGCAGAAAGAGAAGGAAGACTCCGGCTGGAGTTTAAGCATGATTATCGGTGTGGCCGCCGTCAGCGTGCTTTCCTTTGTTTTCGGCAAGCTGCTGTTTACACTCGTTCCTGTTTTTGTAGAGGATTTCTTTTTTGGCGATACATTTGATCACTATATTGTGCATAACCTGATTGAAGGCGTAATTAAATTAATACTGCTTCTCGTGTATTTATGGGCGATCTCCCAAACACCGGTCATAAAAAGGCTCTTTCAGTACCACGGTGCCGAACACAAAGTCATCAGCGCATTTGAAGCCGGCGAAGAGTTGACGGTGAAGAACGTTCAGAAATATACGCGGCTGCATTATCGCTGCGGCAGCAGCTTCATGATGCTGACCATTGTGCTCGGCGTCGTTGTCTACTCGGTGGTGCCATGGGATACCATGACGCAGCGGGTCATTCAAAGAATTGCGCTTCTTCCGGTCGTGCTTGGCGTTTCCTTTGAATTCCTGAAATTGACCAATGCCATGCGGGACCTGCCGGTACTCCGTTTTCTCGGATATCCCGGTCTGTGGCTGCAGCTTCTGACGACGAAGGAACCTACTGATGATCAAGTTGAAGTATCCATCGCATCCTTTAACAGAATGCGTGAGTTAGATGCTCAATACGAGAATGTTACAGTTCACCAATCTGTGACAGGAAGTGTGCTGGATCCCGCGAAAGGGTGATAATCCATGAGAAGGCATGCGATCATTTTTTGGACGGCGATTACGTTGGCCGCCATAGGGCTACTGGTATTCCTGTTAGACCCTGGATCAAGAATGAGAATATTGATTCCTCTAATTATTGTTGCTGTCGTGTATGTGCTTTACAAGTTCCCGCCACGCCGTTTTAACAAACGGCCCAAGGTGAAGCCTTCCAAGAGGACGGCGGCAAAACTGGCGGCGGCTAAGAACAGCACCGTTCGCAAAAGCAACCCAACTGCTAAACGTAAACAGTATCCGTTTCAAGTGATCGATGGGCACAAAGGAAAATCCGACCCATCCGATGATGTTCCTAAATACCATTAACCGGAAAAACCGCCCGCCCGCGCATGTAAATGCCGGGTGGACGGTTTTTTTAATGTTCGGCATTCCAGCGGGTGAAGAACATCGTGCCAGCCGTCAGACCGGAATTGTACAAATTCTCGCTCTCCTCTTTGGTCAGATTAAAATGGGTGGTGCCAATGCCGAGCGTCGGAATTTTGATCGTGCGATTTCGGTTTTGCTGCTCGATATAACGTTCATCCTGTGCGGAGAGCATCGTCTCGAACATGGCGGTTAACATGCCGATCGGGCCTTCGATCACATGAGGCAGGTTGCTGTTCTTCCCGACCATCTGAAAGCCAAGCACCGGCAGGGGCTTAGGCCCACCCTTCGATTCGCGATCAAAGAGCCATAAGGGGAAGTTGCTGAGCAGCCCCCCATCCACGATATAAACAAATTGTTCGCCGAACGATTTGCCTTTAGCGGCCCTGCCCAACAAACGCAGGATGACGGGGTCAAAAAAATAGGGGATGCTGCAGCTCATGCGCACAGCCTTGGCTACCGGAAAGGTGGATGGATTGATCCCGTATTGGCGGAGATCATCCGGAAGCACCAGCAGCCTGCCATTGGTGATGTCCGATGCCACGATATAAAGCTTGCCTGCCGGGATGTCGGAGAAAGTAAATATCCCTTTGGCCAGCAGGATTTCCCTTATCCAATTCTCCAAGGCCTCTCCGGAATAGAGCCCTTTCTTAATCAACACCCGCAAGGCAGGACCGATAAACTTTGTATTAAAAATGGGTGCCCGCTGGAGAAACGAATGAAATGGCGTTTCCTCGATAATGCGCTTGATTTCGTCAGCACGGTAACCGGCTGCCAACACGGATGCCACGATGGAGCCCGAGGACGTTCCGGCAACGCGGCTGAATACCATGCCGGCATTCTCCGCCGCCTTGACAGCCCCGGCAAGCGAGATGCCCTTGACCCCCCCGCCTTCAAAAACCGCATTGATCTGCATATAAAAATCCCCCGCCTCACATGGTCTAATGACTATGTATGAGCGCGGGGGATGTTTCATACCTATAGGACGTGCAGATTTATCTATAATATGATTGCAATTGATCTTTAATGCCTAACGGATTGTTTAAAATATTCTCTGCTCTAAAGAAAATGCTGCCTTTCACTTCGGCATAGTTCTGATTGTACTTCAATTGATTGATGATTTCCGATGCGCTCTGCCAGCCGATTTCGCTAGTTCCCAGTTTGTAGGGGGCATGACCGATCAGAAGATCTACATCGGTTCCTTGTACTTCACCGGCCCACCAGTCCACCAGCTTATCATAGTCGGCTGCCGGATTACTCATGCTCCAGTAGATCTGCGGTGCCACGTAATCGATCCAGCCGTTCTGGATCCAGGTCCGCACATCGGCATACATGCTGTCATAAGCCGTCACACCGGCTTTCGTATCCGATCCCGTCTTATCCACGGACTGATTACGCCATACGCCGAAAGGGCTGATTCCGTATTCAACGTCCGGTTTCGCGCGATGAATGCTCTCTCCGAGCGATTGGACAAAGGCATTGATATTTCCGCGGCGCCAATCCGCAAGATTGGCGTAGGCTCCATTATTGAACTGGCGGTATGCCGCGTCATCGTTAAAGACCGTATTGGACGGATAGAAGTAGTCGTCCAGATGGATGCCGTCAATATCGTATCCGTTAACGACCTCCATGATCGTATCGATAATATGCTGCCTGGCTTCAGGAATCCCAGGGTTGATGTACAGCTGCTTGCCCGTGTTCACGATCCAATCCGGATGGCTTAGCGCAACATGGGACGGATGGAGCGATGCCGTCAAAATATCGGTGTTCGCCCGGAATGGATTAAACCAAGCGTGAAATTCCATATTCCGTTTGTGCGTTTCCTCTACCATGAAAGCAACCGGGTCGTAACCCGGATCGGCACCTTGAATACCCGTCAACACCTTCGACCATGGTACCATGGTCGATGGATACAATGCATCACCGGCCGGACGGACCTGCACGTACACGGTATTGATGCCAACATCCTGGAGCGAATCCAGCAAGGCGATGTAAGAGGCTTGCTGCTGTTCCGCGCTGGTCTTCGTTTTCGGCCAGTCCAGATTGAACACGGTGGATATCCAGGCCCCTCTGACTTCATCCCCGGTTGATACCGGCGGCGGAACGACGACCGAGCCCGTGGACAGCGAGATGCGCTGTGCGGCCTGATTCCACTCCACTTGAACGCCAAGATTCTCGCTGATGAAACGCAGCGGAACCATGACCCGGCCGTTCTTGATTTCAACGGAAGCATCCAGCGCTACCGATGATCCATTCACGAGGGCGGTTTTTTTGCCGGATGTCAATTGCAGGCTCGAACCGTCCTTTCCGATTGTTACCGTCTTCAACTTCTGATTCCAAGCGACCGATGCGCCAAGTCCTTCACTGATGATCCGCGTAGGAACCATGGTTACGTTAACCTTCGGCAATATGTAAGGAGATACGTCACTGTTAAGGTTTACACCGTCCAGCTGAATGCTGATACGAGCCGCCTTCGCTTGCGCGGTTGGGACCACCGACGGGAGACACAATAGCAGCATGATCAGCACCAACAACCATCTACGAAGCTTCATTTCTATTAATCCTCCGAAAATATGAAATTTGCAGGTAATCTAACCTATTACTATAACCATGTAAATATGACGGTTCAGTTTAAAAAAGCATCTGTCACAAGCGGACAGATGCCACATTACGATTCGTTGACTAATTCGTTATGAACGTCACGCAAATCCTGAAGTCGATTCTCATCACGCTTGAAATATTCCACAAGCGTCTCAATTCTCGTAATGGAATCCCAGCTCAAGTGATGCTCGATTCCTTCAACGTCCCTGTAAATGTTTTCATCCTGTACACCGATCATCTCAAGGAATTCCTCAAGCAAATGATGGCGTTCCATGAGCCGCTTGCCCATTTTTTTGCCTTTGCTGGTCAGAACCAAACCACGATATTTTTCATAGATCAAATATTCGTCCTTGTCCAGCTTTTGAATCATTTTCGTGACGGATGAGGGGTGAACCTCCAAGCCTTCGGCAATATCCGAAACGCGCGCATATCCTTTTTCGTCGATCAACTTGTAGATGCGCTCCAAATAATCCTCCATGCTAGGTGTCGGCATCTTATTCCCTCTTTTCTATAATTGCATAACCCGTGCCATAAAACTGTTTTACCTGCATTAGTAATGATACATGTTTTTGAGACCCGTTGGCAAGTCCTGGTCCAATCCTCATGTTAATATGGGCCTATGTCAATATCGACTTATGAATTGAACCAGCCTTACCCACGTCATTAGAATTTAAGCCATTCCGGCGTAATGCCTTGCAACCAAATCGTGATTTTGTACATTTGATCCGTGAAGAGCAGAACGCCCATCAGAATCATCAAAACGCCGCCGACCTTCATCAGCGTGCTTGAATATTTAAGGATCCAGCGGGTGGAGCCGATGAAAAAGGCCAGAATGAAAAACGGTACCGCAAACCCCAGCGAATATGAGGTGATCAGCGGGAACCACGTTCCCGGATCGGAAGCCGCAAGCGCGATGATCGCCGTCAAAATCGGTCCTACGCAAGGCGACCAGCCTGCGGCGAAGCCGATACCAAATAGAAATGTTCCTATGTATCCGGTCGGTTTGGATTTAAAATTGAATTTCCGGTCCTTCATGAGAAACTTAGGCTGGAAAATGCCGATAAGCATAAGTCCCATCACGATGATCAGCAGGGCGGATAACTGGCGAATCAGGTCCTGGTATTCCGTGAAGAACTCCCCGAACAGGCCTGCCCCCCAACCGAGAGTGTAATAAACAGCAGAAAACCCAAGGATGAACGCGAGTGTGTGCGTCATGGTCCGGAAACGGACCTCCTTGCGGTTCTGTTCGTTCTTTAAGTCATTGACCGACATGCCTGTAATAATGGATAAATAGGACGGGTACAGCGGCAGGCAGCATGGAGATATAAATGAAGCGAAACCGGCCGCAAACGCGATGCCGATATTAATATCAGCCATTTGATTTTAGAACCCCCTTATGTCGTAAAGCCCTTTTTGCCGACAAGCGTAATGATGAGCAGGCTGATCAGCAGCAGCACGATGGTGGCGCCGGGTGCCAAATTAAATACCCCGGCAAGCATCAATCCCCCGATAACGGCAATTTCGGAGATGATCACCGATAATACGATGGAGCTTCGGAAGCTTCTCGCCAGCAATAAACTGATCGCTACCGGAATGGTCAGCAATGCGGAGACCAGAAGCGCGCCAACAATCTTGATGGCAGTGCTTACGACAAGCGCCGTCAGCACCGTAATGATCATGTTCATCCATTTGACGGGCAGGCCGCTGACGCTGGCCGCATCCTCCTCGAAGCTGAGCAGGAAAAATTCCTTGAAGAACATAACCACCACCGCAATGACAACGACGGTTACGCCGCCTACCATATAAATATCTGTGGAATCCAGCGTATAGATGCTTCCGAACAAATAACTCATGACATCCGTATTATAGCCCATTCCCAGCGTGAAAAACAGCGAGGCCAGCGCAACGCCGCCCGACATAATAATGGCGATTGACAGCTCGGCATAACTTTTGTAGGCCTTTCTCAGCTTCTCAATCGCAAAAGAGGCCAGCACCGCAAATACCAATCCTGCGGCAAGCGGATAGACTTCGATCAAAAATCCGAGGGCTACGCCCGCTATCGTGACGTGCGACAACGTATCGCCGATCATCGACAGCCTGCGCAGCACGAGGAATATTCCGATAAGCGGGGCCGTAATCCCGATCAGAACCCCACCGATCAGCGCCCGCTGGAAAAAATCGCTAAGCAAAATATCAAGCAATGACAACGTCTCCTTCTCCTGCATCCATAAGTTTGTTTCTATGATTATACGAGCGAATGCTGCAAGTCCACTTCCACGCAGTTTTCGATTTCATGGGAATGCCGGACGAAAAACTGAATCTTTCCGTTCTGCGATACCGGCGATTCGCCCAGGTAGTCTTTGACCATGTCCAAATCATGGGTGACCATCAGGAACGTCATATGGTGATGGGCATGCATATGGGTGATCAATTCAAAGAATCCGGCTTGGGTCTCTGCATCAATGCCGATTGTCGGCTCGTCCAGTATAAGCAGATCCGGACGATTGATCAGCGCGCGAGCAAGGAATACGCGCTGCTGCTGGCCTCCGGACAGGGCGCCGATCCGTTTATCGGCAATATCCTGAATGCGCATCACTTCCAGCGCGTCCTCGCATTTCTGATGATCCAGGCGGCTCAAACGGCGAAACATTTTTTTTCGATTATATAGACCGGACATGACAACCTCGCGCACGGTGGCAGGGAACAGCGGGTTGAACGCATTTTTTTGCGGGACATAGCCTATTCGCTCCCAGTCCTGGAATTTACGGATCGGCTGGCCGAACAGTTCAATGGTCCCTTCCGCGGCGGGAAGCAAGCCGACGATCATGCGGAGCAGGGTGGTTTTTCCCGCGCCGTTAGATCCGACAATGCCAACGAAGTCCCGCTCTTTTATGGTGAAATTAAGATCCTTAATCACCTGTTGATCCCGGTAATGAAAGGATACATCCTTGATTTGTACGATAGGTTGGTGGCAATCCTGCGCTGCCGGCTCCATAAACAGGCCGCCTTTCTCTCTGTAGTCTCTCTATAATAAATATACGAGTCCGTATACGTTCATAACACGAAAGAAGAGGGGGATATGATCCCCCTTCTTCCTTATTGTAAAGCCTTCGTTAGATTTTGCAAATTTTTCTCCATCAGCGTGAAATAATTCTCGCCGCTGCTTGCCTGCTCCTTGGTCAGCCCCTCCACCGGATTCAGCACCAAGGTTTCCACGCCCGCTTCGTTCGCCAGCGTTTTGGCCAGTTTATCCGATACGAGTTCTTCGAAGAAAATATATTTCACTTCCTTCTCTTTCACCGTCTTGGTCAGGTTCACGATATCCTGCGCTCTCGGCTCGGCATCTGGCGACAGTCCCATAATCGCATGCTGCGTCAAACCGTAGTCCCGGCATAGATAACCGAATGCCTGGTGGGATACGACGATATCTTTTTTCGGCAGTTTGGACAGCTCGCTCGCAAAGTCGTTATCCAGTTTGACCAGCTTCTCTTTTAACGCTTCATAGCGCTGTTCATAGCCGTCCTTATGTTCTGGATCGACCTCAACCAGGCTGTTCTTGATATTCTCTGCCATGACCAGTGCGGATTTCGGGCTTACCCAAGTATGCGGATCCGTATGATGGGTGTCCGTGTTCGTCTTGGCCGCCTCTTCCTCGTGATCATGGCCTGTATGATCTTCTCCGTTGCCTTCCTCATGGCTGTGCTCGTGCGCTTCAGCGCCTTCTTCATGACTGTGATCGTGTTCCTCTTCATGGGCCGCTTCACCATGCCCGTGGCCATCGTCCCCCACGGCGTCGATCAGTCGGATCCCTTGGGAAACGATGACTGGTTTCACTTGCGTATCTTTATCGAGACCCTTTAAGAATCCAGGCGCCCAGCCTTCCAGCCCTGCACCATTATAAAGAAACAGCTGAGCCTTGGATGTATTGACGATATCCTGGCTCCGCGGCGTCCAATCATGAGGTTCCACGCCCGTTGGCAGAAGATTCACGACATTGACCTCGTCTCCGCCGATTTCCTTCGTAAATTCATATATAGGATAGAAGGTCGTAATGACGTTAACCTTGCCTTCAACTATGCTTCCGCCGGATTTGCTTCCGCAGCCCGACAGGATGAGCATCGCCAGCAACATCGAAGTTACGCTCCAAGTCCAGCCGTTCAGTTTGTTCTTGCTCTTTCTCTTGTTCATGTTCATGTTCATCTCCCCCACATTCGCTCCGCTCAACTAATCGTAAACTTTACTAAAAAGATTATAAGAGCAGTTCGACGTGATTGTCAACCAAATCGTAAAAGTTACTATTAGTTTTTCATATAGAACTCATATCCCCCGTATTAGAGGAAAAAAATAACGGCGCACCCTTAACAGGGTACACCGTCTGATCCAACTTAATTCAACGTAAGCGTCATTTATTTCACGATGGCGCCGTTTGGCATGCCCTCCGGCACGGTTGCCAGCGTGAGCTGATCCCCGTAGGAAGCGGCCAAAATCATGCCTTGCGACATTTCGCCTCTAAGCTTCACCGGCTTCAGGTTGGTCACGCAAATCACTTTGCGTCCCACCAATTCCTCCGGCGTATAGAACTTCGCAATGCCGGACACCACCTGCCGCTGCTCAAACCCGAGATCCAGCTGCAGCTTCAGCAGCTTGTCCGCTTTCTTGACCGGCTCGGCGGCGATGACCTGTGCTACGCGCAGCTCAACCTTGGCGAATTCCTCGATGCCGATTTCCTCTTTGAGCTCCACAGGCTCCGCTCCGCTATCGGCGGACGAAGCAGTTGCCGAACCCGTAGACTCTTCCTCGGCTGCCTTCTTGCCGCCAGTCATCGCTTCAGCGATGTAGGCCACTTCCAGCTCCGCATCCAGGCGAGGGAAGATTGGCTCGCCCTTTTGAAGCTTCGTACCAGCCGGTATCGCTCCGAGCTGGCGTCCGCTTTCCCAAGTTGTCAATTCCCCTTCCGCCAATCCGAGCTGTTCCCACATTTTCTTCGGCGTGCGGGTCAGGAACGGCTGCAGCAGGATCGATGCAATCCGCAGCGTCTCGACCAAATGGCTCATGACGGAAGCAAGCTCATGCCGTTTGCTCTCGTCTTTGGCCAGCGTCCACGGCTGGGTCTCATCGATGTATTTGTTGCTGCGGCTGACAAACTGGCTGATCGCGGTCAGCGCAACCGAGAACTCCATATTCTCCATCGCGGTTTCGACTTTGTCATAAACGGACTTGGCCGCTTCCTCGATCGCGGCATCAAAAGGCGTTACGCCTGCCGAGAAAGCCGGAACCTCCCCGTCAAAGTATTTATCGACCATGGCCACGGTGCGGTTCAGCAGGTTGCCCAAATCATTGGCGAGGTCAGAGTTCACCCGCTCCACGAAGCTTTCCGGCGTAAACGTGCCGTCCGCCCCGAACGGAACTTCGCGCAGCAAGTAATAACGAAGCGCGTCGAGACCATACCGGTCGATCATCGTGACCGGGTCGACCACATTCCCTTTGGATTTGGACATTTTGCCGTCCTTCATGAGCAGCCAGCCGTGGGCAAACACTTTTTTCGGAAGCGGCACATCGAGCGCCATCAATATGATCGGCCAATAGATCGTATGGAAACGCACGATTTCCTTGCTCATCAGGTGAAAGTCCGCCGGCCAGTATTTGTCATATAGGCTGGTGTCCTCCGTACCGTAGCCGAGTGCCGTGATGTAGTTCAGGAGTGCATCAATCCACACGTAGATGACATGTTTCGGATCGCTCTTGACTTTAACCCCCCACTCATAGGTTGTACGGGACACAGCCAGATCCTCAAGACCCGGTTTAATGAAGTTGTTGATCATCTCGTTCTTGCGGGATACCGGCTGAATGAAATCCGGATTCTCCTCGTAATACTGAAGCAGGCGGTCCACATACTTGCTCATGCGGAAGAAGTAGCTCTCCTCCTTCACGAGCTCCACCGGCCGTCCGCAGTCCGGACAATTGCCGTTGACCAGCTGACGTTCCAGGAAGAACGACTCGCAAGGCGTACAGTACCACCCTTCGTATTCGCCCTTGTAGATGTCGTCCTGCTTCAGCAGACGTTCGAACACTTCCTGCACCACCGTGGTGTGGCGCTTCTCCGTGGTACGAATGAAATCTTCGTTCGATATGTCCAGCTTTTTCCACAGATCCTTGATGCCTGCCACGATATCGTCAACGAACTGCTGCGGGGTTTTTCCGGCCTCTGCCGCTTTGCGTTCGATCTTCTGCCCATGCTCGTCGGTCCCCGTCAAATAACGGACATCGAATCCGCGAAGCCGTTTGTAGCGGGCCATGGCGTCGCCGGCCACCGTTGTGTAAGCATGTCCGATATGCAGCTTGTCGCTCGGATAATAGATCGGCGTCGTAATATAAAACGTCTTTTTGTCTGCCATTGTAACCTTCCTTTACCGTGAAATTGAATGTCGCATCAAGCGATTCTTAAGGAAAACCAGCAGTAAACAGCAAAAAACCCCCGCCCCTATGGGACGAGAGTTATTCTCACGTGTTACCACCCAAATTCCCCGTACCCTTGCGGGCAACAGGCTCATCTGCCGTCATACGGCGTCCATTAACGCTGGCTCACGCCGCTTCTTTACGGCAGCCACCGGCTGCAGCGCTCAAAAACGGATCCTCCAAGACCATTTTCCGAAATTCGCCAAGACCGGTTTCCAGCTCCTCCGGCTCTCTGTTCAAGGCAAGCTTTTCGTACTTATCTCTTCCTCGGATATACCTATAATTTCTTACATTTTAATCAAACGAGCCGCAGCGTGTCAAGGTGTGCATCGATCCAAGGCATCGCCCTGGCTGCGGGCGGCATGCTTTCGGTTATCGTCCATATGATACCCCAAAAAAATCGCTATTCCTCTGTCAATGAAGACGACATCTTATCCTTGCGCGGCGGCACCAAATCGATGCCCCCAGGATGAAACGGCTGACATCTCGCGATCCGCTTAGCAGCCAGCCAGGAGCCCTTCAGCGCACCATGCACCTCAATCGCTTCCAGCGCATATGCCGAGCAGGTTGGATAGAAGCGGCAAGTCGCCGGCTTCAGAGGAGAAATGAATTTCCGATAGAAGTGTATCGGCACCTTCACTACCCTGCGCGCCGTGCTCATGCCCGGTTATCCCGATTTCCTCCACCGGCCTGCGAAGTTTCCTTATCGTTATTGTCCTTGCCGCAGTCCCGGCAGTATCCGAACACTTCGAATTTATGCTGGACCACCTGGAAATCGTCCGGTGCATCGGTCAGCTGCATCGGGCAGAAGGTAATCGGATAGGTCTTCTGGCACTGCAGGCAGATCATGTGATGATGATGGTGTTCTTCGCTGCAGCGTCCCCGGAACTTGACGCCTTCCTCGAACACGACTTGCTCCAATACGCCAAGCTCGTACAATACCCGAAGATTCCGGTATACCGTATCAAAGCTCAAACCGCTATACTTCCGGCCCATATATTCGTATACATCCTTGGCTGTCAAATATCCAGGATGTTCCCCAAACAATTTGGCAAGCGTCTTGCGCTGATCGGTAATGCGCAGCCCATGTTCCGACATGGCGTCGATGATCTGTTCCGTCGTAAGCATACGCAATAACCTCCTCTACTTGAAGATACTCTCTCCTTATAATGCCTGAAAAAAATGACAGCGTCAATGAAAGCGGTTGTGAACAGGCAAACCGCCTGCCAAGCAGCCATGAGCTTGAATGGCAATCGGACGGCATAAACCTGCCCCCTCCTCGGCAAAAACCAACAAAAAGGACAGCCCGGGCCGTGTTTCGGCTGATGGGCTGTCCGCTTGTTGTTTATGAATAAATAGGATTAGTTCTTCACTTGCGGCAGAGGCTGGAGCAGAATGTTGATCGGCAGGCTGCTTCCTGGTGCTGCCGTAAACAGAATTTCCACCGTCTGCTCGTAATTCCCCGTACGATAGAGAACGGCGGCTTCATTCGGTGCAGATACCGCACCACCGCTGGTGTTCGGCGTCTGAATGATGTTTCCGTTCACCATCATCGCGCCCATGTATTTGCCTCCGCGCGGATTCAGCGTGATCAGCGTATTGGGTGCTACGCGGTGCAGCTTGATTTTGTACAGAACGCCGAAGTTACCGGCGTTGGATTGATATGAACCGTTAATGCCGTCATACCCTTCCAGGTTCGGATCGTTTGTCTTATCACCAATCGCAAGACGCGTAGGCGTGCTGCCTACCAAATCATAGGATTCAATGATTCGGGTCGAGTCCGGGTAGGTTCCCCGGTTATGAATGCCATCGGCCGGGTGAAGCTTCAGGTATGGCAGTTTCTGGATCGGATCCTTGGCTTCATCGATCATGATGACATCATATCGAATCGGCGAATCCGAATACAGGTCGGCAAACATGGACAGCACCTGCTGATTCTTCATGGTTTGCGCGCTCAAATCTTGCAGGATGATCCGGCTTTCGCCAGGTGCGAGCGAAATCGTCTTGAATGCCTCCGCTGACTGCATGGACTCGAGATAGCGCTGCACAGCCGCTTTACCCGTAGCAGTCGGAATGTTGATCGGACCGCCCAAACCGGTATACTCGGTGGTCAGACGCGCCGTCATCGTGTTGATGTTGGTCGCTACGACGTACATCTTCATGTTCTTCCCGGTTGCATTCAAGTGGTGAATCATGAAGCGCGTGCTGGCATTGCCGATCTCGCGATATACGATACCTTCCTGATAGACGGTTTCCGGAGAGTTGCTGCGAATCAACAGGTACGGCTCGGAGCTTCTCGTAATCGGCATCAGATTCCATGTCGGCACGGCCGATCCGTCAAACGTGTATTTGTCGCCGATGCCCGTAAATAATTGATTGAATTGATCGCGCGTATACAGCACTTCGCTCGTTACGTTGATGATTTTCTCGTATGAGCTGGTCGCCCCATGCTTATCGGTCACGATCAACAGCACTTTATGCGGCCCTGCCGTAAAGAAAGCCTGGTCGTTGTTTTCCCACTTAAACGTAATTTCATCGCCGGGATCGCTGTCATAACTCATGTTAATGTACGTAATTTTCTCACCGATCTTGTATTGCTGTTTATCCGTGTCGAACATGGCCACAGGCGGCGTATTCGGTGCGGATACATGAATGCTCAAAATATACGGATCGCTCCACTCCCCGCTGGCGTCCTGTACCGAATAGGAAACCGTATGCACGCCAGGCTCTTCAAACACATCTTCCCGGCCTTCCCAATGCTCGTCTACGATAGCCAGGCCTGTCGGCGAATAGGCATTCGTCTTGTACGTTACCTTGGTTTGTCCGGCAAAGATTTCACCAGGCTGCACCGTAAAGGATGCCACCGGCTTGGAGCTCAGGCTCAGGATGATCCGCTTGTTCGGCTGGTCGACCCGGTAGGTGATGTCCAGCGCCTGCGTGATGCTGGTAAGCGGCACCATAAACGTATTATTGGACTGGTAAGCCGGTCCCTTCATCGATTTTCGAACGCCGTTCACCGTGTATACGCTGCTGTTTGTCTTAAAGCGCAGCTCATCGTTGCCTCGGATAATAATCGTTTCCTTTGTCTTGCCGTCATAGGTCAGCTTCAGGCCGACACGATCAACGAGGGATCGAATCGCGACATAGGATACACCATTCTTGACTGCCATAGGCTGTCCGGCGGTATACGCTTTTCCGTTCTGATACATCTTGTTGCTGTTCATCATCAGGATCAGATCATTCGGACCGAGGTTCGGTATGTTCGGAACCTCGCTGCCGGATCCGCCGCCGCTGCTGCCGCCCGGCTTTTCGCCGCTGTTGTTGCTGCCGCTGCCCATTCCGGACAGATCGAGAATCACTTTCTTCTCCGGCTGGTTCACCGTGTATGGAATATCAAGCGCTTGCGTGATCGCGGTCAGCGGTACCATAAACACGTTGTTGCTCTGGTAGGCAGGGCCTTTCATCGGACGCACCTGTCCGTTGACTTTATAATTGCTGCTTCCTGTCGTGAATCGGAGCTCATTGCCATCCTTAATGATAATGGTTTCCTTCGTCTTATTATCGTAAGACAGCTTAAGTCCTGCGCGCTCCACCATGGCGCGAATGGCGACATAGGATACCCCTTGCTTCACGGCCATCGGCTGTCCCGCTTTGTACTGCTTGCCGTTATGGTACATCACATTGCTGTTCATCAGCAGCACCAGTTCGTTAGCGGCTGCATTGGTGGAGCCGACTTCGGGCTTGCTTTCGGACGGGCTTCCCTCTTCGTTCTCAGATACTTCATTATCGGAAGGATCGCTTGCCAAGTCCTCCTGCTGTTCATTGGGTTCAGAAGGTGTGGCATTCGGATCGCTGGTCGTGCCTTCGATTGAATCGGAAGGTGTTTCGGTTGGCGTTGCCGGCGTTTCCTCCGCTTGCTGCAAGTCCGTCTGTTGTTCTCTGTTTGCCTGGCTTTGTCCTTCCACCGGGGACTGCAGCGCTGGTTGCCCGTTTAGCGCCGGAGCTGTAACATCCGGTGATTCAGCTGCCACGGGAAAAGCCATGGATACTTGGGCCGCGGCAAGGACTGTAATCATCGAGATTCGTTTGAAATTCATTCTCTACTCCTTTAAAACTCTCAGTATAGTCTGTCTGCCTCTATTGGACATACTATTAGACGCCGACTTTCCCGAAAAGTTTCTCAGAAATGGCTGGAAAATAGGAAAACCGGAGCATTCCTAGGCAGGAAGACTCCGGTTTGAGCAACCATTATTTAATTATTGACATAGTCCTGATTACCGGTCCAACCGAGAGGATAGGTCTTGCTGATCCTTACCGGAAGCTTACCCTCTGGCTTAACTTTGCCAACCAATACACCCGCGGCCGCATTCATGTAGTAAGGCGTATTCTCGTAGCTGCACAAATATGCGGGAACTGGCGGAAGATCATTGATATCGTACGGATTGCGGGTTGCGACGATAACGAGTGTCACATCCTTAAGCTCGCTCAGCCTGCTAACAAGCTTCTGCTGACCTTGTGGAAGACGGCTCTCGGAGGTGTACGTAGCCACCACGATCTGCTTATATCCTTCCGCGGCTTTAACGGCCTGCTCTACCTCTTCGTCGGACATATCCGTCCCGACGCGCAGATCGTCTGCCTGCACGCCGTAACTTCTCAGGGCATCCCCTAGCGTGTAGCTCTTGCTCCATGCTTCATCGACCTGGGTCGCCTGAAGCAGCTCCGGCCAGATCACCGCAACCGCCTGCTCCGGCTTAAGAGGCAGCTGCCCTTCGTCTTTTACCAACGTGATTCCCCTGCCTGCGATTTGAGCGAGCAACTGCTTGGTCTCTGCGGCAACCTCGCCAATCGGGTGGACGGGAAGCTCTTCGACGAGTTTCGCATTACGCTGTTTGAGCGCCAAAATCCGATCAACGGCTTTGTCGATCAGCTCTACCGAGAGTCTCCCGCTCCGGACAGCCTCGATGACCGCCGTAATCGCTGCCGTCTGCTCCGACAGCGTATGGCTGACCAGCACGCAGTCCGCACCTGCTTCGATCGCGCGTATCGCGCCTTCCGGAATGCCGTACTCCTTGGAGATCGCATGCATCTCGAGGCAATCCGTCACGATCAAACCTTCGAAGCCCATTTCCTCCCTCAGCAGCCCCGTTAATACAGCCTGAGAAAGCGTTGCAGGCAGATCACTCGGCTCAATCGCCGGGAAACTGACGTGAGCCGTCATGATGGCATCGACACCGTCCTTGATTGCTTGTGCGAAAGGGAACAGTTCAACGCTCCGGAGCCGTTCCAAATCATGCGGTACGGATGCCCGCCCCAGGTGGGAATCGACGCTGGTGTCGCCATGCCCCGGGAAGTGCTTGGCCGTAGCAGACACCCCTTCTTCCTGATAACCCTTAATCGCCGCCGTCCCAAGCTCGGCAACGGCATGGGGATCTTCGCCGAAGGAGCGCACACCGATAACCGGGTTGCGCGGATTGTTGTTGACGTCGAGGCAAGGCGCGAAGTTCATGTTCACGCCGAGCGATCGCAATTCGCGCGCCCCGATTTGCGCCACCCTGTAGGCATCTTCTGCGCTGCCCGCTGCTCCAAGCGCCATATTGCCCGGAATGCGGCTGATGCCTTCATGATCGATTCGTGCGACCATGCCGCCCTCCTGATCAATCGAGATCAGAAGCGGAAACGGTTGGCTGCCCGAAGCGAGCTGCTGCAGGGATGCCGACAGCTCGGCAAGCTGAGGCAGCGTCTTCACGTTCCGGCGGAAATAGCAGATGCCCCCCACCTGAAATTGTTCGATCAGTATGTTGGCATGCTCATTCGGCGTCAATGCGTTGAAGCCGCAGATGAACATTTGTCCTACCTTTTGCTCTAGCGATAAATCTGCTGCCGTCCATTTCATTGATTCCAAACCTACTTTCTATCAATTTAGAGGACGCCGCAAGTCGGAAGAAAATGACCTGATGATTACCTGCCTGCTTTTTGTCCCATCAAAGCTTTAGAGACCCGGCTCCCCGGACATTTCCCGGAATTCGGATGGCGTCATGCCGGTAGCCTTTTGAAATACCTTGGTAAAATACCGCCGCTCATGATAACCGACAAAGGAACCGATCTGTGCAATGTTCTTGTCGCTGTTCACTAACAGGAATTTGGCCGCCTCCATCCGCTGTCTCGTCAAATACTCCACGAAGGTAAGACCGACATGATTCTTGAACAGCAAGCAGAAATAACTGGAACTGATGCCCAAATACTCCGAAAGCTCCTCGATTCCCAAATCCTGTCCCATGTGGGTGTTGATGTACTCCAGGGCAGACGATACCAATTGTTCAGGCGTTTTCTTAACGGTTTCGGGGTTCGGAGCCTCGTCGATCAGCGAAACGGTATTGTAATACTTTTCTTTCGCCCTCTTCTTGCGGATTTCCTCCCCGATCTCCCGAATCTTCATCTCAAGCTCCCCGTAATGAATCGGCTTGCTGATATAATCCTTAACCCCCAGCTTGATCGCTTCACGGGCATATTCAAATTCCTGATAACCCGTCAGCAAAAAAATTTCCGCCCGGCTTCCTTTCTCCCGGATCCTCGTAATGAAGGTCAGCCCGTCCATGACGGGCATCCGGATATCGCACAGAATCAAATCCGGGTTATACTGATCCGCTACTTCAAGCGCCTCCATCCCGCTGCGGGCAAGTCCGACGACTTTCATGCCCATCTCTTCCCAAGGCAGAACCTTGCTGAGATTGTTCAGGATGGGAGCCTCATCATCAACCAATAATGCCTTCAGCATGCTGCCCTTCCCCCCTGTCATAATTGGGTATGACGCATTGTATAACAGTGCCGCCGGGGCGGCTGGAGCATATGAACAGCCCATAATATGGACCATATTGTATTCTAAGCCGATCGGCCACGCTTCGCAGTCCAAGTCCCCGCCGTTCCTGGTTTACTTTCAGGTTTTGCATCGTCGTCTGTTCGGATACGCCATCCTCGGACACCATATACTCAAACATGGACAACTGCTCAGAGGTCATGCCGAGTCCGTTGTCCTCCACCCGGATCACGACATTGCCGAGCTCCTTCCAGGCGGAGATGCGTATCCATCCCGTATAGGAAATTCCCTCAAAGCCATGCTGGATGCTGTTCTCCACCAGGGGCTGCAGCGTCAGCTTCAGGATGCGGCTGTGCATAAGCTCTTTCGGCACGTCGATCTCGTATTCGAACAGATCCTCGAACCGAAACTTTTGGATTTCAAGATAACTCTGGAGATGCTTGATTTCTTCGTCCAGCGTAATTTCTTCCTTGTCCTGTATGCTGATCCGCAAAATGCTGGCAAGCCGGTACACCATCTCGCTGACCTTGCGACCTTCATTCTGAACCGCTAGGACATTGATCGATTCCAATGTGTTAAACAGGAAGTGCGGCTTGATCTGTGCTTGCAGCACACGCATTTCCGCATCGGTCTTCTGCCTTTGCTCCTTCTTGATCTGCGCGAACAGATTGTTGATCCGGTTCATCAAATTGTTGAACCCTTTCGACAGCAGCAGAAGCTCATCCTCGCCCTTCTCTTCCACTCTGGCATTCAAATCCCCATCCTCCACGCGGCGCATAAACCGCACGATGACGGCGATCGTGCCGGTAATCCGGTTCATGAACAGGCGGTTGAATACAATCGCGGTAACCAGACAGATGCCCATGATGACAAAAAACCATTTGGCAAAGGAAGTTACCTCTTGCGACAGCGAGTTCCAATCGGTCACCGAGACGATATTCCAGCCATAATCGTTCAGATGATAAATGGAAACAATATTTTCTTTGCCGTTAAACTTGGCTTTAAAGCTTTGATAGCCTTGCTTAAACTCAACGTCACGCTTCATGTATTGGCTGATATTTTGACCATCCATGCCGTTCTGCGGGTCAAACAGAATGAAGCCTTCATTGTTGACCAGCATGAAGGAGGTGTTCTGCAGGTTGTTAGGGAGCGTCAGATTGCGGAAAATCTCCTCGAACTCCCATCTCTTGATCTGGACGACGAGAATCCCCAGCTTGCGGAGCGTCGTGACGTCTTTAATCAGCCTGATCTGGGTAAACACCGGATCCGCCCCCGTCAATTCCGGAAATTCGTGCGGAGCCAGCCATTTGGGAATCCCGTTCAGCTTCACAACCTCTTCATATAAGGGACTGTTCTTAAACTGCTCATAAGGCAGCGTCCTGAAATCCTCTTTACTGAATATCGGAATGGGTGCTGATTCTTTGTTGAAATGATATAGAAACGCATAACTGATGGCAGGGTGATTATAGAGAAGATTGCGAAAGCTTCGCTGCCTGTCGTTCAATTTCAGCTGGTCCGCATTGGATTCCTTAATCAGGTTCTGCGCATCGGGATCCTTGGCATTCAGGGCCATTGCGAAGACGGAGGTGGCAATCCCGTTATCCGTGACGTACTCCATTTCCTTGAACACGTTCAAAATGCTGTAGCTGATCGCTTTTAGCGAATATTCGGCTTGCTGGCTGTACTTTTCCTCAATCGAGTTGTAGGTAATAAAGAATGTAAATAGGCCCAGCACAAATAACGGAATAATAATGAGCCCCAAAAAGGCCGTGAATAGTTTGTTCCGCAAATTCATACGCATGCTCCTGCTCCTCGTATTACCCCTTGACGCTTCCTGCGGTAACGCCTTCAATGATTTTCTCTTGCAGAACGGCATAGATGATAAGGACCGGCAGCACGCTGAATACGATCCCCGCCGACATCTGGGCGTAGTTCATATTGTAAGCGTCCCTGAAACCGACCATTCCGACAGGCAGCGTTCTCAGTTCATCATTCGATAGGAAATAGTTAGCAAGCAAGAATTCGTTCCAGTTACCCAGGAAATTGATGATAAACACGGTAACGATGGCCGGAACGGTCAGAGGTAAGATAATTCTAGCAAACAAGCCTCCGGACCTCAATCCGTCTATGACCGCGGCTTCCTCGATTTCACCGGGCAGCGACCGCATGAAGGCGGCCAGAATAATCACAGAAAACGGGATGGCATTTGCAACATAGGGCAGAATCAGGGCCATATGCGTATTCAGAATATCCAGCTGCCTCATGATGCCGTATATCGGCAGCAAGAGAGAGTTATTTGGGATCAGCATCCCGATCAAAATACATTGGAAGATGATCGCGCTGATCCTGTTGTATCTCATCCGCGTCACGGCAAAAGCCAGCATTGCCGCAAACAGGATCGATAAGCAGGCCGACAGCACGCCGATATATAAGCTGTTCCAGAAATACGTGCTGATCTTGGCGCTCACCCAAGCGTTCACATAGTTATCAAACACCAACGTGCCTGGCAATCCAAACGGATTCGTTGCAATGGACTGGTTATCCACCTTCACGGATGAGAACAGGACAAACAGGAACGGATACAGGATGACGAGCAAATAAGCCATCAGGAAAATGTGCGGAGTCAGTTTCTTTATTGCCCTCATCAGTATTCAATCCTTTCGTTGCGTCTGGCAATCAGCACCTGGTAGAGCACCGTTACGATAATCGTGAAGAGGAAAATCAACACGGCGATCGAATTGCCGAAGCCATGCTTGAAACTCGTAATCGCGTATCGAATCATATAGGTTGCCATAACGTCGGTGGAGCCGGCCGGCCCGCCCTTGGTCATAACCAGGATAATGTCCGCGGCTTTCATGGCTCCCGCAATCGAAAGCATGATCACAACGGAGATAATTGGCATTATTAATGGAAGCGTGATTTGGGTAGCCCTTTGGACGCCTGTCGCTCCGTCAATCGCCGCAGCCTCGTCAAGCTCCTTGGGAATGGACAGAATTGCGGCAAGCACCATCACAATGTAAAAGCCGGTCCATTGCCAAGCGTTCGTAATCAGGATGGCGATCATGGCCCATTTGCGATCCGACAGCCAGTAGATCGGCTCGATGCCAACCAATCCCAACATCTCATTCATCAGGCCAAAGTCCGGATTGTAGATGAATCCCCACAAAATGCCGATGACAGCCGTCGACATGATGGAAGGTGCGAAAACCGCTGTTTTATACATCCCTTTCAAACGTTTGACGCTCGCGATAAGCAGGGAGAAAACCACGATGATCGGAACCTGGATCAAGCAGGAAAAAAGTATGAAATAGACATTGTTTCGGACCGCCTTCCAGAAAGCATCGTCATTCAGGGCGGTCACATAGTTATCGAGCCCGATGTACTTCACGTCTTTGGAGATGCCGTTCCAGCTCGTAAAGCTGTTGTCAAACGCAGTGAAGATGGGATATATGAAAAAAGCCAGAAACAGCAAGAATGCCGGCAGCACAAAAACGATGTATATCAGAGGATTTCTCAGCGCTCTGTTCATGGTAACCTCCGTATTGATGTCTGATGTTGTTTAGGCGAAAGGGCACCCCCATATGCCTTTAGCGGGTGGTGCCCTTCCGTCTGGAATTTTAGCTATTCCTCTGAAGCATTAGCCGCTTCCTGTGCTGCTTGAACATTCTCCAGCATCTTCTCGGCATCGAGTTCGCCGCCGATCACCTGCTGGATTCCCATGCTCAGCGCCGTGTTTACGTCGGCTTGAACAAGCGCATCGAAGGCAGGGAAGGATTTGTTGATTTCGCTGACGCCTTTGAAAATATCCTGCATCAGCGGATCATCCGACGTGGAATTCATCGTTTCCAGATCCATTTTCATCGCCGGCAGTACTCCGTCTTCCTTAAGTCCGCGCAGCTGCATCTCATCCGTCCACATATTTTTGATGAATTCTTTAACCGCTTGAAGCTTGCGAGGATCCTCGGCTACCGCTGCCGAGAAGCCATATCCATTGTTAGCGTCCTGCATGACGATGACAGGGTCGCCTTCATTCACCGGAGGCAGATTGAAATATCCGATCTTGCCGACCATGTCGCCTGCTTGCGCCGGATCTCTAAATACGGAGTTCGCCCACGATCCGTCCATCATCATGACGGCTTCCCCGGTGATGATTTGATTTCTCATGTCCGCGTATTCAAAGCCGAGCTCGCCTTTTTTGAAGTACCCTTTCTCCACCCATTCCTGATGTTTCTTCACCCCTTCCACGACCTTCGGATCGGTCCATTTGGTTTCCCCGGTCTTGAAGCCGTAAGTTACCTCCGCCCCTGCATAATAACTCCACAGGTTATTCGTGGTCATGAGCGGAATCCATGCATCCTTGGAAGATTGCGCGAACGGAATTTTGCCGTCGGCCTTGATGGCTTCGGCGATCTGCTCAAGTTCCGCCAACGTTTTCGGTACGCTCAGACCTTTCTGGGCGAAGTAATCCTTGTTATAGAAAATACCTTCGATGGAACCGCCGATCGGCAATCCATAGATCTTGCCGTCATGCGTGAACGGGTCCAGCGTCGTAAATTTGTCCTTTATGCCGAGCTCATCCAAAATCGGGGTCAAATCGAGCATCAGGCCTTCTTTGGAATATACGCCTGCATCCGGGCTTCCGAATACGTCGAATACTTCCGGCGGCTTGCCGGCAGCCATCTCGCCTCTCAACTTCTCTTTACGATTCACTTCAGAGTCTACAGCGTCCAGCTTGATTTTAAGCCCGGGCACCGCTTCTTCGGTTTTGCTGACCACATCGTTCAGCAATGCGAGTCGGAACTTCTTGGATTCGCCTACTTGCGTATGGCGAACGGTGATTTCAAACGGCTCATTGCTCACCGTTCCTTCCGAGCCGCCTGACGGCTTTTCTGCCGCCTTGTCACCGCCGCCGCATGCAGACAAAAGCGCGGATGAGACGAACAAAAGCGACATGAATAATGCCAGACCCTTTTTCTTCATTGTCTTTGACCCTCCCGAAGTCTTTGTATATTGATAGGCGCTTTCCTTACATCTTCATTATAGAAAGCGATTCCACTTTACGATAGGTCGATATTTTTCTATCCAAGGGATAATATCCTCTACAAAAAACAATAACCCTTCCATAAAGAGGAAAGGTTATTGTTATTAATCATAACATATTGTGTTTCATATTATACAACTAAAATGAGTTCAGAACCGACGGCTATTTCTCGGAAATTTCGCCAATCAACCGGTAGGCGCGTGCGACTTCTTCCTCGGACGGTGAAGATACGCCCTCCAACGGATAGGCCATGCCGAGCTCCTTCCATTTGTACACGCCCATCTGATGGTATGGCAAGATCTCGAACTTCTCCACGCCGCGCAGTGTGCGGATGAATTGACCGAGCGCCGCCAAATCGTTCTCGCTGTCATGGATGCCCGGCACGTAAACGTGCCGGATCCACATGTTCCGACCATGATCGGACAGCCAGCGGGCGGTCTTCAGCGTCCTTTCATTGGACTTGCCTGTCAGCTTGATGTGCTTCTCATCGTTGATATGCTTCAGATCAAGGAGGACCAAGTCGGTATGCTCCAGCAATTCTGATATTTTATCCGGCTCGTTATATCCGTTGCTGTCCAGGGTGGTATGCAAATTCCAGCGGCGCTTCACTTCCTTGAACAGCTCCGTGACAAAAGGATACTGCAGCGTCGGCTCACCGCCCGAAACGGTGAGTCCTCCTCCCGATGACCGGTAGTAGCTCAGATAGGGCTCTATTTCTCGCAGCACGTCATCCACCGTCATTTCGTGTCCTTCATGAAGTCCCCAGGTATCCGGGTTGTGGCAGTATTGACACTTCAGGAGGCAGCCCTGCATGAAGAGCACAAAGCGGATACCCGGACCGTCCACCGTTCCGAACGTTTCTATGGAGTGTACATGACCTTTTAGCATGGTGCGTCATCCTTTCTGTATCCGCTATGGTTGTCTTCCAACCTTACATCGATCCGTGGAAGGTACGGTTAATGACATCGAGCTGCTGTTCGCGCGTCAGTTTGACAAAGTTGACCGCATAGCCGGATACCCGGATGGTTAACTGCGGATAATTCTCCGGATGCTCCATCGCATCGATCAGCTGTTCACGGTCAAACACGTTCACGTTCAAATGGTGGGCCTTGCTGCCAAAGTAGCCGTCCAGCATGGCAACCAGATTGTTTACCCGAATGTCGCTTTCTTTGCCCAGGGCTTTCGGCACGATCGAGAACGTATTCGAGATGCCGTCCAGACTATCCTCATAAGGCAGCTTGGCCACGGAAGTCAGTGAAGCGAGGGCTCCCTTCTTATCGCGTCCGTGCATCGGGTTTGCGCCCGGCGCAAACGGCTCGCCTGCTTTGCGTCCATCCGGCGTGGTTCCTGTCTTCTTGCCGTATACCACGTTCGACGTAATCGTGAGCACCGATTGGGTCGGCATGGCATCGCGGTAGGCTTTGTGCTTGCGGATCATGCTCATGAAGGCCTCGACCAGTTCAACGGCGATGCCGTCCACGCGGTCGTCGTTGTTGCCGTAGCAAGGGAAATCGCCCTCGATTTCAAAATCCACCGCAATCCCTTGCTCATTGCGTACCGGCTTCACCTTCGCATATTTAATCGCGCTCAGCGAATCCGCTGCTACGGACAAGCCCGCTATGCCGCATGCCATCGTACGCAGGATATCGCGGTCGTGAAGCGCCATTTCAATCCGCTCGTAGCTGTATTTGTCATGCATATAGTGAATCACGTTGAGGGTATTCATGTAGAGCTTCGCGAGCCATTCCATCATCGGCTTGAAGCGTTTCATGACCTCGTCATAACTCAGAACCTCAGCGGTGATCGCCGGATATTCCGGTCCGACCTGGGCGCCGGATTTCTCATCCTTCCCGCCGTTGATTGCATACAGCAGCGCTTTGGCCAGGTTCGCTCTGGCTCCGAAGAACTGCATCTGCTTCCCGATGCGCATGGCGGATACGCAGCAGGCGATGCCGTAATCGTCCCCATAGATCGGACGCATGAGATCGTCATTCTCATATTGGATCGAGCTCGTTTCAATCGATACCTTCGAACAGTATTTTTTGAAGGCCTCCGGAAGCTTCTCCGACCACAGCACCGTCAAGTTCGGTTCCGGCGCAGGTCCCAGATTGTACAAGGTGTGCAGGAAGCGGAAGCTGTTCTTGGTTACTCTCGTTTCACCGTTCAACGACATGCCGCCGATGGATTCGGTCACCCACGTCGGATCACCGCTGAACAGCTCGTTGTAATCCGGCGTGCGCAGGAACTTCACGATCCGCAGCTTCATGACAAAATGGTCCACCAGCTCCTGGGCTTTCTCTTCCGTCAGTATGCCTTCAGCCAAATCCCGCTGGATATAAATATCAAGGAAAGAAGATACCCGGCCAAGCGACATGGCAGCGCCGTTTTGCTCCTTGATCGCGGCCAAATAACCGAAATACAGCCATTGGAATGCTTCCTTCGCCGTATTCGCCGGTTTGGAAATGTCAAAGCCGTGCATGCCGGCCATTTCTTTCAGTTCCTTGAGGGCGCGCATTTGTTCGGACAGCTCTTCCCGCAGACGGATCACCGGCTCGTCCATGGCGTCCACTTCAAGCTCGCCGAGTTCTCTCAGTTTGTCCTGGATCAGCGCGTCCACGCCGTATAACGATACTCTGCGGTAGTCGCCGATGATGCGGCCGCGGCCGTATGCATCGGGAAGACCCGTAATAATCCCGGCTTTGCGCGCTGCTCTCATCTCCGGAGTATAGGCATCGAATACGCCCTGGTTATGCGTTTTGCGGATGCCGTTGAAGATATCCACCACCGCCTGCGGCATTTCGAAGCCGTATGCGTTGCACGCATCAATCATCATCCGGATGCCCCCGAAAGGCTGAATCGAGCGTTTGAACGGCTCATCGGTCTGCACGCCGACGATCTGTTCTTTATCTTTATCCAAGTAGCCAGGCCGGTGGGAGGTGATGGTGGAAGGCGTATGGACATCCACGTCCAAAACCCCGCCGTTATCCCGTTCCTTCTTGGTTAAATCCGATACGATATCCCACAGTGCCTTGGTGTTGTCCGTAGGTCCCGCCAAGAAATCATCAGAGCCATAATAAGGGGTAATATTCTCTGCAATAAAATCGTTAACATCAATGTGCTTGGTCCATTTACCTGATTTAAAACCTTTCCAGCCAACTTCTTTTTCAATCACCGACATATTGAATCCCTCCTAGATTATGCTGCAGCTTGCAGGGACTGGCGGGACCACACATTGATCTATCTCAGACCTTTAATGTGATTATTTTCACGATCAATGGCACCTCTGCCCCGCCATATGCCTTCAAGCTTCTATATCAAAGATCTGAGATTCAGCTTTCTGCTACACCTTTATTGTAGTCCTGTTGATCCGCAGCATCTGTGATAAAAATCACAAAGTTGTGGTTACCCGTGATGTTTATCACTCTGACTCCGGGCTTCCCTGGCTTCTACCATCATATATAATGGAATTTAGGATCAGCCTTCTGCCCCTTTCCTGGATTAGAAACGTCCATAGAAGGCGTTGCGATATACTTCTGCAAGCTCTGTCACCAGCGGCAGCTTCGGATTGCTGGTCGTGCACTGATCTTCGAAAGCCCGGTCGGCCAAATGCTCGACGTTTTTCTCGAAGTCCTGTGGATCGATGCCAAGCTGCTGGAACGATTCCTCGATGCCAAGTTTGCTGTTCAGCTCGCGGATGGCGGCGATCAGGCTGTTTACGCCCTCTTCCGTCGTTCTTGCCGGCAGTCCAAGAATCCGTGCGATCTCGGCATATCTTTCATCGGCCACAAAGTGGGTGTATTTCGGCCATGCCGCGAATTTCGTTGGCTTTTTGGCATTGTAGCGAATGACGTGCGGCATCAGTATGGCATTGGTCCGTCCGTGCGCCGTATGGTACTGTCCCCCCCATTTATGCGCCAGACTGTGGTTGATGCCCAGGAACGCGTTCGCAAAGGCCATGCCTGCAAGCGTCGAAGCATTATGCATTTTCTCGCGGGCGAGTTTGTCGCCGGTCAGCGCCGATTGCTCAAGATACTGGAACACCAGCTGGATGGCTTTGATGGCAAGCCCATCCGTGTAATCGCTAGCCATCACCGATACGTAGGCTTCAATCGCATGCGTCAGGACGTCCATGCCGGTATCGGCCACCGCCGTTTTAGGCAAGGTGTACACGAATTCCGGATCGATGATCGCCACATCCGGCGTCAGCTCATAGTCTGCCAGCGGGTATTTGGTATTTCCCTGCACTTTGTCCGTGATGACGGCAAACGAAGTTACTTCCGAGCCCGTTCCCGACGTTGTCGGTATGGCTACGAATTTCGCCTTCCGTCCGAGCTTCGGATATTTATAGACCCGTTTGCGGATATCCATGAATTTTTGTTTCAGGTTGTTGAAGTCCGTATCCGGATATTCATAGAACAGCCACATCGCTTTTGCGGCATCCATAGGCGATCCGCCGCCGAGGGCGATGATGCAGTCCGGCTGGAACCGTTCCAACATCTCCGTACCCCGTTCTACGGTCGTTGTCGAAGGATCCGGCTCGACTTCCGAGAACACCTCGATGGCTACCGGCTGTCTGCGCTGGCGCAGGTAATGCTCTACCCGCTCCACATATCCCAGCTTCACCATCATGGGGTCAGTTACGATCGCGACGCGGGTGATGTCAGGCATTTTGGCGAGATACTGTGTCGAGCCTTTTTCAAAGTAAATTTTGTCCGGTACTTTAAACCACTGCATATTCACGGTTCTGCGGTTCACCCTTTTCACGTTGATGAGATTGACGGCCGTCACGTTCGACGACGTAGAATTCCGGCCATACGAACCGCAGCCAAGCGTCAGCGATGGCAGGTTCGTGTTGTAGATATCCCCGATGCCGCCTTGCGAGGAAGGCTGGTTGACCAGGATGCGGCAGGTCTTCATGCGATCCGAGAATTGCAGGATGACGTCCTCATTGTGCGAGTGGATGACCGACGAGTGGCCCATGCCGCCAAAAGCAACCATCTCTTCGGCGCGCTTAATGCCCTCTTCCGCGTCTTTCACTTTATAGCAGGCCAGCACCGGGCTCAGCTTCTCGGCGGACAACGGATAAGCAGGACCGACTCCCTCCAGCTCGGCGACCAGGATCTTGGTGCTTTCCGGCACCTCAAAGCCGCAAGCCTCGGCAATCTTGGCTGCCGGCTGTCCGACGATGGTAGGATTGACGGCGCATTTATCCGCTACCATGGCATGCGCTGTCAGCTTCGCCAGCTCTTCCTTGTTCACGAAATAACAGCCGCTGGCGATCATTTTTTTCTTCACGGTATGATAGATCGGCTCCTCGATAATGACGGCTTGCTCGGATGCGCAGATCATGCCGTTATCAAACGTCTTGGATAGAATCAAGTCGTTCACCGCTTGATCGAGGTCCGCGCTCTTCTCGATGAAGCACGGCACGTTGCCGGGACCTACGCCGAGCGCTGGCTTGCCGCAGCTGTATGCTGCTTTGACCATCGCCGATCCGCCCGTAGCCAGAATGCAGGCAACGTCAGGATGGTTCATGAGTGTATTGGTTTTATCCATGGAAGGAGCCTCGATCCACTGGATGCAGTCGGCCGGAGCGCCTTGTTTCACGGCGGCGTCCCGCAGGATGAGCGCGGCTTCCCTGCTGCATGCCTGCGCGGATGGATGGAAACCGAAGATGATCGGGTTTCTTGTTTTGATGGAGATCAGCGCCTTGAATATGGTGGTCGAGGTCGGATTGGTTACCGGTGTGATCCCCATGATGATCCCGATCGGCTCCGCAATTTTTTGGAAGCTGTCATAGGCATTGTCTTCGATGATACCTACCGTTTTGTCGTACTTGATGCTGTTGTGGATATACTCCGTGGCAAACAGGTTTTTGATGATTTTGTCTTCATACACGCCGCGGCCCGTTTCTTCAACCGCCATTTTCGCCAGCTGCATGTGCTTCTCAAGTCCGGCCATGGCCATGGCCTGCACAATTCCGTCGACTTGCTCCTGATCGAGTTTCATAAACTTTTCTTTTGCCCGATTCGCCTTGTCGATCAGACCTTGAATGTACTCTGCTGCCGTTTGTCCCTTCACTTCAACCGTTGTTCCTTTGCTCACAGCCATATCTCTCATCCTCCCATGGTTCATGTTCTTTCTGTCTACGCTTCGATCGTAACACAGACGCTCCTTAAATCATGTGAAATATTTCACAATATTAAAATTTTTCTTTTCTGTGTGATTTATACCTGTCTTTTCCCTCTTTCAAGTGAAAGAGATCACAATGTTTGAAATTTCGCCATGATTTCCCTCTTGTTCCGCCCCACAAGTGAATGTTTTCACGTTATAATGTATTTAAAGATTAAACAGATCAAATTTTAGGATGTTAGGGGATACCACCATGAAAACTGTAGACCATGTAATGGAAATCGAAAACTTAGGGAACACGCAGTGCTTCTCGGAACAAAACCGCAACCGTCTGCTGGTCACCATGAAGGAAAGGGTACTCCCTGAAGGATCGCATTTGTTCTGGGAAGGCGACTTCGCCGACAAGCTGTACTTCGTTAAACAAGGAAGAATTAAATTAACCAAATCGACGGATGAAGGCAAAGAGCTTATTCTATATATGTACCATCCAGGAGACATGGTCGGGCAAGCCGATCCATTCTTTAGCAACAACCACAGTTTTTCGGCAGAGGTGCTTGAGGACAGCGTAGTCGGGGTCATCGAGCACAAGGATCTGGAGCTGCTGATCTGCCAGCATTGCGACTTCGCGATTGATTTCATGAAGTGGATGGGTATACACCACCGCATCACGCAGACCAAATTCCGTGATCTCATGATGTACGGCAAGCCCGGCGCATTAACGTCGACGCTGATTCGTCTGGGCAATACCTACGGACAGCATCAAGAGGATGACACCATTCTCATCAACAAAAAGATCACCCACACCGATCTTTCAAACATGATCGGGGCCACCCGCGAAAGCGTGAACCGGATGTTGAGCGACCTTCGCAAAAAGGACGCCATCGAATATGCCGGCGGCATGATTGTTATCAAGGATCTGCCGATGCTGCAGGAAATTTGCCACTGCGAGCTGTGTCCGAACGAAATCTGCCGGATTTGATCCCCTAAAGCCCCTTTGGTGCATAATATACGGGCATCTGCTTACAATAAACCTTGTCTTTCCAAACCAAATCAAAGGGAGTGCTCAGCATGCGTGAAGGTTTGATTCCTGCTGTTCTTGGAACCGTGGTTTCTGCTTCGGGTGCCGCTCTGCTTTGCAGCAAGTATAAATTTGCCGCAACCGGTATTCTAGGCTTCGGACTGGCTCATATGGTGCTTGGTGCGATCGACCTTGTGGAACATCGGTAAACGATTTGGAAGGCAAGATTCTCACGGCTGTCCTTTCAGTTCAATGACTGAGGAGGACAGCTTATTTATGCTATTGCCCTCCTCATCCATTCAGCGATGAGACATATCCAAAAAAGCGGATTTCCCAAAAGAACATTACATCTGACGGGATGCCCACTTTTTCTGTTTGGAGACGTTCCGTGTGCGCATCGCTCCTCCCATCGCCTTTGTCCCCAAATTTCTTGGAATGGTCGTATTGTATACAAGAAAGAAACCGTTGCTTGGCAAATGGACGAATAACAGACCATTAACCAAGAACGGTTTCTTTGTTTATTCACCAGGTTGGACTTCATCTGACAATGTAGGCGGATGAAATTCCTCCTCAACACCGCCTATCATTGCCTACTTTTGCTTGCTCCCTTTTCCCGAAGAGATAAACCAGTAAGCCATGCCTACAAACAATCCGCCGCCAATGATATTCCCCAGCGTGACCGGCACCATGTTGCTGATCCAGCCGCCGATGGATACCGTCTCGGGATGTCCCGGCAAAATCGTCGCCAGCGTCAGAAGCGACATGTTCGCTACGCTATGCTCATACCCTGTCGCAATGAAGGCAAACAGGCACCACCATATTAAAATCAGTTTCGTGGTTTCTCCTTTGGCCCGAATCCCCATCCACAGGGCCAGACATACAAGCCAGTTACATAATATGCCTCTAAAAAACAGCTCCATGAACGGATCGTTCATTTTCTTGGCCGCTGCCGTGAAGATGAGATGATCGGGCGGCAGCCCTTTGAACAGGCCGGAAGCATAAATCAGATAGCTGAGCAGGATCGCTCCCGCCAAATTGCCGATAAACACAAGTCCCCAATTTTTCAGCGTGTCCCCCATCGTCGTTCGTTTAGATAACGTGCTTATCGTAAAAAACATATGATTTCCGGTGAACAGCTCTGAACCGGCAAACACAACCAACGTGAGCGCAATCCCGAATGCGGCTCCCATGACGAGGGACTGGAAAGGCGAACCGGCGGCTGCCAGCGGCGCGCCCAGCTTAAAGATTAATACGATCCCAATGCCGACATAAGCACCGGCCAGCATGGCCGATACCATGTAACGCAGCAAGTTGTTGTTCATCTGCTCTTTTTTCGCGACCGCGGCATTGACGACGGCTTCCACATCATTGTTAAACATGGGTTACCACCTCTTGGTTTCGTCTGTTGAAGCTGCTTATTACGGCCTTATACACCTACCTCAACCTTTCCGTCCACGGCGCGAACCGGATATATCCGAACTTGGCCCTTATCCGGAGCCTGCACAAGCCCTGTCGAAAGCTCGATTTTCCAATCGTGTAACGGATCGTAAATGTAATGCCCGGATACGATGGCTTCGGCTAACGGACCTCCTTTGGGATGCGGGCTTTTATTCTCCAGAGCAAACCATTGATGATCCGAGGTCCGGAAGACGGCAATCTCCCGGTCACCGATTTGGACCACCCTTCCGAGTTGCGACAGAAATTCATGTTCATTCCCTACCGTGATATAAGTTCCGGTTTCCATAATACGCAGCCTCCACTTCTCTTGTTCGATTCCTATCCAAGCCATAAGCTCTCTATAATCCGGCAGTCAAGGGGGAATCGTTCTCCCCCTGGATTACTTGCTGCCGACCGGTCTTGCGTCCTGGAACAGCGTATTGCGCAGCTTATCGTCGTTCAGCACTTTCTTCCACGGATCTTCCACTTGCTGCAGGGCCAGCTCTATTCTTCCCACCAGATCCTTGCGCTGTTTAGCATCATCAAGGACCGCCGCACGGATTTGTTCCAGTCCCAGACGCTCTACCCATTCCGACGTTCTCTCGAGGTACTTGCCGGTCTCACGGTAGTACTGCATCAAGGCGCCGCAGATCTCGATCAGTTCCTCGTCCGTTTTCACTTTACAGAACGAATCGGCCAGGCGCGCCTTTGTTCCGCCGTTGCCTCCGACAAATATCTCCCATCCGCCGTCATTGCCGACGATCCCGATGTCCTTCGTGCACGATTCGGCACAATTTCGCGGACATCCGTTGACCGCCATTTTAAACTTCGCCGGAAAGTCCAGCCGCTCGAATTTCTCCTCGAGGAATGCACCCATGCCCATCGAATCCTGCGTGCCGAAGCGGCAGAATTGGGAGCCTACGCAGGTCTTGACGGTCCGCAGCGATTTGGCATAAGCATAACCGGACGGCATATCCAGCTCTTCCCATACGCTTGGCAGATCCTCCTTCTTCACGCCGATCAGATCCAGACGCTGTCCGCCGGTTACCTTAACGACCTTAACATTGTACTTAAGCGATACGTCCGCAATTTTCTTCAAATCCTCCGGCGTGGTCACGCCGCCGTACATTCTTGGCACTACCGTGTATGTGCCGTCTTTCTGAATGTTGGCGTTCATCCGCTCGTTGACGAAGCGGGATTCCCTCTCCTCCTGATGGGTCACCGGATTCAGCATGGCCAGATAATAATGGATGGCGGGAC
This sequence comes from Paenibacillus sp. cl141a, assembly GCF_900109305.1. Taxonomy (NCBI): domain Bacteria; kingdom Bacillati; phylum Bacillota; class Bacilli; order Caryophanales; family Paenibacillaceae; genus Paenibacillus; species Paenibacillus sp. cl141a. The sequence goes on from NZ_FNZO01000006.1 coordinate 290,423, forward strand.
GGCATTTCGAGCAGCCCTCAGGGTTGCTGAAGTTCAGAACATGCATGACTTCCTTCGTCGTGGTCAGCCCCTTGGCGCTGATTTCGGCGACGATTTCGTCCCGGTCGAGCGTGGTGCACGGACATATGCCTTGTTTGCCTGCCGTCTTAAAGCCATCGCCCAGCACGCTCTGAAGGATTTGCTCCACGACTGGCTTGCAGCCTCCGCAAGAACGGGTCGCTCCCGTGCAAGCTTTGATTTCGTCCACCGTCGTAAGGCCTTGAAGCGTCACGGCATCCACAATGGCCTTTTTGGTTACGCCGTTGCAGCCGCAGACGATTTCATCGTCGGGCATCTTATCGAGCGAGAAGGCCTTTCCGTTTCCTTTCCCTGCACATTCGGTGCCCATGATCGAATGATAGATCTCCTCGGTCATGGCCGTCTTTTTTCGTATCATGGATTGAAGGCTGGCCGAATCGCTGACATCACCGAACAGTATTGCGCCGACGATGATATTGTCGCGCAGCAAGATTTTCTTATAAGTCTTGCGCCAATCGTCCTTCGCCACGATCACCGAGTGCTCGGCCTGCTCCATGAACTCTCCTGCGGAGAATACATCAACGCCGCTGATCTTCAGTTTCGTCGATACGATGCTGCCCTCGTAAGGCTGGCTGTCCACGCCGCAGAGATGCTTGGCAAGAACCTGTCCCTGCTCGAACAACGGCGCAACCAGGCCGTAGCATGCCCCCCGATGCTCGCAGCATTCGCCGACCGCATACACATCCGGCCAGGAGGTCTGAAGATAATCGTTGGCTACGATTCCCCGGTTCACTTCGATACCGCTCGCTTGGGCGGCAGCAACGTTCGCTCGGATCCCCACGGCCATGACCACGAGTTCCGCTTCAAGCTCATCCCCATCTTTGAACCGTAGCCCCGTGACTCTCTCATCGCCCATGATTTCCGTGGTTTGTTTGCCTAATAAGAATCGGATGCCCTGCCGCTCCAGCTCCCTTTGCAGCATCCCCGATGCCATGGAATCCAGCTGGCTCTCCATCAAATCCTGCATGAGATGAACCACCGTCACCTCCATGCCCAGGCTGACCAATCCCTTCGCGGCTTCCAGACCCAGCAGCCCTCCGCCGATGACGGCCGCTTTCTTGTATGCCTTGGCGGCTTGAAGCATCTGCGTGCAGTCGGCGATATTTCGAAATCCGATAACTCCCTCTTTATCACTGCCCGGGACAGGCAATATAAAAGGGTTCGAACCTGTAGCTATAATCACTTTGTCATAAGGAACCGTCAAGCCGTTATCGGCAGTTACAACCTTGCGCTCCCCGTCGATGGCGGTGACGGTCACACCCGTATGCAGGGTGATCTGATTGTCCTCGTACCATTTCCAGTCATTCAATACGATGTCGTCCAAGGTTTTGCTGCCTTCCAGCACATAGGACAGCATAATGCGATTGTAGTTCGGGTGAGGCTCCTGTCCGATGACGGTGATGTCAAATTTCCCACCCAATTTAATGATTTGCTCGACCGTGCTTATGCCTGCGATACCGTTGCCAATGACAACCAACTTATCTCTCTTTATATTGGACATCGTTTGATTCCTCCCCAACACGTGGTCTGGTGCTCGTGTATTCCACTGCTTACAAGTAAATTATATCGTGTAAAGGCATATATTTTTGTGATTTTTTTCACATCAATCTTTAAAATTTAAATAAAAATACCAAATAACCCTGTCCGATTGGAACAAGGTTATCCTAATAAACGGCATGCTATATGATTTCGGCTTCCATATAGGCTCGTTCGCCGCCCGGCACTTTTAAATAGGGCCGAATTCCGGCAAATCCCCCCGAATCCAGGTTCACCCCGGTCATCCAGTTCCCCTCCAAAAGGCCTCCTTCCGACGGCATGATGACGGCAGGCGCCTCGATATGCTCCTGGTACAGTACGATGCCGGCCTGAATGGTCTTATAGGCTTTTCCTTGCTGCACCAAAGGCACGGCACTAATATACGTAGGCACAAAATAATGGGCGATCACGTCCAGCTCCTCCCCGTCAAAGAACGCTTCGCTGCCGAGGAAGGGATGCAGCATCACGATTTTCTCGTAGAGCGACCAGATGATCATATGCAGGAATCTTCCCATCCGTCCCTTATTCTGCTCGGAAGACGAATTCAATGTTTCGGTTTCATAGCCAATGAACTTCCATCCGCCGGGAGCTTTGACCCACTTCTGGAACATGTCGACCCGAGCGGTGCCGTCTTGGCTAAGGGATGCTACAGCGTCTGGGCTTGTTTCACACACGGCCGACCACAGTGATTCCGGTACATACTGGCTCAGCACCTGCTTGGTTTTCTCAAATATATGAAGCACTTGTAATGAAGCGTTTTCAAGCTCTGAGATGTCCTCTTGTCCATAATGGAACCGGGAGATATTCGTTCGCTTGATCATGGGCTCGCCTCCTTGATATGCCGCCTGGATTATTACATCATATAGAAGGTCCGTCAGCTTGGTGCATGTCCGGATATTTTTGCAGGACGAAAGAATCAGCCATTCTGGTTAGAAAAAAAAACCCTGAAATGAGGATATCTCATGCCAGGGTTTAATCGTCAACGGGAGTCTTAAGATGACTCATCTGTCGACCCATTGTTCTGCCCATGATGAAATTTGCTCCATCACCGGACGCAGTGCTTTGCCTTTTTCAGTCAGTTCATATTCAATACGTACCGGAGTTTCCGGATAGACATGACGAATCAGTATGCCTTCGCATTCCAAATCCTTCATCCGCTCGGAGAGCATTTTATCGCTCATGGACGGAATCAAATTCGAAATATCCTTAAAGCGCTTAGGCCCGCTCATCAGCGTTTGAATAATCAAGCCGTTCCACCGTTTGCCCAGAAAAGAAAAGGCCGATTCGAAACGGGGACACATCGTAACATTTGTAACTTCCATATCCCTTCACCTCTTTACGAAGTCACCTTGTTTATAGAAACTCATAAGCTCACCCATAAATCTAGAAAACTTACGAATTGTAAGTATGTTTCATTTTAGCATATTTTCGAGAAGCTGAAAACCTCCTAGCCCCTTTTTCCCAGAAAATCAGCGTTTATCCCCCTAATATCCGAGCCAAAATATCCAAATCGTCCTCAATCAAAGTGGATAATTTCCTATTATACAGCACCGCCGCTGGATGGAACAGAGGGAATATCTTATAGGTCTCTGGTGAAAACACATAGCCTGCTCCGGGATTTTCCGGATCAGCCGCTTGCTGAACCGGGCCTTCCATCAGCTTGCCGTGCAGCGACGTCACCGTTTCATGGCTTCCGATTAACCGGTGCAGCGCCGTATTTCCCATCGGTGCCAAGATGTCCGGGCGGACCCATCGGATTTCTTCATCAAGCAAAGGCGCATGGGCCAATATTTCCGCTTTGGTCGGCGTGCGATTCGATCGGCTGATGACATTCTCGCCTGAAGGCCTCACGAGCACTTTATCCTTATAGGGCCTGCTTCGCATGGCACTGGTAATATATACCTGATCCCGTGTCAGTTTCAGACGTTCCAGGTACGCGTTCATCTCTTGTCCTGCCTGCCCTACGAAAGGTTTGCCTTCCAAAACTTCATGAGCCCCGGGCGCTTCCCCGATGAACATGATTTTCGCAAAGCGGACTCCCCTTCCGAGCAGGAAGCCCTCAACGGGTTGATGGACGAGCCTGGCCCGGCATATGGCGATGGTTGCGGGATCTACAGGTGCGCTTTGTACTTCGTTCATTGTACAGCCCCCTCTCCTATATCATACAATACCCCATATTCACGTATATTCTATCCCCGGCCGGCAAAAACATTTCGAAAAAGCAGCCCCAACATACCAAAAAAATGAGCCGAACAAGGACTGTACCTTGAACGGCTCGTTCGCTGATGCTTACGATAATGCGCTGTTTATGGCTTAGACTAAAACGGGAAGCGCGCGAACCGGCTGACTGTTGCCGAACGTTTGCTTGCCTGCCGTAGAATGAGCCCAGTTAATCGCATTGGTGATTACTTTCAGCACTTCGGGGTTGTAGTAGGTTGGATAGGTCTCATGCCCTGGACGGAAGTAAAAAATGTTCCCATGCCCGCGTTTGAATGTGCATCCGCTGCGGAATACTTCCCCGCCCTCGAAATTGCTGACGAATACCAGCTCATCAGGGGCCGGAATGTCAAAGAACTCCCCGTACATTTCCTCGTGCTCGATGATGATCGGTCCCGTAATTCCCGCCGCAATCGGATGCGTCGGATTCACGCTCCAAATAATTTCCTGTTCTCCTGCTTCGCGCCACTTCAAATCGCAGCTCGTGCCCATCAAAGCTTTGAACGGTTTGGAAAAATGTCCGGAATGGAGAACGATCAGTCCCATACCATCCTGCACGCGTTTTACGACCTTGCTTACGATTTCGTCACTAACCTGGTCATGAGCCATATGCCCCCACCACAACAGCACATCGGTTGAATCCAGTACATCGTCCGTCAATCCATGCTCCGGCTGGTCGAGCGTTGCCGTTCTAATGATGAAATCCGGATTTTGCAGACCCTCCGCCAAAGCTGTGTGAATGCCCGTCGGATAAACGCTCCGAACCTCATCATGGATTTTCTCGTGCACGAATTCATTCCATATGGTTACGTTAAGCATGTTGCTGTTCCCCCTAATTGCTTATTCGGTTATTCTCTACGCTGTTAGACCCACCACATTTCTCCGAGCGGCTCTTCGATCAGCACTTGCTGAAGGTTTTGCACCGCTTTGGAGAAGCCTTCTTCAACGGACATCAGTCCGTCTTCATGTTCAATGCTCACGACATAGTCATATCCAACAAGGCGAAGAGCACTCATCATATCCGCCCATTCCTTCACATCGTGTCCGTAACCTACGCTGCGGAACTGCCAAGCGCGATCCAGCATGTTCGCATACGACTGCATATCCGTGAGACCGTGTTTGTTCACGTTAATCGGATCAATGCTTGTATCCTTCGCATGGAAGTGGTGGATCGCTCCTTCGCGGCCCAAAATTTGAATCGCTTGAACAGGGTCAATCCCTTGCCACCACATGTGGCTCGGATCCAGGTTGGCACCGATCACTTCGCCTGCGGCTTCGCGCAAACGGAGCAGCGTGCCCGGCGTGTGAACGGAGAAGCCGCCGTGCAGTTCCAAACCGATTTTGACATTGCGGTCTGCCGCAAATTTACCCCACTCGGTCCAGTAAGGAATGACCTTGTTATCCCACTGCCAAGTCAGGATCTCTTGATAGTCGTTAGGCCAAGGCGCTACCGGCCAGTTCGGGTATTTGGCATCCTCGTGGTCGCCTGGGCAGCCGGAGAATGTGTTGACAACAGGTACTTCAAGCTTCTCGGCAAGCTCCACCGTTTTTACGTATGTGTCATGGAATTCTTTTGCGATTGCCTTTTGCGGATGAAGCGGATTCCCGTGGCAGCTCAGTGCGCTAATGATCAGCCCGCGGGATTCCACCGCGTTTTTGAAGTTTTTCAGCGCGGTTTCATTCTCCAGCAGCTCGACCGGGTTGCAATGTGCATTTCCGGGATAACCGCCTGTTCCGATTTCAACTGCTTTAAGGCCCTTGGATGCCACGTAGTCCAATGCATCCTCCAGTTTACGTCCACTCAGCAATACCATAAATACGCCTAATTTCATTGTATAACCTCCTGGTTTAGCTTAGTCATCATATTGATTGCTTGCAAGGAATTTAGTTATCGAAATAAACCGCTTTACCCGTCTTCGCCGATTCATAGATCGCTTCCAGGATTTGCGTCACCACAAACGCCTGCTCCGGCTTAACGACCGGATCCTTATCCTCTATAATCGCTTCAAGCCACATTCTTGCTTCACGGTCCGAGTCGTTTTCCTTGGAGCCCGAATAGAAAGCTACGCCGCCGGCGTTCAGATCCACTTTGGTTTCATACAGTCTGCTCATTTTCTCGCCGTTGATGCGCAAGCCGTCTTTCATGTCGGCTCCGCCTTCGGTTCCCGCCAGAACGGCTTTCGCTTCGCCGATCTCCAGGACGTTAAGCGCCCAGCTGGATTCCAGAACGATCGTAGCGCCGTTCTCCATCGTAATAAATCCGAAAGCGGAATCCTCTACCGTGAATTCCTTCGGATCCCACGGACCGAACGCATTCGCCGCATTCTCGCGCTGACCCAATTTATGGAACGTGGATCCCAGCACGCTTTTCGGCTTGTAATTGTCCATCAGCCACAAGGTCAAATCCAGCGCATGGGTTCCGATATCGATCAACGGACCTCCGCCTTGCTTCTCCTCGTCAAGGAATACGCCCCAGGTCGGTACGGCACGGCGGCGGATGGCCAAGGCTTTACCGTAGTAGATCTCGCCCAGCTCGCCTTCCTCGCAGATCCCCTTCAAGTACATGCTATCGTCCCGGAAACGGTTGTTATAACCGATGGTCAGTTTTTTGCCTGTGCGCTTTGCGGCGTCCAGCATGGCCTGTGCTTCGGAAACCGTTTTTGCCATCGGCTTCTCGCACATCACGTGCTTGCCGGCTTCCAGGGATGCTACCGTGATTTCGGAGTGCGAATCGTTCGGCGTACATACATGGATGACGTCAATGCTGCCGTCTTTCAACAATTCCCTGAAATCCGTGTACACTTTAGCGCCTTCAATCCCGTATTCAGCAGCTGCCTTCTGCGCACGCTCTTCCACGATGTCGCAAAAAGCGACCAATTCGGCCTGCGCCTGCTTCTTCAAGCTCGGCATATGCTTGCCGTTGGCGATTCCCCCGCAGCCGATAATTCCGATTTTCAACGTGTTCGACATGTCCATTTCCTCCTCATACAGTTGATCTTATTGGAGCTGTCCCAATAGTAGTGCAACGCTTTCATGCGGATTGCCGGGCAAGAGCTCATCATCCTGCCAGATCCGTCAGAAGCTGGTTTGCCTGTTGTTCATAACCAGTTTACAAGAATATGGACCAGGCTTCCAGTTCCCTATTCAGCCGATTCAGCCTGCTGAGGTGCCGGAAGTTTGCCATAACGGTATGTGCTTTGCAGAACGATATGCCTGCCCTCCAGCGAAGACTGCTGAAAGGACTGCATGATCTCCAGCACGTGATAAGCCAGGCGCCCGCTTACGCGATGGTCCTTCTGCTCATGGATCGATTGGATCATATCATGGATGCCCAGACCCCGCTCGTTCTTCCCGCATTCGAAGGCGGGCTCAAGCAATTCCCATTCCTCGGAGCCGTGCTTGCGAAGCTTCACTTCCCCGTTGAAGTAGTTCGGATCGCCGAGACTCAGGCTGCCCTGCGTGCCGTAGATTTCGATCCAGGGCAGATTGGACCCACCAAAGATATCGAAACTGGTAATCATGGTTGCAATGGCACCGTTCTCAAAATCCAGCGTCCCCGCCAAATGCGTCGGCGTCTGAACCGTGATCGGCTTTCCTTGTAGCGGGCCCGAGCCGACGGAACGGTCCGGGATCTGGATGCCTGTGGATGCGCTGATCCGGCTTGCGGGACCTAGCAGCTCTACCAGGGCCGACACATAATAAGGTCCCATGTCCATCATCGGACCTCCGCCCGACGCGTAAAAAAATTCGGGATTGGGATGCCACGCTTCCGGTCCTGCCCCCATCATAAACGCCGTTGCGGCAACAGGTCTGCCGATCAGCCCGGATTCAATGGCCGCTTTGGCCGTCTGTACGCCGGAGCCTAGGAACGTATCCGGTGCGCAGCCGACGCGAAGCCCCTTCTGATCGGCGATATTCAGGACGCGGCGGGCTTCGTCAAGGGTTATGGCCAGCGGTTTTTCACTGTAGACATGCTTTCCTGCTTCCAGGGAGGCGATATCGACATTGGCGTGGCTGGCCGGAATGGTCAAATTAATAATAAATTCAATATCTGTCTGTGCGAGCATCTCCTCAACCGTGTATACGTTCGGGATGTTGAACTCTGCTGCTTTCGCTTTGGCGTTGTCCGGAATGAGATCGGCGCATGCCACGATTTCAACCCAAGGGCTGTTTTTCAAGTTCGTGAAGTATACGCCACTGATGGTTCCGCAGCCGATTATACCTGCTCTCATTTTTTTCATCGATGTCACTCCTTGAACCAATAGATGTGCTCGGACTAGTACAATGGTATTCTTTTATGCTTTCGTTTAAAATGAAGAATATGATTAAAACATGAACAATCTGGTCATTATTTTCTTATTCTTCAAAGGGGACTTTAGCAATGGATTCAAATCTTTCCAACCAAGTCGTAGCAGCGGATTTCTCATTTCATCGCAAACCTTTCAAGATGTCCCTGGCGGACGGTTTCGACACCTATTTGATGCGTTGGCAGACCGACGGCAAATGCCGCGCCAAAATCGACGGCAAGCTGTCGCTCGTCGAGGCAGGGGATCTGTTGATTTTCACGCCCGGACAGCCTTATGAACTTCGAATCGATGACGAATACAACGCATTGGGTGAATTGACCATCGAAAGCGGCGATTATCATATTTTTTTCAAAGGGCCTTGGGCTGACGCGTGGTGGAATTCCAAGAAACGCCCGACCAAAATCAGGGTGCCGCTGGAGGAGCGTTACCTGAGCCTGTTTCGGCAAATTCTGCTCGAGCAGCGGCGCGTATCGGATCCTTATCCCGAGATTTCGGATTACACCGTGCGGATTCTGTGCCTGGAGGTGGACCGTCTGTTATCGGAGCAGCCGTCAACAACTCCCAAGACGTATCTCGCCTACCGCATGAAGAACTACATTGAAGAGAATGCCTCCTCCATGTTCAAGCTGGAGGATGTCGCCGCCCATGTGGGCATCAGCGTTTCCCGGGCAGTCCATCTGTTCAAGGAAGCGTTCGGCACCACCATCATGCAGTACACCATGGACGTGCGACTGAGCATGGCAAAGGAACGGATCGTATTCAGCCCCCTCTCCCTGGAGGATGTTGCCGAAACCTCCGGCTTTGCGAACTACACTTATTTTCACCGCGTTTTCCGTTCCCGATTCGGCGTTTCGCCCAAGCAATTCCGCATGTCCAGCCGAACCTCCAATTAATGGCCATATCTCCACGGCAAAAAAGCGGGCCGACCAAGGTTTTTCCTTGATCGACCCGCTTCTTCTTTGAATCGCATGTAAGATATTCCCTGATTCCGTTACTTCTTGTCAGGACCAAGGCTGGCCGCTGCCTCGGCAACAACGATAGCCAAGTCTTCATTACCGAACATCGACAGGACGCCAAGCAGGGTCTGATCCGGTATTTCGCCAGCCTCTTCTTTGGGCACCGTCAATTCGAGCACGCGCGTCAACCGCTCATTGTCCGGCTGATCCGGATAAGCTTTACGGTACAGCTCAGCCGGATCCAGACCGTGATTCACGCACCACTGGGCAAATACGAGGATCATCATATCCTCATCCTGACGGTACGATTCCGCTATCCGTTCTTCTACGGACTTTCCCGCAGATTCCATGCATTACTCCTCCTCATGCGAACAGGGTTTTATGGGCTCTGTTCGTTCATGAAGACATTATACCGCTTGGTTCCGGTTCAGACAAAGTCTTAAACTAGTCGACCATCTTAACCTGTACCGGGTTGCTCTTCGCTTTGTGCTCATTCTTCTTCTTCATCCAGGTTCCGATGCCGATGACGATGGCAATGACGATAACCTCAAACCCGTACTTCACGACGCCATTTGCGAACCAGCCGTGAATCATCGGCTCTTCCACCACCATCTTCGATGCGGTCCAGGCTAACACCGCAGCGCCGATCGTGATGATAATCGGGAAGCGATCCGTCAGCTTCAGGATAATAGTACTGCCCCACACCATGATCGGAACGGAAATCGCAAGTCCGACAATAACGAGCATGAAGCTTTCACCGGCAGCGCCTGCTACGGCAAGAACGTTATCCAGTCCCATCATGGCATCCGCGATGATGATCGTACGGATAGCCGCCCACATTTGGTTGCCCGCGGAAATTTCATGCTGCTTCTCATCGACCAGCAGCTTGTAGGCAATCCACAGCAGCGCGATGCCGCCGATCAAGCGCAAGCCGGGGATCATCAAGAGCTGGACAACGAGCAGCGTGGCTACGATCCGTATGATGATCGCGCCGACGGTTCCCCACAGGATGACCTTCTTCTGGTCCTCTTTCTGGACATTGCGAGCGGCGAGACCGATAACGATAGCATTATCGCCTGCCAGCACAAGGTCAATGAGGACAATCGACAGCAGCGCGGTCCAAAATTCCATCGACAGCAAATCCATGATTCCCCACCCTTTCTTCATGTTCCGATTAGGCTTTCACCTACCGATGTCCACCACCCAAAAAAACGCTGTTCCCTTCATCGATAGGGTCTACAGCGTTTTTTGGGCGCAAAAATAGACCTCCACCTCATCATGAAACAATCAGGCAAAGGTCTCGCTAAACAACTTATCGTTGCCAATAAAGCCGGGGATGGTTAGTCCCGTAATGACGACTTTACTTACGATATAGAATTTATAAGTCATCGGCAGAGCCCATGAAATTCTATACCGCAAGAAAACCTACCGTTGAAGTCGCGGTTGTTCATCCTTGATAAGGCCGCGACAGAGGTTTTCTTATGAAGCTACTCCCCTTTGGGAACTATTCGGTTGGACACATTATAACATACGAAAAATCGCTTGTATATTCAAATTTTTCCATAGTATCGATTGCGAGAGTCTTCGAAATACGGGCAGCATGCCTGTTTTTTTGCTATCATGGTGCTATTCAGGTCAACGATGCAAAGTGAGGATTCTACATGAAGAGATGGATCATCCCCATCCTATATGCGGCAGTACTGGCACTTGCTTTTTCATACAGGCATGATATCACGGAGTGGTTGGAGAGCGATCCCCCGCTCTTCCTCATGATCCTGCTGGCAGCCCTGCTTGCCTTATTTCCCATTGCCCCCTACAAAGTGGTCATCGCTATTCTCGGGTATGCATACGGAACCGTCTGGGCGGCCGCCATATCGTGGTTCGGAACGACGATCGCCGCCGTCATCCTGTATGCGGCTGTGCGGTCTTTATATCAGGAGCCCGGCAGACGGCTGCTTGGGAAATACACGGCTTTACACAGGTTTACGACCGCGGTCGAACGGCGCCCCTTTCAGTCGATCCTGCTCGCCCGCCTGCTGCCCGTGATACCCCAAATGGCCGTCAATCTATATGCCGGCGTCGCCTCCATCCCATTCTGGACGTACACCGCCGCTTCCGCCATCGGCAAAATTCCAGCCATCCTCCTGTACGCCTGGCTTGGCAGCGGATTGGCCGATCATCCGGTCATCTTCGCGGCTGTTGCGGCAGCGCTTATGCTGCTAACCGCTTTGTTCATGGCCGCTTTCCGGTGGTATAAGGGGAGAACGACATAATCGGAGCAATATTTTGGTTTCCTTGACCAAAATGATTATAATAACAATATGACTTACATTTTATATTGTTATAAAACGATGGAGGGATAATAGATGAATAATCGTTCAACCCCAAGCGAATTGGCTACCTTTGCGGGAGGCTGCTTCTGGTGTATGGTCTCTCCCTTTGACGAGCTGCCGGGCATTCTGAAGGTCGTTTCCGGTTATACTGGCGGCCACAAGGAAAATCCGACCTATAAAGAGGTATGCTCCGATACCACAGGCCATTATGAGGCCGTTCAAATCACCTATAACCCGGAAGTTTTCCCATATGAGAAGCTGCTCGAGCTTTTCTGGCAGCAAATCGATCCTACGGATGAGGGCGGACAATTCCATGACCGCGGGACATCTTACCGGACGGCTATTTTTTACCATACGGAGGAGCAGCGCGAGCTTGCGGAGCAATCCAAGCAGGCCGTGGCGGCCAGCGGACGTTTCGACGGACCGATCGTGACGCCGATCATCCCGGCGAGCACCTTCTATGAAGCAGAGGAATACCATCAGGATTACCACAAGAAAAATCCGAGCCATTACAAACGCTATCGCAAAGGCTCCGGACGGGAGGATTTCATTGAGCAGCACTGGTCGGAGCCTGTGGATACCGCCGAGCTTAAGCAGCGCCTGACGCCGATCCAATATGAAGTGACGCAGAACAACGCAACCGAACCCCCGTTCCACAATGAGTATTGGGACCATCACGGGGAAGGCATTTACGTTGATATCGTGTCCGGCGAGCCGCTCTTCAGTTCTACGGACAAATACGACGCCGGCTGCGGATGGCCGAGCTTCACCCGTCCGATTCGCGAATACAACATCAAGGAAAAAATGGATCTCACCCACATGATGGTCCGCACCGAGGTACGAAGCAAAAAAGGAGACTCTCACCTCGGCCATGTGTTCGACGACGGGCCCGGACCGAACGGGCTCCGTTACTGCATCAATTCCGCTGCGCTCCGGTTTGTGCCGAAGGAAGAGATGCAGAAGGAAGGCTACGGCGAGTATTTGCAGCTGTTCGAATAAAATCCAAGTTTCCAAGTGCATTGCCCTTGAAGGGGCAATGCACTTTTTATGGGGTGTGGTTGAACCCGTTTATTCAATTTGGCTGCACGGGGTAATATACAGTACATACGATGAACAGTTGAATTGGAGGGATCGTACCATGCCTTGGAGCAAAAATGATTACCCGCCATCCATGAAAAATCTGGAGCCGCGGGTGAGGAATAAAGCCGTGGAAATTGCCAATGCCTTGCTGGAGGAGGACTACGATGAGGGACGTGCCATCGCCATCGCCACCGCCAAGGCACAGGAGTGGGACGAGAACCACCCCAAGGACGAGAAGTAAGCGTATCAAGCACATGAAAGAAGCTCACCCTACATGCGGGTGAGCTTCTTTTATTGGGACCGCATTATGAACGGCCGCTAACGGTATGCTGCGCTGTTTTCGGAGTAACCGGAGTGCTTGGGGCACGGACCGCCTTCCGAACCGGTTTCTTTTCCGCTTTCTCGGTACCGTACGTCACTGTGATGGTGATCACTTGCCCGGCAATCGATACGGCTAATATAGTATATAAGGTTTCAACCAGTGGCATATAGAATAGCGATAATAGCAGTACTACGGCATCCATCAGGAAAAACACCGTCCCTACCTTAAGCCCGCTCCACTCGCTGAACAGCACGGAGATTACGTCGTCGCCGCCTGTCGCCCCGCCATAGCGGAGCACGATGCCGGCTCCAAAGCCCGTCAATAATCCGGACAGCAGCGCGGCTGCCAGCAAGTTATGATTCAGATCGATAACCAGCGTGGAATACCGCTCGATCAATGCGTAGAACAAGGTGAACATGCTCGCCGCAACAACGGTATTGAAAATGAATTTCCGGCCCTTGATGAACAAGGCAATCAGCAGTACCGGTATGTCCATAAGGACCATACTCAATGCTGGCGGAATATCAAGCGCATACTTGCCAAGCAGCGCAAGGCCGACAAAGCCGCCTTCGGTCAAATGATTGTGAAAATTAATGTGATAATACGTAAAAGCCATTAAAAACGTTCCGAACAACATCGCTGACATGGTGATAAATGTGTTTTGTCTTTTCCTCATACAGGATCCCTCTTGTCGTAGTAGATTGGTCAGACATAGGCCAATCTCTACCTTGAGGCAACCTGGAGGAGTTCATCCTTCGAACCATAGTTCCCATCCTTTCGTAGAGACCGTCCTTGTCTTCAGACGTCCGACTTCGCTCTACAAAGGAAGCTATGTGTATGAGAGATCATAACGTTTCCAAATCGTCCTTTGGGGATTCGTCCTTCGGGGACACATGGTATCCTGATCCTTTCTCGTTTTAGTTAGAGTGCTAACATTATTATAACACAGTTGGCATACAAGCTAAACAGCAGGCTTGAATGAATTGGAATCTCTATATGGAATATGTAAAAAATCCGGCTTTAAGAACCTCCCTCGCCTAAAAATGTTGTTCACATATTCGCTAAATCCGATGTGACTTAAATCACAAGAGCGGCTTTATCGCCTGTCTATACTTAAAAGGGAACACCAATTCGACTAAGGTATCTTATGAATCAAGGGGGAGTCTGCATGTTAAGCCAACGTACGATTGAGGTCGTTAAATCGACCGTGCCGGTTCTGGAAACCCACGGCACGGCGATCACAAGCGCATTTTACCAAAAATTGTTTCATCATCATCCGGAACTTCTTAACATATTCAACCATGCGAATCAAAGGGAAGGAAAACAGCCCTTTGCCCTGGCCAATGCCGTATACGCAGCCGCGGCCCATATCGACCGTCTTGAAGCGATCGTCCCGGTTGTTAAACAAATCGGACACAAGCACCGGGCATTAAACATTTTGCCGGAGCACTATCCGATCGTCGGCGAAACGCTGCTCGGCGCCATGAAGGATGTGCTTGGCGATGCCGCAACGCCCGAAATTATCGAGGCTTGGGCCGAAGCTTATGGCGTCATTGCCGATGTCTTTATCGGCATCGAAGCGGATATGTACCAGCAAGCCGCAAACAAAACCGGCGGCTGGAGCGGATACCGTAATTTCGTCATTGACCGGAAGGTGGAGGAAAGCTCCGTCATTACTTCCTTTTATCTGGTACCTCAGGACGGCGGGGAAATTTCCGATTATCTACCCGGCCAATACATCACGCTTCGGGTAAAACCTGAGGGCGAAGCCTATTATCATAATCGTCATTACAGCCTCTCGTCCGCACCCGGATATCCTTACTACAGAATTACGGTGAAACGCGAAGACGAGCTGGATGGAAAGCCTGCCGGCATCGTCTCCAACTGGCTGCACCGTCATGCCGAGGTCGGGACCGTTCTCGAGGTCACGGCTCCGGCCGGTACCTTTACGCTGGATACGGACTCCGATCTTCCGCTTGCCTTGATCAGCGGCGGCGTCGGTTTGACTCCGATGGTGGCCATGCTGGAATCCGTGCTGCTGAATCAGCCTGAACGGAAAGTAACCTTTATCCATGCGGCCAAATGCGGCAGTCAGCACGCAATGAAGCTGCATATTGATGAGCTCGCCTCGCAGCATCCGCAGCTAAGCACGTACGTCATTTATGAACAGCCGGAAACGGAAGACACTTGCCACCAAACCGGCTACATCGATCTGGAGTTTCTTCGCAAAACGGTCGATTCGAAAGCCGACTTCTATTTCTGCGGGCCGGTTCCGTTCATGCGTGCCGTGAACGGCCATTTGAAATCGATGGAGGTGCCTGCTGACCGGATCCACTATGAATTCTTTGGTCCGGCCGGTACGCTGGAAAGTTAATATTAGTCTAACCGTATCTCAAAACCAAAAAGGATGCCCTTCTTCTGCATGGGGGGCATCCTTTTTGGTTTGATGCCTTCCGGCGGCATCGATCAGCCGCGAAGGGTGCATCGACTCATTGCTCTGTCCGTGCATGCTCGTTCAGGGTTCTATAAAACCTATGTATAAAGCCGGTTCAGGCGTCGGCAAAGGGATATGGGCTAAACGTGCTTGCCCTGCTCTCGCAGCAGCCGGTTTACCGTTTCTCTCCTTACCCCGATCAGTTGTCCGATCTCTTCCTGAGTCAAATATTCGGTCAAATGTATCCCTTGGGAATACTCATCCAGCCATTGGATCAGCAGCTCCAGCCGCTCCGCCGGCCCGCCCACGGTTAAGTGATCCAGCCGCATCTGCATGAACCTCACCTTTTCCTGCAGCAACCTGGCAACCTCGAGCGGTTTTTGCGGATCCTCTTGAAGCTGTCGATACCAAGCTTCTGCCGATATTACCTCCACTTCGCTCTGAATCAGCGCGATCGCGGTTCCATGCGTTTCCTTCGGGCTGATCAGCGAGTGATGGGGTACCGTTTCGCCGGGATATAAAATATTGAAAAGCACCATATTGCCGTTGGCATGCAGACGGGTCACCTTAAACAATCCGCTCCGAATGTGATATAAATGATCCCCGCTATCCCCTTGCCGGAACAATATTTCGCCTTTATGCAGTATCATGGTTAATCTCCTCCCGAAAAAATGCAGTTATCAGGAGTGTAAACGATATGCCGCCATGAATCCACCGGGGGTGATCACAAATGCCAGAAATTAATGGTTGCAGGCCGAATAAGGATGGCATACCATGTATATAATAGAACGTATGTTCTTGTATTTTTTCATGTCCGGGGATGTGTCTCTTATGATGAAACCTTCCACTCCTCCTCCGCCTTCGGTCGAAGACGAAGCCCTGATCAAAGATTATCTGCTGCATGACCTGCTTCAGTCTGTTCTCGAACGGGATATTGGAATCCTCAAGACCCTCAAGCTCAAAATGGCCGATATCTATATTTTAAATCTGCAGCATATCCAAAAAGGGATTTCGGCACAAGCCTGGTCCATTCAACAGCAGATGAAGCGGCGCGGCATCCGGATTCAAAGCAAGGGCCGTACCTCCGAGGAATGGCTGCAGGTGCATTATCTGTGCCGCGGGTATGAAGGCAGCCTGCTCTGCGATCGGCCTTCTCTCAAGGAAGAGATAAAGGATCGGCTCGTTTCGTATCTTGGCACGGATTTGGCGGCATACTAGCTCCAACTACGTACAAGACAGGAGCGCTCATGAAGAATATTTTCCATATATATTCTGCCGATATCCGTAGAATCGTCAGCAATTGGGCTGCAGCCGTCATCATCGGGGGTCTTGCCCTCCTTCCTTCTCTATATGCCTGGTTTAACATCGAAGCTTCCTGGGATCCCTACGGCCAAACCTCAGGTGTATCCATTGCCGTTGCCAACCTGGATAAAGGCACCACTCTTCGCGACCAGCCCATTAACCTGGGCAAAGAAATCGTGGAGTCCCTGCATCACAATGAGAAGCTGGGGTGGCGGTTTACGGAGGACAGCGAGAATGCGATACAGGGGGTGCGGCGCGGCACCGATTATGCCGCCATCGTCATTCCGGAGAACTTCTCCGCCCGGATCGGCACCGTACTGACCAATGAGCCCGTCAAGGCTCAGATCCTCTATTACACGAACGAGAAAATCAACGCCATTTCGCCCAAGGTGACGGCCCAGGGGGCATCTGCCGTCGTGGAGGAAGTCAGCAAAAATTTCATCAAAACCGCCAACGGCACCATCTTCGAGATTTTTAACACGCTCGGGATCGAGATCGAGAACCAGCTCCCTGCGATCAACAAAGTACGAAACTTGCTGTTCCGGCTCGAAAAAAGCTTTCCCGAGCTCAACGAGGCGGTGAGCACGGCCCAGCAGGATATCAAGCTGGCCAACCGGTTGGTTCAGCAGGCCGATGCCGCTCTGCCCCGCCTTGAAGGGATTGCCGCGGACGGCAAGGAAATGGCCGGTGCGCTGGCGGAGTTCGCGAATCAGGCCGCAGGGGCCTCGAAATCGCTGGAACCTGCGCTGCGGCAGGACTTGGAGGTGCTGGGTGCAGCCACCGGAGGGCTTTCGCAAGTGCTGGACGCGCTAGGGCAAAAAGGCATCGACCCGAAGGAGCTGGCCAGCCGCCTGAACGCTGCGAAAGAGCGCGCTGAGACTGCAGCGCAAGCCGCGGCCCGGCTGGGGCAATTGTTCAAGCGGCTGGGCTCGATCTCCCCGGCGGCGGCTTCCGCGGTGGACAAGCTCGAGGACATTGCCGCACGATGGACCTCGGCTCAAGCCGTGTTCCAAACCATCGCTCAAGCCGTGGAACGGGGGGAGGAAGCACCTGCGGATTCCATCGATAAGCTGAAGAAGCTGACCGATGACATTACGGGGCTGACCGACGCGCTGCTAAGCCGGTACGACAGCGAAATCGGCCCGGCGATAAGCAAGGCCTTCACCAAGGGCGCAGGTACGGCCAAGCGCGTTCAGCAGGAATTGACCCAGGCGCTTGCCAGCGTCCCCGACATCCAGCGTTTGCTCCAAGATGCCCGGAAAGGGCTCAAAGTGGGGGGCGAAGAAGTGCAGCTCGCCCAAAATCGTCTGCCGGAGGCGGAGCTTCGGATTACGCAGTTGGCCAACCGGCTGCGCGAGATGGAAGCGGAAGGGGATATCCAAGAGGTTATCGATCTGCTGAAAAATAATTTCGAGCTCGAAAGCCAGTTTTTTGCCGAGCCGGTTACGCTGGAAGAGAATCGCCTGTACCCCATCCCGAACTACGGCTCCGCGATGTCGCCCTTCTTCACGACCTTGTCCTTGTGGGTAGGCGCCCTGCTGCTCGTTTCCCTGCTCTCCGTGGAGGTCCATGAGGAAGAGAGAAGTTTTCGCAGCATCGAGATTTATTTCGGCCGCTATCTCACCTTTCTGACCATTGCCCTGTTCCAGGCGCTGTTCGTTACCCTAGGCGATATTTATTTGCTGGGAACCTATGTGGTGAACCCCGGCTGGTTCATTCTGTTTGCGCTGCTGATCAGCTGCGTTTTCATGCTGATCGTCTACACGCTGGTGTCCGTATTCGGCAATGTCGGAAAAGCAATGGCGATCGTTCTGCTCGTGCTGCAGCTGGCCGGCGCTGGCGGGACCTTTCCGATCCAGATGACGCCGCCGTTCTTCCAGGCATTGCATCCGTATTTGCCGTTCACCTATGCCATCAGCATGATGCGGGAAGCCGTCGGCGGCATCCTGTGGGATATCGTCATCCGCGATATGCTGCTCATGCTGGTCTTCGCCGGGATCGCGCTTGTGATCGGAATCGCGCTCAAGAAGCCGATCAACCGGGCCAGCAGCGGGCTGATCCGCAAAGCGAAGGCTTCGAAGCTCATTCATTGACCCCCTCCGGCGGGGACGGACAGAATGACGAGCGCTCTGCCCCCCGAATGTTCCCATGCGTGAAAGGACACCCCGAGCGGCTTCTTATTGAAGCAACGGGGTGTCCTTTTGGGTTATGGCTAAATCATTCATGATGGGATTGCTGTCAAAACTCGCTCAATTTCTGCAGCGTATTTGCTTCCATTTGGCCGAGCCGCCAGATCGCAATCTTCGAAATGCCCGCCTCCCCCGCCGCATCCATCCATCCGGCAAGGGTCGTTCCGTCCGCATACCATACGGTATGCCTGATGCCTTGGTCGTCCGTGTACTCGAAGTATAGGGCCCCGCTGTCCGGATCCCGCTTCGGTTCGTCCGGGCTGTCACGCGCCAGCTCTACCGCACGCTTCTCCGTTAAAGAGACCGCCTTGCCATCCTCCGCCCAGTCAAACCCGCCAACCGACAGCGCGATGGCATGGTCTCCCGGCAGCTGCCGCAGTTTGCCCCCCAGCTCCTTGATCATGGCATAATCCGCCTTCGGTCCGGGTCCGCTATGCCCCCCGTACAGGTTGTATGCCATCAGGACATAATCCGGCCCCTCCGGCAGCTTAAGCGATGACAGGGATACGCCCGGCTCCAGCACGATTCGGAGCGAGAGGGCTTCCGCCCGGAGGCGCTCATACAGCTCCTCGTACAGCGCGGAGAGCTTGGCCCCATCCTCCTTGCGGACCTTCTCGTAATCCAATTCCACGCCGTCGAAACCATGCTGGGATGCCATGTCCAAAATTTGCTTGATATGTTGGCTGCGGCTTTCGGGAGTAGCGACGAGCCGGGATATCAGGTCCGGATCCTTCTGTTTGGCCGTTCCATCGGTATGGAAACGATCGTTGACGATCGTCAGGATGCCGCGAGCCGGCTCTCCTTCCTTGGACGCCTCCAGGAACGCAGGCAGCGCCTCCCGAAAATCCGACGTCAAGTAAAGCTCGTCTTTATGATTGAAATAGGCTGCAAACAGCTTGATTTCTTCAAGCTCACCACTGAGCTGCTTCCAATCTGCCATGCCCGTCTCCCACTGCCAATCCGTAATCCAGGCAGACAGCTTGACTTGCGCCTGCAGCGGCTGGGGCAGCATCGATGGCTCCTTCTCTTGATCCTCCAACCACCAGAAGGAGACGGCGGCACACAATACCGCAAACCCCGCAGCTGCCGCCCATTTCTTCGTGCGATTCTTCATTCGTTGTTCACGCCCTAAGCTCCCCAATTTTTAGAAAGTCTCGACAGCCCAGTCGACCGCGCGGTTCATGCTTCGCTGTATGCCGGTCAGGACACCGGCAAGTCCGGACGGCTTGTTCGTGAACAGCAGCTTACGTTCGCCACCCGGTGGCTCCGACACAATCGTGACATCTTCAAAGACGGCGTCGTAAATATCATCCTTTTCGTTCTGCTCATGATACTCCGATTCAAGCGCCACGCCTCCTGCGCCGATCGATGCATCCACAGGCTGCCGGTCCAGAAGCAACTGTCGATCAACGCTCACAGACAGGGCATCGCCTTTCACCGAAATCTCCAGCCACCGATCTCCGAGTATGTTGACAGGGTACTCATTCTCATCATCCCGGTCTCCGGACAGCGTCTGTTCCTTTGAATAGACCGAAGCCTTATCGAATTGCAGATCCTCTTCGCCCCATGCCACCTTCGGCAAGGCGTACGTGAACAGCTCCTCGGGAGCTTGGCCCGATTTCTTCTGTTCGACCACCACGTGGTTGTTCTCCAGGAGAAGCCTGAGATACGAACCCTTCGTTCGGTCGTAACGGACATAAACCGACTGCCGTCCTACCACATTGCCGAGCGCTCTGGCCGAGACGGTGACGTCTTGCTCCTCGCTGCTCTTCAAATACAAGCTTCCTGCCTGGGACGCGGGCGATGTGACCACCATCCGGTTATCCCTAAATTCTGCCGCTCCGCCAAGCAGCTCCCACTTGTCAGCCTGCTCCGTGTCGCCCCGTACAAACTGCATAGGCTGCCCCTGGTCCTTGCGCAGCTTCATTAACAGGTGATTGGTAGACCAATACGGCGCAGGCTGGACCCGGGTCAGATTATACAGATCGCTATCCTTCGAATTAAAGGCAACGCCTTCCCGGTTGAAATTCATCCCGAACAGCTTCTGAATCTGATCCGTATTGGCATTCGCCACAAGCTGATTCATTCCTCCGCCGAGCGCATTGGCGTGCATGATCATATACGTGACCGGAACGTAACCCAGCGATTCCGTGTAAACCTTGTCCATTGCCGCATAGTCGGCCCGGATCCGTTCTTCCATTTCCGCGCGGTTCTCGAGCGGAATCATGTTCTCGTCGCGGATGAAATCCATCAAATAGTGGTTGTAATATTCCACGTTGGATTTGACCGTCAGCTCACGCTCGTCTTTTACGCCGACATAACGGCCTTCATTATCGAAAATATTGATATAGGTCAGCCGGTTGCCGTTAGTCCCAAGTTCCCAATAACCGGTGCGGGTCATCTTCAGCATGTCCTTCGGCTGCAGAAATTTCCGTTCGCTGTTGCCCATTTTGTTGGCATAGGACAGAAAGGTAGCCTTATAATTATATTTTTCAAGCAGCGGCTGCGCGAACAGCGCGGAATCATTCCGCCCGTCTTCAAAGGACAGGTACAGCGCCTTGTCGGGCAGCTTCTTGCCATGGCTGTAATAATCGATGATATCCTGCTGCGAAACCGTCGTATAGCCCTGTTCGTACAAGGCCTTCAGCTGGGCATCCAGCTGGGTCTTGGATACGAGCTTGGATGTCCCGGTGCGGCCGACTCCGAAATAGGACAGGGCAATAAAGCCCTGATCCTGACGCCAGGCGGATCTGTCCGGCTCCTTATATGTTCGAAAATCGAAAATCGCATTGGCCAGCAGGAAGGCTGCAACGGCCAATACAATGACCTGTGCCGTTACTTTGATGATTTTCCTGCGATTTTTTTGCCGAACATTGAGGGCTGTTTTTTGTTTTTTAGCCATATGTCATCCTCACTTCAATCCTCACTTCAACCGCTTTGACACGATCAGAACGGTAATCCGAATTTTTTGCCTTTGCGCTTGCGGGCTTCCTTCTTCTCCCTGGCTTCGATATCCTGCGGCGTTTCCCGGGTCCCCCACGTCGATTTCCAGAAGGTAAACCAAGCCACCGGCATCTGCCATAACAGGACGAATTCATAAAAGAGGCAAAATACGAAGCCGAACACCCAAAGTCTGCTCTTCCGGAACAGCAGGTGGGCCAAGCTCATCAGCAGCGCCATCAGCAGCAATCCCATCAGGAAGGTCCCCGGGAAAATACCGTGAACGATCGGCACGTACATGAGGTTGTAGGCAACCACGACAGGCGCGGCAATCGGCACGATCAGGCCTATGTAAAAAAACAACGCCATAAACGGCTCTTTGCGCCATATGAAACTTCCGGCCCGCAGCGATTCGCGCAGCCAGGAGCGCTTCCACCGCATCTGCTGCTTCAGAAACACCTTCATCTGCGAAGGCACGATCGTCGAGCAAATGGCAGAATCTTGGTAAGCGGTACGATGCGTTTTCAAAATAAAGTTCGTCATGCTCCGGTCGTCTCCGAAGGTGGCGGGCCTGCCCAGAAACTTCTGGTTCAACCAAGCGTCCGCATGCTGCACGATCAGCTCTTTCCGGTAGCAGGATAACGGACCCGACAGGCAGGTCACGCTGTCAAACCAGGACTCTGCCGCTTTCATGATCCGAAAGGCGATATAATAACGGACGGTCTGCAGCTTCGTCATGTTGTTGGTGTATTTGTTCTCAACGTCCGTCCGTCCGGCAACGCCGCCCATTTTAGGATCCTGAAAGGGCTGGACCAGGTGACGAATCGCCGTCGGATCCAGGAAGCTGTCCGAATCCACGAAGACCACCAGATCATGCTTGGCCATCTCGACGCCTTTGACCAGAGCGGCCCGTTTGCCCGCATTCTCGGGCAGCACCATATAGGACAGGCGCTCCCGGGTAGCGTAACGCCCCGCCTCGGAATGAATCAACTCGATCATGTCTTGGATCTGCTGTACCGACTGGTCCGTCGAACGGTCATCCACCACAATGACCTCCAGCTTGTCTACGGGATAGTCCTGATTCATGCAGCTGAGTATCGTACGCTTGATCCATTCCGCTTCATTGAAGCAGGGTATGATAATGGAAACTCCCGGCGTATAATCCGGATTGATCGGCACATCGCGGTACAACGCTCCGAACAGGTAGCGCGTCAGCAGAAACAGGGCCGCGATCAGACTGTATAAATACAGCACCATGTTGTATTTGAAATAAATG
The DNA here is from genome assembly GCF_900109305.1 of Paenibacillus sp. cl141a. NCBI lineage: Bacteria > Bacillati > Bacillota > Bacilli > Caryophanales > Paenibacillaceae > Paenibacillus > Paenibacillus sp. cl141a. The sequence continues at coordinate 313,393 of NZ_FNZO01000006.1, forward strand.
ATGCTCTCCGCCCGCATCAGCATGATGAAGAGCACCGCCACGAGCAGCAGTGCGCTGGCGGAATATACGGAATACCCCCACCGTTTGCGCTGAAAATAATCCGTGAGCGGTTTCTCGAACTCCAAGGCAAGCAGATGCTCTTCGCCGGCTTCCGTCGAATTCAAGGCCCTGCGGACAACGGCTGCATCGATCCTGACGGCCGATTCGAAGCCCTCGGGCATAGCCCCCGGCGGGATGCGGAATCGCGCTTTCACTTTGTCGCCGACTTCGAGGCTTGAAGAGGCATCCGGCAGCCTGAGCAGAAGGCCCGTGGCCGAAATATCGGCAGCCACGCCCTGGATCCCGGCTTTTTTCTTTTTCCCGTCCGGGACCAGCAAAACTTCAAAATCCGCCTCGTAACGCAGGCTGAGCATCCGCAGCTTGTTGACATACTCAGAGCTGGACATATCCTCTCCGGGCTTCTGCGCCCGGTTGCCTCTTCGGTCCGCGTTCATCCGGATCTGCTCCGGATCGGGTACATAGGAAAGAGTCCGCCTGTCCGTGCGCGGAAGCGTTAGCACTTCCTTGGTGCTCTTCGGTTGCTTTCTTTTTATAATCCTCATTGCCTTCTCCCATCGTTATCTTACAAACTCCAATAATGAAAGCCATGGGCTTCGCATTCGGTTTTTGGATAAGCTCCCTTCACGTCGATCAGAAGCTTCGCCTGTTCAGAACTGAACATGTCCTTGAATGCCGCAATCCCGAGCTGCTTGAACTCCCGGTGAGCGACCGCCACAACCGCAATCTGGATTCCGCTCAGCTCGCTCATGTCCGACAGTTCGATGCCGTATTCCTCATAAGCCTGCTTCGGGTCTACGTGCGGGTCCGCCACCATCGGCCGGATCCCGTAATCCTGCAGCTCCCGAATAATATCGATGACCTTGGAATTGCGGATATCCCGGCAATCCTCTTTGAACGAAAGGCCCATGACGGCCACCTTCGCCTTCATCAGATCTATCCCTTGGCGAATCGCAAGTTTAATGACGTGCTGGGCGACGTATTTTCCCATGCCGTCATTGATATGCCGTCCTGCCAAAATAATCTTGGAATGATACCCCGTATCCTCAGCCTTATACGTCAGATAATACGGGTCGATTCCGATGCAATGCCCGCCGACGAGGCCAGGGCGGAACGGGAGGAAATTCCATTTCGTTTCCGCTGCGCGCAGCACGGCATTCGTATCGATGTCCATCTGGTTGAACAGCATCGAAAGCTCATTCATAAAGGCAATGTTGATGTCGCGCTGCGCATTCTCGATAACCTTTGCCGCTTCCGCCACCCGGATGGTTTCCGCCCGGTGAACGCCTGCCTCGATAATCAGCTCATACAGTCTGGCAACCGTCTCCAGCGCCTCCGGATCATTGCCGGACACGATTTTCACGATGGTCTCCAGCCGGTGGACCTGGTCTCCGGGGTTAATCCGTTCCGGGGAATACCCCACCTTGAAATCCTCGCCCAGGCGCAGGCCCGACTCCTCTTCGAGAATCGGAATGCAGACTTCCTCCGTAACGCCCGGGTAGACCGTTGACTCATAGACAACCACCGCTCCCCGTTTCAAGGCGCGACCGACCAAACGGCTGGCATTCCGCACGAATTTCAGGTCCGGCACATTGCCGCTTTTTACGGGTGTCGGAACGGCCACGATAAAGCAGCGAGCCTCCTTCAGCTTGTCCGGATCCGAGGTGAAATCGGCGGAACAGCCCGCAAGCAAGGCATCTCCGATCTCACCGGTAGCATCGAATCCGCTGCGATACTGAGACACCTTCGCCTCGCTCAGATCAAAGCCGATGACATCCAGCCTTTTCGAGAACGCGACCGCCAGCGGCAGTCCGACATAACCCAGTCCGACGACCGCTAATTTATCCACGCGGTCCAGCATTTTTTCATATAATTCCATTCTACTCCATCTCCATTGCGGCCTGGTCCTGCAACTGCATCATGTCCGCCATTTTTACAAACGTGTATCCTTTATCCTTGAGGCCTTCCAGCACGCGGGGCAGCGCCTCAATGGTGTGAATGTCATCCAGCATATGCAGCAAGATGACGCTTCCTGGCTGCGTCTTAGTCATAACCCCGTTCACAATATCGTCGGCACTATTGGAAATATCCCAATCCAGCGTCGTCACGTCGTACATGGCAATCACCGGGTAACCGACTGCCGCCAACGATTTGGCCCGTTTATCGTCGACCACGCCAGTCGGCGGACGAAACAACATGACAGGCTGCTGCTGGATGGCTTCGGTAATGACCTGATGCGCCTTGACGACATCCTGCTGAAGCTCTTCGGGCGTCAGCGATGTAACGACGGGATGGCTGTAGGAATGGTTGGCCACGTCATGCCCGCCTTCCACCATCGCCCGCGCCAAATTCGGATTGCTTTCCACGCCTTTGGCCCGCAGGAAGAAGGTCGCTTTGACATCATGCTCGGCCAAAATATCGAGTATACGGGTCACCGTTTTGTCGCTTCCAAAATCGTCAAACGTCAGGGCGACTTCTTTTTTGTCGGTATCGACTTGATAAACCAGCTCATACTTCGCCCGTTGATAATCCGGATTAATGCGGGCTGCATCATATCCCGGAATTTGCTCGAGCGGCTTTCGCTCGCCTCCGTTCTGCACCAGCTCATCCAGCGTAACCAGGCGATATCCGATATCGTCCACGGCCTTGGCAATGTATTTTATGGAAGAGACCACTTCCGGATTGACGTCGGTATTCATGGAGATGATGCCCCCTCTGGAGACGAACCTCGCCACGTATTCTCCAATGGCGTCGGCACTCTGCATATCGCGGTCCTTCGGATTGATGTTATAGCTGACAACCGCCTTCATTCCAAGATGCGCTGCCGCCAGCGGCACATCTTCCGGGTAATCGCCCGAACGCGTCCGGACATAGCGGGGCTGGGCGCCAGTCTCCCGTTCAATAACGTCGTTGGCCAGCTTGATCTCCTTATAGATCTGATCGTAATTCAGCTTGTTCATATCCAGCTGATTGAGCGTATTATTCTCGATTTCATGGCCTCCGGCCAAGATCGCGCCCGCAATGTCCGGCTCCTCCGCCACTCGGATGCCCGGAAGAAAGAAGGTCGCCTTGATTCCGTACGTTTCCAGTTCATCGATCAGTGCCGTCATGGTGGCTTTATCGCCCATGCCGTTAAAGGTCAGCGCCAATTCCTTCCTGGCCGTATACACGTACGGAATTTCCCTGCTCTTCTCCCCGGTATACCGCTCCACCTTTTGAGCAGGCGCTATCGGACCTCCCGCTTCATCGCTGGAGGCAGCTTTACCGCCAAAAAAACCGCAGCCTCCCATAAACGCCAGGATCGCCAGCAAAGCGGTCATTCGGGTAATTATGCTAAACACTCGGTTACTACTAGAAACTCTCTTCATTTGAATACTCCTTTAACATTTCAAACAGGGCTTATTCTGGAGCCCCTCCTGAACAAACCATTAGAATTTAACACCAACCTGACGTAATTGCTATGCTTTTTTGAAAAAATTCATAAATTCCACCTTGCTTCAAAAATCAATGATATAAGAGCTTAGGGATTGTCGTCCATATTATGTAAAGATTTGCCCTTTGTTTCAAAGCATGTTCCTCTGCCTGCCGCTCAATGATTTTCATTATAGAATTCGGTTCTCTACAATTTCTAGACAATACCGGGCAGACCCGATTTCTCTTCCCTTCCTTGGACAAAAAAAAATACCCCCGAAGTCTCTTGGAGACCTTCGGAGGTACGTTGAATGAGTGAATGATATGAAGTTGTTTCCTTGTAATACGGAGCAGAGGCGGCAGGCCATCATGGCAATATCACCGCTCTTCCCCGCCCATCGCGGTTCGTTTGTGGACCCAGGCCTGATAATGATGGACGGCCAATCCCGCAAAGGAGGAATGGTCGCTGCCAAGCTTGGCGGCGCGCAGGGCTTCGTCCTCCATCTCCTGCTCGCTTTTGGAATAAAAGGTCAAATGCTCGCCTTCTTCCGTATCCCCGAGCTCCATGCCGATCCACACGGATTTGCCGAGTTCGTCAGCCTGCTCCAGCTCCTCCTTGGATAATTCATACATCTGCTCCCCACTGTCGCGGTATGCCATAACGGCAATCGCATCCGTATTTTGGATCATCCAGCGGCTGAACGAATCGGTATCCGCTCGGCTCGGTCCAGGTATCGAATCAAGCCAGAACGGAACCGCGGCACTGAACGGGAGACCCTGACGCTTGGCCTCCCGGACCCAGACTTCCGTGTTGGCGCTCCATTCTTCCACCACCTGTTCCTGTTCACGATCCCACCTGCGCAGCACGTAAGGCTCCACATCGAACTGCACGCCCTCGAATTTCTCCTCGGGTGCGGAAGCCTGGTTGTACTCTTCCAGCCAGGCCAGCAGGTCCATCCCTTTTTGCCGGCCTTCCTCATAAGCCCAGTCAGGGTGGCCGTTCAAAGCATGGACGCTGATGCCCTGCCGATGTGCTGCAGCCACGAAATGGCGGTACTCCTCGTCCGTAACCTCTTGTTGAATTTGCAAAAAGATCGTTGTAATGCCTTCCCTGCCGCTAAAGGCTACAATCTCCTCGGTTTCGCTTCGGATCAGACTTGCATCCCACAGCCAGGTAGCCTTATTTTGATTCACCTTGCCTGACGGAAGAAGAAAAAGGATCAGCAGCAAAAGACAGATGCCGGCAGCCAGGATGATCCACTTCGCTTTTGCATTGATATGCCTCAGTCTTCTCGTCCATTTCATCAGATCAAGACAGCCTCGCCCGGCTCAGGCACATGCTGAACGGAGTGGCCGATCTTGTATATATGAGGCTCGGCATACGCTTTAAATGCATTCCGCGTGTCCAAGATCGGCACGCCGGCGGAAGCGATCGAATGATAATCCAGATTGCTGTGGTTCGTAATGAGGACGATGCAATCGTACCGGCTGAATTTCGCGAGATCATACTCCACGCTGCGAATCGTCTCGCCTTGCTTATCCACGAAACTGTTGGCATACGGATCGTAGTAATCGACATAAGCCCCGTTCTCCTTGAACTGTTCGTAAACTTCAAGGCCCGGGGATTCGCGCAAATCGCTGATGTCCGGTTTGTAGGCCATGCCTAACAACAGGATATTGGAGCGCTTGATCGATTTGGCATATTCATTCAGAATCGTTGCCGTTTTGTTGATCACGTAATAAGGCATATTGTCATTGGTGGATTGTGCCAGCTCAATGAATTTGCTGTAAAAGCGGAAGCCCTTGGCCTTCCACGATAAGTACATAGGATCCAGCGGAATGCAGTGGCCGCCGATGCCTGGCCCCGGATAGAACGGCATGAAGCCGAACGGCTTGGTGGCCGCCGCATTGATCACTTCCCATACATCGATGCCCATACGGTCGCACATCATGGCCATCTCGTTGACAAAGGCGATATTCACGCTGCGGAACGTGTTCTCCAGCAGCTTGGACATTTCCGCAACTTTCGGATTGCTGACGGGTACAACCGTCTCCACGTACTGCTTGTACAGCGCTTCGCCCAGCTTCAGGCAGGCATCCGTCGTCCCGCCGATCACCTTCGGCGTGTTCCGTGTATTAAAGCGGCTGTTGGACGGATCGACGCGCTCCGGCGAGAAGCACAGATAGAAGTTCTGGCCGACCTTGTAACCGAGCTTCTCGATCGGTTGTTGAATCAGTTCCTCCGTGGTTCCCGGATACGTCGTGCTCTCCAGCGTAATTAACAGATTAGGCTTCATGAAGCGTTTGAGCTGATCGACTACCATTGTAATGTAGGAAGTATCCGGGTCTTGGTTCTCACTGAGCGGCGTCGGCACGCAGATGCTGACCGCGTCAATGACGGCGATCATGCTGTAATCCGTTGTCGGCTTAAAGCGTCCGGTCTCCATGCATGCCGCAAGCTCTTCGGACGAGATGTCCGTAATATAGGACTCGCCGCGGTAAATGCGGTCGATTTTGTCGGAATCCAGGTCGATGCCGATGACCGTAAATCCTTGTTTCACCATTTCCACAGCCAGCGGCAAGCCTACATAACCTAGTCCCACAACACCCAGTACAGCTTTCTTATTTTCAATGGCACTCAATAAAGTTTCATATTCCTCATTCACAAGTATTCAACCTCCATCGGATGTATAGTCTATTCGTCTATTTCTTTTGTTCGTCGGCCAAAAGACAGACTTGTTTGTTGAACTCTTTCCTTGCGATTAAAGAACCTCTTCAGCTCAACTAATCACGTATCAATCTTCAATTCTCATCTAACTAAAAGCTTTAATAACCATGTGTTTAATGAAGGCAGCGGCGGATGCGGGCATCCAGCTCCACCGGCGAGAACGGTTTGGTTACGTAGTCATCGACCCCGTTTTGGAAACATTGGCTGATGGTTTGCTCTACCCGCTTCTCGGTTAACACGACAATTTTCGGCGGCTCCTTCACGTCCAGCTGCTGGATATGATGAATGAACGGCAGGCCGTCGATGCCATGCAGATTCAGCTCGGTCAGGACAAGATCCGGCTCCCATTTCGGGATGAGCTCCAGTGCCTCCAAACCATCCACCGCTTCCAGCGTTTCGTAGCCCTGCATGGCCAAGCGAATTTGTAAAAATTCCCTCACCGTGGCATCTTGGTCCACAATGAGAATGCGGTTTTGGCCGCTGTCCGCTTCCTCCTGCGTAAATATATGAATATCCGAAGAGGTGCTGAGCCTGGCGGTTTCCGACATCTGCTTCAACGTCTGCCGAGGCGGCGCTTCCGTAAGCGCTGCAAGCGTAATACGCGGGTCGGCTTGCTCGAAACGGCCCTGCAGATGCTGCTTCAGGAGCAGTGCCTGATAATGGGCGGCATCCAGCGTGTAGCCAGGCAGGGTAACCGCCGATACGCCGGTATTGGCGTCGTGCAGAACCTCGCCGTTTACGCCGGTCAGCTGGTTCACAAAGCTTTGAACCTCCGCCAGCTCAGCCTCCGTCCCGGACGGATTGCCAGCACAGTACAGAAACAGCAAGGCTGTTCCATTGGGATGTTCTCTCACTTCCTCCTCCACGCGGCCGTAAAAATCAACGGCCTGCACGCGTTGCAATGTTGCCGATTGAGACATAACTGTAAGTCCCACCTCTCTTTATATTTTGATGCTGCATTTGAACCGGGCCTTGAAGTCAAGCCGCTTCGTTCTTATCTTTCCAGCTCTGCCGGGTCATGGTGCCCCATGAATTGTTGTTTTGCAAATATTGAATATGTCCCTGTACTCTCCACAGCACGCCCAGCTGATGGTAACCCACAAACTTGAGCGCCGAGAAGAGGAGCATTTTCACCAGATCGGACAATTTGGTATACCGGCGGAAGGCGATCTCCTCCAGGATAAGGGCCCCCACGCTGAGCAGGTACCCGCTTAAGAAATTGACAAGCCCGAACACGACCAGCACATGCCAATTTGTCATATCCAGCAAAACATATCCAAGCAGAGCCAGAAGGCCCGTAATTCTGAAGTAAGGGTTTAGCGCTTCGAAAATAACGTTGTAGGGCATGGTCAACAAGCCCATGACTTTATATTTCGGATTGAACACCATATCCCGGTTCTCGATCATGTTCTTCAAGTTTCCGCGTCCCCAGCGCTTGCGCTGATTGGACAAAATGTTGTAGCTGTCCGGCGCTTGCGTCCAGCACACCGCTTCCGGACAAAAGGAAACGCGGTATTTGATTTTATTTTCCAGCATATAGCGGTGCAGCTTGATAATGATGTTCATATCTTCGCCGGGGTAACCGCCGCGATAACCGCCAACCGCAATGACATAGTCTTTCCGGAACAAGCCGAAGGCCCCGGAGACGATGATGAGCCCGTTGAAATGGCTCCACCCGATTCGGCCCCCTAGAAAAGCTTTCATATATTCAATCGATTGGAACATCGGCCACATCCGGCGCGGCAAGGATACGTCCTTAACCTCACCGTTCTCGATGACGCAGCCATTGGCAATCCGGACGTCGCCGCCGATCGCCACCGTCTCCTCGGGATTCTCCATGTACATCCGGGCCATCCGGATCAGCGCATCCTTCTCCAGCAATGAATCCGCATCGATGGAAGAAATCAGCGGATAACGGGACAAGTTGATGCCCGCGTTCAAGGAATCCGCCTTACCGCCGTTCTCCTTGTCAATGAGGTACAGCTGCGGGTACTGCGGATTATAATAAATGCCCCGCACCTTGTTCGTGCTGATGTTGCCGCGGATCTCCGGATTGGGCAGCAGTGTCAAACCATACTCCTCAATCAGCACCTTCAACGTTTCGTCGGAGGATCCGTCATTGATGACGATGACCTCGTAGGTTGGATAGTTTAGCGTCATGAGGCAGCGGACATTCTCTGCGATCGTCAGCTCTTCGTTATAGGCCGGGACCAGCAAGGATACCGATGGTACCAGTTCCGAGCCCGAAAGCGTATTGTATTTGGAATACGTCGCGCGTCTGAAAATATCCTTAATATTTCTGAAAGAAAACATCAGGATTACAAAATAAAGCGCGCTAACGATCATGACGTAATAAATCGCCACCATCCCGTAAGTGAGCAGGATATCTCTAAGCAGTGTAATCTCCCCCTACTCCTGCAACCGTGCCGATCCGTTTGTTCGTTTGAACGCCGAAATAACGATCGTACACCAGTTTTCTTTTATTAAATGCCACCATTTGCTCGACTTGCTCGTATTCGCCTTCGTTGGACATGATCCGTTCGATCCGGTACAGCGCCGTTTCCCTGGCTGGACCTTCACCTGTAAGCGCGGCTTGGCACAAGGTCTCGAAGCCTTGTTCTCCCAACATGGCCAGACTCTCCGCGCTGTTGTTCCGCACATGCCAATTCTCGTCCTTCAGGGCCGAAGCCAGGAGCGGAATGCTGCCTGCGGCATGAAGCCGACCGAGCGCTTTCGCCGCTGCCGCCCGCACTTCCCACTCATGATCATTCATGAGCGCCGCAATGGTGTCATCCTTCAGGGCCGGGTTCGAGCCAAGATACAGCTTGACGGCCTCGGCACGCACGTCCTTCTCCTCGGATCCGACCAATCGGTCGAGTGCCGGCACGACGGCCGGAATGGCCTGTCCCCACATGGCAACAAGCGAAACCTTGACCAGTCCGGGATCGGGATCGTCCAGAAGCTTGCGCATGAGGCTGGCCGAATCCAGCCGGGTCTCCAGCAAAATATCGGCAGCCATATGGTGAATGGCTTTATCGTAAGACAGCAGCTTGGACAACATTTCCCGAATCTGCTGGGACGAAACCGCGCTTTTGGCAATTGCCCGCGCAATGATGATGGTCATCGGACCGTATCTCGTCTGGTTCATCAACTGCTGAAGCTGGGGAACGGCCTCTTCCGCCCGCATCCCGCCGAGGCGGTAGACCGCTTCAATACGGCGGTCTTTCCTCATGCTGGATAATGCCCGAATTTCCTGTTCCACAAACCCGGCGTCCCGGCACAAACGCAGGAGCTTCTCTCTGGCGTCGCCTTTGAATTGCTCGATCCACTCCATAAACTTGGCTTGAATGACCCGGCGTTCGGCCGACGTCAATTTGCCTGGCGGCAGCTCCAGCGTCGTATCATCATGCAGATGACTCTGCACATACACAAAGTAATCATGGTGTTTTTCCGTAAATCGTTCCGTTTCTCTTTGTATGGCATTATGCTTGATCTTCATTTGGAACAACAGGATAATGCCGGCTGCAATCAGGCCGAGGCATACATAGACAAAGACGTATGCCATTTCTAAATTTGAAAACATCTCCGATGGCTCCTCCTTTTATTTAGCATCTGGCTGCCGCCCCGTTTCAGGGAGACGCGTGAATATTTCCTGCATATCGTAATAGCTTTGCTTCAAGCGTTCGCTGTATTGGGTTGCTTCCCACAGCTCCCATGTATAAGGCTCGATGTCCGACAGATTAATGGACTGCTCCGATCCTGAAGCTGGTTTGCCGGTATTCTCGGTTCTTTCAGTAATCCATGGAACCAGCCGAATACCATCCGCCGTGGTCGTGCTGAACGTGCGTTTGTCTTGAAGCGGACTGTAGTCCAGCACCTGCAGCGAGCTCGGATCTCCGAATCCTAGCAGCATCCACGGAATCCTCATCTCGACGAAGCGGTCTTGATACTGCCATGCCGTAAGGGAGTTGAAATCCGGAGATTCCGGATCGCTGGTTCCCCGTTTCAGCGTGCCCACCGTCTCATCCACGAACGGATGGGAGAATCGGGTGTCCGGCGGATTCATCAGCAGGCTGATGGCCAGCTTCCAGGAATGGAACGAGCCGCCCGGTACGACGGGATCGTCCTTCGTTCCCTTGGCTTCCTCTCCCGGCAGCATCCAATAGCCTTCCTTGCCGTACAACCGGCTGTGGAAATCGTAAGATGGCGCTATGGTTACCTGAGATTCGTCCTCTTGACCAACCTGAATCAACGTTTCCAAAGCACCGCCGGTGAGCGTTCGTCCGGCCAGCTCTTTCTTCGGTATATCGCCGCCAGGGATGGTGTCCGCTCCAATGAAGAGTTTGGAACGTTCGGGATCGAATGCCTCGTCCAGCTCCATGCCGATATACAGATAAGCCTCGTCATGCGTCAATTTCATGTTTTTTACGCCCGGAGCCGTACCGGACCAGGTTTTGACTTCCCCTTCAGGAAGCTTATCCCAGTCGGTCAAATCCCCGTCGATCGTAATTTGTTCCGCTTTACCCGGCTGCATCGCCAGAACGCCGAACATCTTTTCGTTGGTCAGCACATTCAACCAGAATGCCCGGCGGTCTGCCGGTATTTCAAAAGGCATCGTATTCCATGTTTTCTTGAACCATTCGTCCTGCCACATGAACAAAATCGCTCCGGAATAGCCTTCGTCGTAAATATCCTGGGTCAGCGAGACATTCACTTGGCCTTGCTCCGCTTCGTCATGTCCCCCTTGGTCCTTCCCTCCAGGACCGTGGTGGGAAATACCGATGGAGGAAGGCACGCCGTACTCGGTAACCATGATCGGCATATCCTCGAACGCTGCCTTCAATTTTCGCAAATAGGCTTTGTACGTGTTGTAGCCCCCGTCCCCGTCGGGAAGGGTCTGCAATGTTTTGTCCGTCCGGAAAAAATCAGGATAGTACGGGTACACATGGTATGCCGCAAAATATCCCGCATCCCAGTTCACCGGTTCGACATGCCTTGCATCGACGGACACCAGATCTTCTTCAAACAGCGGTTCCCCCGGATGCTCGAGCACATCCGTCGTGACCCAATTGGTAAATGTCATCGGATGCTGCCACCCGTACTTCTGCTCCTCGGCAGCCGTGTAGTCCAATAAAGATGCCAGCCAATTCTCGAAGGGACTTGCGTCCTTCGTCCCCGAGAAATAGGACCCTTTATACTGAGGGACATCCTTATGTACCTTGTTGGTGTTATCAACCATGGCTGGGTCCCATTCCGTACCCACATGCCAGGCCATGAGGTACTTGCCCGCATTGACCTTATACTTGCCGCTCGACTGCCCATGCTTGGGCTCAACGTTGATATCCCCGTAAACTGCAGCGACAGCCTTCGAGATCTCCGCTTTAAACGTTTGGACGATTTCTTCGTCATAAGCATCCCGACGCTCGATTAGCTGCTCCTCCGGCGACCAAATGCCCTGCATGAAGTACAGGGGATCATCGCCCTTATCCCGGTTGTATTTCACCAGCGCGGAATAAAAGACCGGATTATGCACCGTGTAGACCCTAATGACGTTTGCTCCCATATCATCGATCTGTTTGAACCAGCGCAGATAATCTTCCTCGGTGGCTGGCAGCTCGCCGGGAAAATGCCCCGGTACGGTTGCGCCCAGGTTCACGCCCTTGGCAAAAACCTCTTTCCAGACCTCTTCATCCTCATATACCAGAAAGGAGGTTCCCTCTGTTTTGAATTTCATTTTCACGCCGTCCGCATCCGCATACGTTTTTAATGACGGCCGTAGATATCCTAAGATTACAGCGGCACCGCAGAGAAGCACTATAGTGCAAAATGCTGCGACCACCCACCATTTTCGCCTGCTCATCGTCTTCGTTGCTCACCTGCCCTTTCTTTGACATGCTTGTTGCTGCACCGACATATGACGACTGAGCCATACTCGTCATTCTATAGCCGATGCGCTCCCGATACCATATTCCTTCTTTACCAACTTTTCCGATCTCGATAGTAGTCAAAAAGAAGTAAAACAAACTTCTTCCATAATTTTCCCCCGATAAATCAAATCGCTGCTCCTTCCTGCCTGTTCATTGACAACTTCACAGCCTGATGTTAGTTGTGTGAAACCAACGTGCGTTTGCCCTGACAAGGCTGGAACCGAACGACTTCATCCCATCCGTGAGATACAGCGAGATTTACGAATATTTTCAGAAAATTTTCGCGAATCGTAATGTTAAACGCAAAAAAATTGCTAAAGTTCCGGTCATTTTTACATCATTATCCATAGTTATGACAAATTTGATACCAAAGTCGTATAAAAAAACGGCTGAGAACCGCATTCTGTAAAGGTTTGGCAATATTAACCTTTTATCCAAAATGAGAATAGAGTCCTGTACCGGGATTGTGTAATATTCTATAGATTTGATAACCAGGATCAAGTGGTAAGTATCGCCTATTTTTCGGGATTTCGGTTTGAACTTCCCCTCATTGCGTTATATAAATTAGTTTGGTTAATGTTCAAATCTGCAGTGCGACAACATAAATCAGACCCGGTCCATTGTCGGTCCGGGTCTGTTGTTGACGATATGAAATTGAAAAACTTGCCATGATTACCGTTTATTCATCAAAGAAAAAACTGCCTTCACCACCACAAAGTCGGATATCCTCGTTCCTTTACCGCATTATTGACAAGCAGAGCCACCACCACGATCATGACCGATCCGACGAGCACAGGCGTGAACAGGAATGACCAGCCGCTGCCAGCCATAATAACGACCAAGGGGCCTGCGTCGGCCGGAGGATGGGTCGTCTTGGTCATTCCCTTCAGGCTGATCGCCGCTCCCCCCAATCGGCGCGCCATGGTTGATGCATAAGCTCGCAGAGCGGACGACGGAGGAGTCTAGGTTCCCTTCATATCCCGGCGAGCGAGTTTTTTGCCGCATCCCTTGCCTATACGCTGCTTCAGGAGCCTGGCCGGTCTGGATCATCGGGAAGACCTGCTGCAACGGATCGAGCACTCCGAATATGTCCATCCATTCGCGACAGATGTCCCACACTTTGGCTGCCGACAGCCCTCAAACGAGGTGTCAGCTGCCGTTATCCTCGTCATCCGACCGCTGACCCAAGTCTCATTTCCGGAAAATCCAGCATGTTAAGCAGTCGATTTACCCCGACCATCTGGATCAAGCAGCCATATTAACCCATAGGATTTCGCAACGTCACAACGAAATTGGCAGCTTCGCAATAAAAATGCTGCCTCACTCGTTCGTGTGAGACAGCATGGTCTTTAAAATAAATGGTCGCAGCCCCTCAAGCAAGCTTACCGGCAATCCGGTTCATGGTCGCTTCGTCCGTAACCACATACAGCCTCGCATCCCGCGGAATCGGCAAATCGAGCTTGCGGTTGATGCTGAGGTCACTGCGATCGGAGATCAGCGTCGCTCCTTGCCGCAGCAGATCCTGAAATGCATCTCCATAGGTCTTCCACGCGGGGTTTAATGCCACCTCGTAAATATCGTCGCCGTGCTGGCGGCTGAGCAGCTGCATCAGCACATCCGAGTTACCTTCCTGCAGCGCTGCCCGCACCGCCAATCGGGAAACGGCATCATGCGAGAGAACAAACTCGTTTACTTGATTGTGGCGGAAATTCTGCACATGCTTCTCCTGCATGATTTCCACCGTGGTATGTACGTCCGGCGCTATCCGCTCGATGCTGGAAACAATCAGTAGCGACTTGCCGTCCACCAGTGCCGATTCGTCGATCCGGGCGTCCGCGAAGACAATGGCCGACTTGGCCTCCAGAATGTTCGCTCTCATCAGCACGTCATCCGATGCAGGATCGCCGCTTACAAAATGCACCTGTTCGAGATGCTCGACGGGATGCCGGCTGGATTCGTCGATGACCACGATCTCGGACTGCGGCGAATACGACAGAATCTCATCAATCGCGGACATCGCTTTTTTGCTCCAATTGATAATGATGACATGGCCGCTGCCCTTAAAGTTCAACCTGCCCGCTCCTCTCTGCCGCTGCATGCTTCCAAACGATTCGATCACTTTACCGATCACCAAACTGAGCAGCCCGATACCAAAGATATAGATGAATATCGTTAATATCTTACCCGGCACGGTAGCTGCATAATAATCGCCATAACCTACGGTTGCCATCGTGGTAAGCACCCAGTAAAGGGCGTTAAACCAATGGTGAAACGTTTCCGGCTCCAGCAGGAATGCCAGGGTCGAGCACAGCACCACAAACAGCACCACGATCACGCTGATCGTTGTTTTACGCAGACGCATCATTTTCAAAGATAATCTCAGAAAAAAGTGCATGCTCCTGCTCCTCTCACCATTGGTGCCAATCGGCCTAAATGATCAGGCTGCTGATCGCAAAGGCCGTGCCGATGAACACCATGGCCAGCAGAATGCCGATCGCTACGTTGCCCTTTTGCAGTTGCTCGGAAATTCGAAGACCCGGCGTCGCCAGCTCGAATACCCAATAGGCAATGATCAAGCATACATACCCGACGGCAAACCACAACATCATATGCCATATCGATGAATTCGTATATGCCGATATCCCCAAAATAATGGCCGTTGCCATAAACTTGCCGCCAAATGCCAGACCAACCGCGACATTGCCCTTCTTCAGCTCTTCCATGTCGTTAAACCGGGTCATCCAGCTGAAAATCAGCATCCCCAGCAATTGAAGCACGATAATGCAGATCACACTAATTACAATATTAATGACAACCGTCAATCCGCCCACCCCCGAAATTTTGCATAGGCCAAGTCGTAATCGGCGAAATCATGCACTTCCTCCAATACAACATCAACCGTATCCTTCTTCTCCATTGCGGCATAACGCTTCTCGTCGATCGGCTGCTTGATCCGGTTGCCCGTCGGCAGCTCAACAACGGCAAAATGCCTGGTGTCTTTTTTGTACGTTGTTTTATATACCCCAACCAGCTTCACGTCGGTTTTGACGGTCACTTTCAGGTTGGCCAAATCGGATTCCGCCGTCTTTTTATCCTTGAACGACTTAATGGTCTGCCAGGACGATAACCGGATATCGTTGCGCTGATTCGCATCCGTGGTCAGCTCGGCGTCCATGAATTGCAGCGTCCAAATTTTGTCCCCTGTAGCATAGTTGTCATCGTTAGGCAGGAGCTCGTTATCCGGCAGGACGGTCATGTCGCCGCCAATCAAATCGCCGATGGTCCCTTCAATGATGCGATAGTCCCAAGGCACGCGGCTAGAGGTTGAAGATACTTCCTCCGATCCGGTATGGAACACGGTGGAGCTGCCGCCGGAGCATGCACTCAGCGCTAAAACCATAAGGGATAAGATAAGCACCGCCAGGACGACCGGAGGTTTCCTCTTTCCCTTCGGAGCACCGCTTTGCTGCCTTTTCTCTTGTTTCAACTGCATTTATTTCACTCCCATTGCGATAAAATGGCTCGAATTGCCCGTAATCAAACCGCCCGCCCGTCCCAGCAAACCGCATGGGATACCATTAAGGACGAACATCCCCGTCAGCAAATGAAATTCCCCTTCCGCCGTCTCGACGCGAGCCAGCTCGGCCCTCCTCTGATAGACCGTCGGAAACATGACGCTAGTATCATATCCGTCCTGATCCTCTATCTCGAGTTGTCCTGTCTGGTCGTACAATTTGACAGAACCACCCTCTCGGCCGAACATCGACTTCGATACGAAATTGCCGGAGAATACCGGTTTGTTGTATGTCGGCAGCATATATTTAACGATCGCTTCACGTTCTTGCTCATCGAACAATAGGCCCAGCTCATACATGCCCCACATGGCGGCCAGCAAGCCTTTGGACTGCAGCAGAATACTGTGCGGCGAGTTGAACAGCTGGAGTCGCCCCGTTTCGATGGCATAGGCAAGCGCATCTCCGCCATCATCGACGGACATCCATTCCTTCGGATACAGAGCAAACATCCGGTGAATCTCCCGGCCTTCGCCGTCCTTCAGCATGCCTTCGTCCACCCATAGATCCAGGCAATCCACCAGCTTGATATCCAGCCCGCTGTGCCGGACCAATGCTTCGATCGTGCCGGAGTCCTCTAGATGCTCGCCGTAAGCAATGCATGCGGCCGTATCCGGACGCTCTGCCGCCCACGCTTGTGCCACCAGCTCTTGCATCCGCTCATTGGGAGAATAGATGCCGGCCTGAGCGCACATCCACGGCGTTGCAATGGAAGCCTCAACATACCCTGTGGGTGTGTCCGCATTCAGCTCCAGCAGCTTGATGCTGCCGTCATGGGCAATTGCAAAGTCAAATCTGGCATACCGGCTGATCAACCCTTCCTCCGGCAGCGGACATTCGTCCAGCATCTGCCACAGAATCGGCGGAATGCCGATCAAGCTGTAAATATGATGGTTGCGATGAACGTAACGCACGGTTTTGTCCAGCGTCGCCCACAGTACCGCAGCGGCTTCTTCCAGCTCGCGATAGGTCTCTTGACGTAAGGTGACGATTTGGTCTATCCAGTAGGCTTCCCCTTCCAGATTCGCCCAGGTAAAGCCAAGCTCGGCGAGCTTCGATACCCGCTCATCCCGATTGGGGTCAGGCTGTCCCGAAACGGTAAACACGCTTTCGCGGCTCATCCGCCAAAACCGCCGGATCTGGAGCTGGATTTCGAACCCGAGGAGCTGAAGCCGCTGGAATTGCCGCCAATGCCGCCGGACTTGGACGATGTGGAGCGGCGCGTTATCGTTCCCGAAGAGGACGTTGAGGTCTTGGGACGGACATTGGAGTTCACCACCGGTTTGTTCTGGAACGTACCGCTCGAATACGTGCGGGGTTTGTAAGGCTTGCCGTTATTCGCGTAATATCCGCGATGATTGTTGTACCATCCGCTGGAGGAATAATAGGAGCCGTTGTTGAAAAGCATGTGGTAGAGCAGCAGATCATCCCAGCCGAAACCGGAATTGTAGCCGCCATAGTTATTGATTACCGTCGTTCCCCCGCCTGATCCTGCGGATGCTCCTTCCGCCGGCTCTTCCTCGAATTCTTCTGCGCTAGGGAACGGGATGTTCCAGTCCACGTTCTTGTCAAAATACTTCTTTACTTCTTCCGTCGACCAGGATACCAGCTGCGGCTCTTCGGATGAGGTAACCGCTTCCGAAGCGAGATCCTTCGCTGCCGCGCCCGACACCAGAAACGCATTCGCCAACAAGGCGATGCCGAGCGAGCTTGACAAGACTCGAATCGGTTTGCCTTCCGGCGTCAGCCATTTGGAAGCGGGCTGGTCTTTTTTGTCTTTTTCATTACTCAAGATGATGTCTCCTTTCGGACAGAATTAATCGTTCCGCATCGGAACGAGCAGAAGCTCCAGTTTGCCCGTGTCCACGTTTAATCTGCCTTCGATCGTTTCATATTCCCTGCCGCCCGCGACGATATAATTCACGTGCTCCAGCGCAGCGACCATGTTCATCGTCCATGCCCGCTCTTCAATCTGCACCAGCTCACCGTTCGGTCTTTTTTCAAACAAAATAACGTACATTCCATAATCCATGATGACAACCCCTTCCATATTAAAGCAGTGAGTATTGTTACGCATTGTATTGGGAATCGTTTCAAAAAACTATGATGGGCTATCGGCGCTTGGACGAAAAATTAGCTGCAAAAAGACACAATCCATATAATAACATCGCTACTGATTATTTACACCTTCGAATTACCATTAAAAAACTCTTGAAAACGAACATTCTAGACGCGCAATGCCTGATTATTTACGTTTTATAAGGTGTAGCATCCATTTTCATGATCATCGTCTCTCTTGACATTATCACTAGTGTCATACTTTAGGATGGGTATCATCCCAAACCCAGAAAGGGGTTATATCGATGAATACAAATCCAAAGAGATTTTCTAATGGTAATCATCCTTACGATGCGCAGGCGGACGGCTCTATCCTTGGTCCGGTAACCGTGATCGGATTAGGCGCCATGGGCTCCAAACTGGCCCGCACCTTCGTGAACAACGGATATGTCACCACCGTCTGGAACCGCACGCCTGAAAAAGCCGCTGAACTTGTAGGCTTGGGTGCCTCTGGCACTACGGACATCGCGGATGCGATAGCCGCCAGCCCCCTCTTGATTGTATGCGTACTTGATTATGATGCCGCCCGCCATATTCTTGAACCCATGAGGGAGAAGCTTTCCGGCAAGGTTGTCGTAAATCTGACAACCGGCACTCCCGAAGAGGCCCGCACGATGGGGACCTGGATGAGAACCCATGGCGCCGAATATCTGGATGGCGGCATCATGGCCGTGCCATCCCTGATCGCCACGCCTCATGCCGTCATACTCTACAGCGGTTCACAAACAGCTTACGAAACATATGAACAAGCCTTGGAAGGCTTAGGTACTAGTCACTATTTAGGGACCGATCCTGCTCTCGCTCCGCTGAATGACCTGGCACTGCTAAGCGGCATGTATGGCATGTTTGGCGGCTTCATCCATGCCGTGGCCCTTGCGGGTTCCGAAGGCACGAAGGCAGCGGATTTCACGACAACGCTGCTGATTCCATTTCTGCAAGCCATGATCTCCACCATGCCGGAAATGGCGAAGCAGATCGATACCGGAGATTATTCCGCCAAGGATGCGAGTCTGGCGATGCAAGCCGCTCATGACACCATCGGGGAGGTCAGCAGAGTACAAGGCGTTAGCGCTGAAACATTCGCGCCGATCTTCGAACTGATGAAACGACGGGTAGAGGAAGGTTATGGCGGGGACGACTTCGCCAGCGTGATTGAGCTGATTCGTAAGCGTCCATCGTCTTAACAGGAAGAAGAATGCTATTATCGGCGGGGACTGACGGCGACATACGACCTGCGTCGAACTTTAAGAAACTCATGCGAAGCGATTCTTGATCCTCCATACAAAAGAAGCATGGATCATCCGGCGAGGACCGATCCATGCTTCATTTTTTTATATCCATGAACCTTGCTTATTTAATCAATTCCCTGATTTCCTGAAAGTTATCGGCAAATCCGATAAATACGTTGTCGCCGATAACGATCGTAGGCACGATCTGTTTTCCCGTCAGACGTCTCACTTCTTCCGGATATTCCGGATTCTGCGTGCAATCATATTCCGTGTATGGAACCTGCTGCTCCTTGAAGTAACGCTTGGCATGATGGCAATCGCTGCAAGTGGGTATGGTGTAAATTTTCAATGGCTCTGTCATGTCGATCACTCCTTAAACGAAAATTATTTGACTTCAACAACAAAAGGCACGGTCATCACTTCACCTTGATGCTGAAATTGTCCCCAGATTTTGTAGATGCCGCTATGCGGAAAGGTAGTCGCAAACTCCGCTTTGGGACCGGTGCTCGATTCGTCAAGAGGATGCACATGGATGTACTTCTCGGCGTCTGCGGACAGAATGACAACATGACCGACCGCGCCTAGGTAAGGCTCCAGATTGCTGATTCCCTGCTTCGTCTGCGCATCCTGAATATGATAGGTGAGCACGGCCTCTTCATTCGATAAGGCATTGCTCAGGCTCAGTTCGATTTCCTTGCCGCTGACTTGTTTGATCAGGCTTGAGTCAGGCTCAATGGCCGAAGGCTCTCCTTCTTCTCCCTCCACCCGAACCCATTCGCTGAGCGTGCTCCCTGCAGCGCCCTTCGGCACGAAATCCGCAATCAATTTATATTCGCCGCCGGCGGGAAACGTGGTGTTCACGGTAAACTCGCCGTTCTCCTTGTAATCGGGATGGATATGGTTGAAAAATGACAAATCGCGATTCACGATGATCAGATGGAGCAGCTTCTCATGATTGACATTAAATTCCTGGACGGGTCCACCGTTATTGTCCATGATCTGAATCGTTAACTCTGATTGGGTGCCTGCGCTTGCCGGTTCATTCCATGTAAATTCAGCCTGGTAGTTGTTCGAGGCCGTCTCATGCCCGCCTCCGTGCCCACTGTGCCCGTTCTCTTCCGGATTTACGGCTTCCTGATTATGGTTCCCGCCGTGGCCGCCTGTATCCGTGGCCTGCTTCGCATTATCGCATGATGTCATTAATCCAATTGCAAGTATGCTCGTTAAGGTTAGCACAGCACCCTTCTTTTTCAACATGCGCTATCACTCCATTCATTGGATATGCTGTAAGATGACTTATCATCCGCTTCTGTAATTAGTATACCCCCCTATCCTATAATTAATCAACTTTTTCTATTATAGCACCTGATCCATTCCCGCTCTCCACGCAAACAACACCATGCCGCCCGCATGGTGTTATCCTCCTATTCTTCACTATCGCCCAAACTAAAGGATCTATTCCTTATGGCTTTCGGTGTGTACTGCCGATGATTTCATAAATCTTCTCCATATCCACATGATTCCGCACGATGTCCGCCACGCGGTCGTATTCCGCGAGTTTGCGTTCTTCCGCTTGGAACGTTTCCCACATGGCATCCAGCCCCTTATTCATCCGAATGCCGTTCAGCCAGGACCTGCGAAAGGCATCGTTGTCAAACAAGCCGTGCAGATAACAACCCCAGATGCGTCCATCGGCGGTGGCTAAACCTTCAGGATATGCTTGAATATTTTCTCCGGCTTCCAAAGAATCCGCCGAATCTGCTTCAATCGAAAACAGCGTTCGGTGTTCTGATCCGCCAGGCTCCGTGCTCCTTTCGGTGACGCCCATATGGATTTCGTAGGCCCCTATTGCCGAAATAGCCTTCGTATGCGATAAAACGAGCTGCAGAGGATGTTCCTGTGACAATTCCCCTCTTACGCGAACGGTCTTTTTTTGTTTTGAAAAAACCGTCCGCATCGGCAGCAGTCCAAGTCCCGCCGCTTCCCGGGCGCTGCCTTCCACCGCATGCGGATCCGATAACCGCTCGCCCAGCATTTGATATCCTCCGCAGATGCCAACCAGCTGCACATCATGCGTCTGCGTCAACCTTAAAATCGCCTCCGCCAGGCCCCGATCCCGGATGAACCCCAAATCGCTGATCGTATCCTTCGTTCCGGGCAAAAAGATGACGTCCGGCGTGCCGAGCTCATCCACCGATTGGACGAAGCGAACGACGACATCCCGCTCCCAGCGAAGCGCATCAAAATCCGTAAAATTCGAAATGCGCGGATACCGGATAACAACAATATCAAGGTCGCGTTTTTCCTGTCTTTGATATTGAAGCTCATCCAGAACTACGGAATCCTCGGCCTCGATTCGCATGTCCTGAATGTAAGGAAGGACGCCAAGCACCGGTATGCCTGTCCGTTCTTCAAGCCAGTCCAGTCCCGGCTTCAACAGCGCCAAATCCCCGCGGAATTTGTTGATGATAAACCCTCTGACCCTGGCCGCCTCATGGGGCTCCAGGAGTTCGAGCGTTCCTACAATCGAGGCGAACACGCCACCGCGGTCGATATCCGCAACCAGAATGACCGGAGAATCCGCCCATCCTGCCAAATTCATGTTCACGATATCCCGATCCTTGAGATTGATCTCTGCCGGGCTTCCCGCGCCTTCCATGACCACGATATCGTACTTCTCCCGGAGCCGGTCCAGCGCATCCAAGACGATCCCCTTGGCCTTCGGCAGAAACTGCGTCCGGTAATCCATCGCGCTCATCTGCATTTCGGGCACGCCGTGGATCACGATTTGGGAATGCATATCTTGAATCGGCTTGATCAGGATCGGATTCATGTCCGTTGTTGCGACTATGCCGCAGGCTTCGGCCTGCACGCCCTGCGCTCTGCCGATCTCCTTGCCATCGAGCGTCACGAAGGAGTTAAGCGCCATATTTTGCGATTTGTATGGAGCCGTGCGATAGCCATCCTGCAGAAAAATACGGCACAGCGCGGTCGTTACGATGCTCTTGCCTACATCCGAAGCCGTGCCCTGCAGCATGAGCACCGCTCCTTGTCCTTTCTCGATCTTCGCGGGTGTATCCCTTATGTATTCCGCTTCCGTTTCATTCATCTTCTTCACCCTTTTCCCTTACTTAAGCCGTTTACTCACATCATTATAGCAAACCGTTTGATGAAGGAGTTCTATCTCATGAAATCATAAACCCCCTTGAAACTTGATCAGCCTGAACATGTTAGCTGTATATTGAATAGTTGCATAACAAACAAGCCGATCCGGTAGTGAAGAGACCCCCAAAAGTTAGACACGGTTATTTCATTAGGCAGCTTTCTCAAAATGAGTTCGGTACTGTACCGGACTCATTTTTAATTTTGCCTTTAACCGTTTGGTATTATAGTATTCAATGTATTTTTTCAGTTCTTTCTTAAAATGCTCCACACTTTCAAACTCTTTGTAGTACAGAAACTCCGTCTTGAGGATACCGAAGAAATTCTCTATGACGGCATTGTCGTAACAATTCCCTTTTCGTGACATGCTTTGGAGAATGCCTCTCGACTTAAGCGCATGCTGATACGGCTTCAT